>CAZUIL010000031.1:0-1236 GCA_964620175.1 uncultured Candidatus Saccharibacteria bacterium | reverse complement strand
TGACCGGGACCCATTTTTAATACCAGGTAGCGTTAGAGTGTTTGGATCATATCACAGCCGCCAGGGAGTCGCTGGAATTTGTAGAATTCCAGCGAGCGGCGAATTCAGCTGGGGTTGCGTAGCCTAAAGCCCGGTGAGGGCGGAAGCCGTTGTATTGTTTCCGCCACATCTCAATGAGTACACGGGCTTCTCTGAGCGTCCTGAACCAGTGGGCATTGAGACACTCGTCCCTGAGTTTCCCGTTAAAGCTCTCGCATTTCCCATTCTCCCAAGGACTGCCTGGGGTAATGAAAATCGATTCCGTTCCTTGTTGCCTGAGCCATTTATTTAACGCCCGCTCAATGAATTCAGAGCCATTATCGCTGCGTAAATAACACGGCGTTCCCCGCTCTTTAAACAGCCTCTCCAATACCTTTTGCACATCTTGGGACTTGAGCGAATAATCCACATGAATCTGGATCGCTTCACGGGTGAATTCATCCACCACGCTCAGCATCCGAATCCGTCTGCCGTGCCTTAACGAATCATGTACAAAATCCAGCGTCCAAATATGATTGGGAACCAGTGCTTTTGTTGGGAACAATGAGCAACCATTCCCTTGTCGTCTTTGCCTGCGCTTCTTTTTGGGCACTTGCAGATGATTCCTTTTCCACAAACGTCGGATTCGCTTCATGTTCACCATCCACCCTTCTCGCCGTAATAAGGCCCAGATACGCCGGTAACCGTAACGGTTGTGCTCTAGAGCCAGTTCCTTCATCCTGGCTTCCAGAGCATCATTTGTCGTTGTCGGACGATACCGGGCTGCCACTCTCGACAGCCCAGCCAGCCGACAACTTTCTCGCTGAGACATGCCTTTTCGCATCAGCGTCTCAACAACAACCCTTCGCGTATCGGGCCTCAGAGCTTTTTTAGGGCTTCTGCAATGGCCTCTTTTTCCAGCATGAGATTAGCCACCATTTGTTTCAGCTTGCTGTTTTCCTGGCGCAGCTCACGCAGCTCTTTTAAATCGTTTACTTCCAGGCCACCGTATTTCTTTTTCCAAAGATAAATGGTATTTTCCGCGCAACCTAACTTTCTGGCCTGCTCCGCAACAGTGACTCGCCCCGCCTCGAGCTCTTTTAACGCTCGGACTATCTGCTCTTCTGTAAATCGCTTCTGTTTCATTTGAGATCTCCTTACTCATCATTATACGGAAATCTCTAACTGGCCTTGGTATTATTTTCGGGGCGCACGTCA
>CAZUIL010000030.1:0-1320 GCA_964620175.1 uncultured Candidatus Saccharibacteria bacterium | reverse complement strand
CCGCCGAACCGGTTAGCCGATGACCGTCAGGCGGGCGCCCGTGGCACTCACGCTATCGAGGGAAACTCGGAACTCACATGCAACTTATGCGGTTACGCGGATATGAAATCGCGTGGCTTGAGCGGAAGCTTGTTCTCTTCCGCATACTCCAGTAATTTTGGCAGGTGCTTGGTTGGGATACGCCCATCGGTTCCACCGACTTCAGCGGGCCGCATCCATGAATGAACGCGATGGGCAGTTACACCACATATCTCGGCGACGGCGCGACGCCCTCCAAACGTTCGGATGACGCGAGCTGCTGGTTCAAGATAGATTGTCTTTCCGCGAGGCTTCATGCCTCGCATATTCGGATAATCCGAAGCGTTCGTCAAGACAGTTCGGTTTATCCACAATTCTCTCGTGCGGATTTAGCGAACCGGCGTTACTTGATTTTTAGCTCTGCTCGCGGCGTATAGCGTCCATGGACCAAGAAGCACTGACAAGATGGTTCGTGGAGGCGCTGGGCACGGTGTCGCGCCGATCTGGCAAGAGTCAGAAGGAGTTAGCTAGGATACTGAAAGTCCCGCCGAGCGCGATAACGGCCCTCAAGTCTGGCAAGCGCCGGTTCTCGGCGCACGAGGTGCCGATCATTGCCAAGTACCTGGAGGTCGATCCGCCACCCGATTTTGTGAGTGGACCCGGCCCGAACAGTGGCGATAATATGTCCACCGTGAGGCTGCTAGAGCCTTCGGGGGGAGGAAATGTTCAGCAAGTAATTCTTGGTCGAGCGATTATCGCGCCCGGAGTGTGGCGGGAAGGGGGGCAGATAATGGACGCAGCCAGACGCGTCCCAGCAGACCCGAGCCCGAAATTGATCGGGCTGGAACAGTACTGGGTAGCCTACGAGGAAGATCCTAATCGATTCGCTATTTGTGTACCTTATTTCAAGATCCGGCAGCAGCCTCTCCATGGGGATGAGGTCTATGTCGTCCGGGAGCGCGGCGGCCAGAAGGAACATACGATACGCAGTGTGGTGATCCGCGGCGAGCGGGTTGAGCTCCACTGCACGACGATCGGCCGACAGTCCTCGAAGCCGGTCGTGACGTTCCCCTCCAACGACGACTTGGAGGAGGTCAGCATCGAGGGCTTGGTCGTCGGGGAGTACTACGCCAAGCAAATCTGACGCCTCATTGCGACTGTCGTTGACGCCGTGTTGCCGCCATGCAACGCGGCGTTTCTCATTCTGCGTAGCAAATTTCGAAAATCCAAATTTTCTACTTGACCGAACATTCCGATTTTCAGTACTGTCTTCGTGTCAGGCAGGGCGCTGACAATCGACAA
>CAZUIL010000029.1:0-1327 GCA_964620175.1 uncultured Candidatus Saccharibacteria bacterium | reverse complement strand
GGGAGTGCAGAAGGTTACATTTCCAGATGATAAAGATCCCGATAAGGCAATATATATATGAAACTACATTTAATTCGACATGCAAAAACTCTTGAATCTGGAGAAGGAAAATCTCAAAATCCCGATGCAAAGATAGACGAATCTACCATTGAAGAAGGACTATATTCCGATCTGAAAGTAGATAAGGTATACTCCTCTCCCTTAATTCGGGCTACTAGGACAGCAGACCTTGTTTTTGGTGAAGGCAAATACGAGGTTATTGATTATATTCATGAGTATGTCAGGCCTAAATCTTTGGACGGAAAAAGTAGAGAGGAAGGGAGAAAGTTTTGGGACTGGGGACTTCTGGAATATCGCAAAGACCCTGATTGGAAATATGACGATAGCGAGAGCTTCAATGAAATTAAAGCAAGAGCAGAGAAGTTCTTGAAATTTCTAATAGAGCAAAAAGATAAATACGATAGCGTTGCTGTTGTTGGTCATGCAATATTCTTTAGACATTTATTGGGGATTATTGCTGCGAGGGGAAAATATGATCAGTTAATATTTCTTGATCTTGGAAGATATGTTGATTGGGCAAATTTAGAGATGAAGGAAATTGAAATCTAAATATTACTTATAAGATAGTTCAGTAATATTTTCGTTGATTCTATTCTCCTTTTCAGGTCTTCTGTAAGCAATTCATTCCATAATTTACCAAAATCGTCAGGTAGGTTTTTCAAATCTTTAATCCTTCTAAAAGCGGTGGTGCTTGGGGGAACTGGTTTGTTATTTAACAAATACAAACCTCTGACAATTTGCCACAATATGTTTGAAACATTAAAACCTAGGGCTAATTCATCATTGCTTTCTTTTGCTGATTCGATTTTTATTTTTGCACTCTCAAGCCACTTTTTCACTCCAGCAATCTCTTTTGGATCTGGTGTGTAGTCTTTGCGAGGAATAAAATGACGAAGCAATCCATTCTTTTATTTTTATAGACTGCCACGCTACGCTCGCAGTGACGAGGATGTGTTTATATAGATTATTTCGCATTAGCTCGCTGTGACAATGATTAATTTATATAGATTACTTCGCTTTTGATCATAACGACAAAGAAGGACACCTCTATGTGTAAAGTAATTTTGATCTGATTTTTGATATACTTCACCTATGTCTTTATCAGTAGGGATAGTTGGTTTGCCTAATGTAGGCAAGTCCACACTTTTTAACGCGCTTCTTAAAAAGCAGCAGGCTTATGCTGCAAATTTTCCATTTGCCACAATTGAACCCAATATTGGTGTAGTTCCAGTACCAGACGAGAGATTATCAAAACTTGCTGAGGTAG
>CAZUIL010000028.1:0-1499 GCA_964620175.1 uncultured Candidatus Saccharibacteria bacterium | reverse complement strand
TGCCTTCCGCTTTCGCGCTTGCCGCGACGTTGGCATTCAGCAAACGCGCTGCCATGCCGCAATTGTTCAAATTGTAGGCGGGGTCACTCTCGTCAGCATCGAATGTCGCCCAGTGAATCCGTATCGTCGGGTCGAGTGCAGAGTTTCGATATAGCGTCGTCGTGTCTGAGTGCCTGCCGCCACCTGAACAGGCGATCAGAACAGAGAAGAAGAATACAGGAAGGGATCTAATCCGCCATGGCATGCGCTAGTGCTCAGTCTTCTCGCAAACATTGAGGCCGCCTAAATCGGAATCAGCCTTGCATTTGTATCCGCATTCATAATCCCCTTCGATCGCGTCACCGTTCTCATCTCTGGAAGCCGTGAACTGCAACGTTCGCCTCGCGCTAGCCCTGCATTCCTCCAACGTCGAAAAGAGGCCGATCGGAATGTCTACCGTTAGCTCGGCGCCGTTAGGATAAACCCATCCCTTCCAATGCGGTGATAGTTGGTCGCAGCCGCAAAGCGCGAACATGGCGAATACGAGGCTTCCATTACGGACCATGCCTTCCTCCTAACCCAATAATTTATCTCAGTTTTAACTCCTACCCTAGACGCTCCTCGTTGGGAGGATGTACTATGGTCGAATGTCCGAGGAACTGCGTCCCATGCGATACGGGATGCTCTATCCAGATGACGATTTGTCGAGCGGCGAGCGCTCAATATCGAGAAAAATTCCGAGAAGTAGCGTCTGCAAGTGCTGCTGATCAGCCTCAAGATCGGGCCTCTCTTCGACAGCTCTGGACGCTAAAGCGAACTTATGAGCGAGATTTGCAAGCAACTCTTCAGATACTTGGCCTCCAGACAAGAAGGGCGCAGAGGCTCGCAGCATCTCCCGAAGGGTATTTTCCTTAGGCAGCCTTAGGGCCGGCGCCTCAGGCTCTTGAGCGCCCTCAATTGGCCCAATGAGCTCATAGGGTTGGACCTCAAGAACTGCGGCGAGCTTTTGCAGCCAATCTGCGGTGAGCTTGCGCTCGCCTCGCTCCAGCTTGCCCATCATGGTGAGCTTTGTGCCTATCGCCTTGGCAAGATCCGATTGCGTCATGCCGCGCCGTTTTCTCAGCGGGTAGATGTTGTTCGAGATCATTGCGCCTTCGTGCCCGATATGGGCACAAACGGCTAGAACACCTGTGGGGTGCATTTTTGGGTTGTGATATGTACCCTGATGGGGCATATTCTCCCAATGCGACTTCCTGATCATCTCCGAGAGGCGAACAAATCCGTCGCCACTTTCGCGGCCGAGTTGGGTGAAGCCGAAAGCACGATTCGAAAGATCGTGTACGGGCAACGTCAACCTTCCCTGCCTCTCGCAGTGAAAATTTCCGCTGCCACGCAAGGCGCTGTCACAGAAGCAGACCTTCTCCTACCCCCAACCCCCAAGGCAGCCGCATAGCCATGCTCGGGGGCCTCAACATCATCTGGACCGAAGCCGACCGCCTCGCAGCGGCGGGATGCGCGAT
>CAZUIL010000027.1:0-1660 GCA_964620175.1 uncultured Candidatus Saccharibacteria bacterium | reverse complement strand
ATGGACTTCGAAGGCGTGTTCCGTGACCGGTTCGGGCGAAACACAAAGCTGAAGCAGGAGGGGGAAGATGGGTGACACGGGGGATCTGCGGATTTCTGACGTTGCCGACATGACCGGCTTCAGCGTTAGATACTGGCAGCGGCGGGCTGCAGCCGGCGAGATCCCAGGCACGTCCTACGTCAAGCACGGCAAGCGGATAACCTTCGTCATCGACGCGGCCACGTTCGCTGAGTGGTGGAAGACTCAGAAGGTAGCAGTGCCATGTCAAAGCGAGATAAGGGCCTCAAGAACCTCAAGAGGCGCGGGAGGATCTGGTACTTCAGGGCGCAGAAGAACGGCGTCCCGTACGAACAAAGCCTCGAAACGGATGATGTCCGACGTGCTAAAGAGCGGCGTGACGAGATCCTTAGAAGCCTCGCGGAATCGGGCTGGGTAAAGCATCGCGCTACGTTCAACGAAGTTGTAGAGGCGTTCGCAGAAATCCACTTCCCGCGCATCAAGCCCACGAGCGCACGGCGCTACGCAGTCTCTATCCTGAGTCTGGCGGACATCTTTGATGGCGTACTATGGGATGAGATCACTCCGGCCAAGCTCAATGCCTTCGTCGATCACCGCTGGGCGGACGAGGTGACTGGCTCCACGATCCGCCGCGACTTGGCTTGCCTTTCAGCCATGTGGACATTCGCCAAGGGCCGGGAGCTCACCACCAGAGACAACCCCGTTCATGACTTCCTGTTCGCCAACAAGACGACGCTGCGGGAGAACCCCGCACGTGATGTCTTCCTGACGGTCGACGAGGAGCCGCTGGTCATCGCCGCAGCCCCACCAAAGGTCGGCTTCGCTATCAAGTTCGCGATCGATACCGGGCTGCGCAAGAAGGAGATGCTTCGTCTGAGGACGAGCGACATAGATCTCAAGAACCGCCGTCTGTTCGTACGCAGCGAGGACAGCAAGAGCGGAAAGGGACGCTGGGTGCCGCTCCTGCCGCGCATCCTTGAGGAGCTGAAGAGAGCCGACATGAGTGCGCCCTATCTATTTATGACGGAGGAAGGCAAACCCTACTCTGCGGTGAGCCCCTACTTCTACGAAGCCCTGAAGCGTGCCGTGAAGCGCGCGGGCCTGACCAAACACGTCGAGTGGCATGATCTGCGTCGGACGTGCGGTTGCCGTCTGCTGCAGGAGCTTGGGTTGTCCATGGAATACGTATCGGCTTGGCTTGGACACTCTTCGGTTGCAGTCACGCAGAGGCACTACGCTTTCTTGCAGATCGATCAGTTGCAGCGCGAAGCCGACAGGTCGACGGAAGCCGCTTCCCGCCTCGCCAATTTGGGTCAGAAGTTGGGGCATGGTGAATGTGGACTGTCGCCTATATCCAATGATTTCAATGGGTTCGCCGGATCATGAAAATGGACTGCAAATCCGCGCACGCCGGTTCGATTCCGGCCGTGGCCTCCAATGATTTCCTAGAAAGGATAGCATCTTACGGTGCCTGGGCGTCGCGCATGTCGCGCCCCTTGCGCCGCATGCGTCGTGGCAAAAGTTGGGGCAGTCGAGTGCCTCGAATGCCACGGGTGTGGCCGCCTACATGATCCATGCAACTCATGTACCCCATCCGCCACGGTTCCCTCTGAAACAGGAACACCCCGGACGATCCGGGTTC
>CAZUIL010000026.1:0-1705 GCA_964620175.1 uncultured Candidatus Saccharibacteria bacterium | reverse complement strand
CCCCTCTGTGCCAACGTGCTTGAGACAGCAGACCCGGTCGTAATTACCGTCGAGGGCCAGCTGGGATTGAGTCACGATGCTGAACATGTCTGTCAAGAAGTCCGCCGCTGCCGCTCCGCGCGAGGGCACGGCGTCCGCGGTCCGCGAGGCCGCCCGGTCGGGGGCTCCGGAGAGAGCGACCTCCCCCGAGCGTCCGAAGCGCCGGTCGTTCACAGCCGAGTACAAGCTTCGTATCGTCCGGGAGGCGGATGCAGCCATCGCGTCGGGCGTTGAAGGCGCGGTGGGAAAGTTGCTGCGGCGGGAGGGGTTGTACTCGTCGCACCTCACCGAGTGGCGGCGGCAGCGGGAAGCCGGCGAGCTCGCCGGCCTCGCGGTGAAGAAGCGCGGGCCCAAGTCGCGCAAGAACCCGCTCGCCGACGAGAACGCGCAGCTAAAGCGAGAGCTCGAGCGCACGAAGGCCGAGCTGGCGAAGGCGAACACGGTCATCGATGTGCAGCGGAAGGTGGCCGCCCTGTTGGGGGAAACCTTGCCGGAACCGACGGAGGAGGAGATCGAGCTGGGCAGGGGTCGGTTCCGGACCGGGCGCTTGGACATCAAGAGCGGGCGGCAGTCGTGATGCAGGGCGTGCTGTTCTTGGTTCCGCTCGTCGGTGTGGTCGCCGCGTGTGCCGCGTTGTGCATGAGCCGCTCGCGCTACTACCGCGCGCGGAAGCCGAAGACGGCCCCCGCGCCCCGTCCGCGCCCTGCTCGTGCGCTCTCCGACGACGAACGCGCGAAGGTGCTCGCGACGCTCGACAGCGACGAGTACATGGACAAGGCGCCGGCGCAGGTGTACGCGGCGTTGCTCGAGCTCGGCATCTACCTGTGCTCGATTCGAACGATGTACCGCATCCTCGCCGCGAACGACCAAGTCCGCGAGCGCCGTGCGCAGCGCCAGCACCCGACGTACACCAAGCCGCAACTCGTCGCGACCGCACCGAATCAGGTGTGGACGTGGGACATCACGAAGCTGCCGGGCCCGACGAAGGGCACGTACTTCTCGCTGTACGTCATCCTCGATCTCTACAGCCGGTACATCGTCGGCTGGCAGGTCGCGACGCGCGAGTCGGCTGCCGTCTACCAGCAGCTCGTCGAGGCATGCTGCAAGGACCAGGGCGTCGTGCCCGAGCAGCTGACCATCCACTCCGACCGCGGCGCGCCGATGACCGCGAAGTCCACCGCGCTGCTCTACGCCGACCTCGGCATCATCAAGAGCCACAGCCGGCCGTACACGTCGAACGACAATCCGTACTCCGAGGCGAACTTCCGCACGCTGAAGTACCGGCCCGACATGCCCGACCAACTCGGCTCCGTCGAGCACGCGCGCCAGGTCGTCCGCGCGCTCGTCGACTGGTACAACGACGACCACTACCACGTCGGCCTCGCACTCCTGCATCCCGCCGACGTGCATTACGGTCGCGCCGCCGACATCGTCGCGGCCCGCCAGCATGTCCTCGACGCGGTGTACGAACGCCACCCCGAGCGCTTCCCACTCGGGCGCCCGACGCAGAAGCTGCCGCCAGCGGCGGCGTGGATCAACCCACCGCCGATGACGAACATCGATCAGTCTGGCCAGATCGGACTGGATCGAGATCCGAACATGACGAAGGAGGTCGCTGCTCAGTAATTTCTCGCGAACGCTGTCTCAAACTCGTTGACGCGCGCGG
>CAZUIL010000025.1:0-1927 GCA_964620175.1 uncultured Candidatus Saccharibacteria bacterium | reverse complement strand
AAGAAGTAACCTTCGCGCGATACCATGCACTGATATTGTCATCTGGGTCGTCTATCGTGAGCGAGAATGTGCCCGTGTCCGTCGCATCGCCGAGGTTGGGGGTGATCGGGCGGAACCCGAACTCGGGACCGTCGAACGATCGCTCTATGGTGATCTCACCACGCCACGTTCCAGAGGCGCTGAACACGATCCTGCGCTCACTGTCCTGGGGCGTTTCAACCCCAGTATCGGCTATGCCCGTGACCTCTACCGGATCGGTTGCGGCATCCAAGGCACCGAGCGGCCACACGCCGCTCTGCCCGGAATGGAACATGCGTATGAGAGAACCAACATGGCCGGGCTGGAAATAAGGAACATCAGAGCGGATCTTGATGTTGCCGTAGTAGTTGTTCGGGCGGAGCTTTGCGGATGATGACGGCGCCGGAAGGAACGGGCCGTCATTCGGCGCATACTCTACGATGGACCATGACCGTCCTATTCCGCGGCGCTCGATCTTGTGAGGGCGCACACCACGGCAATCGACGTAGACGACATCGGCGGACTGGTCATGGCGGATGTTGTCGAGGTCGCCAGCAGACCACGGGGACGGAACTGCCACAATACCGCTATCCCCGATGGTGAGAGATCCGACAACACGATCCACGATATCATGGCTTTGTAGTGTCACGTAGAACTCGCCGCTCGGCACGAAGGATATATTGTGGCTGCCGGTTCCTAGACTTGACTCCATGACGTAATCATCGTCCCCATCCGACGACCCAACTCTTATGATGACCGGCCCCCGCTCGACCCTTATGACAAGGGGATGCTCAACACCAACATCTCCCGTATCTACGACCACGCGTTTTGTGGCTCTGGCCAATGACCCGATGGACGACGCATTGAGTGTCATGGTGCCGGACGAGAACTTGGCCTGGTTCGCCTGCGCTGCCGTGAACATCTCCAACTCGTTGAACATCAGCGAGTTGGGGAACGTCTGTACTGCAGTTACATACAGCCGCCAGTGACGATGAGGCTCTACGGTCCCGGTATCTGCGTCCAGACGGGTGAACTCTCGTCTCTCGCTTACTGCCCAGCCTGTTTGATTTGTCCTCTCGTCAACGAGAGACCATTTCCCCGTATCCGTGGCATAAGACCCGGTATCGTGATCTGCCGTGAGAAGGCGCCAATTGCGCGGTGCCATTGACAGATTAGACCCAGCATCATCCGATCGTATCGCATATCCGGATATGGCTTGGGGGTTTGATCCGAAGTCGACATTCACCCAGCTCGGCAAAGCCGAGTGGCCGCTTCCTGTATCCTGCCAGCGACTTCCTATATCGCCGTCGAATAGAGCCGTGACCCCGCCACCGTCGCTTTGACTTGGGTTTTCAGACGACGCGGAGACAGTGACGCCCCCCTGCGTATAGTTCTGCGAGTCGGAATATATGAACGTCGGTATGACATCGGACTGCGAGCCAAAGATGGTTGCGCCGCCAGTCGACGTGTTGGACCACCCTGTATCCGACAGGGACACCTGCGTATCGACGTGCTGTCGCTTCAGAAGGGAAAGATTATGCGCGTCATCTCCCAGCCACACGCGCATTCTGCCTTCACCCGTGCCGGTGTCGTGCGTCAGCTCAAGCAGGGCAACGTCATCGGTGGACGCGACGAACTCGATCAGCTCGGCTCCGGTATCGTTCGCCACCGATCCCATGTACTTGGTGCCGGGGCGGAGGGACATCGCGCCCTGAGTATGACTGATGAAATTCGTCTGCACCTCGGCAGACAGACGGGTTCTATCGAGATCAACGCGCGCGAGAGCCTTTGGGGAGACAAGACCGCGGTTCAGAGCTACGAGAGGAACGTTCTGGCGGGCCAAGGCGTCACCCAATCAATCTGCCGCGATTGCCACGATCGCCACGGCCGATGCGGCCGGCGCGGGCCT
>CAZUIL010000024.1:0-2201 GCA_964620175.1 uncultured Candidatus Saccharibacteria bacterium | reverse complement strand
CTCGCATGGATCGAGGATAGGTATCATACGCCGAAGGCCGACACATGAATGAGTTGATGCACTATCTCCCCCCCGGTCGGCAGCGGCCCGCTGAAGCCTGAATTCATGGCGGCGCATCCTTGGGCCGTCGAGCACTATAGGTAAGGGACAACGAGCTTCCTACGGGAAATCCCGGTAAAAGGCGGGGATATTCCAGGACTCCGCGTTGGCTGGGCCGGAGCCAAGGAGCAATCCGGCCACTAATTTCGAAGTGAGGGACAATACCAGTGGCAAAGATCAAGATACCGGCTATCGCATTCGCTGAGGTGGATGCGAATGAGTTTGCTGATGAATGCGCAAAGAAGTTCCTGCCATCATCTGATCCGAAATTCGCGCTTAGGCAGGTGGTGATGCTCAAAGGAGAGTTCGGCCGCGAGCTGCCGGCCATTATCCTGTCCGTGGAGGCGCGGGACGGCGGGTGGTTCTACAGCTTGGCCCGCCCGAGGTGGATTGATGGTGTTCTTGAGCGAGTCGGCGCCAGCGAGGACAAACTGACGGCGGTTGCACCATGACCGATTCCCTAATGGAGTATATGCCTCCATCCAGCGCATTGAAATACACCGGGCAGGTTGCCACCGGTTACGACGCCAAGCGCGAGCAGTCGCCGAAGTGGATCTGCGAGCAGCGCATCATCGAGCAGTGGATCGACGAGATGCCGGAGGGCTCCGTCATCCTCGATGCGCCGTGCGGGACGGGAAGGTTCTTCCCGGCCTACGAGCGCAACAAGCATCTCGTCCTCGGTCTCGACATTTCGCCCGACATGATCGCCCAGGCCAAGGCGAAGATCACGCAGCCGAATTTGTTCAGGTTCGGCGTCGGGGACGTTCGGCAGGTTCCTCTCGAAGATAAGAGCGTGGATTTCTCCATCAACGTTCGCATAACCCGCTGGCTCTCCCCGGAAGACAACGTGAAGATGATGCGAGAGATGCAGCGGGTCGCGCGCAAGGGGCTCATCCTCACGGCACGGATCGCTCATCATCCGCATGCGAGGGCAATCGAGCTATTCGAGAGCGCGTTGGAGGACGGATGGCGCCTTGCCCGTAACGAGATCGGGTACGAGATGCCCTACAGGATCATGTGCTTTGAGAGGACGGCAAATGGCTGACGATTCAGTTCATTTTCAGCAGCATTACTCGATTTTGAAGATCTGGTACATGAAGGAGCTTCGTGAACTGTTCCCGAGCGGGGAAGCGGACGAACTGAATTTCGTTCTCTTCTCAACGTCCGGCGTTCACGGCCACTACGACACGATCGAGGATGCGGAGATGTATCTAGAGGAACACCCGAGCGGGAAGGCGGATCTAACAGTCCTCGTGATTCATCCACGCATCGTCTGCCTGCGCTATGGGACCATCAAGGTCGGCAGGTACGACATTCCGTGGCTTAAGAGGCTCCGTGAGTCGTCATGGCAGGCTGTCCAGAAAATTGGGATGCGCGCTCCCGCATGAGCCTGACCGTAGCAACATATTTCTGGTACGAGCCGGACACCAAGTTCTCTGCGAACTACGTCTACATCCCGGATGATGTTCGGCTTCTCCAGCGCATGGTCAAGCGCAACCTGACCGTGCCGCACGAGTTCGTGGTGATCACGGATCGGCCTCAACTGTTCGAGGAAGACGAAGAAATACGCGCGGTTCCCATAGATTGGGCGAAGCATGTTCCGGGAACCTGCTTCGTGCGCCTGTTCACGTTCAGGCCAATGGCCCAAGACATCCTCGGCGAGCGCGTCCTGCAAATCGATCTGGATTGCGTGATCGTCGGCAACATGGACGATCTCGTGAACAGGAATGAGGACTTGGTTCTCTGGCACAACCCGCGCCGCATTCCGTGGGATGGGCCGGACGCAGATCCTCGACTGCCCTGGTACAATACTTCGATCCTGCTCCACACATGCGGGACCATGACGGAGATCTGGAAAGAGTTCGACCCGAGCAACGTGAGGTTCCGTGATGACCAGTGGTGGATTTCCGCGAAGCTCGGTCCGGATATGCCCTATTGGGACAGATCGCACGGTATCTACCGGAACCTGATCCCGAACCGCCCCGGCACCGGCATCAAGGGTGATCTGCCCGAGAATGCAAAGATCGTGTTCTTTCCGGGTTCCGCCGGCAAGGCGCATGACGCGCACATGATCGAGGCGAACCCGTGGATCAAAGAGCACA
>CAZUIL010000023.1:0-2825 GCA_964620175.1 uncultured Candidatus Saccharibacteria bacterium | reverse complement strand
ACGATGTCCTCTTCGCCCATGCGCTCGATCACGCGCGTGATCCGGTCCACTTCCCGCGCCTCCAGTCGCCCCTCGTCCGATAGGGTGTAGGCGATGCTGCAAAGTTGTACCCGCATACGGTTGAGCTTGTCAGCCATGATGTCACCTCCCGCGGCCACGCCTACAGCCTCCGTGTCGTGCCACCGTCCTACCACAACGCCACTTGTCGCTGATACTCCGCCGCCCTTGGCGACAGCCACAAGACCTCTGTGCGCGGCCTCGCCCCGTCCGCCAGGTGTGGCCGCTCCACCCTGTGCCAGTCCGGGTACAATTCCTCGTCGTACAGCTCGCACGGGTAACCACTGATGACGACCATGCCCTTCACGGAGTGCAACACCTCGGCGAGCTCCCGGTGGTCGTCGTCGGTCATCTCGTGGCGGTAGTCGCTGCCTGGATCCGTCCGGGTCGAGAGGGGATACGGGGGATCCAAATAGTGCAGAGTGTTTCGTGAGTCGTATAGCCGAATGACATCGACCGCCTCTCGGTTCTCGATCACTACGCCCTGCATTCGATCCAGAAAGACACGTATCTGATTCGGGTACGTTTGCCAATCGTGACTCGGGAGGTGTCCGGTCCCAGGAACGTACTCCTGCGACCGAAAACCCGACCTGCGACGGATGGCGTCGCTTCCGTGCGTCATAAAGCACTTGACAATCGTCCTCCGTGCTTGCTCGACCGGATCCAGTGAGGGATTGTAAGCCGCGTCCCTCTCCTCCCGTGCAAAAGGTGTCAGTCGAAGCAATCGCTCGAGTTCTGCCGCCTGTCCCGGATGCCGTAGTACCCGGAACACGTTTACAACCTCGCCGTCCAAGTCGTTGTAGATCTCGGCGTAAGCTCGAGGTTTTTGCATCAGAACTGACGCCGCACCGCCGAACGGCTCGACGTAGACCCGATGATGAGGGAAGTGCTCGATGACCCATGGTGCGAGTCGCCATTTGCCTCCGTGGTATCTCAAAACGGGTCGTGTCGGTGTCGATGCTGCCATGGTCACGTCGATCCTCACCTCCGCATATCTCTCGCCCACACGGGCAGGCTATCGTTACGTCGTGCGCCCCACCGCTCCAGAGAGGACCGTCGGGGGTAGGCGGGGTATGCCTCGGCCCTCTCTGGTGTGGGGCTGTGGTGGAGCGGCAGAGGACTGGACAACGCCGTTGAGTCCGATTAGGCGCTACCCCCTCGCCGGACCGCGGCCTCTGCTGCTCCTGGTGGTGTGCGAGAGGCTTACCAGCGTCCCAGGGGGTTCCCGCCCCTGCCTCTTGCAGACCGTCACCCCGGCCTACCGCTTCGCGGTCACTGCGACGGTCGCTGCGCTCTCGCACTCCTGGTGCCGGGTGATAACGCTCATAGCCGGTCAAAGCGTCAGTCTGCCGAAATGATCTCTTCTTCCGTCTCCCACTTGCCCACGGGTCGGGAGTCGATGCGGAGGAACTTAAGAGGCTCGTTCTCCTCGCGAAATCGCGCCTCGCGCTCTGCCCATGTCTCGCCGCAGCACCCGCACCCGTGCCCGTCGCAGCAGAAGAAACTGTTTGGGTCTGCCCCATACGCCTCCGCAAGCCGATACTGCAACCTCAACGCCTTGCGCTCTGCGGCCTCTCGACTGTCGTACTTGGCGTACTTGCGGCTCGTCTCGCATTCGGGGAACCGACGGGGAGGTTGTCTTTGCCAAACCACCCGGTATTCTCTCCGCTCCTTGGTCGCCACCGTAACCCTCCTCTCTTCCCCCGAAGGGGTGCCGGGATTTGGCTCCCGGCAGGCCCGGAGATATTGGCTCCGCTCCAGAGGTCCGTGCGGCCGGACTACCCGTGCAGGGTCATGGACCGTGTCGGCAGTATCTTGCATTATTGCCTCCATACCACGTATCTCGCCTACATCGCCTGGCATTGGTGGAGCGGGGCGGAATCGAACCGCCGATGACGCTTTCTCAGGCCGTCGCCTATCCCGTCGCAAAGACGTGTGGACGTCTATGCGGAGTCTGCCGTGTTCGCCGTCACTGCGCCGCTCCATGCGCCGGGATCACGCTCCCGGCAGGCGGCACTACATATTTGAGTTAACCGCAACGCTGTGTCATCGCATCCCTCCCGGCGTCGGTGTGCAACGTGGTTTATGCTCATCCTGGGGCCTGGCCGTTGACTGTTCCCTTTGGCTATGTCCATGGTCCCAGGGAGAGGCCGTTAGAACCCTCTAGGATCGGGCGCGAGTGGGTCTTCGGGATCGACGTCGAGCTCGGGCTGTTCGGGGACGTTGGGGGCGTCAGCTTGTGGATCGACGCCAACCGCGTCGATGTCGTGCTCCTCGTCCATCACATCGTAGGTGCCCTCGATGTACTCGGCATCCCCCGAAAGGTCCATCCGAACCGTCTCGTCGGCTTGTACGGCCTGCAACTGCTCGACGGCCATGGGGAGCCACGACCACATCGCCCGAAGGACCGTCTTGCGGCACATGGCGTCCTCGTCGGTTTTCCACGGACTGTTGCCGCTTCGCCAGGACGACGACCGGTTGCGGCGAGCGTAAATCTCGTCCATCGTCATGACCCGCATCTGATAGCCGCCGTTGTTAAAATGGGCGACGCCGTAGTACAGGATGCGGTTCCCCCGGTCTTTGAGCGCCGGGACATGCTTGATGACGGGATTCAGGCCAAGCTCGTAGTGGAACTCGTCGTTCTCGTAGACGGGCTCGACCATCACGGACTTGACCTCGCCGGAGTTTCGGGCTAGGTGCAAAAGGCCGCGATAACCGATGATAAGTTGGGCGAGTTTCTTGGGCGGTTTGCTCTTGTTGTCGTTGAA
>CAZUIL010000022.1:0-3107 GCA_964620175.1 uncultured Candidatus Saccharibacteria bacterium | reverse complement strand
ACGCCTCGAATGGATTGGCATGCTGAGCTTGCGGCTGTGGGCGGGGCTGCTGCTGAGCCTGACGGCGCTGCTGTTCCGCTCGCTGACGCTGGAGCTGGGCCTGCTGCTCCAGTCGGGACTTGCCGTCCTCTAGCTGCGTGATGCGCGCCCCGAGGATAGCCATCTGCTTCTGGATTCCTGCGGCTCTGGACCCATCACCTTCGGCAAACGCATTGGCATAGGCCTGCTCAAGAGACGCCATCTTGTCGGTGGCGCTGTCGAGCGCGTTGGAGATCAGGTCGTAATCGGAGGTCTGCGCACGGGCCATTGCCCTCTGCGCTTCCAGCGCCTTCTGTGCCGCAAGCCGTGCGTACTGCTCGCGCTGCTGGCGCTCCTGGGCTTCTCTTGCCCGAACTTCCTCGATTTCGCGCCGCAGCTTGGCAACGGCGTCGTCATCCTTCGGCTTCGGCGGCTCTTTCTTCTCAGTCTCTACTGCCGGCTCCTGGCCTTCCGCGACAACCTCAACCTCCGGGAGCTCCGGCTGTGTCGCAACCGGGCCTTTCTCGAACTCGTCCAATACGTCGTCAATCGACAGGGCGTTCTGCCCCGCCGTTTCCTGCGTGGTCATGACCTACCTCTGAATTGTCCCTCTTGGATTTACTCAGCCGGGCATGGCGGCAAGGCCGCGTGATTTGCCCTTGGATTTTCCACTTTTGAGACGGGCACCGAGGCCCTTCGATTTACCCTTGACGCGGCCACCCGTCGCCCATGCGCTCGGGTCCGAGCCAGTGCCACTGCCAGTGCCGGCCCCGCCACCACCAGCGCCAGCATCCGACCCACCAGCCCCGGAATCTCCAGCAGCACCAGCACCAGCATCACCGGCTCCTGCCGCCCCGGCATCTCCTGTATCGGATGGGGCGGACACATCGGCCGCCGCATCAACGCCGCTCAGACCGAGGCCGCCGAGTCCGCCCAGCCCGTCGCCGCCGCCGTTGTCACTGTCGCTGTCACCCTCCGAGTCAGACGCCGCAGCATCGACACCAGAAACGTCAGTTGCAGCAGATGTCGTATCCGCTGGTGCTGCGAACGAGTCAGTCAGTGACCCGATGGAGGCTGAGAGCGTGGAACCTATCGACGGTCCAACAGAAGCCGACGTTCCATCGGAGTCATCAGACTCCGTGCCCATGGCACCAGTAATATCCGATGTGGACATGGTAGGCGCCGCTGGGTTAATTCCAGGCGCCGCATCGGAGAACGCCCCGAACGGATCGCCTGTCAGGTTGGAGGCGGTCAATGACGCCGCAGCAGCCGATGGGGTCAGGCCGACAGCCCCGACGCTGGTGGAGTTGGGATCTGCTTCGCTGACACCGAAGTCATCCGACGTGAGGCTGCCGAACGGATCAGCGGGGAATGCAGCCTGTGCCGCGATTGCCGATTGCAGCGCATTGGGAGCCAGTGCGCCGACTTGCGCCTGATTGCGCGCTGAGTAGGCGTCATCCAATGCCTGCTCGTCCAATTGCGACATCAGGCTGGCCTGCTGCTCCGCTTCCGTGATCTGCTGTTCGGTTTCGTCGAGCGTTCTAGTGAATTGCTCACGCGCTCTCGCGATCTCGTTCAGTAACGCGTCGGTCTCCTGAATTTCCTTGGCGAAGGCCAGCATGTCCGCCACGCGCGGAGATACGAAACTGATCATGTTTTGGGTCTCTGGCTCAGGCTCGGATAATAACGAGAACGCCCGCCCCCGGTTCCCCTCCATTTCGCCATAAGCATCCTGCTCGGCCAGTTGCTGATCGGCCCTTGCGGCAAGTGCCGCCTGAGCGTTTGCGAAAGCATCAGGCGGCACAGTCGCAAGAGATGGGGCAACGCTGAAGGCTGGTGTTGCGGCATTGAACGGATCGTCGCCGAATGGATCTTCTTCGGCGAACGCCGCCGTTTGATGTTGGGACATGGGGCTGAACTGGCCTGACATCGGATTGGCATCGACGTTCTGGCCCAGCGTGCCCATGGCAACGCCGAACGGCGTGCTCATGCTCTCAGGGACGGCCTCTTCCTCGGCGTAGACTGCAGGCGCCCAATCGTCAGCGTTGTAAGGGTCCCACGCAGCCACCATACCCTGCCGCCCCATTTCGGGCGTCGTCTCCATTCCGATGCCGAAGGCGCTGGCCAGATCATTCATTGCTGCGATCTGATCCTGCTCCTCCACTGCCGCGCGCTCAGCCGCGAGCTGATCCGCGATCATGGCGTCGATCTCGGAATAGTCGAACAGGGCCGGCGGCGGGGCCGAAACGAGATTTGAGAATGCCTGAGCGCGTGCCATCTCCATGTCACGCTCAAGCTGCTGCTCCTCGAAGGCGCGCTGCATCTCGCGGGCCTGCTCAAGAGGAACGCTGGAGAGGTATGAGCTGAAGGATTCTCGGGGTTGTGATGATAGCGCACGGGCCGCTGTCAGCGCCTGCTCCTCCGGGGGGATACTCAGGATTTGCGCGAGGGCTTCAGGCAGAGCCGCCACCCGCACAGGCTGCGATAGAAACACACCCGGCACGGGCGGGGTGAACCTTTGATAGAACTCGCGCAGCTCATCCCTGCGCTCTGGCGTCATCTCTTTATTGGGGTTGGTCAGAGCACCTTCGAGTGCGCGCTTGTCCTGATCGAGCAAATCCCTGATCGATGGCCGCCCCGGCTCATTGGCTGGCGGCGGCGCCGGAGGCAGGTCTAGCAGTGGAGGAAAATTCTGGTCAGCCATCGCTATGCCCTATTTCTTGCACAATCTACTGAGCGCCATGGAATACGTTGTGCTCTTCATGCTGCAGTTCTCAGGCTCTCCCGACGTGCCGAAAGTCACCATTCGCCGCGCGCTCTCGACTTTGGATGACTGCCGTGCTCGTATCAGCGCCTTGGAGCCCGCACCGCCCGGACGCCGCGCCTATTGTGCGAAGGTCAGGATCGAGCCGTACAGGCCGACCGGAAACTGCTGGCGGGATTGCGGAGTAAACTACGGCTGAGCCATGGACCCCGCTACGATCTACGCCATCACTGTAACGCTCGTCGGTATCGGCCTCCCCCCGAAGGTCAATGTCGAGCCGTTGCCGCCCGAATGGACGATGGCCGACTGCGTCAAGGACCATGAG
>CAZUIL010000021.1:0-7096 GCA_964620175.1 uncultured Candidatus Saccharibacteria bacterium | reverse complement strand
TAAATACCGGTCTAAATAACGAGCCCCTTACCGGTAATAATCCAACAAATCCAACCATTATTCGAGTCCCGGTGGCAGGTAACTTTGACGGTGCACATGGTGAGGATTTGCTAGCCTCAAGCAAGCGCAGCGATGCCGCTCCTAACTTAATAAACTTTCTTTCTACTGGTGGTTGGCTCGGCGGAAGTAATCTATGGAGCGCTCCAGGTGAGATTAGGTGGGCCGATGCTCGGCTAACAGTTGGAGACCTTGATGCCGATGGCAAGTCTGATCTATTTGCAATCCAATCGCAAAGCGACGGACACCCTAACATTTATTGGCTACGTTCACGAGGCAGTAGTTTTGCGCCGCCTCAACTGGTTGGCGTACCAGGCCTTTGGTTTAATGATGTCAGGGAATGGGTCAGTGGAGATTTTTCGGGCGATGGACATGCAGATCTTTTGGCTGTTAGCAAAAGAGGCGATGCGGCTCCAAACTTGGTTGTCTTTCCGTCAACGGGCAATTGGCTAGGTGCAAGCGCACTTTGGGGTGCTCCTGAAGAGCTGAGATGGGCAGATGTACGCGTCATACCTGCAGATTTAGATAACGATGGCAAGACTGACTTACTTTCCGTTCAGCCTGATTCAAATGGCAATCCGAATATTTGGTGGTCTCGCTCTACTGGGACAAGCTTCGAAACACCGCGGTTAGTCGGTGTGCCGGGACTTAATTTCCATCACATCAACAACTGGATTGCAGGTGATTTTACAGGCGATGGCCATGATGACCTATTGGCATCCAGCAAACGCGGTGATGCGGCGCCAAACATGATAGTATTCCCATCTACCGGTGGGTGGTTGGGCGGAGGTGCTTTATGGGGAGCGCCTGGCCAAATAAACTGGGCTAATGCCCGCATGGTGCCAGCTGACCTTAACGGAGATGGTAAAACCGATGTCCTTTCTATCCAGCCAAACGGAAACAATAACCCAAATATTTACTGGTCTCGATCAACGGGCAGCAGTTTTGCCACACCGCAGTTGGTCGGAGTTCCGGGGTTAGTGGCTAGCAATGTTCGTTGGCAGCAGTAAAAGGTCTTTATTGCAAACTAGCTATTTGCTCTTTATCTTTTGGCAGGCGATGCGGATTGTCTCGCTCCAGGTCGGGAAGGCGTGGATAGTGCCGGCCACGTCTTTGGCACGCAGTCGGTGATGGATTGCAAGAGTCAGTTCATGTACCATTTCGCCGGCCCGGGGGCTCAGTATGGCAGCGCCGACAAGCAGCCCTTTTTTGGTTGCCAAAACTTTTACAAATCCTTCAGGTGAGTTGGAGGTATTGGCCCGTCCAATGATGCTCACAGGGGCGTAGCCGACTTGGTAGGGCATTTTCTTATCTTTCAGCTCCTGCTCGGTTAAGCCAACGCAGGCAATCTCCGGCTCTACAAACACGCAGCGGGGAACGGCGTGGTATTGGGCAGCGACCTTACTGCCTGGCATCGAGATGTTGTGTGCAGCGATCCGGCTCTGGTAGGTTGCGGTATGCGTAAAACGATACGGTCCAGTGATGTCGCCGGCTGCATAGATATGCTTGACATTGGTTTGCATATACCTGTTGGTAGCGATGCCGCTCTTGCCGTATTTGACCCCGGCATTTTCCAGTCCCATATCGGTGTTTGGCGCTTTACCTGTTGCTAGCAGTATCTGCTCGACCGTTACTTGGCCGGCCTTTCCGTCTCGTTCGTACTTTACGGTTATACCTTTCGAAGATTTGGTGACTTCCATGACTTTTGTGCCGCACAGCACGTTAATGCCGCGCTGGGTAAATAGCTCGCAAAGCGCGTCGCCGACCGATTCGTCCTCGTTTGCCAGCAGCCGCGGTGCAATATCTGCTACATGCACCTTCACGCCCATGGTTGCGAAGAAGTGAGCGAACTCGCAGCCGATCGCCCCGCCGCCAATTACGAATAGGGATTTCGGGGGCTTTACGAGGTCTATGGCTTCACGGTAGGTCAGGAAGCCGGTTTCTTTTAGTCCGGGTATCGGCGGCACGACAGAGGTAGTACCCGTGGCGATCAAGAAATTCTTGGCGCTGTAGCGTTTGCCGTGGACGGTTATCATCCATTGGTTGATGAAATGCGCATGCCCGCGCAGCACCTTGATGCCCTCGCTTTCAAAAAATACGTCGCCTTCACTGGTGCCGGTACGGTGCACTGCTTTGTCTTTCCAGGCTTTAATGGCAGGGTACTGGGCTGAAACGCCCGTGGCACGGATGCCAAACTGCTTCGCCTCTTTTGCGGTGCGGTAGGTTTCGGCAGATTGCAGCAGCGCCTTTGTGGGCACGCAGCCATAATTCGGGCATTCCCCGCCGAATTTGCCCATTTCGACCACCGCGACCCTTTTGCCGCTGGCAGCTACCTTATGGGCGGCGACGCCACCACCGGAACCTGTCCCAATGACGATAAGGTCAAAGTCAAACTCCAGGGGTTTTTGGTGCGAATGGCTCTTCATCATTACCCCAGTACCCGGTTATGTTCATACATATAGCCGGCGTCCTGGTTAATGTCCTTTAGGCGCACGGCAGCGACACGGTGAATGTCTGCAGAGGTAACTTCGTGCTTTGGCTGCAGCCATTCGTCTACATGTTTGACTACTGTTTCGGCAATGAGTTCAGCGGCCTCGACTGGTTCGCGCACGCTAAGTGCGCAGGCATAAACGCTGGCATACAGCTTCCTGGAGTCGTATAGCTCAACATGGCCACCGCGCTTTACAATGTGCTTCACGCTATCTTTGCCCCCACTAGCCAAAGTTAATCGTGCCGTTAGCGATTAGGATTAAGATCCAGCCAAGTGCTGCCAGAAGCAGTCCCATAAACAGCCGCATCGTGCCTTTGCTCTCGTCCTTCCACTTGGCAACTTTACTTATCTTCGAGCCGCCGGCGACCATGATGAGGATGACAATGAGCGGCGCTACGAATACCAGGTTATACAGCACCATCAGCAAGAATGCGTAGAAGTTGAAGTCAATCCTCAGGATAGTGAGGATAGCCAGGTAGGGCGCACCGGTACAGGGCAGCTCAACCGCAGCTACAAAGGCGCCGAGGAACATGACGCCCCAGAGCGTGGTCTTGCTTGTTGAATATTCATGGATTTTGCGGGCAAAGTATTTCGGTATCTGCAAACTCATGCCCTTGCCGTACCAGAAGAAATCCTTGATTTCCAGCAGCGCCGCAAAAATTACCAAACCTCCGACGGCAATCGATAGGTATTCGGCAATGACAATCGGGATGGCGGTGAAGAAGTAGATGAGCCCCAGTCCGGCGACAAGGTAGGTAAAGAATATCGCGAAGATGTATGCGAACCCGTTCATCAGCAGCCGTTTGGTCGAGCCGCCTTGGCCGAGGATGACCGAAACCATTAGGATAAGCACGCCGATTGCACACGGGTTGATCGAATCGATTGCCGCTGAAGTCAGCACCAGCGTTACGGTAGGTAGGTCAAGCATCAGTCTGTCCCTCCGCTCGGCGGCACTTCTTTAATGTTGCAAAGGTCGGGGTTAAATTCTTTCACGCCGAACTGTACGCACCGCTCGACATCGCGGACACCGTACTGTTGGCAAAGTTTGTCCGTGGTATCTCTTGGCACGTCAAATTCAATGATTAAGCAGTCTCCTGGCGGCACGATGCTTTCGTCCCGCATGACGTACCGGGCTGGATCTGCCAGCTTGACTTGTGAATATGTGTCATCGTCTTTGTTGTATCGGTATAGGAAGCCCTGGAGTACGGCCGCTCCGCCTGTGCATGCCTGGCCGTTCTTCAGCTCGATAACTTTGCCGTCTTCACCGTCTACAATGAACCGCTCCAGCTGGCGGAAAGTGTCGGTGCGCTGGACGTCACCGTCCTGGTGGTCTTCGTACGCGGTCCACTTCTCAGGATCGTCGTTGAGCGGGATGCCGATCGACGTGGCATTGACGTAGCCGCCGGTAACCCGCATAAATTTCTCAAATGACGCGTCTACCGATTTCTTTACGACTACACCTTCCAGGTGCATCCGCTTGTCATTATGCTCATGGTACGTTGCCGTACCGATCTTGTTGGACAGCCAGCCGGTTGGGTCACGCAGTTCTAATTCCGTACCGCAAGCCCAGAATTCAATATCGGTGTGCCAATGCACGGGGCCTTTGGATTCGGCTTTCATATTCAAGTAAACCGTACTGACGAACAGCACCAGCGTCGTGCCGATAAGCGCCGTAGCCATTATTAGAAAGAGGGGCAGCTTTACTAGTTTAAATGTCTTCTTTTTTTTGCTGGCCATAATGGCGAGGACCGCGCTGACGACCAGCACGAGTGATCCTGCTGTTACTGCTCTGATGGCTAGGGATGAGATCTGTTGCTCTAAATCACCGGAGGCTAAATATAGCATTTTTATTTTCTACCCACATTTTGCTTATGCCTGAAAAGACTATAACATATATATGAACGAAGCATCAAAACTAAAGAGTTACTGCGATTAAGTAATGAAAAAATGGTACCAGCTTGCCCCTAGCGACGTATTGCAAGAGCTGTCGGTCCAGCCTGAGACGGGCCTCAGCACCAGCGAAGCGGACGCTCGGCTCAAGCAGTACGGCCGTAACGAATTGCAATCCGGCAAACGGATAAATCCGCTTAGCCTCTTTTTTGGCCAGTTCAAAGACGTGCTGATTATAGTGCTTCTGATTGCCGCGGCGGTTTCTTTTGGGCTTGCGTTCGTTGAAGAGGGCGGAAGTGTCAGGGAGTCGCTCTTGATTTTTGCAATCGTAATCGCGATCGCGCTTGTGGGTTTCTTTAACGAGTATAAAGCTGAGAAAACCGTCGAGGCGTTAAAGAAGCTTGTTGGGTTTAAGGCGCATATACGGCGCAGCGGCGAAGTAGTAGAGGTTGACGCGACAGAGCTGGTGCCCGGTGATATCGTGCTGATAGAAGCGGGCCAAAAGGTTCCGGCAGATGTCCGTGTGTTGGAGTCCAACGAGCTGATGGCTAACGAAGCGTCATTGACCGGCGAATCGGTTCCGGTCTCGAAGGGCGTTACCGCGATTGATGGTGAAGTTTCGCTTGGCGACCAAAAATGCATGTTGTTTGCAGGGACGTACGTCACCAGCGGTACCGGCATTGGGGTGGTGGTCACGACCGGCCAAAGCACCGAAATCGGGAAAATCGCTGACCTGGTAAGTGGTGTTGAAGCGGACGAGACGCCAATGCAGCGCAAGCTGGATGAACTCGGCAAGAAGCTCGGCTACATTATTGCAGTAATATGTGCTTTGGTGTTTGCGGTAGTGTTCTTCTTCGTACCGGAAGCAGTGCACGGCAGCATGTTGCACCGGCTGATTTTTGCTTTTACGGCAGCGGTTGCCCTGGCGGTCGCGGCAATTCCTGAAGGCCTGGCCTTCGTTGTGCGGATCAGCCTGGCACTTGGCGCCCGCCGGATGGCCGGCAAAAAAGCCCTGGTGCGCAAACTGTCAGCCGTGGAAGCGCTCGGATCCACGGATGTCATATGTTCGGATAAGACCGGTACGCTGACCAAGGGGGAAATGACTGTCCGCGCGCTGTACGTAAATGGCAGTGAGGCAACACTTACCGGTACCGGCTACAGCCCGGAGGGCGAAATTGTTACGAAGGCAGCGTTGCCAAGCCTTGAACGGCTGCTGCAAATCGGTGTGCTGTGCAACAACGCGACAATTAAGGACGGAACGGTGCTTGGCGACCCCACGGAAGGGTCGCTGCTTGTCTCTGCCCAAAAGGGAAAGGTAGCCCCGGCTGAGACGAACCGACAATTTCCGAAAGCCGGCGAACTGCCGTTTAGCTCTGAGCGAAAGTGCATGAGCACCTTCCATAAAACGCAGGGCGGTTATTTGATAGCTACAAAGGGTGCTGTAGAGGTGATATTGCGAAAGTGCGGAACTATACTTGGTGCTGACGGTTCGCCGCGTGCGATAACTGACCAGGACAAGAAGGCCGTGCTGGCAGCGAACCGGAAGTTCTCAGGGCAGGCGCTGCGCGTACTGGCCCTTGCATACAAGGAAACCGAATCACAGCCGGGTGCCAATGATGAGGATGGCCTGGTGTTTGTAGGGCTGCAGGCAATGATGGACCCGCCGCGCAAAGAAGTAATTGAAGTCATCCACCGGGTCCAGGCTGAGGCAGGCATGCGCGTCATCATGATAACCGGGGATTATATTGAGACTGCCAAAGCCGTTGCCACGGAAATTGGCATTCATGGCGAAGCAATTTCCGGGACCGAACTTGATGCACTGAGCCAGGAGGAATTTGAAAAGCGCTCTGACAGCATTAGTGTCTACGCCAGAGTAAACCCTGAGCATAAGATACGTATCGTCCAAGCGCTCAAAAAGCATGGCCACCAGGTCGCCATGACGGGCGATGGCGTAAATGACGCGCCGGCGATCAAGGCGGCCGACATCGGGATAGCAATGGGGATTACCGGCACCGACGTTGCGAAAGAGGCATCCGACCTTATACTACTGGACGACCAATTCCTCACCATAGTGAAAGCAATTGAAGAAGGCCGCGGGATTTTTGACAATGTCCGTAAATTCGTCAATTTTCTTATCAGCTGCAATATTGCTGAGGTAATCACCGTGCTGCTTGGTATCGTCTTATTCAATGATTTGGTGCTTACCGCCGCGCAGCTGCTGTTCATCAATATCGTGACCGACGGGCTGCCGGCTGTCGCGCTTGGCTCGGATCCGGCACAGTCCAACGTACTGCAGGCGAAGCCAAAACGCTTCCAGGAATCTATCGTCAATACACGAATATGGACTGAGATATTCATTTTTGGGACGCTGATGAGCGTGCTGCTCATTGGCCAGTACTGGTACAACCATACGCATGAAGGACGGCTGGCTGCGGTTTCGGCAGCCTTTGCCGCCATGGTCTTGTATGAGCTGGTCCGCCTGATTGATATTCGGACTGATTACCGGATCAAGTGGTTCTCGAACCCATGGTTGAGCGTAGCAATCGCTTCGTCATTTTTGCTGCAGCTTGCCGTGCTGTACTTTGGCCCGTTCGCCAAGTACTTCGAGGTTGGTCCGCTCAGCGGGCATGACTGGATAATTATGCTTGCCGGATCAGC
>CAZUIL010000020.1:0-8091 GCA_964620175.1 uncultured Candidatus Saccharibacteria bacterium | reverse complement strand
GCTCCACCAATAAAAGTACCCAACTTCAAGGTTGGGTGTTTTTATTGGCCAAGTTGTATGAGTGGGTACTACCCGAACCACGTGGATTATGGGTTTGGGAGAACAACAATTTTTTGCATGAATTTTTAAACATGCTGTTATACTGAAAAACGATGAAAAAAAGTGGATCTGCAATTTCAGTCAAGCAACTGAAAAAGTCCTTTGGTGAGCTTAAAGTCCTCAAAGGCATTACGTTTGACGTGCCGAAAGGCACTATTTTGGCGCTGCTCGGGCCGAACGGCGCTGGCAAAACGACGACTATCCGAATACTCAGTACGCTGCTGCGGGCTGACGGCGGAGAAGCCAAGGTGAACAGTTACGACGTGGTTAAGGAATCATACAAGGTACGGGCCAGCATAGGCTTGACCGGCCAATTTGCAGCCGTCGACGAATATTTGACCGGTGAAGAAAACCTTCGGATGATGGGGCGGTTGTACCGGCTTAGCACCAGCGAGGCGAGCAGCCGTGCCAAGGAGCTGCTGAAGCAATTCGACCTGGTGGAAGCCGGACAGCGGCCGGTCCGCACTTACTCGGGCGGTATGAAGCGCCGGCTGGATCTGGCGATGAGCCTGATTGCCGCGCCGCCGATTATATTCCTGGACGAGCCGACCACCGGTTTGGATCCTCGCAGCCGGCTTACCATGTGGGAAATGATCAAGAAACTTGCCAAGGATGGGACGACCATTTTGCTGACAACACAGTACATGGAGGAAGCTGACCAGCTTGCCGACAACATTATCGTCATTGATAACGGCAAGGTAATTGCCGAAGGGACTGCAGACCAGCTGAAAGCCAAGGTCGGTTCTGACAGGCTCGAGATCGTCATTAGTGAAAAAAGCAATTTTGCAGCGGCAGTACAACTGCTCGGTAAGGCTGCCGAGCAAGTTGACAGTGAGCGGCGGACCCTGAGCATTGCGGCCAGGAACGGAATCGGCAAGCTTAAACAAGTATTGAATGACCTTGAAGAAGCTAAGATTAAGGTGACCCATGTCTCGTTGCACCGGCCAACGCTTGATGATGTCTTTTTGTCGTTGACGGGACATGCAGCAAGTGAAGACGGGCAAGGGAAGAAGGAGGAAACCAATGGATAGCTCGGTTGATTCTATACTGGCGCGGGAACGGCGTTCGCCGCTGTTTTGGCTGGCGAGCGACACCTGGGAGATGACCAAGCGCAGTATCCTGCATATCATTCGCAGCCTTGACCAGGTACTGTCACTCTTGATGTTTCCGGTGATGTTTATGCTGCTTAACCGCTATGTCTTTGGCGGCGCTATCGATACTGGCGATCTCTCATACGCCAACTATCTGTTTGCCGGCATCCTGATCCAGACCCTGACGTTCGGCGCTAACTACTCGACGATTAACATCGCTGTGGACATGAAAGAAGGAATTATTGACCGCTTCCGCTCGCTGCCGATGAACAGCAGCGCGTTGCTTATCGGACACGTCACGGCCGATTTGGTGCGCAACGTGATATCTGGCGTACTGATCGTGCTGGTGGGTATGTTGGTCGGCTTCCGGCCTACTGCCACTGCAACCGAGTGGCTGCTCGTCATTGGCATATCGCTGCTGCTGACGCTGGCTATTTCCTGGCTGTCTGTCATCCTCGGCTTGTTCGTGAAAAGCCTGGAGGCTGCGCAGTGGATCGGCTTTGTCTTCATTTTCCCGCTTGTGTTCGTCTCGAGCGCTTTCGTGCCGGTTGAAACGATGCCCTCGGCAATGCAGGTCTTTGTCCGCAACCAGCCGATTACCCACATGATAAACGCCGTACGTTCCTGGCTTGTCGGTACGCCGATCGGTGATTCCGGCTGGCTTGCCCTGGTGTGGTCTATCGCGATTATCGCAGTGTGCGTGCCGCTAGCCGCCTGGCTCTTCCGCCGCCGCGAACCGGTTTCTTGATTTGCATTCTCTTGTATTGCTGCGATGTCCCGGGGGTGCTATTACAGCGATTCGATAGCTTGAACCTCAATAGTGCCGGCGGTATCATACTGCGTCACTTGTTCCCGGAATACGCCGGTTATCCGGGCACGTTTGCCGGCGACAAAATCAGTTAATCGCGCCTGCTCATCAAAGCGCAGTGCGTAATGGACGCCGTCGTCCTGCTTGATGCCAAAGGCGCATTCCATGGTTTGTGGGCCGCTGGTGTCCCGCTTGGGCAGACACTCGTAGGTGCCGGTTACCGTTATCGGTGTGCCAGGCCCGTCGTCATCAGTATCATCAGGTGTTTGGCCAGGGGTGTGTGAGATGGCGCTTGAATCGTTACCAGAATCCCGGACTGCCAGCGCGTACACCGCTGCCCCGGCTGAAACCAGCAGAGCCAAAACGACAACGGCGATGTATAACTTTCGAGCCATTGCCATAATTTTACCATTGCCTTATCAAATCCAGCACCGGTAAGGGACTTTTGTTGTATTATGGAGACATGAGAAAACCAAAAGCAAAAACAATCGTTAAAGGCTTTACCCTCCTGCTTTTTCTGGTAGCCGCCATTGGCATCTATGTGTCACTGCATGCCGCAAAGAACAAAGTTTACATAATGGAAGGGCAAAGCATGGAGCCCACCATCCGCGCCGGCGAAACCATAAAAGCAAAAGTGGTTCCGGCCAGTGAAATAAAACGTGGCGATGTAATCGTGTTTAAGAGCCCGGTCGCAGCGAACGGCCGGCAGGTGAAGCGTGTCGTGGGGCTGCCTGCTGACAGGGTCACGATTAGCAACGGCGAACTCACGGTGCTCAAACCCGACGGCCACCCATATACTCCGTATGAAGATAAAAACACGCTTGGGTTGACGGACACAATTGTAGAGCCAAATCACTTTTATGTCGTTGGTGACAACCGTGCCCATTCCATCGATTCCCGTAACCAGGCGTTCGGGCAAGTGCCGTTTGATGCTTTACTGAGCGTTGTAATAGAGGAATAGCTGGGTTTATTGCCCGTGGTACACAGCCTCAATTGCGGCTATGTCCAGCTTTTCATTTGCTACAAGTTGCCGTATGTATCCTTCAGCAGGGTCGGGAATTAACGCAAGCACTTCTTCGCAAAGCCTAGCAATAAATGGAAGTGCTAGAATGTACGAATGAATAAAAAACTCGATACTAGCTCACTGCGGAACACATACAAAGGGGAAATAATTACGCCAGAGGATGAGGCCTACGGGAAGGTGTGCGACACACCGTTTTTCAAAGGAAAGCCAGCGGTTATTTTCCGGCCGAAAGATGCTCAAGACGTAGCCCTGTCTATCAAATTTGCCCGGGATAACTCGCTGGAAACAGCAATCCGAAGCGGCGGCCATAGCGGGGCGGGATTCAGCACGAATAACGGCGGCGTGGTGATCGACCTCTCGCTTATTAATGAAACTAAGGTAATAGACGGACCAAACCGTATCGTGCAAATTGGCGCCGGCGCCACCTGGGGCAATGCGGCGAGGGCGCTGCATAGGCACGGCCTGGCAATTTCCTCAGGCGATACGCTTTCAGTCGGAGTTGGCGGCCTGACGCTTGGCGGCGGAATTGGCTGGATGGTACGCAAATACGGACTTGCGATTGACAACCTGGTTGCCGCGGACGTCGTTACTGCAAATGGCGAGCTAGTACGAGCCAGCAAGGATGAAAACCCGGACCTTTTGTGGGCACTGGAAGGCGGAGGCGGTAATTTTGGCGTGGTTACAGCTTTTGAATTCGTAGCCCAGCCGGTACGCAAAGTATTTTTCGGCAATATTGTGTATGGCTTGGATAACTTGGCGGAGTTAATTGCCGGGTGGCGTGACGGTATGCGAAAGGCGCCGGAAGAGCTCACCACCATGCTGGTTACGTTACCGTCGTTTATGGGTATGCCGCCGGCTGCGATCGTGATGTGCTGCTATGCGGGTGATGACCAGGCTGCAGCTGACAAGGCGCTCAAGCCGTTCAGGGAGCTGGGAAAGGTACTCAGCGACGATGTCACATTAAAAGAGTATTTTGAAGTGTTGCAAGAGGCTCATCCGCCACAGGGTATGTACGGCATTGTTAAAAACGGGTTTGTTAAGGACCTCGACGACAAGCTTATCCAGACGATTGCCGGCTCGTATTCAGGAGAGGCTGGGCCGATCCTGCAAATCCGGAGTCTCGGCGGCGCCATGAACCAGGTGGCGGCAGACGAAACCGCATTTGCCCACCGTGATTATGAAGCGCTGATAATCTGTCCGACATTTGTCCCGCTAGAGGCTACGCCGGAAATGAAAGCCAACGCACTTGGAGTTTGGAACAAGATCGCCGCCTTTACTGATGGCGGCTACATCAATTTCTTTAGCGAGCACGACGAAAATATTTACCGTATGTACCCGAAGCCGACATACAACCGTCTCGCGGCTGTCAAGAAGTCATATGATCCCCAGAACTTCTTTAGCCAAAACTTCAATATCAAGCCAAACAGTTAACCGGGTAGTTTGTCTTTGCTTTAAAACTTTTGCGGACTATTCTGCTTTGCCGCCGAACAACCCGTATGACGCAAGAAAGGCAAACAGTGTAAACGGCACAAGCAGCCACCACCAGCTGAGATTAAAGCCTGAGTTCGTGGAAGCGAATTTTGATGAGTCCTGAGGGACTTGTTTCTGGTCGCCACTGTTGCGCTCTGTAACGCTGCCTAAAGATTGCTGAATGATCTTTTGTTCAGACGCTTCTGGCGGCGTATTGCCACTTTGCGTATTCATTGCAAAGTTGGTGGTTTGTTGGCCAGTGTCGCCGTCGATACTAGGCGTTTCGAACGTTGTGGTTGGTGGTTTCTGTTCACTGTTATCACCACCGCTGCCATCGGTGCTCACTCCCTGTACACCATTTGGTGACTGCTCGGCTTGGTTGTTGACCATGAATTTGATGACATGGACGGAAGCAGTAAAGTTGCCGGTTACATCAGACGTATCACGGTTCTCGGCAGCGTCGCGTGCAGCGAGGCGGATCTGGTACTCACCGTTACTGAGCAGGGTAGTATCAAGCAGGCGATTTACGTCAGCAGTTGTTCCTGTAACAGTTTCGGTACCGTCGTCCCAGCCAACGATATCGTTAATACGCTCACCAGAGTGTGTATCGCCATCGCTCAAATCAACATCCCCAGGGTAGAGCGAGAGGTTATAGTGACTGAGGGCAAGGTTGTCGGTAACTTCGCCAAGGACAGAAACCTCACCGCTGACTTCCGCTCCGTCTTCCGGGGCGGAGATGTTGACCAGTGGCGACTCTTGATCGAGCTCAATGCCGCATTGTTCTGATATGGGGCTTTCATTGCCTGCGTGGTCGACAGCAATAACTGTGTAGTAGTATGGATTATTACCGGGGGTCATGTTGTCGTTATAGGCAGTAGTCGGGGCATTTACCTTCTTGTGTTTGGCGTTAAACTTCGTGCCGAACCAATAATATGCGACATCGCTTTCCGGGCTTGCATTCCATTCAATGCGTATTTTTGTTGAGTTGGTGTGTCCATCGCAGCCAAGCAATGGCGCGCTAGCTGAGTGGCCTTTACGGATCCGCAGGCCCGCAACTTGTGCCGGAGCAGTATTGTCAACAGTTACTGTTACTACAGCGACTGAATCGCCTGGAAAACTTCGGGATCCGGCTTTGTTATCTGCCTTGTCTCTTGCTTCAAGGTAGATCTTGTAGGTGCCATCAGCTACCTTCGTCGTGTCCCAGCTATGTAGCAGCTCGTTAGTAAAGGCCGTGTTTTTATTGGTGGTCTTGCTGTAGACAACACCGCCGCTTTCATTTTCAATCTGGACGTGGTAGCGAAGTGGATTATTGTCGGTTACACTGCCACGGATATCAATGATTCCTTTAACTACTGTGTTATTGCTTGGCGCAGTAATTTCAGCAAGCGGAGCCGTATTGTCAACAGTAATTTTCCATAGGTCTGACCACTCACTAACATTGCCGACCTTATCGACTGCTTTTACCCGCCACCAGTAGGTTGTTTCAGCAACATTGGTAGCTGTTTTACTTTTTGCTGAGAATGTCTCGTGCCACCTCAAAACAGTAGCTGCTGCATCATGGTAACTCTCATAGATGTAGTAATCGATATCAGTGTCAGGCGTATCCCATGATTGCGTAATGCTTGCACCATTAACGACAGCATTGTTGCTTGGTGTAACGAGCTGGGGCTTGGTTACGGATGTATCTAAAATTACTTTTTGGTGTACGAGAGCACTATTGTTAAACGCAGAGTCACGTGCAACAGCAGTTACACAATATTCTCCGTTAAGGCCAGGGACTGCCAGGTCAGCACGATACTTGCCGTCAGGGCTTGGTGTGTTCTGCCGGAAACTTACGATTTTTGTCCCGTTACCGGTACAAGCCCCATCGTTGAGCCGTGGCAATGTGAGGTAGAAGTTAACGCTTTCAAGTTCATGGTTATCAGACGCTTCGGCAGCAGCTTTTATCGGGGATGAAACGTAGCCTGCTACATCATTTTCAATTTCTAGGTGTAAGACCTGAGGGGCGGTGCCATCAATATAAAACGGCTCACTCAATAAGTCGTCCACACGGTTATTAGCCTTCGTATAGGTAGTGGTGTCTGCAAAGTAGCTCCCCTCTGTGAGCCCCAGGTTCTTGAGCCCGCAAAGTACGTATGGTCCTTTATCCTCACAGTTAGCCCGTAGGACGGTGTGTTCTGTGCCGCCAATCATGACTACCATTTGCTTAAACTGGTCGAATTCATCGTCTGCTTTGACTCGAACAACCTCATCATTCGGGCGGAAGCTTTTGTCTGCTTGAGGGATGACGTATTCAGCCCACGGCTTATCAAGCGAATATACTAGGCCGGTATCAGCAACATCATGCCAATCACCGTGTATTTTGACTTGGGCATGGACTGTGTGTTGGCCAGCTGCCAAGGGAGTGTATAACCTCCACCAGCTCGTGGTAGCACCGGCTCCCCCGATGTTGCTTCCAGGGAAGAAAGTAGAGGAGTCTCCATTAAGGAAAAAGCGCACATCTTCCGTTGTGTCTGGCGTAACGACCTGTGCCGTTAAATCGCCCCCGTTATTTGCACGGACATATTTAGGATCGTTAACGAATTGTGTAGAACTGGTATCAACCACATCAAATCGTAACCAGTCAAAGAAGTAGTCACTTTCAGCACCGAACGCTGAGCGGACTTCTACGTATTGGTTTGGTGTAAAAGTTCTTTCTTCAGTAGAGTTAGCTAAGCAGAGGTAAGGATATCTTTCGGGTAGAGGATAGCCTGGCGGGTTTGTTCCGATTACTTGACTAGTGTCTCCGTCTGTCCTGTATTCGAAACACATGGAAAAATTATCGGGATTAACAAATTCCAGCGTAACTGAAGTAGTCGTGGCTTTTACAAAGTTGACGTGAGAGTTGTCGTTGAGCCGGTTCTGGTCATTGTTACCTTTGAATGTATACGCGGATGCCGTGCCAAAGGGCAGGGTTGCAATTCCGCTTCCTAACAACAGTGCAAAGACGGCAGCAGCTCCGACAGAGGCGTACCAAGCGTTTTTGATAACGCCACCCAAACGTGTGTATGAGGTCGTTTTCGTAATGTTGCGCTTTAGATTATGAGAATAATTTAGTTTTTTGCGTTTAACCGCCAATCTTCTGGAAAGACTGAAGAACTTCATTACACACTCCCGATTGCCCCGGCTCCACCAAGCCAAAGCTGTTTTATTAATACTTAAGTTGTAACACTTATTGTTATTTTGAGCAAGTCACATATGTAGTAAACCATCACGACATACATGGCACCATATGGCAATCAGCAATGTATGGGTGTACGATACCTGGGGACTGATTGGGGGTAATGATGCCAGAGCAGTATTCCGAGCCGGACAGCCAATTCACCGTTGTAGTGACGAGAAACGACAAAGGGGAGATTATCAATGACTTTGACGCACGGCTTGCCAGCCTCCACCTGTTTATCGAGAACAAGCCGGTAGCGAATAGGATACTATTTGAGCGGCTCCAGAGCCTGGAGGTTGTCGGCAGAAAGCTGGTGGGTGCGAGGTTCCTCACGGTGCCGGAGTTTGCGCGGATAATGCATAAGGCTTGCGAGACAGTACTCGTACTGAACCAAGAA
>CAZUIL010000019.1:4109-8157 GCA_964620175.1 uncultured Candidatus Saccharibacteria bacterium | reverse complement strand
AAGGAGATAGCGGCAAACAAGCGGAAGACTGTCATTATTATGGCTGGCTTTTTGCTGCTGGTCGCCGGTTTGGCATGGGTATTTGGCCAATATGTCGGCGAGCCAAGCCTGACATACGGGGTGATTGTAGGTGGCATCATTTATGCGCTTATCAGCTACTTTGCCGGCAGTAAAATGGCGTTGGCGGTGAACGGTGCGCATGAAATTGAGAAGCGCGACAACCCGCGGTTATGGCGGATCGTTGAGAACCTAGCTATTACCGAAGGTATGCCGATGCCGAAAGTCTATATTATTGACGACCAGGGGCTGAACGCGTTTGCCACCGGCCGGAACCCGCAGACGTCGGCAGTAGCGGTAACATCGGGTTTGCTCCATGCGCTCAGTGACACCGAGCTTGAAGGGGTGATGGCGCACGAACTGGGCCATATTAAAAACTATGATATCCGCGTATCGATGATCGCCTTTGCGCTGGTGGCAATCGTTGCCTTCCTCGCGGACATTATGCTCAGGATGTCGTGGTTTAGAAGCAATGACAACCGCAATAACAGCAATCAAGTGTTCTTCGCTCTAGGGCTTGTGGCGGCGATTCTGGCGCCGTTTGTGGCCATGCTGATCCAGCTTGCAATTTCAAGAAGGCGCGAATATCTAGCAGACGCCACCGGTGCGCTTACTACGCGCTACCCTGAAGGCCTAGCCAAGGCGCTGGAAAAAATCGGACACAACAGCAAGCTGCGCCGCCAAAACACGTCGACGGCGCACCTGTTTTTCGCCAATCCACTCAAGGGCAAGAGTATCGCCGGACTCCTCAGCACTCATCCGCCGATTGAGGAGCGAATCCGTCGGCTCAGGAGTATGGGAACAGGCGCATAGGCTATGGCACGGACAAAACAGAAAGCCAAAAGAGCTCCAATGCCCCAGCCATCGAGCCGTAACAACCTGCGAACCTCGCGAAAACTAAAGACCCCAGCCTATAGGTCGTTCCGGGTCAGCAAACGCATAAAACACCCGGCGGGCAAGCTGCCCAGTGCATTTATGCTGCTTCGCCAGGCAGTTGTGACGCTGCGGATACATTGGCGGGTGTTTGCCGGTGTTCTATTGGCATACGTGCTTTTAAGCCTGGTGCTGGTACGTGGTATTAGCGGCGGTTTGGGCTTGGCAGAAATACGCGACAGCCTCGACGAAGCGGCCGGCGGTGACTTTGGCAGCTTCGCAACTGGCTTGGCCTTGTTCGGTTACCTGCTCGGTTCGAGCGGCGCCAGCACGAGTGATGCCGGCGGTGTTTACCAGACATTTTTAATTATTATAACGAGCCTAGCGATTATTTGGGCACTCCGGCAAGCCCATGCCAAGGCAGTGGTAAGCGCGAAAGCAGCTTACTACGAAGGTATGTACCCGCTCATTCCGTTCATCCTGGTGCTGTGTGTCATTGGCTTGCAACTGCTGCCGTTCATCATCGGCGGCACGCTTTTTAATATTGTCATGACCAATGGGCTGGCAGTTACACCCCTTGAAACTTTCCTCTGGGGCGCGGTTTACTTTCTCTTAGCGCTGTTGTCGCTCTATATGGTGAGTTCGTCGCTTTTTGCGCTGCTCATCGTGACTTTACCAAAAATGACACCCCTTAAAGCGCTCCGGTCGGCCCGGCAGCTGGTGTTGCACCGCCGGCTGACGGTGATGAGGAAGCTGCTGTTCCTGCCGCTAATACTGCTCTTGCTTGGCGCCGGGCTGATGCTGCCGCTTATCCTGTTCCTGACGCCGGTAGCAGAGTGGGCATTTTTCATTCTCTCCGCGCTAGGGTTTGCAACCATCTGGAGCTATCTTTACGCCTTATACCGGGAGCTGCTATGAAAACCTTAGTCGTAACACCTGGAACTTCAAACCGTAACCATGCATTAGGTGAGGGCGCAGTATGAACAAACAACAGGTTGCTGCGCGACTTGATGAGCTAAAGAAGCTCTTGGCAAAGTACTCGTACGAATACTACGTGCTGGACGAGCCGAGCGTCAGCGACGCAGTATATGATGGGCTTATGCAGGAGCTGAAGAAACTGGAGTCACAGTATCCAGACCTGATAACGCCTGATTCTCCGACCCAGCGGGTAGGGGGAGAGGCGCTTGATAAGTTTGCCAAAGTCAGGCACTCATCCCGCATGCTAAGCCTCAATGACGTATTCGACCGCGCGGGCATCGAGGCTTGGGTCAAACGCATGCAGAAGCTGATGCCCAATGCATCGATCGAATTTTCGGTGGAGCTGAAAATGGACGGACTGGCGGCAGCGCTGGTCTATCAGGACGGCAAATTCATCCAGGCGATTACTAGGGGTGACGGGTTTGTCGGCGAAGATGTGTCCGCGAATGTCCGTACCATCAAGAGTGTTCCGCTGCAGCTGCGCCATCATAAAGGATATGAAAACCTGCATAAAGGTAGAACGGAAATCCGCGGCGAGATCATCATGCTGAAGCGTGATTTTGAAACGCTGAATAAGAAGCGCGAAGCGGAGGGGTTGCCGGTATACGCCAATCCCCGTAACTTGGCGGCCGGCACCATACGCCAGCTCGACCCTAAGCTTGTCGCCGCACGCCCATTGCACTTCAAGGCGTTTGATTTGATCAGAGAGGACCAAAGCGAGATACCGACTTACGAATACGCACACACCGCCCTTAGGGCAATCGGATTTAGTACCAATCCGGAGAACAAGGTGTTTACGGACCTGGATAAGCTGATGGAGTTTATAGCTCACTGGGAAGAAGAGCGGCACCAGCTGCCGTTTAACACCGACGGCTTGGTGATAAAGGTGAACGACAAGGCGCTGTACCGTGAGCTTGGCGTGGTTGGCAAGAATCCGCGCGGCGCAGTCGCATACAAATATCCTGCTGAGGAAGCAACGACGCAGGTGAAAGACATTGTCATCAGCATTGGCCGGACCGGAGCGGCGACGCCGGTCGCGGTGTTTGACCCCGTCCAGGTTGCCGGGACAACCGTGCAACACGCCAGCCTTCACAATGCCGATGAAATTGCACGCAAAGATATCCGCATTGGCGATACGGTTGTAATCTTTAAAGCCGGCGACATAATTCCCCAGGTTGACCGAGTACTGACTGAAATGCGCCCGAAAGGTGCGAAACAGTTTGATATGGAGGCCGAGCTGAAACGCCAGTATCCCGAGCTGGAGTTTGTAAGGCCGGAAGGCGAGGCAGTATATCGGGTGAAAGGCGCCACTGGACCGCTGCTTTTGAAGCGGGCGCTCGAGCACTATGCCAGCAAAAGTGCCATGGATATCGAGACATTGGGCGAGAAAAACGTCGCTGCTTTGGTAGATGCCGGTTTGGTAAAAGATATGGCGGACATTTATCGGCTGACCAAGGAAGACGTCGTGCGGCTGGAACGGTTTGCCGAACTATCCGCCGAAAAGCTTATCCAAGGCGTTAAAGCAAGCAAGTCACCGCCGCTGCCGCGGTTTATCTACGGCCTTGGCATCCGCCATGTTGGTACCCAGACTGCCATTGACTTGGCAGAACGGTTCGGTTCAGTCGATAACCTTGCAAAGGCGACGCTTGACGATCTAACGGAAGTGGATGGTGTCGGCCAGGTGGTGGCGGAATCCATCCTGGGCTGGTTTGCGGACCAGGATAACCGGAAGTTGATAGAGAAATTCAAAGGCTTAGGCGTCCATCCTGTCCACCATTCGCATGCCAGCGGACCCCTGTCTGGAAAGAAGTTTGCAGTAACCGGAACGCTTGAAAGTATGGGTAGGGACATAGCGGCCGAGCGGATCAGGCAGCTTGGGGGCGCCATCCAGTCAAGCGTCGGCAAAGATACCGATTACCTGGTAGTCGGCCAAAACGTCGGGGCCAGTAAGCTTAAGAAAGCCGAAAAGCTAGGCACCAAACAAATCTCCGAAACAGAATTCTTAAAATTGATCAACCGGCAGGCAACTTGACTTAGCAGAAGCATAAGTTATATAACTATATATGATTCGTGCGCAAGCGGCGCGTGAAAATAAAGAACCAAAACAAACATACCCGCCGCGGGTGGGCGCGCACGAAAA
>CAZUIL010000019.1:0-4009 GCA_964620175.1 uncultured Candidatus Saccharibacteria bacterium | reverse complement strand
GTGAAAATAAAGAACCAAAACAAACATACCCGCCGCGGGTGGGCGCGCACGAAAAAGACCGGTTTAACCGGTCTTTTTAAATCCTGCTTAAAATGGTGGAGATAACGAGACTCGAACTCGTGACCTCTTGCATGCCATGCAAGCGCTCTAGCCAACTGAGCTATATCCCCGTAAACGAAAAGAGTATACCAGTATTTTACCAGAGACTAAAGGTGTAAGCTGGCCAACAAATAAACTAAGAAAATAGGGGTAGTAGCTGCTACAATAGCTACATGCCAAAAAAGAAGCCTACGACCAAGAAGAAAACAGCTACATCACCTACCGTGTCAAATGCAACTAGCTCCAGGGCGGGCAAGAGAACTTTGTTATCCGATTACAACAAATGGCTGCCAATCCTGCTTATCGTCGGCGGCCTGCTAGCGTTTGTGCTTTCAGGTTGGCTGTGGTGGGAAAAAGTATACCAAAGCCCCTCGCGGGTTTTTTGGGGCATGTTTGACTCGGCTATGAACACCCGGAGCGTGACCCGGCACACTATCCAAGACACCGGTGCTGCCAAGCTCGACCAGAAGATACGGCTCGGCTTTGGAGGAGAAAATTACGCGTACGGTATGACTACTATCACACAGCAATCCCCTGAAGGTGAGCAGCGGGTCGTAACCGAAACCATCGGCCTGCCTAAAATGGACTTTGCCCGGTACAAGGAAATAGACCCCGGCCAGTCCGGCAGCGATGGCAGCCGCCTCGATTTCTCTAGTATTACTGGCATCTGGGGTAAATCCGAGAGTGAAGAGATGAAGCAGGACGGCTATTTTAGCGAAGCGTTCCTCGGTATCGTGCCGTTCGCTTCAATGCAGCAGAGCGACCGGGCGTACATTGTTAACATGATGAAGGACCGCGACGTTTACCATACCGATTTGTCGCAAATGGAGCGGACGTTTGACAACGGGAAGCGAGTCTATAAATACAAAGTTGCCATAAAGCCGCAAGCGTACGTGCAGATGCTGCAGGAGTTTTTGCGGCGTAGCGGATTTGGCGAACTGAGCGGACTTGATCCCCAGAACTATGCTGATGCTGCTGACGTGGAACTCTCTTTATTTATTGACCCGGTTTCCCGGCAACTGGTGAAGATTACTTATGATAGCGGGATCCGCGAGGAACGGTATGGCGACTACGGCATCCAATCAAAACTGCAAATTCCCCAGGAAACGATAAGCATGGAGGAACTCCAAAGCCGGCTACAGGCAATACAAACCCCTGGAAATTAAGGTAACCGCGTAAGGTATGAAAAAAATTGCCAAGAGCATCATCGTCACAATACTCGGTTGGCAAATCAGAAGGCTAAGGAAAAAATATAATCCGTTTATCATCGGCGTCGCCGGCAGTATCGGCAAAACCAGCACAAAAACCGCTATCGCAACCGTCCTAAAGCAAACATACAAAGTGCGGTACCAGGAAGGCAACTACAACGACCTCGTTAGCGTGCCTTTAGTATTTTTTGACGAGAAAATGCCCTCGCTGTTCAATCCGTTCGCGTGGGCTGCGGTGCTTGTGCGTAACGAGCATGAACTGCGCCGCCGATACGAACCAGAGATCGTAGTGGTTGAGCTGGGGACTGACGGGCCTGGACAAATCAAGCAGTTCGCCAAATACCTCCGGCTTGACTTAGGCGTTTTGACTGCGATAACTCCTGAACACATGGAGTTTTTCCGAGATATAGCCGAAGTTGCCGATGAGGAAATGAACATTGCTGTGCTGTCGGAAAAACTGCTTGTCAACCGTGACCTTTGTCCCGAGGAATACACTGCCAAACTACCGGTTTCGACACTTACTTATTCCGTCCGCCAGGCGTCAGACTACCAACTGACCGGCCTCACGTTTACTGAAAACGCCTATAACTTCAAGGTTTTGCACGGTAATGCGACAATCTTAAGCGCCAATCATGAGAGTATCGCTGAGACACAGCTGTACTCATTGTGCGCCGCTATAGCAGTCGCCAACGAAAAACAACTGACACCTGAGCAAATTGAGGCGGGCATCCGCGAGGTAAAACCAGTTGCTGGCCGGATGCAGCGGCTGAAAGGTATCGACGGCTCGCTCATCATTGACGACACCTATAACGCCAGCCCGGTGGCAACGAAAGCCGCACTCGATACGCTCTACAAGCTCAATGCCCCGCAAAAGATAGCCTTACTCGGCAACATGAACGAACTCGGCAGCTACTCACGAGAGGCCCATACTGAGGTTGGCGAGTACTGCGATCCCCACCAGCTGGATTGGGTGGTTACTCTCGGTCCGGATGCCAATCAGTATCTAGCGTCCGCAGCCAAGCGAAAAGGCTGCAAAGTACAAACGTTTAATGACCCATATAGTGCCGGGGAATTTATCAAACAAAATATGAAGTCGGGAGCAGTGGTTTTGGCGAAAGGCTCGCAAAACGGCGTGTTTGCCGAAGAGGCGGTCAAGTTGCTTCTGGCAGATCCTAACGACCAAACTAAGCTTGTTCGCCAGAGCAAGGACTGGATAAATATTAAACGTAAGCAGTTTACAAAGGGGAAACACCATGCTTGATTTCCAGCAGACCCAAGCCTATTTTCGGGATGGATTTGTACCATTCAGCGAAGCCAATGTCAGTATCGCCAGCTCGCCGGTGCTCTATGGACTAAGCGTGTATACGGTGTTTGGAGTCAGTTGGAATGAGCAGGAGAAAAAACTACTGGCGTTTCGGATGAAAGACCATTTCCGGCGGTTGCAGAACTCGGCCCGGATAATGGATTTCCATTCGTTTGTCGAAGAGTGGACGTATGAGAAGTTTGAGGCGACCATGTTCGAACTGCTTAAGAAAAATAATGTCCAAGAAGATGCCTTGGTGCGGGTAACGGTGTTTATCGACGAGCTCATTGCCGGAACGAAGATCCACGGGCTTAAAAACAGCCTTAGCGCCTACGTCTACCCAATGGGCGAAATTTTGCCCAGGAGCGGTGTAAACCTTGGTATTTCAAGCTGGGTGCGGAATTCCGATAACTCCATTCCGGCCAAGGCGAAGATTAACGGCAGCTATGTGAACGCGGCGCTGATGAAGAACGAAGCGCTGCTCAACGGCTACGATGACGCTATTGCCCTTGACCACCATGGGCATGTCGCCGAAAGCACAGTGGCCAACCTGTTTATCGTGCGGAACGGCAAGCTGGCGACACCGGACACCTCGACCGATATTTTAGAAGGCATTACGCGCGACAGCCTCATCGAGCTGGCCAGATCAATGGACATGGAAGTAGAGGAGCGCAGTATAGACCGCACAGAACTTTATAAGTCAGAGGAAGCTTTCCTTTGCGGCTCAAGCGCCCGCATTACGCCGGTACTCTCAATTGACAAACGCCCGATCGGCAACGGGCAAGTCGGCCCGATTACCCGGCAGCTTATGGAAGCCTACGAAGCAGTCCAGCGCGGCACCGCAGACCGCTTTGCGGAGTGGCTGAGGCCCGTGGGCTAATTGTCCGGCATAACAGAGTGTGGTAAGGTGTTTTTAAGAATCACCAAAAGATGCATATGAGGCGATATAACCCCAAAGAGATTGAATCCAAGTGGCAAAAAACTTGGGAAGATAGCAAGATTTACCAGGCAACCGAGGACCCTTCTAAGCCGAAGCGCTACGTCCTGGAGTACTTTCCTTATCCGAGCGGAGCGGCGATGCATGTCGGGCACGTACGCAACTATACCATCGGCGATGCCGTGGCACGGTTTAACCGGATGCAGGGCTTTAACGTGCTGCACCCTATGGGCTGGGACGCGTTTGGCCTACCGGCTGAGAACTATGCGATCAAACATGGCGTCAGCCCGCGGAAAGCAATAGACGAGAATACCGCCAAATTTAAGAAGCAGCTGATGCAGCTTGGCTTTAGCTACGACTGGGAGCGGGAAATAGACAGCACCGACCCCGGTTACTACAAATGGACGCAATGGTTCTTCTTGCTGCTGTTTAAGCGCGGGCTGGCGTACCAGCAGGAGAGCC
>CAZUIL010000018.1:0-13511 GCA_964620175.1 uncultured Candidatus Saccharibacteria bacterium | reverse complement strand
AGAAGGGCGGCTTTTCGCTTTTTAGGAGGGGAACATCCCCTCCTAACGCGCGGGGCGCCGGCTGAGCCGCCCCTCCGGCTGTCCTCCCCTGAAGATAGAAGCAATGACACGGATACCCGGATCAGGACAGGTTTGCCATGGCCACGAAATCAGAAACCGCCAACTTGCCGACGGAATCGATAATACTAAGACGATGTAACGGCTTTATATTTTAGATTACTTTTTAGATGCCAGATTTACGATATCAATAATATCAGATTCGTCACTTCCAGCTCCCTCCTTTGTGGTGAGGAAACCAGTTTCAGTTTGACTGAATGCCACACCTACAGCAGCAAGTAAGATCTTGTCTTTAGTAGATTCGTCACTTGCTCCACTTCGGTATGCATCCATAGCCTTTAAAATATTTGCCCTATGCTTATTAACGGTGTAGAGATGTTTATGAGCAGAATACATTCTCATTGCAAATCGTATACCTATGTACAGAAACGCAAGAACTGCAATTTTGAATAGACTAGCTTCAGCACTATCGAAAACAGTCCTGTTGCTGACGATTTCTTGGATAACCTGATATGTAATTGAGAGTGCAATTAACAATGCGACGGCTCCAAAGCAAATAATGCCCCAGAACCACCTGGAAGCTTCTCCCTTATGCTCGGTAGCTTGGCCATCAAAGCTACTAGCAGTCGCTGTTGATGCAGTCTTGCTAGCAATTGTAGCCGCTTCTTGTACTCCTTTGTTTATCCTGTCAATTTCGCGGCGTATTTTTCTGATTTCAGCCAATTCAGACTTAGCTTCCTGACCAAATTTACTCGAGAGCTCTTGATTATATGCCCTTAATCCTAGATATGCATTAAGCTTCTCTATGAGAAAAGTATAGAATTGTGAGTAATAGCTTTGGAATCTCTCAACAAGTGTATTGCGAGCACCCCATGCATTATCTCTCTTAGGGTCAAATGTCTGCATTTCATCGAATACAGTTGCTAGCTCGTCTAGCCTTGAGTTAATTTCGGTTCGAATTTGTTGTGGTAATTGTGACCAAAATTCAAAGTTCTCTCGAAGAAGATTTACGCTTTCAATTACCTTTTCAACCTTTGGCTGTATCTCAAGAAAATTATATTCAGTAGAGCTTTTTCTTAAAAGCTCATGAACATCTCGGTCAGTAATTCGCGCAAACCTAACCAGTTGCGCCTCTTCCCAATCCATATCATAAATTATACACCCCAGGGGCGGGAAGGAAATTGGTTGTGTTTTTATAGAAGAGGAGGATACTGGAAGCATAATAGGGGGTGGTATGAAAAAGTTGTTGGGTTGGGGGGCAGGACTATTGCTATTGGCTGCAGTAATTTTCGGGTCGACAACAAATACAGATATAGCGGAGCAGGCTAATACAGCAGTGCAGCCACCGTCAAACGTTGGGAAAGTAGAGATTAAAGAACCAGTGACAGAGACACCTGCGCCTCAGGTGCAATCAAGATCTGTTGAGCAAACAGCGCCTGAGCCGGTCACTGCACCGGAGCCCGAGCCTAAGCCCAAACCTAAACCAACACCAGCGCCTGTACGCTCGAACTGCGATCCAAATTATACTCCGTGCGTGCCAAACGTATCTTACGACTTGGATTGCAGTGATATAAGTTTTTCGGTTACGGTGATTGGCTCAGACCATCATCGCTTTGACCGTGATGGAGACGGACTTGGCTGCGAATCCAACTAGAGTTGGGAAGGAAATTGGTTGTGGCTAGATTTCGCCGTCTTTCTCAGCCAAGTAAATGATGGCCTTGGCCTCTGTAAAGTTAAACGGGCACTCCTCGTAGTCAAAGTCGGACTTATGATGCAGTTTTTGGGCAAACTGGATACATTCACCCATAAACTCCGCGGCCGTCACGTCATTGTCGCCGGTAACGTCACGGAATTCCCAGCATTGGTCCCGCTGGCAAAGTGTCTTCCTCTCCATAGGAGGATTATACACCTCAGCCGCAACCCGGAGAAGCTGCCTAATCCCCTAGCTTCGGGCGGGTTTCGCCGGCGAGGTAAAGCAGGATTTCATCAAAAATAGCGAGTCCCGCAAATACTGCAGCGATAACCGGCTGACCCGAGCCGGCCAAGGCGATAGCTGCCCCAAGGTAGATCACCAGCTTGGCAGCGGCGTACCAGGGTATTTGCAGGCGGGAAGCGGCCTTCGGCGCCATGTACCGGCCCCAAAAGGCGATAATGAACAGAGGCAGGGCGATGCCAAAGACAAGCCGGTAGACAGCCGGGCGATCACCTGCGAAGCCGGCGTAGCTGTAGGCGGCGATCGCGCCCAGCTCTATAAAAAATGCAAGTCCGAGTGCCAATGCCTTCATACCACCAGTATAACAAGCGGCAAGTATTGCATAATATTGACAAGTATGGTATAATAGTAAGATAGGGTAATGTAAGGAGTTGGCAGAGGGGTACCTCTGTTAATTATTTTGGTATCATGAAGCTCAAAAATGCACTTTTTGCCGGATTTATCACCGTAGATGTTATCGCGGTGCTGTTTTGCGCGTTCATGATCGGCAGCTACAGCGGTGAAGCCAGGGGTTATGATAAGGGCGTGACTGCCAAAGAGCAGATGAACAACCACATCAGCTTCCTGGCAACCGAGCGCGGCGAATACAAGGATAAGTTCGAAGCCTGCTATGAGACCATGCGGGCAGCCACCGAAAAACGCAGCGTTGATGCCGCAGGACCGGTAAAGACCAAAAAGCCGGCGGTTATCTTGAGCGACTATTAATCCGCACCGTTTTACAGCAGTAATTTTGATTGACATAAGCAATACTTGGTGATATCATAAGCTTATTCGAAGAAGTGAGAAGAGGGTAACTTGCCCCAAGGGCAAACAGACCCCTCTTTTTATTTCACTCGAGAGCCTAACGTAAAGGAGAAGAAGCAATATGGCAGGAACAAAAGAAGGCGGCAAGGCCGCAGCTGCAACCAACAAGGCAAAGTATGGCGCTGATTTTTATTCTAAGATCGGTGCTAAGGGCGGCAAGAAGGGCCGCACCGGCGGTTTCTTTGCAAACCGCGAACTGGCCCGCATCGCTGGCGCTAAGGGCGGCCGTATTAGCCGTAGAACAAAAAAAGCTGCTTAGCTTTTTTGAAGTTAGAAATTAGATTTCGACATTAGAAACAAATTCGAAATCTGAAGTTAGAAGTCCGAAATGTCAGGAAAATAACGCCTGCACTGTTTCGGACTTCTTTTTTGGAGCTTGTTTAGAGTTTCGCGCTTCTGGTTTCGGATTTTGCAGTTGTCTGTAGGGGCGGCAAAAGCGCGAGGCGGTCACTTTCCAGGCAGCCCGGCAGTTAAAGCACTCGTAGCGCTGGCTGTCGGTTTGGAGGCTGATGGAGCCGCACTCAGGACAAGTGGCGCGCTGGTGCAGCCAGTCGCGGTAGGTGTCCAGGCAATCCTGGATGTGGTCCTCTTCAATACGGTGGCCGTAATCTGCGGCGAGCGCCTTGGCCTTTTCCCACGCCTGGACTTCCAGCCGCAGTAGCTCAAAATCCGAGCCGTAGGCGGTGTGTCCAAGGAGCGCGTGCGCCACCTCGTGCAGCAGCGCCCAGACGGCACTGTTGCCAGTAGGCGTGGCGTACATAACGGTACTGTTTCCGGGTGACCAGCAAAATTGTTCTCCCGGTGCAAAGGTGATATGGGGATGGTCACTGCGTAGCCGTCGCAGCAGCGCATCCATGGTTTGTTCCGCTGACTGGCGGCTCATTTTCCGCTGCCTTCTTTCAGTGGCGCCCAGCGCTGCCTGGCCAGCTCGTAGCAGCCGTAAATCACCGCTTCTTCGGCGTTTTTGGCCTTTCTGATGGGCGGTACGGTAAACATCGGGTTCTCATAAATCTTCATTGCTTCCACCAGGCGGTCGTGGAACTTCTCGAGGTTAGCCCCGACGCCGCCACCCAGGATAATAACTTCCGGGGTGTAGGTTGCCACCAGGGTGGTGAGGCCAATGGCGATATTGCGCGCAATGTAGTACCAGGCGTGCGGATCGGTGATGTCGCTGACCCGCTTGCCGTACTTTTCGTAGAACGCCTTGCCGGACGCGAAGTCTTCCCAACGGGTGAGCCGGCCCTGGAACTCCAGCAATATCTGGCCGACTTCGTTGTCAGCTGTTTCTGGATCAATTTTGCCATTTATGATAAGACCGGCGCCTATCCCGGTGCTTACGGTAACGTAAAGCACCTTTTTAAACTCATCTTTGACGTTAAGTGCTTCACTAAGCCCTGCGGTTCTCGCGTCATTTTCGATCAGGGTAGGGCAATGTATTAATTTCTCGAAATCAGCTGCCATCGGCACGTTTTCCCAGGGACGGTTGCCAAACGCCAGGGCAATGCCGTGCTTGCGGTCGAGGCGCCCTGGTATGGCGATCGCCGCGCCGCGGAAGTCCTCGTCAGGGAATATTGACGTGAACTGCCTTTCGAACTCGGTGATGAAAGCATCGTATTCCTCAGGGGTCGGGAACTTGTGTTTCTTCAGCAGTTTGCCGTCCGCCGAAAAGCTGGCGAATAACGTTTTTGTTCCGCCGATATCGATAGCTAGATACACTGAATCAACCCCTCCAAGCCCCATGTTTTGAAACTACCTGTAGTGTAGCACACCGCGCGGCTTGGCAGGCCGTTCTGCCGCCCGCCGGCACTCTTTACAAAAAGGGGTGGTAACAGATATAATACTGGTAAGTCTGAATGGAGTAATGCGCTACGGCGCACCACAGTCTCACAAGGAGTCATAATTCATTATGGCAAAAACAGCCAATAACACTGTTACTATGGACGAATTGCTGGCGTCCACGGAAATCAAGCAGCTAAAACAAGGTGACGTCATTGAAGGCGTCGTTACGTCAGTACGCAAGCACGAAGTGTGGGTCGATCTCGGCCCGAACGGCGTCGGCGTTGTGCTCAGGCGGGAGATCGGGCACGGCCAAAAGCTTGAGGAAGGGCAGAGCGTCACAGCGAGCGTGGTAGATCCGGAGCTTGACGAGGGCTACGCGTTGCTCAGCCTGAAACGGGCCGCCAAGGACCGCGGCTGGGACGAATTGCAGCGCATGTATGACGCAGGCGAGATACTTGAAGTGGAGCCGTATGACGCCAACCGCGGCGGTTTGCTCGTGGAGCTGGAAGGCATCCGCGGCTTCCTGCCGGTTTCGCAGCTGGCGGCAGGCCATTACCCGCGGGTATCGGGCGCTGACAAGGACGAAATACTGCAAAAGCTGAATGCGCTTGTGGGCAAGCCAATCCGGGTACGCATCCTGGATGTCAGTCGCAAGGACAACAAGCTTATTTTCTCCGAGAAGGAAGCAATTAAGGATGACATGCAGGCCCGCTTTGCCGAACTAAAAGTCGGTGATGAGGTCGAAGGTGTCGTAACCGGCGTTATTGACTTCGGCGCATTCGTGAACGTTGACGGCATCGAAGGGCTCATCCACATTTCGGAAATCTCGTGGGAGCGGGTAGAAGATCCGCGCAACTACGTGAAGACCGGCCAGACGATCAAGGCAAAGATTATTGCAATCGACAAGGACCGCCTCTCCTTAAGCCTCAAGCAAATGACCGAAGACCCATGGCTGCATGAGGTCAAAGCCTTCAAGAAAGGCGACGTCGTCGAGGGTAAAATAACCCGCATCACGCCGTTTGGCGCGTTCGTACAGCTCTCGCCGGCGGTAGAGGCGTTGGTGCACGTTTCTGAAATGAGTGATGATGACAGCGTTGACCCGGAAAAGATATTCCAGCTCAATCAAAAGAAGCAGTTCAAGGTGTTGGATATCGATACTGAAGCGCGCAAAATCGCCCTGAGCCTAAAAGATACCAAATAGCTATGTAGGTAAGCGTAAGTTGGCGGAGCGCCGCCAGAAAGGAGCAAGTGGCATGACCCAGAAGCTTGAGATAGAAGATACGATTACGGTCGGCACACTTGCCGAAAAGCTTATGCTTCCGGTGAGCAAGGTGATTGCCGAACTCATGAAGAACGGCGTCATGGCGACGGTGAATGAGCGGATTGACTTTGACACCGCCCAGATAATCGTCGGTGAACTTGGCGTAGATGTCGAGCTGGTGAAAAAGTCGGCCGAAGCGCCCGTACCGGCCCGCCAAAAGCAGGCGGCGAGCGAAAACGCGACGGAGCGGCCGCCGGTCGTCGCGGTGATGGGCCATGTCGACCATGGCAAGACGTCGCTACTTGACGCCATTCGCGGCGCGGAGGTGGTCAAGCAGGAAGCAGGCGGCATTACCCAGCATATTTCAGCGCATCAGATAGACCATAATGGCCGGAAGATCACGTTCCTTGACACGCCGGGCCATGAGGCGTTTGCCGCACTCCGGGAACACGGCGCGCAGCTGACCGACCTTGTGCTTATCGTCGTGGCGGCCGATGACGGCGTTAAGCCGCAGACCACAGAGGCCATCCGGTTTGCAAGAAAAGCCGGCGTTAAAATCATCGTGGCGATTAATAAGATCGACAAAGAAGACGCCAATACCAACCAGGTGAAGCAGCAGTTGTCCGAACAGGACCTGCTGCCGGAAGAGTGGGGCGGCGATACCGTTGTGCAGGAGGTATCCGCTAAAACGCATCAGGGGATTCCGGAACTGCTCGATATGGTGCTGCTGGTTGCGGACGTAGAAGAGCTGAAGGCAGACAAAGACGTTCCGGCGCAGGGGCTTGTCATTGAGGCGCACATGGAGCAGGGCCGGGGGCCGGTAGCCGAGTTACTCGTGGAACAGGGCGTCTTAACGCCGGGCGCGGTAATCGTGGCCGGCAGCAGCTACGCCAAGGTCCGTAATCTCGAGTCGACGTACGGCAAACCAATAAAAGAGGCTGGCCCGTCGACACCGGCAATTGTTACCGGGTTTAAGACATTGCCTGAATTTGGCGATGAATTTACGGTAGCCAAGGACGAAAAGACTGCCCGGCAGATGATACAGGGACGGCAAAACGGATCGGGCAACGGACGCGTCGGCCTAACCAGCAACGAGCTGATCCGGATTATGAACCGCGCGAAAGATGTGCAGGAGCTGAACATCATCGTCAAGGCTGACGTGCAGGGCTCCCTGGCCTCGGTAATCGATAGCGTAAAGACGCTGGATACGGAAGAGGTGGCAGTGCGTGTGGTCGCTTCGGGCGTTGGTGCGGTGAGTGAAAATGATATAAACCTCGCGGGCACGTCGGACGCGATTATTTACGGCTTTAACGTTACGGTGCCGCCAAACGTCAAGCAGCTGGCGAACCGCGATAAAATCAATATCCGGCTGTACCGGGTTATCTATGAACTTATCGACGACGTAAAGGAAGAGCTGTCCAACCTTCTTGCTCCGCAAATTGTTGAAACGACGCTTGGCAAACTGCTTGTCAAAGGCGTCTTTAAGCTGACCAAGACCGACGTGATTTGCGGCGGCGAGGTAACCGAGGGCAAGTTGGTAGTTCCGGCCCGTGCGCGGGTGCTGCGGGGCAATGAACAGCTGGCGGAAGTCGAGGTGACCAACCTAAAGCGCGGGCCGCAGGACACCAAAGAAGTGTTCGAGGGCGAGATGTGCGGCATGAGCTTCAAGACCACTTCGCGTGTTGACCTGCAGGAAGGCGATACCATAGAACTCTTTACCCAGGAAACCATTGCTCGCAAGCTGTAAATGTTATATAATTAACTTTCTAGTATGGAAGAGAACCGCCCGGGCATCGGGCCTGAAGACCAAGCCACGAGTGAGTTCCGGCGCAAGCGCCGTTTCGGCGAACTGCTGGACAGGCTGTTTAGGCGTCCTGAGCAGGAGGCAGCTGAACGGCGCGATGATGACGAAGAGGAAGACGACGAGGAAGATGTTTTTGGTATCCGGAAGCGCTCCAAAGAGAAAAGTGGCAAGCAGGAGCGGTCCGGACGGCTGCAGCGGCTATTTTCACGCCTCTCGGGCGGCTTGCTTTTCCCGCAGGTAGAGCAGGTCAAAGAGCCGGAAAAGAACCCTGCGCCTGGGCAAACGCCCGAAGCTTCAGCAGTCGCTTCTGAATATGAAATGCCTGCAAATCCCGGTAATGTCCTGCCGGAGCCGGTAACCTACCCGGAGCATACGACTGCGGCTGAGACGGACGTTGACCGGCCGGATGAAGCGGCGACCGCCGCGGCGACGCCTGATGAAGGACTGCCACGGCCAACCGGCGAAAGAAGCCGCACCAGCGAGGTGCCGCCGGACGAGGCGATTTTGCCGCCGGTTGAGGAAATAGCCCGCCGCGATAATGAAGCTTCAGGCGAGCGCTGGACTGGCAGTGACAGTGATGGCGGTGTAGTTTATGAGCGGCCGCGTGGCACCGGCTACGCCGCAGCACCACGGCCGGAACGCATCGAGAAGGAGCGGGTAATCGAACGGCGGGGCGGTGGCGCTTTCCTGGCATTCGCAGGCGCTGAGCTGCTGAGCCGGGGCCGTGACCGCAAACTTAGGAAGGCTGATGCTGAAACCAGGCGGGAGCTGGAGGACGTGAAGGCAAAATTGGAAAGCGAAAAGAAAATGGCCCACGATTTGCAGGAACGTAGCCGGCAGGAGCGTGAGCGGCTGGCAAGCAAACGGGCTGGTGAAGAAGTCCAGGAAAACCGCACACAAAACCCGTTCTTTGCGGCCGAGACTGCCAGACCGACGCGCCAAAATGCCGAGGCCCCAGTAGAGGCTGCCACGGTACGCAAAATCGCTGCTGAACCCAGGCCGCTGCGGCGTGAGGAAGCAATGGCACCAAGCAAGGAGATACTGCCGCCGGTGCCGGATGCTGTGGAACGCCGCGCCGAACCGGCTACTGTCCTGAAAGAAGTGGAACAGGCCGCCGAGAAAAACCTGCCGCTCGAACACTACTACGAACTGCGCCATGAGGTGAAAGACGCGACTGAGGGCAACGCCGCAGCTGCCGGTGCGGGGGCAAGCATGGCGCCGCTTTCAAGCGTTATGCGTAGACGGATCGCACAAGATGCAGTACTTGCACGGGCTGCCGCCAGCACCGCTCCGGCCAGCAAAGACGAGCCGGGCTTTTTTGATAACGCCGCCTACCGCCAGGCAATGAAAAATGGCTTTTGGGGAGCGGTCGGGCTGCTGGTTCTTTTCGGAATTTTATATCTATTGCAAAGTTGATAGAATAGGGTGAAAGGGAGCGTGAATGTTTAAACTGGACGAAAATTTACTGCAAGAGCTTGGACTCGGGGCTCTGCCGGCATCAGAAAAAAACCAAATGCTCAGGCACATTTACGAGACGCTTGAAATGCGGGTAGGTATGAAGCTCGCGGAACAGATGAGCAATGAGCAGTTGGATGAATTCGAAGGCTTTATCGACCGCAACGACGAAGCCGGCGCACTCAAATGGCTCGAAACGAATTTCCCGAACTACAAGCAAGTTGTCGCCGAAGAGTTTGCTAACCTCAAAAACGAAGTCAAAACGGCGGCGCCGCAGATTTTGGCTGCCAGCCAGCAGGCTGCTGCGCCGCTGGAAGCTCCTGAACCGCCAGCCGGCCCACCGGCTGACCAACCCGGTCCGGACAGTCCGCCATCGCCGCCGCAAGCAGCAATGTAGGTTGCCCTACAGCTTGTTACCCGCCAGGAATTCCTGGGCGGACATTTCGCGCTTGCCAGCCGGTTTGAGCCGTTCGATAACCAACACGCCGCTAGCCAGTGACGGCATGCCGATGTACCCGTCCGGTGTGCGGAACGGCCCTGCCTGATCGGTCTGGCCAAGACGGTGTTTGCTGTCACCGGCAACATGGGCTTTTGTGATGACGACTTCTTTGCCGCCGATTGTCGACCGGCTGCCCGGCCAACCGCTGTAGGCCCGAATTTCCCGCTCGATTACCACCGCTGGCTTGTGCCAGTCAATGGTCCCGTCGTCTTTAGTGATGAGCCGGTCGTACGTTGCTTTGCTTTCGTCCTGGGGCAGGGCGGCAAGGCTGCCGTCCAAAATACCGGGCAGTACCTCGAGCAGCATCGACGTGCCGATTTCCAGCAGCATATCCGCAAGCTCTTGTTTCGTCTCCTGGCCGCTGAGCGTTACTGCTGATTGGGCAAATACCGGTCCGGCGTCCATGGCTTTAACGAGCTGCATTATTGATACGCCGGTCGTTTTTGAGCCGTCCAATATGACGCTTTCAACCGGCGTCGGTCCCCGGTGCAGCGGCAACAGCGATGGATGGATGTTAATGATGCCTTTGGGAAAGATATCCATTACGACCTGTGGAACAATTTTGCCGTAGGCAATGAGGACGCCTATCTCGGCGTTGTATTGCTGTAGCTCACGGATAATGTCGCTTGGTTTGCCGGGCAGCAGCACAGGGATGCCGTGCTTCGTAGCTATTGTTTGGACCTCCAGCTCGTGGGCCGAGCGGGAACGGGCTGCCTGATAGTTGGAAACGACCGCGGCAACCGTGTAGCCGGCCTCAATGAGCGCCTGGAGCGCCGGTGCTTCAGTCGTAACGCCGGTGGCCAGGCGTTCATTCCCAAAGTAGATGATTGTCTTTGATGTCTTTTCCATAATCGAGCTGCTCCAGCTGCCCATCGTCCTTAAGCCGGAAAAACGCTTTGGGGCTGTCTTTTATGTGGTCAATGAACACTGTGCCTTTGGTGTGGTCTATTTCGTGCTGGAACACGCGGGCGAGAAATCCTTCTGCGGTAACGCGTATTTCCCGGCCGTCAATGCCAGTTGCTTTGACCCGGATTTTCGTGTGCCGTGGCACTTTGCCGTAAATATCCTTAATGCTCAGGCACCCTTCGAAGTCTTCTTCTATCTTACCCTCATACTTGGTTATTTCGGGGTTAATGAAAACAGTGAAGGATTTATCCTGCTTCTCCTCGAAGTTATTGCGGATAATGACAACGCGCAAGGGGCGGTCAATTTGTATGGCGGCGAGTGCAACGCCGACTTCATGCGTGCGGGACGCTTCCCAATCGAGGGTAGCAGCTTCCATAGCAGCGGCGAGCTGCTGGATTTCCTCAGAAATTACCCCGACGCGGCTGGAGCGCTGGCGCAAATGCGGGTTCGGCAGCACGATAATATCATCCTTGGTAGCACGGCGAAGGCCAGCCCCGCCTTTGTAGCTCGCTTTTGTCATTGGCATTAGTATACCAGAGGTAGCGGTCGGATAGCCTGGATTTTATTACAATAGGTGCGTCGGGTCGATATCGTACGACCAGCCGGCAGGCAAAAGGCGTATGGCTTTGACCAGCTCGTGCCGGCCCTTGGATTTTAGGACAATTTGCCATTGGTACTTGCCTTGCACCTTTTCATGGAACGATGGCAATGGCCCGATGATCTCAGCATTTATACCGCTGTTGCGCAGCAGGCCGACGAGTTTATTGCCGGCTGACTGGGCGCTCTTGGGGCTCGCTCGGCTGCAGGTCAGCTTCAACAGATGGCAAAACGGCGGGAACCGAAACTGCCGGCGCTCAGCTATCTCGCTGCGGTAAAAACTGTCCCAATCCTTATTAACTGCTGCCTGAATGACGACGCTGTCCGGATCGTACGTTTGGATGATGGCTGTGCCCGCCAGGTGTCCGCGCCCGATACGGCCTAGCACCTGTCTCAGCAGCTGGTACGTCCTTTCCGAAGCCGTGTAGTCAGGGAAATAGAGGCTGGTGTCGGCCATGACGACCCCGACCACACTCAATTTCGGCAGGTCCAGGCCTTTTGTGAGCATTTGTGTCCCGACTAATATGTCGACCTTGCCGCTATGTACGGCCTCGTAGTGGGCTTCGAGCCGCTCAGCCTTTTTGTTGTCGGTGTCAAACCGCATGATGCGGGCTTTTGGGAAAGCCTTTTCCAGCTCGCTCACGATCGATTTGGTGCCAATGCTTTTAAACACGATTTCCGCGGATCTGCACTCCGGGCAGGCCGAGACCGCCTCTGCCGAAAACCCGCAGGTGTGGCAGCGCATTGCGTGCTTGTCACCGTGGTAGGTGAGCGGCAGGTCGCAACGCGGGCAAAGTGCTTGCCAGCCGCAGTTTTCGCATAAGATCAGCCGTGCCGTTCCCCGGCGGTTTAAAAATACGAGGGCCTGCTGGTTGCTGCTGAGGGCGTGCGAGACAGCGTCGAGCAACTGGTTGGACAAGTGCGCTTGGCGGCTGAAATTGGACTTGTCCCGCAAGTCGACGATGACAGCGGATGCGGAAACCGGGTTTTTGGTAGCCAGCTCCGTCATGCGCAGGATTGGCGCACGTTTCGCATCCGCGACGTAGTAATCAGCGACCGGCGGCGTGGCCGAACCCATGACATAGGTAGCCCCGTGCACGCTCGCCAGCTTCGCAGCGACCCGGACCGCATGGTAGTACGGGGCTTGTTCTTGCTTGTAGGCGGTATCATGGCATTCGTCTGCGATAATCAGGCCGATGTTGGCAAGGGGAGCGAAAAGGGCGGAGCGGGGGCCTACCAAAACCAGCGGCCGCTGGGCGTTTACGATTTCAAACCATATGTTGCGGCGCTGCGCATCGGTAAGGTTGGAGTGCAAAATAATCACTGCCCCGGGGAAGCTTTTTTGGAATTCTGCGGCAACCTGTGGCGTCAGGCTGATTTCCGGCACCAGCACCAGGACGGATTTGCCGCGCTTAAGCTGGCGTTTGGCGAGCTCTATGTAGACGCGGGTTTTGCCGGTACCGGTCTCGCCGTGGAGCAGCACAGTGGCCGGTTGGCTGGGGATACGCTTTAGGATAGCTGCTTGGGATTTAGTGAGCGGTGGCAAGTCGTATGCCGTGGCAGTTCCCTTGATCTTGTCCGTTTTTTGCCTGTCCCGTGATACTGCAAGCAGGGTGCGGGGCAGAAGCAGCTGCCCGATAGTGCCAAGCGCTGCCGGGTAGTAACCCTGCAGCCAGACGGCGAGATCGGTGAGCGCTTTTGGGATCGGTTTTCCACTGATGACCTTTGCTATCGCCTTGGTCGCGAACGGCGGTTTGTCGGTTTCACCCATAACGATGCCTGGGACGACTGCACGTTGCAGCGGTACGCTGACGACATGGCCGGTCACAAGGCCAGGTTCGCCGCTGTAGGTCAGCGGTTCATGGCCATGGTATTTTTGGCTGGCAACCAAGATTTTGTAATACGAAACAGGCGGCGGGGTAGTGCCGCTGTTTTGTTTGCTCTTCGCCGCTTTCCGTGCCTCAATCACGCTACCTATTATAGAAGTCGGCGGCGCTGAAAGGGAACAATTGAGTTGAAAAGGCCGGCCAAGCCCGCTATACTCTACGTTGTTCGAATAACAATAAAGGCTTATGTTAGACGTATTTATCACTTCGCGCGTCAGGCGCAAAATTATCGTAGTGTATGCCAAGTACCCGGACTTTAAGACGCATGTCCGCGGACTTGCTAAATTGATCAAGGAAGATGCCGGCAATATCCAGCGCGAGCTAAAGCGGCTTGAGAAGATCGGCTTCCTTATTTCCGAGAAGCAAGGCAATACGAAGATTTACCATACCAATAAGCACTTTGCGATTTTTAAAGAGCTGCAGAGCATCGTGCTCAAATCACAGCGGGTGAGTACCCGCCGCCAGCAGCC
>CAZUIL010000017.1:10346-14072 GCA_964620175.1 uncultured Candidatus Saccharibacteria bacterium | reverse complement strand
AAATGGCTAAAACAAAGATATGGCGCAGAATTAGATTATTTCAAGCCTATATTTGAGGCAAATAAAAACGGTGAGCATGCGTATTGGGATACATATGCACAAGCTTATTCAGAAATGTGGATTAGGGACCCATACCCTGAAGTTAAGATGCTGTTCCACGGCATGAGTACAATGGACTTTTTAGACTTCAGAGAATACGAAGATTTCTATTTAAAAAGAGAATTGCGTAAAATGATCGCTCGTCATGCTGCCCGAAGGCGGTGGGTAAAAGCTAAATCTAAATAAAGTATAATTGTGCATATGAAACTAAGAGCTTAGCAACAAGAACGTAAGCCCCCGTGGGACGGATTCCTGCGAGGCATTCTAAGCCAAAGCTCTTGGTTCGACTCCAAGCGGGGGTACCATATCATACTGTTTTATTTGCACTCTGTACGGTGGAGGGCTCGAACCGTGGGGCGTGTTATGATGCCAGCCTGAGATTCGGCCGCGGCAAAATCCTTATTGTTGTATTACAATAAGCCTTAAGCATGAAGTCTATCATCCGAGCAAAGCACAAGCGCCTCAAAAAACCAATCGCCTTCTCCAACAAACTAATGACCACTGTTGAGCGTCAGCACATCAAGGCACACCTTGCTTTTACAGAGCTGCGTCTCCGCCTCGCACAGCGCAACCCCAACCCAGCACGTTTACATACCTTGGACAACTTGCATACCTACTGGAAAGTCGGGCAATTCCCCGTCAATACTTCAGTACCAAACAAGCGGCAACCAGTCTTTATCGATGAATATGGCACGTACTGTGCCGTAGGTTGGTTAATGGCACAGTCGGGCAATGCCGAACTTGCGAATAAAATTAATAGCGCCAACCCCTATGTGCTGGTTGAGGAACTAAACAGTGATGAGGCGAAAAATTGGCTGCAACAATCCGGCCTTTCACAAACAGAAGCATCACTAATTCAGCCGAGTTACGGATATGACATAGAACGGACGAGCTACAGCTTGCTTGAGTGGGCAGCTGGCCTGCTTTCCCTCATTTTAATGACATTGATCACTGTTTCTGTTGGAGTGTTAATCTACGTAATCGCCAGACGGCAATCCCCTATTAAGAACAAGCGGCTCAAAGTAGACCTGGCGATCCTTGGCGTGATCATAGGTGTTTTGTGCATGAAGTTTTTACCGTTGCCTGGGCCAGTGGATACATTCCATCTGGTAACAAACGACTCTTTTAATAAATACAATACGATCTACTGCCCTTCCCGTGAGATGCTTGTCGGTGCTGACGGCACTATTGTAGATCACCCTGTCGGTGTTGGCGGCACTACTGTAGATCCCGAGGAGCTAAAAATTTGCGAGTCATACGAAGCCGGAGACGCCTTTCATTGGCGACTACGGATACCTGACTGTAATCCTTTCTGTCCCCCTTTCTAGAAAACTCGAGCCGTGCGGCGTGTTATGATGCTAGTATGAAATTCGGACGCGAAAAAGGAATGGTTGTTGACCTAGGGGAGCGTTCTTTTAGGCAATTGGACATTGATACGGATTTTGAAAATGCAGAAGATCCGTTTGCAATGGCAGAAAAGATATTTGCCGCTGTTGAGAGAATTAAAGAGCGGAGTAGACGACTTGAAGCCGGCCTAAAAGAGCGGCAAGCATTTGCCCAAGAGAGGTTGAGACAGGCCCAAGCCGCACATGAAGCAGGCAGGCTTGCCGCGGAACAAGCGCTGGAATAGTGGCAAAACTAGCTACGCCACAGCTATGGCCGTTACTTGTTTAGTTATTTGATAAATAGGGCGTACTATTAAGGTATGACGAAACAGCAAAAGCTTGTGCTTATTATCAGCATACTGGCTTCTTTTGTCGCATTTTTAGACGGCTCAGTCGTCAACGTAGCGTTGCCAACCATGGAGAACGACCTGGGCGGCGGGCTGCCCTTCCAGCAATGGGTGGTCAACGCCTACCTGCTGACACTTGGCTCATTCATACTCATTGCCGGGGCATTGTCTGACCTTTTGGGCCGCAAAAAAATTCTTTCGATTGGACTGGTCGGGTTCGGGATAGCCTCTGTGCTGTGCGCGCTATCACCAAGCGGCGAATTCTTAATAGCCTCCAGGGCTCTGCAAGGATTTTTTGGCGCACTACTGGTACCAAGCTCATTGGCGCTCATCATTTCCTCTTTTTCAGGTGCGGCGCAGGGCAAGGCGATTGGCCAGTGGACCGCCTGGACCGGAATTTCGTTTATCATCGGGCCGCTTTTAGGCGGCTTCTTGATTGATGTTGCGTCCTGGCGGCTGGTGTTTGCCATTAATGTCGTGCCGATTGCCGTAACATTGTTGCTCATGCGGTGGCTTACCAAAAAGGCAGCAATAAGAGAAAACACCCCTGTTGATATAATTGGCGCCTTGCTTTGTGCCACTGGACTCGCAGCCATGGTTTACGCATTAATCGAGCAAACCAACAGGGGAATAGGTGATCCGCTAATACTTACTACATTCTTTGCCGGCGCTGCCATTTTTGCAGCGTTTATCTGGTACGAAAGACGAACCAAGCATCCGATGCTGCCGCTGCAATTATTTAAAGTACATAACTTCAGTGTTGGCAACCTCGCGACTATAGCTATCTATGCCGGGCTATCGGTTGCGACCTTCCTGGTGGTGATATTCGTCCAGCAAGTAGGCGGCTATAGCGCCCTAAAGGCCGGCATGGCCTTGGTGCCTATAACCTTAATAATGTTTTTGCTATCACCTCGGTTCGGTGAACTTTCTGCCAAATTTGGGCCCAGGATTTTCATGGCTATTGGCCCGGTAATAGGCAGCATCGGGTTCTTGACGATGCTGCTGGTAGACGAAAGTGTCGCCTATTGGACACAAATATTTCCTGGCATTGTCCTGTTTGGGCTTGGGCTTTCAGTAACCGTGGCGCCGTTAACTTCTGCCGTTTTATCGGATATCCGCGAAGAGCATGCCGGGATTGGCTCGGCCATCAACAACGCCATTGCCCGCATTGCTGGGCTGGTTGCCACAGCTGCGATTGGATTAATTATCAGCTCTAATTTTAGCGTAGCAGGCTTTAAGAGAGGCATTATTGCAATTGCAACACTACTTGCAGTCGGTGGAGTAATCTCTGCGTTGGGCATAAGAAACACTCCTCGGACAAAAGAAAGCTAGAGCAACTTCCAATTAGCAGCTGTGGTTTCTGTTTAAGCTTGCTTCAACAATGGTTTACCCTACAATACGTACCATGTCCGAAATCCCATCAAGAAATTTTATCCAAGGCATTGCAGATGTGACTAACCCGAGTAATCGACATGATGCACACATTGATTTGGAGCACGCAGCAGACGCTGTACCAGGTGCAACAGCCTTCCGTGAACACTCTGGAAGGCAATTGACTCCTGTTCCAACACGGAGATCCAAAGAATCCGTATTGTCCCTGCCAGCTAATGAAGACGGCACTATCGCCAACGAAGCTGACCGCATACAGTTGATTGAGGATTTTATTCCTCTCTCGCGATTTGTTGCCAAAAAGTACTCCGGCAGGACCTTGGATCGTGAAGATATCAACCAGGAAGCAGACCTGGGGTTAACTGTAGCTGCGCATAGGTTTGATTTGACCCGAGGTCTCAACTTTACGACGTTTGCGGTAAGGTGCATTAGAACTAAGATTCAACATGCATTACGAGACCGTGATGGAGTGGTACGGGGACCGCGCATAGAGCATGCTCGGAAAT
>CAZUIL010000017.1:3292-10246 GCA_964620175.1 uncultured Candidatus Saccharibacteria bacterium | reverse complement strand
TCAGCACTGTATCGTGCCAAGCCAACCGATGCAATGACTGCACAACCTGGAATACCGGGTTTGATACAGCATTTGTTTATCCTAAAATATCCCAGATGACAGAGAAGCACCACCAATTACCAATGCCAGAACCAAATAACCCGGTCATGGAGACACACCGGGCAAGTGATGACGTGGCAAACAGGCGCCGGACAAAGGAATCCATACAGGCGTTACCGACCAACGAGGACGGCACCATCGCAAACGAAGCTGACCGCATACAGTTGATTGAGGATTCGGCTCCTCTTGCAGAGTTCGTAGCAAATAAATTCTTCAGTAGAGTAGTTGATAAAGAAGACCTCCGGCAGGAAGCGTATGTTGCCCTAGTGGAAGCAGTGGAGAAATTTGACGTTACCAGAGATGTCGAGCTCTCGACTTTTGCGGTACCAGCAGTAAGCAACTACCTGAAGAAACGGCTGAGGGATGAAAGGAAAGCTGTCGATGGCATCCAGTATGATCCCGTGAGAGCAGCAGCCTACGATGCCGCCGAACAGCAACTGAGGGTTAGCGGTCTGGAAGTAACCGATGAGAACGTTGCAAAAGTGAGCGGACTATCGATAGACGACGCACTGCTGGAACGGGAACTACGGCACAAGCACCGCCGGCCGCTATCATTCGATGCGCCGCAGTACAGTGATGACGAGAGCACGCTTCATGAGACAGTTGCTGATGAAACGCCGGACTACGATGAGCTCGAAATCAGGATGGTCATTGAGCAAGGCATCGAAAAAATGAGCAAAGATGTATACAAAGAGGTGCTGCGACTACGCTTCGGGCTACCGCCGTATGAAAGAGCACACACCCAGGAAGAAGTGGCAGCATTGTTTGGATGTGACCGGATGCAAATCTACCGTTATGAACGGCAGATAGCTAAAGAACTGGCACCGATACTTTAGGTCCTGCCCTCATAAGTGGCTCAGCTCTTCTTCTACCAGTTCGATCAATGAAGCCGGGGTAATTTCGGCCTTGAGGATTGAGCGGTGAGCACCCAAAGCAAGCGATTCCTCTATGTCTTTGCCGCTTGCAAGGTTGGTAAGCATGACGATACGGGTCTTTGGCGATTTTGTCCGTAGGCGTGCCTTTCTTAAAAACTCAATCCCGTTACAGAGCGGCATCATAATATCCAGCAAGATCAGGCCATACTTGTTCTTTTTGCAGCAATCCAATGCCTCCAGTCCGTTGGAGGCTATATCGGTCGGGAAACCGTGTGAACGCAGAACGATGCCAAACGGCTCGCTGATAATTGCTTCGTCCTCCACCAACAATAATCTAGGCACCGCCCGCCCCTACGGGAATAAAAACGCTGAAAATAGTGCCGCCCGCCGGCGCGGACGTAACTTCAATCCGGCCGCCATGCAACCGCGTAATTTTGTCTGCCCAATACAGCCCTAAGCCCGTACCGGTAATGTTTTGGGTAAGCGGGTTTGACAAGCGGGTAAATTTTTCGAACAGCTTTGGGATATCCTTTTCATCTATGCCCACGCCAGTGTCAGCTACCATAGTCCTTAAGTACCCCCGGGTTACGTTCAATGAGACCGCAATCTCTCCGCCGTCGGGAGTGTACTTGCTTGCGTTATCAATGAGGTTTTCAAGCACCATCCGGAAGCGGGACTTATCTGCCTCGACAATAAAGCGCTTTGCCGGTAACCGTGTCGTAACCCTTTGGTCGCGGCGTTTGAAGGTGTCTCTGTAACCGGCGAGAATGTCCTTCACCAGCTCACGCACATCAGTGGGAGCTTTGCATAGCTGCACTTTGCCGGCGTCCAACTGGGCGACACGCAATAGGTCATTTACAATTTCAATCTGCCGGTCGTTACTTTCGTAGGCCTTTTTGATGCTCTCGCTTTGCAGCTTCGTGAGCGGGCCCATATAGCCATCGAGCAGCAAGGCAAGATATTGCTTTACCCCCGTTGCCGGAGTACGCAGCTGGTGCGAGGCAAGCGATACGAACTCGTCTTTTACAGCGCTAAGCTGCTGTAGTTCCTTATAAGAAGCTTCGAGTTTGCTATTGGACTGCTGCAGTTGGTCTTCAAACTCTTTTCGCTCAGTCAAATCACGGGTGACCTTTGCGAACCCACGGTGCCGGCCGTCTTCATCGTAAAGGGCAGTGACGATAACATCTGCCCAAAAATGCGAACCATCTTTCCTTACTCTCCAACCCTCGTCCTCTACCTTGCCATATGCCAGACATGCTTCTAGCATCTTTTGTGGCTTGCGGTTACGTCTGTCCGACTCGGGATAAAAGATTGAAAAGTGACTGCCGATAATCTCGCGCGGCTTATAGCCTTTGAGCTTTTCGGCACCCAGGTTCCAGCTGGTAATGTGGCCTTCGGTATCAAGTAAAAACATTGCGTAATCGGCAATGTTTTCTACAAGCATGCGATAACGACTCAGCATGACTTTGTCGCTTTCTAGGGCATACATCCGATTTGCTTGAATTGTCATCGACAAACTTCCGTCACAGCCAACTACCCGCTCTCCTGCATCTTTATACCTTAAGCTTCAGTTTGCCTAATTTTATGCGTCGGCATGACAATTTACTGTGAGAAAACTTACTGTCTGATTGTTGATATTGGATAAATCTACAGGAATGGGCAAAGAACAATCCGGCAAATCACAAGCAAAAACAGATGGCATCATGGGCTTCGTGCGGAAACATAGCCTGACAATCATATTGTTCATCCTACTGGTTGCGCAATTACTGGCGTATTGGTTCCAGGGATACGCTGATTGGAAGTCCGACCAGCTGGCGCACGGACAGCCGGCAACTATTTGGCCGGATTATGCAACGCACTATATGTCCGAAATTTGGGTAAGCATTTTGGCTGATACGTACGGCGCGCTGATAATCGTATTCCTCACAAAATATTTTTACGAACGCCGCAGCGCAGAGAGCAAACAGTAGCGTGGGGGCCGAGCGAACAGAGCTATCAGTCATTGCCCTCACGCTTAGGGCCAGTATGGTAAGGTAGAAGTACTAGTTATTAATATACAGGGGGCCCTATGCTCGCAAGAATTATCGAAGAAACAACCAATGCCGTCGCTGCGGCTGTAAAAGGCGTGGACAATATTTTGGATGCCATTACCGGCAGTGTGAAGGACCAAGTAGTGAACGTGCTAAAAGGTACCGGTGAAGTTGCCGGTTCTGCGGTAGAATCTGTTGCGTCCGTCGCAAGCGGTGCGGTAAAAGGTGCCGGCCAAGTGGGATCTTCCATAGCCGACACCGCTGCCAGCACGATGAGCGGCGTAGTCAAAGGCACAAGCCAAGTCGGCGGTGATGTAATTTCGGCCGTACGGGGCGGCGCGGAAGGGATCGTGAGCGCCACGGCGGAGACCGGCGGCGACATCGGCTCGGCAGCCGTATCAGCGGTACAAGGAGCAATCCAGTCTGCTGGTGAGGTTGGCGCCGACACTTCCGAAGCAGCCAAGTCAGCCGTAGGCGGTGCGCTCAACGCTGCGACGAGCGTTGGCGGCGATGCAGTTGATACGGTACGCAATGCCCTGCTGACGTCTGCCGCTTTGCCGCGTGACGTCATTGAATCCGCATTGAAGGGCAGTGACGACAAGAAGCAGTAACATTACGCAGGCTTACTTCTAACTTAAACGGCGCTATTCATGAGCGCCGTTTTTATGCGGGGCCGTTACTTGCGTTTAGTAGCGGGCTGCGATAGCTCGTACGTTGGCTTTGGCGTACGGCCAAACACTTCCAGCAGTAACATACCGGCGCCGATCCAGAATGCCGCCAGCAGCGTGATAGCGCCAATGATTGGTATGAAATAGAGCACCAACAGCAAGCTGGCGCCCACCAGCATAATCAGCAGTGGCTGTCTTGACTCACGCAAGATAAGCCGACCGATGTAAAAGCCGAATACTGGACCGCTGAGCAGCGCCACGACAAACCACAGCAAGCCGACAATAAACGCCAGCGGCAAACCTATGACAGTCACCGCCAAAACAACCAGGACGACGGGCAGTACGATGCTAGCCAGGAAGCCGGTGAGAAGCGCCTTCCATGGTGTAGGTAGTGCCCGATCCGTAACTGCTTGCAACATCCTTGGGAACAAGAGCGCCAGGGCCATCGCAGTCAATAGCATCGCTAGAAACCAGTAGATAAACCAGCCAATTGCGAAACCAAATACTGCGCCTCGTTTTGGCGTACCCTCCTGGGCAGGCTCATTGCGTGTCACTTCCCCCCCGACTCTGGCGCCGTCTGCCCGGTCGATATCATTTGCGCTGGTGTAGGTAATGTCGCCAGTGACATTCGCGCTAGAGGTCAGCCGTAATTTACTAAGTGTTGCTTCAATATCACGGCCTACCGTACTGGCGATTACAACGTTGCCGCTGCTGGCCGCAAAATCACGGCCTACCGGGCCGTTAATGGTAGCTTCGCTCGTGGCAACGCTTACATCGCCTTCCACCGTCCCGGTAGATTCAAGTATGAACGTTTGGCCAGCCACCGTCGCGTTACCGGAAACCGTCGCTCCGACCGTCATCGTTTGGCCAGCCAGCCGGACATCACCGTCAATGTTGCCTGAAATATTAAGCGTTTGGCCTGCGCAAATCACATCGCCATGGACCGTGCCTGATATCGTAATGGACATTCCGGCACAGAAAATGTCACCAAAAACCTCGCTGTTGATGTCAATCGTCCTGCCATAAACAAAAAGTGTATCGTTTATCTGTTCGTCCTGGCCTACGGTCACATTGGTTCCGCTGCGAAAACTGTGTGCGCCCGCTATGCCTGTCCACACCACTGAAGCCGCGGCAACAACAAATAGTGCGCCTGCCCATAACCTTAGCTTTTTCATAAACGTTCCCCCTTAGATAAATTCAGTATATGCCTGGAATTTACTATTGTTTGTGAATTTCCTCACACCAATGGAGCCAGGCAGTGATTATAGTAAGCAGCGAGGAGAGCCTATGGCCGAGCCAGACAAGCCAGCACCGACCGAAGAGCAGGAGCCAAAAGCAGCTGATTCGGGTTCGATAGGCGGCTATAGAGTCGAGGAGCTTATCAAAGCGCCAATCCAGCCGCCAGGGCCACACGCGGCGGACAGCCGGCAGGCTACCGAATCCGCTACTCCCAAAGCAGCCTTTGCCCTCATTATTGGTTCGCTGCTACTGATTGTCAGCCTAGTGCTTATGTTTGCCGTCAGTTTGTGGGTAGGCGTTGCCGCGATGGTATTCAGCGCTGTCGTAGTTATTGCGAGCCTGTTTTTGCCAATCCGTTGAACCCGCTTCAGCCATCGGTGATAACGCTATAGTGGATAGACTGGAAAACGATTTTGCCGTCTTTAATGACGAAAGAGTCAGCACCGTCGCACACCTTACGGTCATGGGATTTGGCTGACCACTCCAAAAACGCATACACTCCCTCTACGAGCTTGTTGTCATAGCTGAATTTGGCATCCTTCAGATAATGCTGGAGTTCCGCGGCAGACTCCCTAACGCCGGCGTGCCCCTTGTACATCCCAGTACCGGTCAAAAGTATCACGTGCTCGGCGTAGTTAGCGGCTATATCTTCCTCTACCTTCCCCTGGAGGCGCTTTTCTAGATGGTCTTCAAAGACGTCAGCAGTTGTCACGTTAAGCCCATATCCTTTTCATATTCACACTGCAACACAGCATTATGAACGGGCGGCAATATGTTCGCCGCGCTGCACGCCGGCATACGCGGCAATCGCCCCGAACAAGAAGTGGAAGGCAGCATCAAAGCCGGTAAGGCCGCTCGGCAGCAAGCCGGCGATTGTCGGACTGGCCAGCCCGATGACGGCAACGCCCAAGTAAAGGGCTCCTGTCATTACAAGCGCACTGTTTATCAGGCCCTCTGACTTTGCAAAGAACCCGACGTAGACCAAGTAGGTCGCTAGCACTACTCTGACCAAATCAAGTGCAATGTCTGCATTCATCAGCCCCAGCAAATGGCCATTTACGGCAAGCCCGGCTATTGCCAGCCCGGCCACTACTACAGCATATATTCTTACGAGTTGCAGCTTCATACATCTCCCTCCACTACCGGTTTAATGGTAGCCGGTCCGGAACAATGCTGCTATGAGATTTACGACACCTGCCATGCACAGCTTTGTGAAATAGTTTATAGACCGCTGCGGGTATTCCTTCTAAAGTTACTGGGTTACTGCTGAAAAAATTGTATTATATGCGACTAGTAGAAATAGGGATTGCTTATGAGACCATCTACCGCAGAAATAAAACCAAAGGTACTTTGGCCGAACAATCTGGACAGAGACGAGTGGCGTCAATTGCAGTCATTGCAACGTGACGGGTTTAAGGCCGTCCTGCCTCACAGAAGCAGTGAAGAAATCAATTCCCTGGTGGCATGGGACGATCCGGACAGATACTATGAGACACATCTCCATCCGAATAACCTGGCCAGGTATGATAGCGCGTACGCCAATCAGTTGTTCACAGGACCAAGGGTAGTGATAGCTCTAAGAAATAATGAACTGGTCGGCTTCGCGTACACCGCCTTCAATACTTCCGGAGAGTCCCGCCGTGAACGCATCGCAAAGAAGCTGACTTTGACCAAAAACTACCTATGGCTACGGGAAGTTGCTGTCGACCCAGGATACCACCGCCAAAGGACGGCTACCGGGCTCGCCAGGACGGCAATGTTCGGTCATTTTCCGCTGCGGCCGGTAACCACGTATGTGTGGCCGGATGAATTGCCGTTTCTGCCGCAGAAATTAGAACAAATCGGGTTTGCCCCAACTGGCGAAGATAGCGTAAAGCCCTTCGGTAAAGGCAGTGAGGCCATTCGGCAAGTGCGGTATCAAGCCCGTACGGTAAGAACGGTAAAAGCCAACCTCACATAAGTTTAAACCTTGGGACTACTTGCTTATTCTTAAAAGTATCTATACTTTAGGATATGAAAGCATAAGCAACTAGGAGAGATAAA
>CAZUIL010000017.1:0-3192 GCA_964620175.1 uncultured Candidatus Saccharibacteria bacterium | reverse complement strand
TACTCATGCTCATGATGTGGACAGCAGTATTACCGCCAGAGCATCACCCGGTATTGGATGAACACATTGTCTACGCCTTGGTGTTATGGGGGCTCTACATAAACCGCGACGAGCAAAAATGGAGCCTTGGAAGCTGGTGGTCACGGCAGCCGCTCGCACAACTGATACCCCTGCTGCGCTAACGGGTAAATCAATAAATGGAAGCATCGTTTGCAACCGAACTGGCAGAAGTCATAAAAGGTGACGTTGCAACAGATGAGCAAACACTTGCGCTCTACAGCCATGATGCCAGCCTGTTTGAACTTAAGCCCCAGGCTGTTGTGTTCCCAAAGGATACCGAAGATATATGTAACCTGGTCAAATTTGTCAACCAGCACAAAGCCGCGCAGCCTGGCCTCTCGCTGACTGCCCGCAGCGGCGGTACTGATATGTCGGGCGGCGCCATAAATGACTCAATAATTGTCGCTTTTGAGCGGTACATGAACAAAGTCGGGCCTGTCCAAAACGGCACCGTGACCGCACAGCCGGGAATTTACTACCGAGACTTTGAGCCAGCGACGCTCGCCGAAGGGTTAGTGCTGCCTTCGTATCCGGCGTCCAGAGAACTTTGCATGATCGGCGGCATGGTGGCAAACAATGCCGGAGGCGAGAAATCGCTTGTGTACGGCAAGACTGACCGGTTCGTGCGGAACGTTAAAATGGTACTCCGCGACGGCCAGGAGCATAGTTTCCATGCGCTGAATAAGCGTGATCTAGAGAGTAAATTAGCAGAAACTGGTTTAGAGGGAGATATTTACCGGGAAATCTACCAGTTAATAACTGAAAATGCCGATAAGCTTTCCGCGGCCAAACCAAAAGTCAGCAAGAACTCAACTGCTTACAATCTTTGGGACGTTTGGGACGGTGAAACGTTTGACATCACGAAAGTGATTGTTGGCTCCCAGGGAACGCTGGGCCTGATTACGGAAGTCACGTTCGATCTTGTGCCCGCAAAACCGTTTGGCGGCATGGTGGTGGCATTTCTGCCAAATCTTGATAACCTCGGGAAAATCATCAATTCTATTTTACCGCTTGGTCCAACCAGCCTTGAGTCCTTTGACGAGCACACGCTTAAATTCGCCTTCCGCTTCTTCCTCTCGTTCCGCAAGACGCTTGGCCTGAAACGCTTCGTTCTGCTGGGCTTAAGTTTTATACCGGTGCTTAATAAGCTGCTTAAATTTTTCCCGCGCTTGCCAAAGGTTATTCTGCTGATTCATTTCGAGGGAGAAGCTCAGGAGAACATCCATGAAAAAATTAGACAGACCCAAACCAAGCTTGACGGACTCGGCGTCGCCACACAGGAAGCAAAAGACAAACGGCACGAAGAAAAGTTTTGGGTCATGCGGCGCGAGAGTTTTAACCTGCTCAGAAAAAATGTGAAACGCAAGCACACGGCACCATTTATTGACGATGTTATCGTGCCGCCGGAGGCATTACCGGAATTTTTACCGAAATTATCTGAGATTCTGGACCGCTGGCAACTCCTGTACACGGTGGCCGGCCATATGGGCGACGGCAATTTCCACATTATCCCGCTGATGGACCTGGCAAAGCAATCTGAGCGCGACAAAATTTACCCGGTGTTAGAGGAGGTTACGTCCCTGGTGCTTCACTACGGAGGGTCGCTATCGGGCGAACACAACGACGGCTTGATCCGCGGCCCGATGCTCGAAAAGATGTATGGCCGCGAAATTGTAAGCATTATGCAACGGGTAAAGCAGGCATTTGATCCGGATACCGTTTTCAATCCTCACAAAAAGACAGACGCCAGTTTAGAATTCTCAAAATCACGTATGCGAGCGAACTTTAACAGCTAGCTCCGCAAAACTTTTGACAGCCGCCGTTTCCAGAATGCAATAAACTCTTCCTGCGCCGGGCCGATTTGGTGGAAGTAAACATGCGTGTAGCCGGCGTCAACGAATGCCTGGACCGACTTTTGATAATCTTCAGGATTATCGCCGAGTACCATATTCTTTGTGACCGTTTCGGCATCGATTGATTCCGCGGCCTGCTCAAAATATTGCGGCAGCCGCAGCTCTGAACTTGCCTGGCCGGAAATGCCGCTGTTCGGCCAGTACTTAAACGCCGTTTGGCGGGCACGGTCCTTATCGGTATCAAAGCAAACATGGATCTGGCCATATATAGGTTTGCCCTTGCCGCCCTGGCGCCCATACCGGTCAATGTACGATTTGTTAGGCGCCAGTGATACGAGGCCGTCCCCAATCTCGGCGGCGAGTCCAATGGCTTTTGGGCCAAATCCGGACACGATAATTGGCGGCGGTGTCTCCGGCAAAGAATAGATCTTAGCTTTCTCCACCGTAAAGTACTTTCCGTAGTGGTCCACGTATTCCCCTTCCCACAGAGCGCGGATGACCGCAACGGAATCCCGCAGCATATCGCGCCTGACATCAATGTGCGGCCAACCTGCACCAACGATGTGTTCATTTAAGTACTCTCCGGTACCGACTCCCAACAAAAAGCGCCCCTCCATCATACTGGCCAATGTCGCAGCTGCCTGGGCGACAATGGCCGGATGGTAGCGCATAAATGGACAAACGACTTCCAGCAGCAGCTGTATTTTCTCTGTCTGGGCAGCTACGCCGCCAGCCACTGCCCAGGAAAACGGGCTGTTGCCCTGTTCTTCGACCCAGGGTGAAAAGTGGTCAGATAGGCCAAGGAAATCAAAGCCTGCCCGCTCAGCCTTGGCCGCATACTCCACCAGGGCAGGAGCGGAGTGCTCTTCGGAAGACAATGTATAGCCAAATTGTATGGTCTCTTTTGCCATCATTAGTATTTCTAACAGGCTGTAGAGATTGCGGCAGTTAGATAGCTCACCTATGATGTACAATAGAGCTAAGGTTCCAAACAGACATGCGGTTACCAAAAAAAGATAGTGCGTTCATACCGTCACCAAACGAATTCATTGCCTACCTGGCCGTAGGCTTGCTGCTGCTTTTTGTCCTTAACGTCCGTAGGTTCATTGATTATTACAGTAACAGCGCGGGCATTATTAGCGTAGAGAGCACTGCCTTCCAGCTACCGCTGCTGCACACGTTCAACCCGAAAATAATCGCCTCGGTAACCACATTGGCCTTTTGGGCCATGGTAGGTTTGGTGGTATACCTCGGACTTTGGTTTTTTGCGAGCATCATT
>CAZUIL010000016.1:0-14359 GCA_964620175.1 uncultured Candidatus Saccharibacteria bacterium | reverse complement strand
CTTAATAAATTCTCGCTTTTCCATATTTCAAACCGCTTACTTTGATTTTATTGTACTCCCCATTGCAAGCTTTGTGAAAATTTACAGTTTTGCGTACTGGTTCAGCATGGTTTTAATCAGTGGCGACAAGTCGTTGACCAGGCGCTCGACGCCGCTTATTTTTTGTAAGACGACCGGCGGATTGCCGCTAAAGCCGATGCGCAGGAACTTAATATGGTCGGCGGCAAACACGCCGTTTGGCTTCTCACTAAACGCCATTGATTCAAAGCTAAATGCGTACCTGTTACTGGCGTCCAGTTTGCTGCCCGCAGTGTCGGTTGCCAGGTTCGGCGAATGGCCTGCCACACTGAGCAGCTGCATGTGAAACCAAAGCGCAATCAGCTGGACATCAATCGCCGCGTCATCGAGCGCCTGGAACGCTTGGCGCATGAGCTCAAAGTATTCACTGTCCGGTTCGTCCTCCGTCATTTTGTCGAGCAGCTTGATGAGCTCGTACCCGAGCATTGTCCGGTCCAGGTCACGCACCACATTGCTAAAGTGCGCTAACAGCCGGGTAGAGATCAGGGTGCCGATATCCCCCCGCCCCCTAATAAACGTAACTGTGCTAACGCTAAACAATTCAATGCCGCCGGCCAACTTGCTCCTGCTGCGCCGCACGCCTTTCGCCATAAGTTTGAGTTTGCCATGGTCCGGCGTCAGCATGGTAATAATACGATCCGCCTCGCCGAAGTCCGTCCTGGCCAGGATAATGCCGGTGGTAACTAGCTGCCTCATACTTTGGAGTACGATAGCACGTCGGAAACCACAGTGATAAGTTGTGTCAGGCTGGTTTGCGGCTTGTACAGGTACGCCGCCACCGCCAGCTGCTGCCAAAGCACCGGCGAATGCATCTCGTGCGGCGGGATGCGGCTGAGAATAATTACCGGCACGCTGGCCCATTCCGCGTAAGAGCGGAATTCGTACAAAAACTCCACGCCGTTATGACTCGCCAGTTGCAATTCCATGATAACCAAGTCTGGCGGCTGTCCGTCCGCAATGTGGACTGCCGATTGGGCACCGCGGCTTACCGCTACGTTATAACCCTGCGCCGACAATATTTCTTGATAGAATCGAGCTAAAGCTACGTCCGGTTCGATAAGCAGTACGTTCATACAAAATTAAGCTGCCGGCTCGGTTGCAGCGATGCCGCTAAGCCGGAAAGGCGATGGTGATGCGCAACGCGGAGGTTAGTTGCCATCGCGCTAAATATGGTATCCGCTACGAATATCCCTGCGCCGGTCGATGCAGTAACGGTATGGAGCGGCTGGCGGGCACGGCCGTACAGCTGGCGGGCACGCCGGTACATGCCGGCACTTAAGTTACCGCTACCGGCAAAGACGCCGGCAGCGATGCCGCCATGGTTGGTCCTGTGTGCCGCCAACGTCAACATGCGCGAGCTTTCCTCCTGCTGGCTTTCGGCCTCGACAAACACGTAGCCAAGGCAGGTAACCGCTGTCAAAAACGCCTGGCGGTGCGCCATGACTGGCTCATAGCGGCCGCTCAGGTCAAGCTGCAAGCTAATCTGGTGCCGACTGGCAAAACCTTCCAGGTTGTGCGCTGCTTCGTCCAGGACTGAAGCTACTGATACCGGCTCCAAATGCAGCGACATTTGGCCAATGCTAAGCTGCATGCCAAGCAAATAGCCGTCAATAAGCCGGATGGCTGAATCGGCCGTCGATTCTATATCTGCCAAGCCGGCAGGTACCCGCTGCTTTAACCGGCTCAGCTCAGCCTGGCGCGCGATTTGCAGCAACGGCACCTTGAGCTGCTCAGCTAAGGCTAGGAGCAGCTGATGCGGTGCTGCGGCGAACTGTTCCTGGTCGTGGAGCCCCTGCAAATTTCCCTCCGTATTCGCAGGTTAGTATACCACTGATAGAGCGGCTGGGAGAAGCCTGTTTGCCAGCTGTCTCTAGGGAACAAACGACAGGTTCGCCAGTATTATCTCGTTAAAATCTTTGAGGAATTGCGCTGATTCGGTCCACACCTTAAGCGTCTTGTCCCGAAGCGGAATCAATATCATGGCGCCCTGCTTCTTGCTGACAACCTCGCCTTCCACCCGCGAGCCCAGCGCATCTGGCGCCGATTCGGACGCGTAGGCCTGGACAGTGACAGTGCCGGCGCGCACGCCGTTTTCAAACCGTTTCAGCTCTTCGTCATATGCCCGATCGCTCACTTCGAGCCGAAGCGCATAAGAGTTATCGTCATTAATGCCGGGTACATGCCCGGGATGGAAGTAACCTTCAATCGGTGTGCTGCCCCGCCCTGCCTCATTAACGTACGCGCTCCAGGTTTTAGGGTACTTCAGGGTGATACTGCCATACGCTGCAGGCCCCTTGTAATCCTTGAGCGGCTGCTTTTCCCGCTCCAAAAACTCGTTGTCCTTTCTGGAAGCCTCATCCTGCTTCGCGACTTCCACGGCGGTGGCGATCTTTTCATCCACGTTGTTCTTGTAGTCTTGTCGCCCCATGTACGCCCAGACGCCAAAACCGATCGATCCGATAAGCAGCACTATAGTAATCACCAGCGATACCATGACCGCTACGCCGCCCGACTCATCTTTCCATGCCATAAAGCTTATGGTACTTCACTGCTGTTGAAATTTCAATTTTTAGTACTTATAGAGAAACACGCCGTTTTCTGCTTTCGCAGCTTTCCTGCCTGGAATTTCAAAGGCGATACTGGCTAGTTTGACATGTTTACCTTTATAGTTCCGAATAATTTTTTTATCCAGTTTTGTCATATATGGGTCAAGTAGAAATACGTAGATGCCGTCAGCTTCTGGCCACTGTCTCCGCCAATAGTTGCCCCATACCACCTTTGCATTGGAGCCGTACTTCCGGGTATGGATCCAGGCGGCCAGCGCCAGCATAGGGTTGATTTCGTAGCCGATGACCTTCAGTCCCCGCGCGGCCGCCCTCTTCATGACTCGGCCGTCACCACAGCCAAGCTCCAAAAGTGTCTGTCCGGAACGCAGGTCCAGCAGGTCCAAGGCCGTCGTGGCCTGGCGCTTCATCGAGGGCAGGAACGGCGCGCCAAACAGCACCACGAATCCAAAGGCGGCCACTACCGCCAATACGATAAGCAGGAACAGCTCACCCATCATCAATCAAGCGCGGCTTTCACCGCCTTCACTTTGTTTTCAGCTTTTTGCAGATACTCTTCAAGCTGCTTGACGATTTCCATGCCGCGCTCATATTTGGCAATCGCCTTGTCCACATCAAGTTCGTCAGTCTGCAGGTCAGCAAGTATTGCTTCCAGTTCATCATTTAATTCGCGGTAGCCGGGGACTTTTTTGGTAGTCATATTTTACTTTCGCCTTACACCCTTGATTGTAGCATTAGCCTCCGCATCATAAAGCCGGATAGTCACCTCTTGGCCTTCGCTTAGCTGTTGGCCGGAGCCTATGACGTTGCCGTTGCTCATCACCACTGCATAGCCCCGCCGCAGTGCAGCGGTCGGACTAAGTGCTGCCAATAGTTTGGTTTGGAGCGCCAAGGTGTGGCGCATTGTCTCCACCATGCGGTCGAGCATTGTTTGTAGTTCCCGGTGTTTTAACGTAAGCTCCTGGCGCTTATCTGTTACCGAAGCCTGCAGCAGTTGATTGAGTTGTCCTCTGGCAGATTTTAAGCCGCCCAGCACTTCCCGCCTATCGGGTACCAGCAGCTCCGCAGCGTTGCTCGGTGTGCTCGCCCGCCGGTCAGCGGCCAGCTCGGCCAGGCTGACGTCAACCTCGTGACCGATTGCCACCATAGTTGGCACGCGGCTGGCTGCCACTGCACGGGTAACCTGCTCGGTACTGAACGCCTGCAGGTCCTCCGGACTACCGCCGCCACGGGTAAGCACCAGCACTTCCGGCGGGTCGGCCATTTGGTTAAACAGTTCGACGGCTGAAACAATCTGCCCCACGGCTGCCTCGCCCTGTACCTGCACGTCGATCACCTCAATTTGCACGCCGCCCCAGCGGGCATTCAAAATCTTCAAAAAATCAACATAAGCTGCTGATTCCCTGGAGGCTATGACCCCGATACGCCGCGGGGGGTACGGCAGCGGCCGCTTGCGCGCCGGATCAAACAACCCCTCGGCCTCCAACTTAGCCTGCAGAAGTTCTGCGGCCTTTTTGATGGAACCTTCACCCACCGGCTGGATACTCTGGACAGTGACGCTGAAGCCGTACAGTGGATGCAGTCTTGGGTTGCCACGGACCTCCAGCAACATGCCGTCTTCCAGCGGCCCAGGCAGCTGGTACACCGTGCCAAAGAACTTTACGTTGGCAAATTCATCTTTTACGTCAAAATACACCCAGCGGTTTTTGCTGACCCGGAAATTTGCGAGCTCACCCACGATGGCTACTTTTGGGTACGCGAACTCGAGCGTCTGGTTGACGAGCGCGACGAAGTCCGCCGGCGCAAGTCGGACCTCATCCATCTTGCCCATCTTCCCCAGCCTTGGTGCCGCTGCGCGTGGCTGCCGGTTGCTTTGAAATTGCCTTGTGGTAAAAGTAGTAACCCGGCGGCAGCTGGATGGCAGTATTCAGTATCCGGTACATAATGGTTACTGGAATGCTGACACCAGCCGGAACGCCAGCAGCTACGAGAGTTGTCGTCATGAGCGCCTCGTAAATCCCCACGCCGCCCGGCAGTACAGAAACTGCTCCAGCAAAGTTCGCCACTGCATACGCGATGATTACCGCGCCAGGGTTCACCGGCACGCTAAACGCTACATATACGACATACGCCGTCCCAAACTCGGCAATGTTAGCCACCAAAGCGTATACAAACGGCATCTTCAGCTGACGCGGGTCCTTCTTAAGCAGCATATAGTTGCGGTGCATATCGGTAAAAATGCTTTGCACCTTGGTGACATTGATGATTTCCGGCTTACTGGGCAGAACAACGCGTATCACCCGGTTGAGCGCTCTCGTAATGTACGTAAAGAACGACTTAATACGGCGCTCGCTCCCAATAATAAATGCCACCGCTGCCGTACCGACCAGCAGCAGTGTCGCGATCGACCCGGCAATAAGCAGCAAAAAGCTATTTGCCTTCCCTTCCAGCGCCAGCAGAACCAGCCCCAAACCAAGCAACAGTTGGAAAGAAATGAAAATCAGCCCGAATTTTGCTATCTGAACCAGCGTCGATTTGGTGCCTGATACACCCCACTGCTTCATCCTCAGCCCAAAATACGAAATACCAGAGACGCCACCGCTTGGGAAAATATTGTTGACGAAGGTTAGCTCCAGCATCAGCCGGAGCATTGGCTTAAGCGCGAACCGATTGCCCAGTATTTCCAAAAACTCAAGGTGGAGCTTGGACAGAGCATAGTAATTGGCAACCTGCAGAGGAATTATAAGTGCCAACGCCCACGCGTTCACGTCATCCAAATTCCTCACTGTCTCAACGATATCGTTCCGTACGATATAAATAAACGCCGCCAGCGCGATAAAGGTCGCTATGGTAAGAAGCAGTCGCCAGTTTCGCTGAATATAGCGGGATGTTTTGCCCATTAGCAGCTATTATACTGAAATCGGGTATCAGGTTATACTGGAGGCAATTATGGAGCAAAGTTTACTGGTACTTGGCCGGCAACCGGCGCTGGGGCTTGCCGAGCTTGAAAGCCTGTTTGGCGCTGATGTGATGCGGCCAGTCGGTAAAAACGCTGTGCTGTTGCAAAAGCCTGCCTCCGAAATTGCGTTCGCACGGCTCGGCGGCAGCGTAAAGCTCTGCAAAGTCCTAACCGAACTGGACACCGAACAGTGGAGCGATATAGAGCAGTTTTTGATCGAAACCACACCGAAACATGCCGGATATTTGCCCGACGGCAAGCTCCAGCTTGGTCTCAGCGCTTACGGGCTTGGTGTAAAGCCAAAACAAATTACGGCGACTGGGCTGTCCGTAAAGAAGGCGCTTAAAAACAACGGCCGTTCCGCGAGGCTTATACCAAATAACGAGGCGGCGCTCTCAAGCGCACAGGTCATGCACAATAACCTTACCGGGCCGCTTGGCTGGGAGTTGGTTTTTGTCCGCGACGGCAAAAAAACCATCTGTGCCCAGACGGTCGCCGTACAGGACATTGAGGCCTATGCCGCCCGGGACCAAAAACGCCCTATGCGCGACGCGAAAGTTGGCATGCTGCCACCGAAGCTCGCGCAGATTATTGTCAATTTAGCAGTCAATGGACAATCTGGTGATGGCCAACCAATGGTTTTAGACCCCTTTTGCGGAACCGGCGTAGTATTGCAGGAAGCTGTCCTCATGGGGCTAGGGGCCTACGGCACCGATATTGATGAACGGATGGTGCGCTACACACGCGACAACCTCAACTGGCTGCGAGAAACCCGGGGGATACAGTTTGACTGGTTGCTTGAGACTGGTGATGCAACGACGTTGACGTGGAGCGGAGCAGATGCCATTGCTTCAGAAACATATCTTGGGCAGCCGTTCTCGCGCGAACCAGATCCGAAGGTACTCGCTAAAGTAATGGATGACGTCAACCGGCTTCATAAGAAGTTTTTTTCCAACATTGCACGTCAAACTAAGCCTGGGTTTCGGATGTGCGTCGCAGTTCCGGCCTGGTTTACTAAAAACGGCATTCGCCACCTTCCCTGCCTTGACCAATTAACAGAGATGGGGTATACTCGTGTGAGTTTTGCTCACGCGGCTGGTGAAGACTTAATTTACCGCCGTGAAGGCCAAGTCGTCGGCCGTGAGCTCGTAGTGATAGTAAGACAATAGTTAACAACCCAAAGATGTTCAGGCTTCTCCTGCGTTGATGAGTGCAATGAAGCCGCGAAGCGCAGACTGAATCGTACACAAGGTACGATGACAGAGCACTGGAGCGGCTGAAGCAGCAATCGCAGCGAGCCAAAGCAGAGTCAGGTGCTCTGCACCTGAACAGGCTTTGGCGGCAGGAGAAGACTGATGAGTAAGGTTAAAGCAGGCGGTACAAGCAAGAACATCCACGACAGTCCCGGCCAACGGCTCGGGGTTAAGCTTTTTGGCGGCCAAAAAGTCAAAACCGGCCAGGTTATCGTCCGCCAGGTCGGCATGACCAAGCGCGCCGGCGACGGAACGTTTATGAGCCGCAACTTTACCATCCACGCTGCCCGCGACGGCGTTGTCCGCTACCAATCCCGCAAAGTCCGCAGCTTCAGCGGCAAATCCATTCCCCGCACCGAAGTCACCGTCGAATAATCGACGGCTTCAAGCTTTTACGGCTGTTCGTGGTACCTTACCACGGTGCCGTTCATTGAATGGTCAATGAGCTCCAGATGGTCGTCGGCGACATTGATAGTCAGATGTTCACGGGAAACGTTTTGGTTAGGCATATCATCCCAGCTCAATCCAAGTTTGTGATTAATTCCCCCTTCATTCCGTCCAATCGTCGTGGAAGCATTTTTCAAAAATGCGTATCTCGGGAACATTGGGCCGTCAACTTCATCTATCTCATGATCTACCTCTATAATCCCAAATCGGGCTTCAGCACTCCCCATTCCTGAGACTTCATGCCCTGGCATGGCGAACACGGCAGGTGCATTATCCTCTCCAAACTTTCCGAAATCCACTATCGCGAATTCCCTGTTTTTGCCATCACTTTTCGGCATTGGCAGCTCGATAGTCGCCAACACTGTTCCATTCGTTTGGAATAACTCTATAGCCTTGTTTCTCGTATACAGTGGATTGTCTGGATCCAAAGCTAAGCGGCTTTCAGCACCTTCTTCCCTGCCTCGAAGCGTAACTTCACGCATTCCGGCAACGTAACGTTCAGGGTTTGGTTGGTTGTGAGGATTAAATTCTGACATGTTTGTGTTGTTTATTTTTAAAACGATAAGTATATATTAGCAAATTATTGCTAATTTGTCAATGTTTATGCTTAGTCGAATTTACTGCATGCCTAAGTGGTGTTTGATGCGCTCTACGACATCAGCGATCACTACCTGGGATTTCACCAGATAGTCATCTACGCCTAGCTGCGTTGCCCGCTGCTTATCACTCTCTTGGCTCAGCGCGGTAAGCATAATAATCCGGATGTTTGCGGTCTCAGGCGTATTGCGGAGGATATCGAGCACGTCAAAGCCGCTGACCTTCGGCATCATAACGTCGAGGAGGATTAAGTCCGGTTTAAATTCCAACGCAGCCGACAAGGCGTCTTCGCCATTGGGTACGCGCCGTACCTCGAAACCTTCGGCTTGCAGGCGGGTCTGGTAGACGCTCGCCAGGCCATCGTCATCTTCTACAAGCAGGATCTTTTTGGCATGGGGCTTTGGGTCGGTTGACGGCTGTATTTTTTCGTCCATACTGCTTCTTAAACTACCTTACTTCTTACTATTTTACAATAAGCTTCTTATGAAGCCGTCGAACATCGGATGGGCGCGGGTCGGCCGTGCCTTGAATTCGGGATGAAATTGGCTCGCGAGCAAAAACGGATGGTCCGTGCCTTCGATCATTTCAACAAGGTTATTGTCCGGTGAGGTGCCGGCTACCCGAATGCCCCAGTCCTCGTACTGGTCCCGGTAGGCGTTGTTCGCCTCGTACCGGTGCCGGTGCCGTTCAGTAATTTCTGACGCTTTGTACGTCTTTTGGGCAAGGCTGCCCTTCGCAACTTTGCACGGGTAGTCTCCCAGCCGCATGGTCCCGCCGGTGTTTTCCTTGCCGATTTGGTCTTCCATGGTGTGTATAACCGGATCGTCGCACTTGCCATCGAACTCTGTCGAATTAGCGCCTTTCAAACCGGCCCGTCTGGCAGCGGCGATAACCGCCACTTGCAGCCCGAGGCACAGTCCCAAATACGGCACCTTGTGCTCCAGCGCGTATTCGGCCGCTTTGATTTTTCCCTCAACGCCGCGCTTGCCAAAACCACCAGGCACCACGATCCCATCCACATTTTTCAGCACGGCGGCGGCGCTGCGCCCTTTCTCCAGCTTTTCCGCCTCGATCCATTTGATGTTTATCCGCGCGTCGTTCCACCAGGCAGCTGACTTTAATGCCTCGAATACCGACATGTAGGTATCGGTATTGTCCATGTACTTTGCCACCACGCCGACAGTGATTTGCTTTTTATGGTTATTGGTAGCCCGCTCTACCATTTTGCGCCAGGTTTTCAGATCTGGCTTCCGGACCTTGATATCAAGGCGGCGGGCTATCACATCGGCGATGCCGGTATCTTCCAGCGTAAGCGGTACCTCGTAGATTGAAGGTGCATTCGGCAACAGCGCAATGGCTTCGGGATCAACGCCTGAGAACAAGCTCAGCTTTGCCTTGACCGCTCGGTTGGTCGGCTTCTCGCTCCTGGCCACCAAAATGTCAGGGGTAATCCCCAGCCCGCGCAGCTCCCGTACGGAATTTTGCGCCGGTTTGGTTTTGGTTTCCTGGCTGGCCCCCAAAAACGGCAAGTACACTACGTGCACGTATAAGCAATTCTCCCGGCCGACCCTCAGGCTAAACTCACGGATAGCCTCAATAAAGCTAAGGCTCTCGTAATCGCCGACGGTACCGCCAATTTCCACGATATGCACATCATACCCGTTACCGGCTGCTTCGATATAATCCTGAATCGCCGCGGTGAGATGCGGGATAATCTGTACGTCGTCACCGCCATATTTGCCGGCACGCTCATCCTGGATAACCTTCAGCAACACCCGGCCGCTCATGAGGCTGCTTGCCGCACCTAGCTCCTCATCCAAAAATCGCTCGTAGTGCCCGAGGTCCAGGTCGGTTTCCGCGCCGTCTTTTGTTACAAAGCACTCACCGTGCTCCCTGGGATTGAGCAAACCGGCGTCGACATTGAGGTACGGGTCGCATTTCTGGATGTTGACGCTCAGGCCGCGGGCTTTGAGCAAATTGCCGATGGAGGCGGCGGTGATACCCTTCCCCAGTCCGGAAAGTACCCCACCTGTAACAAACACATACTTAGTAGTACGTTTGGCCACCGCCGCTCCTCTTCTAATACTCCGATACTACCCTAGTGGTTTTCTATGCGCAAGGAAAATGTAATTTTCACTTCTTGCTAATTGAAGAATTCAATTGCTGCATTTTTTTGTGTATCAACACTGTTTTTTATGTCATCTTCGTTGATTTCGACTGTCTCATCCGGCTCAATGCCTTCTTTGTCGATGTTGCGGCCATTCGGCGTAAACCAACGGGCTATGGTAACTTTGAGCGCTCCGCCGCTGTTGAGCTGGTCGATTTGCTGGACGCTGCCCTTGCCGAACGTCTTCTGGCCGATGAGCGTTGCAGCACCGTGGTCTTTCAGCGCCCCGGCTGTGATTTCGCTGGCGCTGGCGCTGCCTTCATTAATGAGGACAACGGTGGGCATACCTTCGAGCAACGGCGTGCCTCTAGAGCGGTAGGTGCGTACGATGACCTCGCTGCGCTTTTCATCCAGCACTTTTTTGTTCTTGAGCCAGAGGCTCGAGACATCCACCGCCGCGTCCAACAGGCCGCCGGGATTGTTGCGCAGGTCCAAAATGACACCCTTCACGCCTTTTGACTTGAATTCGCGGGCAGCGTCGGCTGCAAGCTTGGCCGTGTCTTCAGAGTAACGGCTTATTTGCAGGTAGCCGATGTTACCCTCTATGACCTCATGTTTCACGCTTGGAATCGTAATCTGGGCCCGCGTAATTTCAAATTCCAGCTCGCGGCTGTTGTTACGGATTACCGTCAGCTTCACTTGCGTGTCAGCCGGGCCGCGAATTTTCTTTACCGCCTCGGTTATAGAGAGATCGTATGCCGGCTCGCCGTCAATTTCGGCGATGATGTCCTTGGCTTGCAGTCCGGCCTTTTCCGCCGGATAGCCGGCAATTGGCGCGACGATAACAATGTTTGGGCCGTCTTTGCCCAGCTCAGCACCGATGCCGGTAAAGGAGCCGTTCAGCGCCTCGTTAAAATCCTCTTCGGCCTCTTCGTTGAGGTACTCAGTATACGGGTCGCCGCTGGCGCTTGCCAGCCCTTGCTTCAGGCCGTCCAGCAGCTCCTCGCGGCTTAAGTCGCCGTCAAAGCTCCGCTTCAGCGAATCATACACCTCTTCAACGCTGGTGTAATCCAGGTCAGCGGGCAAACCGGCGTTCTGCGTCTTGTTGAATACCGTGTCCCGACCGATAGCTATACGCCCCTGGCCGCTTAAAAAGCCTATGGCAAATACGCCGGCAACGGCAACGCTGATTGCTGCCGCCTTGCCAATTGATTTTAGCCGCTTGCGCCGCGGCGCAGTCCGGTTACCCGATTCCTCCACTACCCCTCCATTAAGTTATTGCGTCTTAAAACCTCATCATTATCTCACAAATCCGGCCGTTTTTGGCATGCCGTTTATGTTAAAAGTATACGTAGCTCAAATTGCTTGCCGTCGCGGCAGACAGCGTGGTCACCAGATATTTTCCGGTACCGCTGCGGTTGTAGTCGCTCACGACAATTGACCCGTCGCTGTTCACTGCTTCCACGTACATAACGTGCCCGTAAAAGCCGCTGTTACTGACTGCCGCGGCGCCTGCCTTTGGCGTGCTGCCAACAGCGTAGCCGTACGCTGGCGCGCGGTCATCCCACGTTTTTGCGTTACCTAGCCCGGATGGGACATAGCGGCCGGTTGAACGTACCCTAAACGATACCCAATCGGTGCAATTCCGGTAGCCATAGCCGCCGGTTGACCAGTTCCAGATAGAGCCGCCCACCGACCAGTCATAGTTCCAGCATGGACCATCCACCGCGCCGGTATGGATGCAAACCGCATGGCCCCAAGGGTACCCGCCGCCGCCAAGTACGCCGGCGCCGCCGCCGAAGAGGCGCGCGTTTTCAATTGCCTGCTGGCGTTTTAGCTCTTCGATCCGTTTGGCGTTATCTTTGATTTCCTGGTCAAGGTTGGCCCGTTCGCTGGCGTTCAATGCCAGCAGCCGTGACTGTTCCTGCCGCTGTGCGCTCAGCTGGTACTGGTTGGCCTCTTGTTCCTTAATCAGCCGCTCTACTTCTTCTTTTTGGCCTTTTAGCTGCAGTTTGAGCTCGGTTATTTTATCAAGGGTCAATTTTATCTTGTTCTTTACCGAATTGCGGTACTGCTGCTTGTCCACGAACTCGCTCAGGTCGCGGCTGGATGCAAGCATTTCGAGCGTGCTCATTTCGCCCTCGATATACATTTGCTTAATATTCTCGCCGAGCAACTTGCGCTGGCGCTCCAGCTCTTCCTCGGCAAGTTTTATCTGTTGTTCCAGCTCTGCACTGCGCTCTTGGTTTGCCCGGATCTGCGCTTCAAGCGTACTGATCTGGTCCTGCAGTTTGCTGATTTTATCGTTTAAATCGGCCGCCTCAATTTCAAGCTGCTGCTTGAAGGTCTTTTTCTCATTATTAGCCTCGCTCAGTTCGTTAATCTGCTGCTGCAGATTATTGGCGCCAGCCAGGTGGATTGAACCCAAAGAAGCAACAAGCAGCCCGGCCACCACTAGCACTGGTACCCGCCTGAGGATACGCTGCCTATTTTTCTTTTTAGTTTTTGTATTTTTCATTGTCAGTACAATGATAGCATGCCATGCAACCCCCGGCAACGCGCCGCTGCGGCCCCATAGTTTAGCTGCCGGCTTTGAACTTCAGGTACCGATGGGTCGCGATAATTGACGAGGCGGCGCCAATGAGCACGCCGATGGCTATCTGTAGCACCAGTATTTTCCAGAAGTTGCTGGCAAAGTAGTCGCTCGCGAAGGAGATATCCAGTAGCCCCAAGCTGGTTGCTTCAAAGGTAGACGACGCAAGCGTAAACAAGCTGCCGCATAAGATAACGGAAACGATTGCTGCGATTACACCGTAGATCACCGTTTCCACCACGAACGGCCCGCGTATGTAATTGGTGCTGGCCCCCAGCAGCCGCATAATGGTCAGCTCGTCCCGGCGGTTAAAAATCGCCATTTGGATGGTATTAAAGATAATAAGGACGGATATCATGGTGAACACGATTACACCCACACCGGCAGCTTGGCGGAGAACTCTGGTTGATGCGCTTATCTTGTCTATCGCCTCTTTCCGGTCGCCTGAGTACGACGTTTCGTCAGATTGCAGCTCCTTTATCTCCGGCCGCTCCAAAAACGCCCGGATCGGCTCCATCTGGTTCACGTCCACCGGCTTAACCTGCAACGAGGCCGGCAATGGGTTGTCGGTCAGCGAAATCGCCGTCAGCAAATCGACGTTGCCGGCATTTTGCTCCTTGTAGCGTTCCAGAGCCTCCTCTTTCGAGATGTAATTGACGGATTTAACGTTTTCTACGCTTTCAAGTTCACTAATCAATTCGTTGCGCTGTTCCTCAGAAACATCGTCTTTTAAATACACCGACACATCGATACGATCAGTAATTTGCCGGATGGTGTTAGTAAACGTCGCGTTTGCGATGACCAAGAAGAGCACAATGGTAAGCGTCACCAGCATCATCGCCATGGCGGCTATAGCCAGCCACAGGTTACGGATAAAGTTAATAGTGCCTGCCTTGAGGATCCGCAAGGCAGTTATGAAGTTACGTTTCATATCGCCTTGTACTCCCCGCTGGCTTTGTCGCTGGTAATCTTGCCGTCCTGCACAGTGATGACCCGTCGCTTGAGCTTATTGACGATTTCTTGGTTATGGGTCGTCAAAAGCACGGTTGTGCCGTAGTGGTTAATTTTTTCCAGCACCTTTATGACATCCCACGCATGTTTTGGGTCGAGGTTACCGGTTGGCTCATCTGCGATCAAAATTTTGGGCTGGCGGACAATCGCCCGGGCAATCGCTACACGCTGCCGCTCACCGCCGGAAAGCTCGGCTGGCATACGTTTCTCCTTACCCTTAAGGCCGACAATGTCGAGCACCCGCGGCACCGTATGCTGGATTTCACGGTTCCCCATACCGACTATTTCCAGCGCAAATGACACGTTCTCAAAGACATTCTTTTTCGGCAATAGTTTAAAATCCTGGAAAACCACGCCAATTTTGCGCCGCAGCAGCGGAATATCCTTGTCTTTTAACTTATCATAATCAATGCCGCCCACCACGATTTTTCCGCCCGACGGCTTTTCTTCGCGCGTGAGCAGTTTGAGTAGCGTCGATTTACCGGCGCCGCTCGGCCCAACGATAATGACGAACTCTTTGGGCTGCACGTGCAGGCTGACACGCTCAAGCGCCGGACCGGCATCCCGTGAAAACGTTTTCGTTACCCTATCCAAAAGAATCATTAGCGTATTAATTATATCAGACTAGGGCTTTGGTACAACGAAAGGACTCCTTTTGCCCGCCATTAATTGCAGTAGTTAGCGGTGGCGACGCACCACAACCACCCCTACCCCACCACTGGCGATAATTAACACGGCTATGGTGATGAG
>CAZUIL010000015.1:0-15936 GCA_964620175.1 uncultured Candidatus Saccharibacteria bacterium | reverse complement strand
GCGTCCACATGAGGACGAACTGAATGGCAAGTTCTGGAACATATAGCTGGTCCCCGTCAGCGGGTGATCTCACCCTGCAGGCGTTCCGCCGCTGTGGGGTCAAGCGGGTCGAGATCACGGCAGAGCATCTGATGGATGCGGCGACGGAAGCCAACCTGTGCCAAGTGGAATTTAGTAACAAGCAGCCCAATTGGTGGACTGCGGAGACCTATTCCGTCACGCTGACCGCATCACAGGCGACGGAGACACTGCCGGACCGGACCATCGCCATTCTCGCGGCTTACATCTCGACCACGGACGATGACGGCAATACGACCGACACGATCATCTCGCCGCTCTCGACCACTGAATACCACGCGATCTCTGACAAGCTGACCGAAGGCGTTCCATCGTCCTACTGGTACGACCGGCAGATCACGCCGGAACTGACACTTTGGCCGGTCCCTGACGACGCCGACACCTACACCTTGAAGCTGCGCATTCTCGCACAGCCTGAAGACGTTGTGTTGAAGAACGGCACCACGCTGGACATGCCGTATCGCTGGCTCGACGCCTTCACCGCCTGCCTCGCCTATCGCCTTGCCATCATCTACGCACCGGAACGGGCCGTAGCCCTGAAGGCCGTTGCAGATCAGGCATGGGCCACGGCGGCGAAAGAAGATCAGGAGAATGTTCCCCTGGTGGTGGCGCCCATGCTGGAAGGATATTTCCGGTGAGCTACCGTTTTCACGGGCGAGCCCGCATCAACCCGAGCGCGCCGCGCGCGGTCGGCATGTGCGACCGTTGCGGGTTCGTTTATTCGCTTTCCGACCTGCAGCCTCAGATGCGTTACGCGGGCACGCGCCTGATCGACACCGGGCTTAAGGTCTGCCCGACCTGCATGCTGACGCCGAACCCGCACACGAAGACCATCGTGGCCCCGCCCGATCCGTTGCCGATCCATGATCCGCGTCCCCTCATCTTCGACATAGACGACTGAGAGAGAAAGCACGAAATGGCTCTCTACAACCTAGCCCGCGTCGTTACAGCCACGACGGGAACGGGAACAGTCACCCTCGGCTCTGCCGTATCCGGCTTTCTGTCGTTTGCAGATGCCGGCGTGCAGAACGGGGATGTCGTTTCCTATGCCATCAAGGATGGAACAAGCTCGGAGATCGGCACGGGGACATATTCGTCAACCGGCCCGACGCTGACCAGAACGGTTATCAACTCCACGAACTCCGGCAACGCCATCAATCTGTCAGGTTCGGCTGAGGTGTTCATCACGCCGAACGCGGCGGACTTCTACAACGTCGACACACTGGACGCGATCACCGACCCGGCTTCTGACGACACGGTTCCGGTCTATGACACATCGGCATCGGCGCATAAGAAGATCACGGCGGCCAACCTGCTCAAGGTTATCACGGACCTGACGGCAGAAACCGCTCCAGCAACAGATGACGAGCTTGCCCTTTACGACTCCAGCGGGTCTGCAACGGACAAGATCACGCTGGCAAATTTGCTCAAGGTCGTGAACGCGCTCACCGAAGACACGACGCCGATTGCCGAGGACTTCCTTCTTTCCTACGACACGAGTGCAACCGCAGCGAAGAAGGTTGCTGTCAACAAGATCGGCACTGGCAAGCAGACGGTCTGGATACCAGCTGGATCGATGATCCCGCGCGAGACGAACGGTGCTGAAGCAGTCACCACGGAACTCGCCACCAATGACATCATGCTTTCTACCCTCGATTTCGACCAGACCACGGAGGAAGGGGCCGGGTTCTGGATACTGATGCCGAAGGGCTGGAATGAATCGACGATGACGTTCAAGCCAGCATGGACGGCGGCAAGCGGGTCCGGTGGTGTCGTGTGGGGCCTTGCGGGTCTGGCCGTAAGCAATGACGACGCGATCGACGCCGCACCGGGCACGCTTCAGTCCTCCACCGATACGCTGCTCGCGACGAACGACATGCACATCGGGCCAGAGAGTTCAGCCATCACGATCGGCGGGACGCCAGCCGAAGGGGATGCGGTGTACTTCCAGATCACGCGTGAAGTCGGGGATGGATCGGACACGCTAACGGCGGATGCAAAGCTCATCGGCATCCATCTCTACCTGACAATCAACGCCAATACGGACGATTGACTGTGACCATCGCAAGAATTGACAACGGCGCGGTTGCGGAACTGCGCAACATCGATCTGACCGACGTTCCGGTTCACAAGCGGGACCAGTGGCTTCCTCTTGAGGGCGAGCCGTCGTCCTACAACGGGGAGCTGGAATATCTTATCGGCCCTGAATATCAGGTCGAGGAAACCCGCGTGCTCCAAGTGTGGAGGGTAGAGCGTCGGTCTATCGAGGAACAGCGCGAGGCGGTCATTCGCGAGCGTGCCAGACGGCTTGCGCTCGGGTTCGATTACGACTTCGGTGATGCGCGCGGCGTTCACCACATCGGCACCACCGAAGCCGACATGATCGGTTGGGATGAGGTCACGAAGTTCACCAACGCTCTCATCAATGCGGGGGATACGACAACCACAGTAGGTATCGTAACAAACACTGGGCCGACGCAGGTCACTCCAACGGAGTGGAACGCGATACTGATCGCAGCAGGGCAGTTCAGGCAGCCGATCTGGCAGGGTTCGTTCGTGCTTCAGGCCATGGAGGAAGTACCCGCAGACTACGCCTCTAATGATGCCTACTGGACGACGTGAGGTGGCGGAATGCTGATCCTGAACAGATTGAGCGGGTTCGGGTCTGCTGGTGGTAGTGCTGGTTTGAAAGTTGAGTTTCACTCAAGCGCTGCGAGCACATCAACAACAATAGGTGTTCCTGCTAGCGTTGAGGCTGGCGATCTATTTGTATGTATGAACCATGCCTATGGCTTCACTGGCGCCCCTACCAGTGTCGTGCCATCGGGTTTTACGACCATTATCAATAACACAGCAGGCATAGATCCCGCGCACAGATTTATACTTTCGCGCAAAATCGCTATCGGCTCTGAGGCAGGATCTAATCTTAGCGTCATGTCTGGCGATCTACAGAGGGCTGTCCTGCTTGTTTTCCGCAAAACACCGCCAATTAGTGCTGCTTCCCATGCGTCCGAGGGGCGAACAGGCCCCGCAAATCCAAAACCCGCCGATCGGATAATCACTTCAGCAGACGGCAGTGCACCTTTGATCGCGATTGCATTTTTCACGGCAAGCGGCACACAAGGAGCATTTACGCGAAGTCTATCTCCGGCCCAGGATGGCGAAATTCTTGCAACGACCTCTAATTATCCATGCGTAATACAGTACAAGATCTTCGACAGTGGGCCGAGCAACGTGACCGCCGCAATGTCTGATGGTGGCAGTGCTAACACAATTATCTCCTGCTACATCGAGGTTTCCTAATGTTCATCTACACCCTCCCCGACGGCCTCCAGCTCCGCCAAGGCCAAGCCATTACGCGGCCGTCATAGCGGGTAAGAACAGATGGCCCTCACCTACGCCACCTATAAGACCACCATCGCTGACATGGCCGTCATGGACAGCGAGAACAATACGGAGTTCGTGGCTATCCTCCCGCGTGCCATCGAGTACGCCGAGCAGAGGATATACCGCGAGCTTGACCTGCTCAACACGGTGGTGCGGACGAATGGTACGCTGTCTTCAGGTGATCGCGATTTTACGCTGCCCGATGACAATGGCCGGTTCGTGGTGGTGGACGGCATTAACGCTATCGTTTCCAGCTCACGCACGCCGTTGGTGCAGACGAGCCGTGAAGTTATCGACAACCTGTGGCCTTCATCGAGCGCGCCGGATGCGTCATCTATCCCCAGCTACTACGCCATGATTACGGATGAGGCGGTCATCGTCGGTCCTCCGGCTGGATCGAACATCACGCTTGAGGTGGTAGGCAAGATCCGACCCGACCCGCTCTCAGACTCCAACACGACTACCTTCCTGAGCAACTACCTGCCCGATCTGTTCCTTGCCGCGAGCATGGTGTTCATCGCCGGATGGAAGCAGAACTACGGCTCTCAAAGCGATAATCCCGCCCAAGCTATGTCTTGGGAGCAGACCTACAAGACCCAACTCGCCTCGGCCAACGCCGAAGAACTCCGCCGCAAGTCCGGCTCGATGCCTCGCGGGTAAGACATGCCTCACGCCGCTTTGAAGCTTCAACCGGGTGTCAACACCACACGGACCCCGACGCTGTTGCAGGCCGGGTTCAGGTCTGCGTCTCTCGTGCGCTGGCGCGAGGGACTGCCCGAGAAGATCGGCGGTTGGCAGAAGTATTTCGGCTCGGCTGTATCCGGCGTGCCCCGTGCGCTTCATGCCTGGCAGGACCTGTCCGACGTTGACCGTCTCGCAATCGCGACTACGGAAGAACTCTCGGTCATCGCCAACAGCGTCAAGTTGCGCCTTACGCCGCAGCAGTTCAACTCTGACTGCACCGTTGATTTTTCGACCACGAATGGCAGCTCGACAGTTACCATCGTCGATGACAACCTGACGGGATCGGTTACTGACTACGACGTTGTGCACATCAAGACGCCGATTGCAGTTGGCGGTTTGCTCCTGCATGGGCTTTATCCCGTAGTCACTCGCCTGAGCACCACCAGCTACACGATCACCGCATCATCGAACGCCACGAGCACGGTAGCAAATGGCGGCGCGACGATGGAATTCGACACCGTTGCCGACAGCGACAGGGTGACGGTGACGCTGGCAGGGCATGGGCGGTCTGCCAGCAACACAGTGCAGATTCCGTTCGATGTCTCGGTGGGGGGAATTTCCCTCACGGCGGGCGTCTATGACGTGCTCACAGTTCCGACGGCGGACACATTCACCATCGTTGGTCCGCAGACTGCTACAGATACCACATCGGCCTTCCTAAACGGCGGCGATGCACGGCTTGAATATTATATCGCCATCGGCCCTGACATCGTAACAGGTGCCGGGATCGGCATGGTCGGGTTCGGTGCTCTTGGTCAATATGCTCTTGGGGACGGCTCTTCATCTGCCGGTATCGCGCTGATCCAGCAGGAAGGCGACCCTATAGAGTCCCAAGACTGGACGCTCGAAAACTGGGGCGAAATCCTTCTCGCCTGCCCCTGCACGGAGTGCGACGAGGACGTTGGCGGCATCTGGTATTGGCAGCCGGGGCGCGGCTTCCAGACCATGCGCCTCATTCCGACGGCCCCGCTCTACAACACGGGGGTTTTCCTTTCCCAGCCCGCACAGATCCTTGTCGCCTATGGATCAACTGCGAACGAGAACATCGGCTTTACCCACGACCATCTGTTGATCCGGTGGAGCCATCAGCAGGACTTCACGCAGTGGGTCGCGACGGCGACGAATTATGCTGGTTCCTATCGCCTTCCGTCCGGTTCCCGCATCGTCGGTGGCATGTCCACGCGGCAGCGCGATCTGATCTGGACCGACATCGAGCTCTGGTCGATGAACTATCTCGGGGGACAGGGCGTCAACGGGGTTTCACTCGTCTATGGCTTCCAGAAGATCGGCACATCGTGTGGCCTGATCGGCAAGCACGCGGCGGTTTCGTTCCGTGGTGTGGTCTACTGGATGGGCCGGTCGAACTTCTTCATGCTTGGCGGCAACGGGGTGCAGACGATACCATGCACGGTATGGGATGCGGTGTTTCAGGACATAGACGAGGACAACTTTTATCGGTGCTGGGCCGTCGGCAACACGGCCTTCGACGAGGTTTGGTTCTTCTATCCGTCGAAGGATGGCAACGGCCAATGCGACAAGTATGCGAAACTCAACGTCGCCACGGGCATCTGGGATCACGGGCCGATTGACGGCACGACGCCGCTTCCGAGGTCTGCCGGTATCGATGAATCCGTGTTGGGCAAGCCCATTCTCGCCTCACCCACGGGCATGATCTACCAGCATGAGTCCGGCTATGACGCCGATGGTTCCCCGATTACGTGGGAGTGGGAGACGGGGTATTTCAAGCTCGCTGAGGGCCAGTTCATGGCCTTCGTGGATCGCATCTTCCCGGACTTCCGCTATGGGACGTTCGGCGGGGATGAGGACGCGACGATCAAGATCACCCTGAAGGGCGCAAACTCTCCCAACGAGACCCCGAAGGAATACGGCCCATATTCGGTGACAGAGGCCACGGACTTCATATCGACGCGGTTCCGGCACCGGCTCATGGCGATCAAGGTCTCAGGGTCGGACAGTGCCTCGTTCTCGCGCCTTGGACAGATCCTGTTTCAGTACGCACCTGACGGGAGACGGTGATGGACGGCACCAATATCAACCTTGAAGATGTCGTCACCCAGCTTGCCATGGGTGTGCGGGCGACGATGCAGATCAATGAGACGCTGAAGGCGATCACCCGGCTTTCCGGTGGTTCGTTCACGATGGCCAATGCCGCTACCAAGGTCGTTGCTGATCCGAACGTCACGGCCAACAGCAGGATCATTCTTCAGGCCACAAACAGCCATGCGGCGGATCTGCAGGCCGGGGCGAAAGCTCTCTACGTCAGTACAAAGACAGCGGGTACGTCATTCACCGTCGCTACGCAGGATGGGAATGCTGCGGTCGGTGACGAAACCTACGATTATATTATTTACAACCCGGTTTAACGAAGATGCGCACCGGCCCTCTCGTCTCAGACGTTCCCGGAAGAACAGATCAGCATCCGATAGATGTCCCCGAAGGGGCGTATGTCATACCAGCAGACGTTGTTTCCGGACTCGGTGAAGGCAACACCCTTGCTGGAATGAAGATCCTGGAGAACCTGTTCCCCAAGCCGATGCGGGCAGGCAAGATCAAGCGACACGCTGAAATCCCCCCGCCCCGTATGAACAGAGGCGGCCCTGTTCCCATTGCGGCTGCAGGCGGGGAATACATCATCGACCCTGAGACAGTGGCAGAGATCGGCGGCGGAGACCTCGAAAGGGGTCATGCCACGCTGGACGAGTTCATCGTCCGCGCCCGCCAGAACATTATTCAGCAGATGGCGAACCTGCCGCCTCCGCAGAAATAGGAACCCATTACATGCAAGCCGTTGCCGAGCACGCGGGCTCCGCTCGCGCGAAGGACGAGTCGTGGCCTTTCCCACGCATCAGGCCAGCCATTCCCTCTGACATAGACGCCCTCATGGATATGTGCCGGGCCATGTTCAACGAGAACGGCCTTGGTCCCAAGATGGAGGAAGGCGCTGTTCTCGGCGAGATCACGCACGCCATCATGGGCGAGCGAGGTTCGTTCCTCGGGATCATCGGGGAAGACGGCAAGGTAGAGGGTTCGATTTTCCTGACAGTCGGCCGCCTCTGGTACAACCCAAGCTACCTTTGGATCGAGGACCGCTGGCTGTTCGTGCTGCCCGAGCACCGCAGGAGCGCACCGGGCCGGACATCCAATGCGGTCGAGCTGATCAAATGTGCGGAGTACATCGCGGACAGGTTCGGCCTGCCGCTGATGATCTCCATCCTCAACAACACGAGAACAGAAGCCAAGGTTCGCCTCTACCGGCGCATTTTAGGCGAGCCGAGTGGTGCGTTTTTTCTCAAGGGCGCTAAGACAGGGCACCACTAGAGATGTGCAAAGGATCTTCCAACACCACCACCACGGTCCAGCAGCCGGAAATTCCCGGATGGCTGGAGGGCGCGTTCCGCGATGTGGTCGGAAAAGCCGGATCTGCGGCGCAGATCCCGTTCAACCCGGCAACATTCAGGAACGTCGCATCGTTTGCGGGTGATCAGAACGCAGCCTTTCAGCAGGCCCGCGATATGGTGGGCAACTGGCAGCCGCATCTCGACACGGCAGCAGGCTTTGCCCAGCAGGCCGGGTCGACCATCGCGCCGGGCCAGATTCAGCAGTACATGAATCCGTTCCAGGGCCAGGTCATCGACGCGACGATGGCCAACATCGCCCAGAACAATGCCCTCCAGCAGCAGCAGATCGCTGGCAACGCGGCGCTGCAGGGCGCATTGGGCGGGGATCGGGTGAAGGTGGCGCAAGGCGAGCTCGCCCGCCAGCAGGGGCTTGCCACCAACCAAGCCCTCGCGAACCTCAATGCGCAGAATTACAATCAGGCGCTTGGGGCTGCCCAGCAGGACCGCACGGCAGCAGGGAACGCAGCCACGCAGTTCGGCAGTCTCGCGAACCAGATCAGCGCGCTCGGAGCGGGCGATTACTCGCGTCTTCTTGCACAGGGCGGATTGCAGCAGGGCCTCGCCCAGCAGATGCTCGATACGGCGTCCGGGAATGCCGCCATGCAGAGCCAATTTCCGTTTGCCGTCACAGGATGGGAGCAGGGCGTCTATACCGGAGCCGCACCGTCGTTCACCGGGTATACGAGCACGAGCACCGGGCCTTCCCCGAACCCGATCAACTCCATTCTCGGCCTTGGGGCCATGGGTCTTGGCGCATTCCTCTCCGACGAGCGGATGAAGGAGGACGCCGAGCCGGTCGGCAAGCTGTTCGACGGCACCACCGTCTACAAATACAAGATGGTGGGCGATCCGCGCACCCAGATCGGCGTCATGGCCCAGGAGGTCGAGCAGCGCACGCCTGAAGCCGTGCACGAGGTCGGTGGCGTCAAGCTCGTCAACTACGACACCGCCACCAGGAAGTCTGAGGGCCTTGCCGCACGCAAGGGCTATGCCGAGGGTGGCGATGTCTTCGAGGAGGACCGTGACGGCCTCTATGTCCCCGGCAACGTATCGTTCGGCGGGCGCCGGGCGCAGCAGCAGTCTGGGGCGCCCTACAGTGGCAGGGCTTCGAGCTACGTGCCGGCAACCATGAGCCAGCTTATCGGGGCAACGCAGCAGCCGCCGCTGGCCAAGCCGCCCCCGCCTCCGCCACGCGATAAGGAGGACGAGGACAACCCGGTCAAGATGTTCAACGATGCCAAGCGGGCGGCTCAGGGCCTCAATGCCGGTCTCGGCAACATCATCGGCAAGCTGGATACCACGCAGGGACCGGGCGGCTGGTCTACATCCGTTCAGCCGACGATGGCCGGCCTCGGCAATTACGTCGGCAACTTCATGCGCGCCACTGGTGGGCGTGTTGGATACGCGAGCGGTGGTGATGTCTGGGATGATGAGTTCGACGGAGAGTTTGGCGGTAGGATCAATCGCGATCTCGTCAGTGACATCAAGGGCTGGTACGGGAACGTTCCCGGCTGGATCGGTCAGGCAGGAATCGGCCAGAACGAGGCGTCCAACGTAGCCAGCGGCGTCAGCACCGGGCAGATGTCAGGGTATCTCCCGGCCGGCGCGCAGTTCAACCCGCTCGGTGGTAACTTTGGGGCCTATGTCGATACGGACAGCCTGCTCGGCCCTGCAACAAGCGGAGCGGGCGGCGGCGGTCAGCCGAACCCTGCCTTCGGCAATGTTGCGACCGGAGTCATCCCCGCACCTCCGCCGCCGCCGGCTCCGCCCTCGGGAGCGGGTGGTGACGGGAAGAATGACCAGAGCGGCAATCAGAGCAAGGGCAAGTCAGGAACTGATGATTGGTCTCCACCGCAATGGTGGACCGACTGGTACGATACCAACTGGGCCAGCCGGGTTGCCACGGGTGGGCGCATCATGCGCAAGGGGTATCAGGCAGGCGGCGTGGTTGACCCCAATCAAATGCCCCAGCAAGCCTCGCAGGCGGGTTTGGTCAGCGCTCCTGGTATGATGCCCCCACAGGCCCAGATGGCCGCTCCTGTGCCTCCTATGGGGCTTGGAATGCCCATGGGCGGGATGATGCCGGGTGCCATGCCTCCGGGGATGCCCGGACCTATGCCGATGGGCGGCGCTCCGGGTGGTCCGATGCCTGCCCTTCCGCCTCCGGGTGCCATGCAGCCCCCGATGCCGCCTCCGGGCGCACAGCAGGGTGGTTTGGGCCAGCCGATCCGCGTTCCCCCGAGGTCAGCCCCTTATGGGCGCAAGGTGCTCGAAAAGCAGCTCGCCCGCGAGGGAGGCGGTCTTGCCAAGGGGCGTGAGGGTTTCCAGGAAGGCGGCGTTGTCGATGGGTTCTACGACCCGGAGGAGGATGTCTGGAAGGTTCCTCAGAACGTTTCGGAAACGCCAGGTTCGAGCATCGGGAGTTCAGACTTGAGGTCGCAAAATGAGATCTCAAGTTCTCCAGGCATGTTCGAGAACGCGCGTGCTGGCAAATACTCGTGGCTTGCCGAGCCTCTGATCTCTGCCGGCGCTGCCATGATGGCTTCGAGGTCTCCGTTCGTCGGCCCTGCCATTGGTGAAGGTGGGATGGCCGGGATCAGATCGTACCGGGAAGCACAGAAGGCCGAGGCTCTTGAGCGCAGAGCAAAGGAGCAGATGGACCTGCAAAGGGCACAGCTTGCCCAGACGACCCGCATGAACGACCTGCGTGCCGAGGAAGCCGGATTGCGCCTTGACGAACTCAGGAACCCGAACCTGCCTTATGAGCGCAGGGCGGCTGTGATCGAGCAGTATGGGATTGACCCCAACTCCGCTGAGGGTCGCGCATTCATCCTGACGGGCGATCTGCCGGGAAGCAGGGGGCGTGATCTTATGGCCGAAGCGCGTGATCGGGAAGCTCTTGCGATCCAGCAGGGGCTTGAGCCTGGAACGCCTGCCTATCAAGCATTCGTCCTCACAGGGAAGACAGGCCGCGATGAGCCTCTGACCATTACCGAGAAGAAGGCCATCATGGAGGCAGACGAGGCGGTCGAAGCCAACCGCGTCGTGCTTTCGATGCTCGACGAGGCAGACAAGCTCAACGAGAAGACCAATGAGGGCTTTGGTGCGCGCGAGCGAGCCACGCTCGGGAACTACATGCCGGATTGGGCGGTGCCTGATGCTATCTCCAGTCCGGAAAGCTCTCAGGCGACGGCTGATTACGAGAACGTTGTGATCGGGCAGGCCCTCAACCAGCTCAAGTCTGTGTTCGGCGGCATGCCGACGGAGGGTGAGCGCAAAATCCTCATCGACCTGCAGGGCTCGGTCAACCAGCCCAAGGCCGTGCGCAAGGAAATCCTGCGGCGTGCCCGTGCCATGGCGGAACGTCGCCTGCGCTTCAACGAGGAAAAGGCGCGCTCGCTCCGCAGCCAGGAATACTACCGAACGGACAAGGGTGCTGGCGCCCCTTCCGGTGGTCCGGGACAGTCAGAGCAGACGCAGATCATCAATGAAGCCCGCGATGCGATTGCCAAGGGCGCCCCGCGCGAGCAGGTGATCGAGCGTCTTCGCGGCATGGGCATCGACGCTCCGGGGTTGTGACATGGGCGCATTCGACGATCTCATTCCTCAGCAGGCCCAAGGCGACGGCGGCCTGTTCTCTGACTTGATCCCCACGGCAGACCAGAGCTCTCCCGTGGGGATTGCCGCGAGGTCCATCTCTGCGGCCCAGGCCGGCGATGAGATGGAGCCGCCGCCGCAGCGTTCGTTCCCGCCACAGCGTGGCGTCGGGATGGCTCAAACGTGGCTGGAGCAGATCGAGAACATTTCCCGCGGCATCGGGCAGGGGACCAACCCGAACGTCTATCACGGTGATGCAACTCTGCTGCGTGATCGGTTGGGCGAGATCACGGCGGAAGGTGACGAGGGTCTGTTCTATGGCCCGGCAGGCGCGCGCCAACTCGTCAACCCGAAAACCGATGTCGTGCTCCGCGACCCGGCGACCGGCAAGCTGACAGCCTACCGCCGCAATTCGGAATGGGATGAGGGCAGCGTTGCGGGACTGTCCCGTCTCGCGACCCAAGGGCTCATGACGGGTCCGGTGACTGGGGTTGCCAGAACCGCAGCGGGCACGGCCAACCTGCCTGCTGTCGCCAGCAGCCGGGCCGCACCGAACACGACGCAACAGGTGCTGCAGGCCGTCAATCCCAGAGGCGTGCCGCAAGTCGCATTCGGGACAGGCCAAAGGGGCATTCAGGCCCGCCGCTTCAACGAGGCCATCCGAGACGTGGACGCATTCAAAGAGGCCGGCGTGCGGCCCGTGGCGCCCGCCTTCGGGGAAGGTCCTCTGTCGAGTGTCGCCAACCAGCTTTCAGAGGTGCCGTTCGTCGGCGGGCCGGTGCGCAATGCCTTGCAGGAAAGCGTCGAGGGCGTGCGGGACTTTTCGCGCGGTATCGCGACAAGGCTTTCGCCCAACACGACGATGGAGGAAGCCGGGCGCACCGTGCAGGCCGGGCTTGATCGGTTCCGCAACTCTCGTGCAACGGAGATTGCCGGCAAGCCAGCCGAGCAGATGTCGGATACGGAACTCCTGAAGTACATCAGGACGCCGACGCGTGACACCTCGTTCGCGTCCCGTGCCGAGGCCATGTACGAGCGCGCGTGGCGCTCTCTGCCGAAGATGTTCAAGTCGAACGAGGCCGTGAATGTCGGGCTGTTCCGCCCGCGCAATTCGGCTGAAGTGCTCAACGGTTTGCTGAAGGCACAGAAGAGCGCAAGGGTCACTGGCGGCCCCTTGGAGGGGCGCTTCGGCCAGATGGCCAAGAGCCTGATGAACAACAAATCAGGTTGGACCATAGAAGCGCTTCGCAACGCGCGCACCGAGGTCGGTCGTGCGCTGAGGGGCTTCGCGTCGGACGAAACCGGCCTCGACAAGACGCAGCTCAAGCAGCTCTATGGTGCCATGTCCCGCGATCTCGTCGATGGCGTCGAGGAACTGGCGAGACGTGCCGAAGCCGCATCCACCCTCCCGCCCGGCAACCCAAAGTATGTCGCACCCGAAGTAGCGGCTGAGGCGAAGAAGTCCGTCCCGTACTTCAGGGCTGCAGACAACTTCACCCGCGTCGGCAATCAGCGCATGGAGAACTTCATGCGCGTGCTCAATGCGGACCATGCCGAGCTGGCGGCGCAGAGGCTCAAGCAGGCGGCGCTCAGCAAGGGGCGCGGCAATCTGGAACTGCTGCGCACGGCCAAAGCGGCGCTTCGCCCTGACGAGTGGAATGATTTCGCTGGCGTCCTCATCCATGAAATGGGCAGGCCGGTGGCGTCGGCTGCCGGTCGATCCGCAGAGGCTGGCTTCAGCGTCAATACACTGATGACGAACCTGAAGAACATGGAGCCGCAGGCCATCCGGCTGCTGTTCGGCAATGGGGATCAGGAACTCGGCCGCGCGCTCGAAAACATGGTTCGCATGGCTGATCGTCTCGCCGGCTTCGAGAAGACACTGAACACGTCACGCACGGCCACGAACCTGATCAACGTCGGTGCTGGGATGGGCGCTCTTGGCGGGCTCTTCTCCGGCAACTGGCTGCCGACCCTCGGTCTCGGGGCCTTGGGTTACGGGTCATCCTTCCTTCTGTCCCGCCCGGCCTACGTCAACTGGATGACGCAGGCCATGAAGATCCGGGCGAACATCGCCAAGTTCGCAACCGATCCGGCCAGGCAGGTGGCATCGCGCGTCAATCAGTCCAAGTGGGGGTCGAAGGCGGCGCAACGGCAGTGGCTGGCTCACGTCGAGAAGTTGCGGCAGCTCGCGGCGAGAGACCCTGAGTTCGGCCACATCGCGCAGTCACTCGCTGACCATCTCGTCGGCGAAGATGCCGATGGCAATAACGAGAATCAGAACCCACTTGGGCCACAGCAAGGCCAGCCCCGCCCATAGTCCGAACACGACGAGCTTCTGCATCGTCGTGCCTTAGACCATTTCTCAACCCGGAAGCAAGGCAATGCCAGATCAGCACCATTGCAATTTCCAGCACCGCGACGACTCAGGCAAGTGGTCTGGCGGCTTCATGAAGGAATACAACTGCGGCGGGGCGGTAAAGCACGACCGCAAGCACTACGCCGATGGCGGCGCGGTTAACGGCAAGCAGCGCAAAGAGGAAAGCAGTGGTCTGGCGGCAATCCCCCGTCATCTTGGGGCCGCTGCCGGCATGGCTGATTATGCCCTCGGTGGTCTTCCGAGTACGGCTGTGGGGCTTGTTCACGGACTGATGCCGGGCGGCCCCGGATACTCTGACGTAAAAGCGTCTTCGGAAGCCGCCCTCGATGACTTCCGCGAGCTTTACCCGAACGTCGCTGCCCCTATGCTGGAGATGCTTGACGACCCGGTAGGAGCGGGGCTCTTCGGGCTTCCGGCCTTCCTTCGTCGGGCCTCACGCGCGTCCAAAGTCTCAGATTCAGCCGAGAAGCTGAGTGCCGCCAGGGCAAGGCTCGATGAGATCAACGGCGAGATAGCCCGCATGGGTGAGGAGCCGGTCAAGGTGATCAGGCGCCCTGGGGGGTGGCCCTCACCTGAAGACGAACTCAGGGCCGCAGAGACACGGATAGGCCTTGCCAACGATGCTCTCAGGCAGGCTCGTGAAAGCGGAATGCAGCGGACCCGCGACATGGCAGAAGGGCGCATCCCCAAGGCGCTGCCCCCTCCGAGGCCCGGTGACATTCCGGTGCCGAGCGGGAATGCAGCCGACTGGCCGCAGGCATACGACTTCGTTCCTCAGAAGATTCGCGCGATGCGGGGCGATCGACCTGCATCAAGGGTACGGGCGGAAAACGATCCGGACCTAGCCCCCATGATGGCGCTCAGGCGTCAGAGACAGGAGCGTGATGCGTTCCGCCGCAACCTTGCCGTCAGGGACGAACTTGCAGGAGGCCCGGCACAACGTGCCCTGATGCGTCAGGACGAAAACGTGGACGAGTTCGTGTCGAACCTGCTGGGCCAGTACCGCCGCGAGACCATCCCCGATCTGCCGGACGACAAGGTTGCCCCGAGAATGCGGGGTGTGGAACGGTTCATCGTCAACGAGGCGCTAGACCCGATGTCCAAAGGTGCATTGGGTGACGAGATACCGATTCCCGAAGCCGTCAGGTCCATGATGCGGCGTGGCTATGCCTTGCCGGGCGTGAATATGTCGGTCCTGCAGGATCGGAGCAAAGGCCGGTTCATGGCGAATACGCCGGCGGAGAGGGAGTTCAAGGCCAGCGTGAAGTCAGGCGCCGCAGACCCGGCAATCCAACGTGCGCTCAAGCGGATCTGGCGGAGCGGCGACGATCAATGAACGGCGGTGTTGCCGTCCTCTCCGCAATGATCTCTTTCAGGATATTCAACACCAAGGACTTGTCGCAGTTCAGCATGGTCCAGTGAGCCTTCAGCTTCACTGGCGAGTTGCGAATGAGATCCTGAACTTCCTTTGGCAGCAGGTCGAAAACGTCGTTCTCGGTGAAGTTCTTCGGGAGAACGTGGCTGCCGATTGGCTCTTCGTCTTCGGTCATCTCTTAACCTCCACGCTCTCCGCAACCCTACCACACACAGCACTGACTATCCAAGAGGGACAAATGTCGTTTGCTCCGAAGCGCTCCGATCTGGAGCGCTTTCTGGGGCCGACCGCGCTTACCCAATGGGTGGACGCATTCGGCCGCCTGTCACCAATGCTATGCGAGCACTACGGGTTCAATCGTTTGCGGTGGGTTCATTTCATGGGCCAGATCGCAGCCGAAACCAGCGGGCTATCTCTGAGGCGCATGGAAGAGAACATGCGCTATACGTCGGCTGCCCGCATCCAGCAGATATTCTCCTACCGGCTTGGGCTCGCGCTGAAGACGCCGGAGTACAAACGGTTCAAGACGAAGGCGGCGCTGGCGCAGTTCCTCGTCAACAAGCCAGTGGAGCTCGCCAAGGTCGTTTACAGCAACCGCGAGGGCACGCCCCCCGGCAAAGGTGATTTGTACATTGGCCGGGGACCGCTCCAGACAACCCACCTGAACAACTACCGCGCTGCCGGCAACGAGGTCGCAAAGCAGCCGGGCGGCGACAAGTTCGACCTTGTGGCCAACCCGGAACTGCTTTCGACCGACTGCGAGCTTGGGGTGAGGGTCGCGTTTGCCGAGTGGAAGCTCAAGGGGCTCAATCTTTGGGCCGACCGGAACGATTGCGATACCGTTTCCGATGTCCTCAACACCGGCAACCCCAACGATAACGTCAAGCCTCATGGCCTCGACGAGCGCCGCAGATGGACCGCCAAGGCCAAAGTGATCTGGCCGGATGATGGGTCGC
>CAZUIL010000014.1:3344-17231 GCA_964620175.1 uncultured Candidatus Saccharibacteria bacterium | reverse complement strand
TGGTGGAGCTGGTGGGTACTGCCCCCACGTCCGAAGGTTTATCTTGGTTAGGCGTCTACAGGCGTAGGCCATTTAAAAATTCTCGGGATCCGGCCGATAAATGACCAAAAAACCGTTTCCCAAAAGTCCTTATTGCTTAGTAAATCTTATGGACGGAAAGATTTACGCAACCAGAAAATATGACATGCGCTGGCGTTATCCGGTGTCACGCTAGGCACGGCTACCGTAAGTTAAACAGCAGCTGTTGCGTATGCTGGCGTGCTGAAAGCGGCTTTTACACCGTTCCATGCGCTAGCTACGCGGTCCAATACTTTTGCAGTTATTGGGTTTTGCCTATAACGCTGACAAGCGACCTGCAACCTTAACCGATAAAGTCCTACGTCGAGCTTAAAATTCAGCCCCGTAATTACTCCATCTGGAGTATTGCTATTATACCACTTATGCAAATACTTTTCTAGACCTGCCACGTCACTTCACTGCCGTGATCGGGATTGGCTGGTGAGATTCATAACAGCCTTGTTGTTGGGATACTGGTTAAATAGCCTGGTAAACAAGGAGGATTATATGGGAGGAGTACCCCCGGATGACGCTGTCGATGATTCTACCGTACCGGAACTGCCGGAGGATAACGCCACGCCGTTCAGCCCGGCAGATCCCGTAGCAGACGAGCTTGGCGGCACCCCGCAGGAACGTGCCGGTGAGCTCCCGCAGCTGGACAGCACCCACCAGGCAACCGATACGAACATCCAGCCCGAAGAAGTATACGAAGAAGGCCTGCCTGGTGCAGCTGAAGCGAGCGAACCGAACGCGTTAGATAACGTCAAAGGCTACGATCCAGAAAAAGACCAGGGAAGAGAAGCAGCATAATTTACTGTACCGCTTGGTGGCAGGCGCCCGGCCGGTCGCTGTGGCAGGTGCAGGCATGCATAATGCCCAGGATATCTTGCAGCTGCGCGGTCTGTTTCGAGCTTAGCCTGCCGAACACTGGCTGATGGTAGCTATTGAGGATTCTCATGGCTTCGTCAGTCAACTTCTCGCCCCTCAACGTAAGCACCGTAATGTGCTCCCGACGATTCGCCGGATTGAGCCGGGTTTGCAACAGTCCCTGCTCGCTCATCAGCTTGATTTGGCGGCTAATGCTGGCTTCGGTCTGGCCAAGCCGCTCGGCGATTTCCTTCTGCCGGGTACCCGGCCGCCATTTTAAGACGGTCATTATCTTGAACTGGGAGAACCCGATTCCAAGCCGTTCCTGCAGCACCACATCAGATTGCCGGTCAAGCACAAAAGAGAGGTGATGGAGCAAGTAGCCGATATCGTTATGCAAGTCCATAAGCTGTATAGGTTATAGCCGTAGCTTACGACTTAATACTTAACACGTCAAGTATCGAGGCAAATCACGCTGTTACCCCTGCGCGACATAGGCCTGGTAAATTTTGTGCCAATCATCAAGGCTGAGTTCCTGTGCGCGTTTGTCCGGACTGATCCCGGCGCTGCCAAGTAATGCCTCAATCTCCTGCTTGTTTACTCTCAGTCCACCGGCTAATGAGCTTCTCAGCTTCTTGCGCCGGGCGCTAAAGCCGGCTTTTACAATCCTAAAAAATTCCTTTACCTCTACATTAAACAGCGGCACTGCCCGGCGCTGCAGCACAAGGATTTGCGAGTCTACCTTCGGCGGCGGCGTGAACAGCCGTGCCGGAACGACCAAGCCAGCCTCAGCCTTCCAGTAAAACTGTGCTGTCACGGACAAGAGCGACATGCTGCCGGGTGTGGCTACCACCCGCTCGGCCACTTCCTTTTGCACCAATAGAGCCGCGACAGCCGGCGGATTTGAAGATTCAGACAGCAAGCGGAATAGGTGATTGGTGAGGTAATAGGGGATGTTAGCGACAAGCTTGTACCCAGGCGGCAGGCCAGTAAAGTCAAACTGCAATATACTTAACATGTTAAGTGTGAAGGGAAGCCCGGCAAACCGCTGCTCCAATTGCTGGCCTAAGCGTTCATCTAGCTCTACTGCCACCACTGAAGCGCCTCGATCCAGCAGAACCTTTGTCAGCTCACCGGTTCCCGGCCCTATTTCCAGCACCGTATCAGAGGTCCGTATCTGGGCCGCGTCACACATTGCGTTGAGTGCAGCCTGGTCATGCAGCCAATGCTGCCCAAGCGATTTTTTAGCAAATGTCATGCAGGCATTATATATCGAGCAGGTTCAAACCGACGTGGTCATCATGCTTGCGTATTAAACGCATGTTATCAAGCACCCTGACAAAGAGCTCACACGTCCCGCCGACTTGCAGTTCTTTGACATGCCCGGCGACACTGGCATATTTTTCATCAGAAAAGACACCGTGCACATGCATAATTGGCTCTTTGCCCTTCCAGCTGACATTTCCTTGCAGGCTGGCAATTTCCAAATCTTGGAATTTTTCCCACGCGTAAAATTGCTGGTCCAGGTGATAAAAGCCAAGCTCCGCCCACTGCGCCGCTCCGATTCCCTGTACCCAGGCAGCCTCAATCTTCTTCTCCCGTACAAAATCCAGCAGCGATTGGCCAAGCAGTTCGTCCTTCTCCAGACGCAGCACGTAACCGTTGTCCGTTTTGCGCGATTTCATAATTACAGCTTACTACATTACCGTAAGCGCCTAATACCAATTGACCGCGTAATGCTTGCTGAGCGCCCGGGACGGCGAGCCGTACACTCGGGCAATATAGTCCAAGCCCCAAATGATTTGCGTACGGGGGTTGGTGATGTAGTCGCTGCCGGCAGATGCCATCTTGGACGCTGGCAACGATTGCGGAATGCCATACGCTCCGGAGAACGGGTTGCCGGCGGTTTCAATCCAACTGGACTCGCAAGCGAACAGCTCAAGCAAGGCGTCCCATTCCCCGCCAGTCCAGCCCCTCGCTGCGGCGAGCGACCGGCCGATCGCAGCATTGGCAACGTTAATGTTCTTCCAGTTGCGCTGCCGTGGCGAACCGCAAAATACACGAGCCGGAATGCCGTCGGCGTTGTAATCGGCAAAAACTGACCGGCTGCCAACCGCCACCACACGTTTTACCGGCCGCTCGACAATGACTTCCTGCAGCACCTTGCGGCCAACTTCTTGGCCGTTTCGCAGCTCAATTTCATATGTCACGACCTTTTTGCCCGGCCTGCCGGATTGCCGCACGACCGTCGTTCCGTATGCCAGGTTCGGATCACTGACGTTCTCTACCGGCGGATCAATCGCCTTTTCCTCTGATGCAATCTGTACCCCCATGCGGCTAATGGTCACCACAGTGCTGGCACTCAGCGCCGTATCGAGCCCAGGCTGCACCTGGTCATCGCCTGAAGGCTCGATGCCTTTCTCTTCCAGCAATGCCCTGACCGTCGTGGCATGGGTACGGACCTGGATCGGTGTCCCATACAGGTTTATGAGCACGGGTGAAGAACGGTCAATAATAACCTCCCGTCCAACAAAGCGGTCCCGCAGCACCTCGTCACTGCGGGTGAGCGTTACGTTGTCTTCGGCATAGATATGTACGCCAGCTTGCTGGACGATTGTCCTTGCCTCCTGGTAAGCACTTAGCACCGTGGTACGTTTGCCGTCTTCATCAATGATAGCTACCGGACGGGCCCGGTAAATATTGACCCGGAAGTCATCGTCATAAATTTGGGTGTCGAGCCCCGGCTCTATCACATCATTTTCATCAACCTCAATGCCGAGACGCTTGAGTAGCTCCCTCACGTTTGGCGCACGCGTCGGGACCGTTTGCTGACGCTCCCCGTCAATGGTAACGTGTACGATCCGCGAATCGGATGCCCCCACCGTCGTGCCGCCCATATTAACGAATCCGGCGAGGGTCACAAAAAACAGGACCAGAAACGTTACCACCGGTATGACGAACGGGTGGTTCTTAAGCTGTAAGAACTGTTTGGCTTTACTGTGCTTATGGGCTATGTATTTGCGTTTGAGCCGCTTATATTTCTTCCCCATGATAATACTGCCAGTTGCAGTTTTGGATGAGACATACGCCTAGGAATTAGACTGGCACTCCGCAATCGGCTAGCCTTTATTCTACCAACTTGGCACCCTCAAACCAAGCTGTCACCGCCCTGATCGTATCGGGGCCAGCGTTGCCAGCTGATAGTTCACGCCAATTGATCCACTGCGCCGCTACGGTTTCGGACCGCAATTTCGGGACCGGAGGCATTTCTTTAAACTCCACGACAAAGCATTCGTACGCAAACCCCAGGCCATGCGCCTGGTACACCGCGGAGTGAAGCGGGATAAGCTGCTCCTTCTCGATCGTTATGCCTGTTTCCTCATGCAGCTCGCGGAGCGCCCCGTCTGCTCCCGATTCACCATGGTGCAAGCCGCCGCCGGGCAGCGACCATTTGCCGTCACCTACCCACGATTTGGTTACCAGTACGTTGTCATTGTGTACCAGCAGCACCCTGGTTCTGCGGCTGCCGCGCAGGTACCAATACAAGAGTGGCCAACTCAGCCAAAATACCGTTACGCCGAGTTTCTGCCATAGCTTCATCATCGTTCCATTGTACCTACAATCCTTCTTGCTTGACCAATTAAACAAAATAATACTACTCGTCACCCGGCAAGTGCCGGGTTATGGCGCCACACTTTCTTGCGCCGGCAAGAAAGTGTACAAAGAACCGACAGGCGCCTGACGAAAACGGTGTTTAAATTTTCTTGAGCGGCGCAAAGGCAACATTCAGCTTTTTTGTCCCTTTGCCCTTAAAATAAATCACCGCGTTATCGCCGTCCACTTCCATCACGGTGCCTTCGCCGAATATCTGGTGCGAGATCCTATCACCTTCATTGACTTCCGGGACATAGCGCGGCTCGTCGGGCTGGCTGCCGGCTCCTGCCGGGCCTGGTGCGTATGTTTCGGTGCTGTTCCCCATCGCGAACTCGGCGTCTATTTCGCTTAAGAAACGGCTAGGCGGGTTATGCTGCAGCCCGCCGTAGAGCATCCGGCTGGTAGCATGGATCATGTACAGTTCCTCCATTGCCCGCGTCATGCCGACATAGCAAAGCCGCCGCTCTTCTTCCATCTCGAATTGGTCATAGAGCGCACGCGAATGCGGGAACACGGTCTCTTCCATACCAACCATAAATACCACCGGGAACTCCAGGCCTTTGGCGGCATGCAATGTCATCAGCGTTACCGCGTTGCTGCCAAAATCGGCGGTATCGACATCACTTACGAGCGCCACTTCCTCCAAGAAACCGCTGAGGCCCACATCTTGGTACGTTTGGGCAACGCTGATGAGTTCCTTGACGTTTTCCTGGCGCGACTCTCCCTGGAGCGTGCCGTCATCCAAATATGCGAAGTAATCAATCCGCCGCAGCAAAGAATCAATCAAAGCCGGTACCGCCGTATCCTCGGCGATTTCCCTTAGACTGCCGATAAGGTCAGCAAGCTCCATGAGGGCTTTTCGGGCTTTCGGCGTAAGGCCCGGGCATTCGCCCGACCTTGTGAGTGCCATGCCAAACCGCAGGCCGGAGGACTCCTGCCAGTCCAAAAACGTCTGGACGGACTTAGCGCCCAGGCCTCGCGGCGGTACGTTGACGATCCGTTCAAAACTAACTTTGTCGTCAGGTTGGTAGATAAGCCTGAGATAAGCCATGATGTCTTTGATTTCCTTGCGGTCATAAAATCGCTGGCCGCCGACAATCCGGTACGGCACGCCGTAGCGGATCATCATTTCTTCGATCGAACGGGACTGCGCGTTGGTACGGTACAACACCGCAAATTCCTTGAATTGCCGCGCTCCCATGCTTACTGCGTTTTGCACCCTGCGGACAACCGCCTCCGCCTCGGCACGCTCGCTATTTACTTGCAGTATCTGCACCGGTGTCCCGCCGGAGGATTGTGTCCAAAGGCGTTTGTCGGACCGTTGGCGGTTTTTCGTGATTATGGCGTGCGCAGCATCCAAAATCGGTTTGGTGCTGCGGTAATTCTGCTCGAGCTTAATGACAGTGCTGTTCGGGTAATCCTTCTCAAAATTCAGGATGTTCCGAAAATCAGCGCCGCGCCAGCTGTAAATGCTCTGCCAGTCGTCACCAACGACGGCGATATTGCGGTGCTTGCCCGTTAGCAGCTTGACCAGCTTGTACTGCGCCGCGTTGGTATCCTGGTATTCGTCAATCATGATGTAGCGGAATTGCTGCTGCCATTTATCACGGATTTCCTTATGGGTTTGCAGCATGCTAACAGTACGGTTGATAAGGTCGTCAAAATCGAGCGCTGAAGCGTCTTTCAGGATCTTTTCGTATATCGGAAATACCTGCGCGGCCGCTTTCGTAGCCGGGCTATTGGACCGGCCAGCATATTCGGCGGGGGAGAGCATCTCGTTTTTGGCGCTGCTGATAAGCCCCGAAAGTACCTGCGGCGGAAAGCTTTTCTCATCTATCATCAGCTGCTTTGACGCCTGTTTTATTGCGGTGCGCCGGTCGGCTTCGTCAAAGATAACAAACGAACGCGGTATCCCGATGTGTTCACCGTCCTGCCGGAGCAGCCGCACGCAGATTGAGTGGAATGTCCCCATATACGGCATAAACGACCGGTTATTCGGGTTTTCCCCGAGCAGCTTTGCCACGCGCTCCCGCATCTCCCTGGCTGCTTTGTTGGTAAACGTCACCGCTAGAATGTTATAGGGAGTGGCTTTCCTTGAAGCGATGATATAGGCGATACGGTGAGTCAGTGTCTTGGTCTTGCCGCTGCCGGCACCGGCCTGGATGAGCAGCGGCCCTTCCGTTGCCTTCACTGCCCAGCATTGTTCAGGGTTTAAACCCGCCAGCACCGCGTCCGCGTCCGGCAAGGCCTCTTCATCAGCCCACGGATCCACCAAGCCACTCGTATCAACAGACATGAGCTTTATTCTAACAAACCCATCGTCGCGCCAGTGTTGTGTTTTAAAAGAGCCGTCTACAGCTCTTTGACGGAACTAAGGATAGTGTCGAGCTGCGTGAAGCGCTCGTCGTTAACAATCTCGCTTGGGCTGTCTGTCATGGCGTCGAAGTCATCTCCGCCCTCCACGTTGAAATTAAACTCGATGCCGGCATAGTTGCCGGTATCGGCAAACGGCTTCTTGGCAACAACGACCGCGCCTTTGAAATTGAAATCGGTGCTATACGCAACCAGTTGGCTGGTGTCGGTATTGGTACGGATAACATGGGGCGTTGTATCGCCAAATTCAAACGATTCATACGTATTAAACCCAACTGCATGTGCCGACCCATCACGAATGGGACCATTATACGCCCAATCACTCGTGCGGAGCGCGAAGCTGGCGTTTGGCTCTTCGCCAAAGTTGCCTCTGTAGCCTTGGCCGGCCTCTTGCGAGGCGTCAATTATGCCCTCTTCGAGCGTTACGCTGCCCCACTCAGTCGGATACAAAAAGCAAAAGCCAATATCAGTATTGGTGTACACGCTGTACCCGTCGGTTTCCACACACCCTTCCTGGACCGCACTGGCTTGTGGTTCGGCAGTCGCTTGCGTGTTTTCCTCCTGCGTTGGCGTTTGGCGGCTATTTTGTTTATAGACCCACCACGCCAAAAAGCCGACGAGTGCCAAGATAACCAGTACGAGCAAAGCCTCGGCTATCCCAAACCCTTTTTCGTTTTTTCGCATGTTTGCCTCCTAGTTTTTTATAAAATCAAAGGGCATATCAAGCCCCACGTCCAAATAGCCGGCATCAATTGCCGCATACACGCCAACGGCCGCGAGTAGCAGGAACAGCAGTAAAACGTTTGCGATCCGCGATGAACGCCGGCGACGCCGTGATTCACCGATCGGCACAAAATATTTTTTCTCGTCGATAAGTTTTTCAAGCGTCTGGCGCTTTGCGGCTTCGGCTTCGTTTTGTTTGTCGAGAGCCTGTTTGGTCTTGGCCTGCCCGGCAAGCGCTGCTACTTCTGCGCTGTCCGAACTGGCGGCACCGGTCTCGTCATTGGTTGCTTTACTGCCGGTGCTCTCTTCTGGCGTCCCTTCGGCAGTTTGGCCAGTACCGTTTGCAGTATCGGCAGCAGCTGCTGCCTTATCAGGAGCCGTATCCTCAGTGGGCTTAGTCTTGGTTTCCGGTTCCGTGTCCGCGTCAGTTGCTGCAGGACTGGAGTCCTGGCTGTCGTCAGGTTTTTCGGCAGCCGCAGCGGATGGTGCCTCCGGCCCTGGCGTTGTGTCGCCGGCAGGTGGCTCAGTGCCAGTGCCTTCAGAAATCGGCACAATCTTTTTCCGCTCCGACGATAGTGTAATTTTACTCAGGTCAGGCATATCCGGCACGACTGGCGCCGTTGCCAGCGCGTCGCTTTCCGGCTCAGGGGTTCCTGATGCCGGCTTTTTGCCCTTGCCCTTCGAGGTAACTACCGTGGAATCTTTAACGGATGGCTTGTGGCCGACGATGATCGGCCGCGAGGTAGCGGACGGCGCGGACTTGCCAGGCTTGGCAACATCAAACACCTTGTTGTCTTTGGCTTTGGCCATTATCCCACCACTCCACGGTCCAGCAGCATCCTGTATGCCGACTCAGCGATGCCGGAAAAGGCATGGTAGTTCAGGCTGGCGCTGCCGACCAGTACGCCGTCGCAGCCATTTATTTCCAGATAGCCCCGGGCAATCTGGTCGTTGACGCTGCCGCCATAGAGCACCCGTACGCGTTCTGAAGCTTTTGGCCCGTAGAGGTCGCGGATTTGCTTTCGGATAAACTCGATTTCTTTCGCGGCTTGATCCGGTTTTGCCAACTGGCCCTCAAAGCTGCTTATCGCCCACACCGGTTCATAGGCGATGACGATGTTATCTACGTCACGCGCGGTCAGGTTGCTCAGCGCCGTAACAATTTGGTCATGCAATACTTGGCGCGTTTCTCCTGCCCGGCGTTCCTGCTTGGATTCCCCGACACAGAGGATCGGTGTGATGCCATTACGGACAGCAGCAGCCGTCTTTTCCCTAATCAGCTTTAGGTCTTCATTAAAGTACACCCGGCGTTCGGAATGGCCAATGATGGCATAGTGCACGATGTCACGCAACATGTTAAATGACACCTCACCGGTAAATGCACCTTCATCTTTATGGTAGGCGTTCTGGGCGGCTAGTCGGAATTTGCGGCGGTCAATTTGCAGGCTAAGCGGCTGCAAAGTCAGCATGCTGGGCGCTAAAACAACCTCGATATCACGGTATATCTTAATCCGTTCGTGCAGGCGATGAAGCAGCAAGCTCGCCTGGCTCGTATTGAGGTTCATCTTCCAGTTGCCGGCAATCAGTATTCTACGCATGTATTTTTATGCTTACGCTTAGCTTCATTGTACACCAGTTTGCCATTTTATCTATCCTCAAGCGCACTTACGCCGGGCAAATCCTTGCCTGTCATAAGCTCCAAGCTAGCGCCGCCGCCGGTAGACACGTGGTTGAAGCACCCTGTCAGTCCCCGCTCTTCAATATACCCGGCGGTGTCGCCGCCGCCGATTACGCTGAACGGGCGGTTGCCGAACTGACCTGACAAGCTCTCCATCACTAAGTCGGTGCCATGGGCAAACGGTCCGACAGGGCCATGCAAGCCGTCGGTTTCCGTCACGCCAAGCGTGCCGTTCCAAAGCACCGTTTCGGCAAGCTGCAGCGCCCCGGCAATAAATGAGCCGGAGAACGGCCCGATGTCCAGTATCATTTCATTTTTAGCGACGCGCATAGTATCAACGGGAGGGCGGCTCGGATAGTTTTCAACACTGGCGACGATATGGGCGCTCCAATCGACTATCCTGGTTTTAGCCGCCTTATCAGCCGATGAAGCCACTACACCGTCCTGCGGCAAATAAAATACGAACTTCTGCTTTTTGCGCTTTGCTTCCGCCTGATCCAAAATATCCTTGGCCATCGGCAACGCGTCCTTCTCAACTAAACTTTTACCGATATCGAGGCCCCTAGCGAGCAAAAACGTATTCGCCATCGCCCCGCCGACGGCTACAATGTCCGCCTTGTCAATCAGCGTGTTGAGGATTTCAATCTTATCGGAAATTTTTGCTCCGCCGATGATGGCCATAAGCGGCCGCTTGGGGCGTTGCATAACACCGGTAATGGTAGTTACTTCCTTCTCAAGCAGCAGGCCGGCAATACTCGGCAGGTGTTTGGTAATTGCCGCTGTCGAAGCATGTGCGCGGTGCACCACACCGAAGCCGTCCTGGACAAAGACATCCGCTCCCTTCGCCAGTTCAGCGGCAAAAGCGTCATCATTCTTTTCTTCTTCGGCATGGTAGCGCAGGTTCTCAAGCAGTAAGACTTCACCGGGACGCAAGGCGGCGATCATTGCTTTAACATGGTCACCGACGCAGTCTTCGGCAAAGCCAACGTTCTGCTTCAGCAGCTCAGAAAGCCGTTTTGCTACCGGTTTAAGGCTGCATGAGGCATCATCAGGGCCCTTAGGACGCCCCAGATGTGAGCAAATCACTACCTTACAGCCCTGCTTCAGCAAGTATTCTACCGTTGGGACAGATTGCTGGAGACGGTAGTCACTGCCTATTTTGCCGTTTTCGATCGGCACGTTATAGTCAGCGCGCAAGAGTACGGTTTTGCCCTTGAGGCTGCTGTCCCGGACTGTTTTTTTCTGGAAGTCCATCCCACCCTTTCTTTTGCGCCTATTGTAGCTGACGGACCTTGATTGTGTCAGTGGTACCGACGACTCCCGGGTACTGGCCAGAGGCCGTCACCACGATATCGCCTTTGCCCAGCACCTTGTTGGCGCGTAACCAATCAGTCAGTTTCGCAGCTGCATACTTGTTGTCCGGACGGACGTAGTTCTTGGTGCCATACGCGATAGCCAGCTGCTGCGCCACTCGGTTAACCGATGTAACGGTAATGATCGGCTGGTCCGGGCGGCGACATGAGATTTGCAGCGCTGTTGCACCGGATTTCGTCTCCGCGACAATGGCTTTTGCGAGCACGCGGTCAGCCAGCGTGATGATTGCTTCGCATATCGCGCTCTGCCGGGTAAGGTGCAGTACGTTCTCGTGGTGCGGATAGAGAGCTTTGACCGGCATGTTGCCCTGGGTATAGAGGATAACCCGCTTCATGACCTTGACGGATTCTACCGGATATTTGCCGTTTGCCGTTTCATCGCTCAGCATTACGCAGTCCGCGCCAATGATCACGGCAGTCGCAATATCTGACACTTCGGCACGCGTCGGCTCCGGTACTTCGGTCATGCTAGCCAGCATTTGGGTGGCCACAATTGTCGGCCGGCACAGTTGCATGCCAAGTCCGACAATTTTACGCTGCACAATCGGCACTGATTCTGCCGGCGTCTCAATCGCCAGGTCGCCGCGCGCAACCATCACGGCATCGGCCTCACGCATGATTCCTTCGATGTTCTCCACCGCGGCCATTGTCTCAATCTTGGCGATGATTTTCGCGTCGCTGCCGAGGTTCTTGAGAATGGAGCGCATTTTCTTTACGTCTTCGTCCCGCTGCACAAAGCTCAGTGCCACGTAATCAATGTCGTGCGCCGAGCCAAATGCCACGTCGCGCCGGTCCTTTTCAGTGATAATGTCGCCGGCAAAGTCGGTATCCGGCAAGTTGATGCCTTTGCGCTTTATCAAAATGCCGTCGTTTTCAGCCCGCACGTGGACAACACCTTCATGGACCGTCGTCACCGCTGTCCTTACCCGTCCGTCGTACAGGTACAGCCGCTCGCCGCGTTTGACCTTTTTGCTGAGGTCATACTGGGTGGGGATGTGGCCGGTTGTTTCGTAATCGGCGTTGTACTTGAAAGTCAAGCTCTGCCCCTTCTGGACATTAATGATCCCCTCAAAGTCCCCAAGGCGTATTTTTGGCCCCTGCAGGTCCTGGATAATCGCCACCGGCTTGCCGTATTCCTCGCTGGCTTTACGTATCCATTTAATCTGCTCTTCGCGCTCCTCGTAAGTGCCGTGGCTGAAATTAAGCCGTAGCCCGTTAGCCCCTGCTTTAATGAGTGCCAGGATCGTATCGTAGCTGTTGCTCGCAGGTCCGATGGTAGCGATAATCTTGGTGCGCTTCAAATCTTTAAGCCGCACCGATGGTGCTTTCAGGGTAATATTCATTACCTACTAGTGTAGCAAAGCATTACAAGTAATATCTAGGCCAAGTATATATTCAGCGCCCCACCCCTCTATAGGCGATGCCAGTAGCCTTAAACATTTCTTCATGGCCGTTTTTGGCAGCTCCAATTATGTGGCTGTTTTATGGGCTCGCTCGTGAGCCCATCGTTGAATATCCACGAAAAAAGCCCACCAGATGGTGAGCGATTTTCGTGGTGACCCCAAGGGGACTCGAGTCACCTCCGGCGACCCCGCAACTTCACGGCAGCAAGCCCAGCTTGCTCCGGAAGATTGCCTTGCGAACTGCCACCGGCAGTTCTCACCCTGTTGGGCAACAGGGGCTCAAGCTCAAGAACTCACCAGTAAAAAGCCCCACTACAAGAGTGAGGCATTTTACTGGTGACCCCAAGGGGACTCGAACCCCTGTTGCCGGGATGAGAACCCGGTGTCCTAGGCCGCTAGACGATGGGGCCAGACTACTCTTCAATGACTGGCTTATCCTAACAAAAACTGCCACCTCTGTCTATCAGCGTAGATATATGCAATATGCACTCCATAAGAAAATCCCCCGCCGTGGTGGCGGGGGATTTTCGAGGAGTTTGTGCTGAGAGCGGTCAGTCATTGCTCGTTAGCTTACCTGTACAGTAGCACATTTTTTACAAAAGCGCTACTGCTTTTCCACAGGTTGCTTAACGGCGGCGACGGCTCACATACAAACGGTGTGCAGCGGCACCAACAAAGCTGGTACCAGCAAAGACGCTCACGATGCTGCCTGCGCCAGTCTTAGGAAGTTCGCGTGGCTTCTCTTCCTTTGGCTCTTCAGGCTTTTCAACTTCCTTGAGCTTTACAACGAGGCTGACATAAGCACGGTACTCCCAACAACCAGGCATAATACCGTTGTCTTCTTCAGCACCGATCAAGGCACCACCTTTAACGATCTCGTCACTAAGCCGGCGGCTTCCGCCAGGTTGAGTGTAGATGCTGGCAGAACCAGGTACGTATTCCATCGTAACCTCTTTGTCTGCACATTTGATAGTTGCTCCATCGCTTACGCTTGCAGCGTTGCTGGCGGAGATAACAGCCGTAGAGTTGAAGTTTTTACCAGTACCGGTTGGCAGGTTAACACGAACTTTCGTGTCTTTTGCTACGCCGGTGCCGTTGAAATTCTCACCGTTGAAGCCTTCAGGGGCTCCGTTGTGAACGTAAACGTTCAGTTGTACTTCGCCGCTACAAGCGTCGAAGCTGTTGGAAAACTGCGAACCGCGTCCCTTTACTGGGCCAACGCGGAAGAAATCCTTCTCGTTACCGAAATTCTCAACGCTGGTGTAAACGTTGAATTGCGGATTGCCGTTGCCGGTGTATTCAGCCGGATCATAAGCTTGAGCTGTCGGAGCGACAACCAAACCAACAACCGCAACTGCGGCAACCAGCAAGCCTTTGATTGACTTACGCATATTAGTTCCTCCTAATAGTCGTTTATTACTCTTCTCTTTAAATTTTTAAAACCATGGCTGTTAACTATCGTTTTGCTGTTTTTGGTGGTACCCGTATTGTTAATGAACGCCTGTACGTCATTTGCTAATCAGATCATTACAGCTTCGGTTTCATGGTGTTACGAGGGGATAGAGCAGAGTTTTCGGTTTAGCAGGCAAGGCCTACAAACGTCATCTCATGCTCCACCCCTCGGTAGAATCGCGTATCTACAACAGTCCGAAGACTGCTAACACCAATCACTGGCAACTTCTACTCAATCGCAGAAGCTTGGGACATCACAACCAGGATCAGGACCCTTTGGCGGCTTGGTAGTCGTCGGTGGGGTGGT
>CAZUIL010000014.1:0-3244 GCA_964620175.1 uncultured Candidatus Saccharibacteria bacterium | reverse complement strand
GGCGGCTTGGTAGTCGTCGGTGGGGTGGTAGTCGTCGGCGGACGAGTGGTCGGAGGTGACGTAGTCGGTGGACTCGTCGTCGAAGGAGGCTTGCCAGGGCAATCCTTCTCCTTATCCTTGCACTTGTCGCCATCGTCGCCGCCGTTACCAGGGCAACCATTGACACAATCGTCACCGCCGTCGCCACCTTGGCCTTCCTCACCACAGCTTCCGCCGCAGTTGTCGCCATCGCCGGGACCATTCGGCCCGCTTGGGTTGGGGGAGGGTGTTCCGCCCTGGTGCCCTTGCTGGCTCTCCTGATCCTGCTGGTCTCGGTCCTCGTCCCGACCCTGTTGCTGCTGGTCGTCCTGCTGCTCGGTCGTCGACGTCGAGTCATCGGGAGCTTCGCTCTCCTCTTCCTCTTCATCAGCCTCTCCGAGATTGACCTTCTCCGCTGAGGGCAAACCCTCAATTGGAGCAGTCAGCAGATACCAGCCGCGCTCAGGTTCGAACACGATGTGCCTCGCGTCGCGGATGTTGTCACCCTTGACGTGATAGACCCGCACGGCTTCGACGCCCTCTTCAGGCAGCTCGAGCTCGGCGTTTGCGGGGAAAACGTCACCGTCCTCCTCGACAAGCACCAGTGCGTAGTTATACCCGCTGCCGGGCTTTACTCGCACTCGCTCGGTCTCCACTCCGTTGGAGAAGCTCTCGTCTATGCGGACGATTACCTCCTCACGGAGCTCGGCGTTGCCATCCACGAGGCTGACCCAATCCCGGTAGTTGGGAGCGGTTTCGCCTTGCTTCAGGATTTCGCCGAGTGAAGAGGTCGGGTCGATACCCGCACCGTGGTAAACGGTCTGCACCACCGAGTGGCAGGCGCGCCCCGGATCTCCTAGCACGAGGTTGTAGAAGTCGCTGAGCGACTCCACCTCTGCCGGCTCACCGGTAGCGTTCGGATGCACCTTGCCAGCCGCGCCGAAGTAGTCCTCGGAATCGTCGATTCCTTCGGTACAGGCTTCAGCGTTTCGGACCGCGTCCTCATCCGCCTCCCGCTCCTCGTCGGTCATCTCCGAAGGGATCTCTTCGATTCCTTCGTCTGCGTCTGCGTCGCTAGGCCAGGCCCAGAATGCCAGCAGTAACAGCACGATGACGACAACGATGGTGCCGATGTTGCTCTTGCGGCGGTACACGACTGGCTTGTCGCCCCTCCGCAGGTTGCGTGCTCGTTTGATTCCGAGCACTAGCGCCCCGATGGCCAGAGCCACCAGGACGATTGCTAGCACCTTCATGGTTGCTCCTTAACAGTCGGGATTTGCCGTTGCACGATCGTACATCTTCCGGAGCCAACCCTTGCGCTGAGCAGGCTGCTCAGGTGAGGTTGGCGAATGTTCGGGTGGGCTCTTGACCGCTGTGGTTGGGGGCGAAGCGGGCATGCCGTTCTCGGGAGGATACGTTGCGGAACGCACCGTAGCCTTCTCGTTTACTTGGTCTGCCGTACGCTGCCCTGCTCGCTCGGGAGGCCCTTGGGTTTCCCTTTGGGACTCCTTTCGGTCGCGCTCTTGCCTCTCGAGCTGGTCGAGACGCTTGAGCATGTTGTCCACCGCGTCTGACGGCTGCAACTTCCCTCCTCCATTTCGGAAGAGATCCAGAATTCGCTTAGCATTCTTGCACTCATCATCGGAATCGAAGACGAGGGCCTTCTTGCCTCGGAACTCTCGCAGCTTCTCTTCAGTTTCTTCGAGCCTCTTGCGGAGGTTCTCGTCGGTGCGAGGCATTGCTGCGCCGCTCTGGATGAACTGCCGCACAGCTTCGAGCTGCTCCGGGTTGAGGTCTGCCTCGGCGAGTGCCTTGGTGGTCCTGCCCATCGCTAGCCGTAGCTGTTGTTCCTGCTCTTCTGCTAGCTGAGCCTCTTCCGCATCAGCGGCTTCTAGGCCCTTCTTCAGTCGAGCGATTCGGGGGTCTTGGTTGGTAGCCATAGAAATTCCCTCCTTAAATTGGGAATCAGGAAACGGATAGTTTGCGCTGATCCCAGAAGGGATAGCGCACTGCTAGCAACCTAGTACTAGCACTGCGCTACCCCTGTTTAGAGAGAATTTCTTGTGATTGGTGTAAATGTAGAATTCGCGATTATTACAGCTCTAGCAGGAGCGTGAAAACGACGCTCAACCGCGAACTGTAATGATCTGACTAACTTATAAACGTACACCTGTTCTGCGAGCTCCCGACCCCTAAGAAGCAAAAAGAGCAGCCGCCCGTAAGGGCATGCTGCCATCTGTTCCACCTCTGTAAATGATCGGTAACGGGTTTCTCCACCTCACACCCGCAAACGAGGATAGAAGTAGTCTATCATATACCTCTGTTTTTGTCAAGATTTAACACAAGCTTTTTATGCTTTTGCAACCTTCTCTGATTTTCCTTGGCCTTCTGCGACCGGACCCTTGTAGTTCTTGGGCGATAGCGGCGCCTTGGCAAAGGTAAAGCCAAAGGTGCTGCCCTTGCCCTCCTGGCTCCTAAAGATTATTGCGCCGCCCTGGGACACAACGACTTTCTTGGCCATAAACAGCCCCAACCCGGTACCGTCGGGACGCGCCTTTTTGGCGTTGCCGGCGCGGTAAAACTTATTAAACAAATGATGCTGCTCGCTCTTCGGCACTCCAATGCCGTCGTCTGTGACGGTATATTCAACAGTGTCCGGCTTGTCTTCCAGCTTTACGACGATGTTGCCCCCCGCCGGCGTGTAGTAAATAGCGTTATCAATGAAGTTCATAATGACCTGGCGGATCTTGGTTTCATCCAGCATGAGTACAGGGAACGTCTTTGGCTTTTCGTATGTAAGCGTCAGGTTGCGGGCCTTGGCGGTCTCGGTAAGCTGTGAAATCTCCCCCTCGATGACTTCTGCCAGGTTGGTCGGCTTGGCCTCAATGATAAACTTGCCGGTCTTAAGCCGTGACACATTGAGCAGGTCGGCGATCAAATACACCATGCGCTGCGAGCTGGTAAAGGCTTGTTCAAGCAGTTTCCTTTGGTTGGCATTAATACGCCCCGCATCGCCCTCCAGTACCATGCTGACATAACCCTTCACTGACGTAAGCGGCGTACGCAATTGGTGCGAAGCCATACTGATGAACTCATCCTTCGTCTCATCAAGCGCCTTCAGCTTCTCATTCGTCCGTCGCAGCTCCTTCGTTGCCTCCTCAATCTTATGCTGCAACGTGATGTTAAACTGCTGGATTTCTTCGAACCTGAGCGCGTTTTGTATAGC
>CAZUIL010000013.1:0-17267 GCA_964620175.1 uncultured Candidatus Saccharibacteria bacterium | reverse complement strand
AATCAAGCCGCAACCTTAGTTCCGTTCCTCCGTTAATACAATGAACGGAACCGCTTGCCGTTGTTGCGGCGCGGGCTGCTGGAGTGAGTGACCGTCACTGTTTTTCAGTTTGCCTGACACTTCTTTGCCCACTTTCTTGGTGGCAAGAAAGTGGGGAGTAAAAACCCGCCGCGGGCGGATACCGAAAATCCGGACAGTTTCGGGGCTTAACGCTAAGTCTTGCTAATTTATCCCTGTTACGGTAGAATTAACTCCTATGATACAAGTGACACGTAAAGATTCTAAAGAGTCGCTCGAGAATATGTTGCGCCGGTTTAACCGCAAAGTGCAGCAGTCAGGCGTCATTGCCGTCGCTAAACAAGCGCAGTACTTTGATAAGCCTACGAGCAAACGCGAGCGCCGTGAGAAAGCAATTATCCGGCGCGAACGCAAAGCGCTCAAGATCAAAAAGATCAAGCTCGGACAGCGGTAAGGGATAAGTCACCCAAGCATGGTCCCGCCATGGCGGGGCTCTGCGGTTTGGGAACTTACTTGGATACTTCCTGACTACGCTTTGCTTTAACCAAAGTTATTTTGGTACACTCTAAGGTGAAATGGCATTAAAACAACAGATTGACCAGGACCTGAAGCAGGCAATGCTCTCAGGTGACAAAGAACTTACTACTACCTTGCGCGGCATTAAAAGCGCGATATTGAGCATGGAAATTGAAAAAGGCAAACGTGAGGACGGGCTCAGCGAGGAAGAGTTGACCAGCCTTTTGCAGAAGGAAGCCAAAAAGCGCCAGGAGAGCGCGGATTTGTACGCCCAAGGCGGCAACACTGAGAAGCAGCAGGCTGAGCTGGCAGAGAAAAGGGTAATTGAGAACTACCTTCCTGCCCAAATGAGCGAAGAGGAACTTACAAAAGTTATCGACGAAGTCATTGCACAGACTGGCGCGGCAGGCATGGGACAAGTCATTGGTGCGGTAAAACAAAAGGTAGGTGCCCAGGCAGATGGCGCAACAATTGCCCGTCTTGTAAAAGAAAGCTTAAGCCGATGATAGTTTTTATGGGAGTCGCAGGTAGCGGCAAGAGTGTCCAGGGCCGGTTGCTGGCTGACGAATTAAGCTTGCCTTGGCTTTCAACGGGTGAATTCTTGCGTATGCTCATTTCGGGACAGCGCCGGAAAGACATGTTGCAGGGCAGGCTGCTCGATGACCAGGAAATCATTAGCCTTATCCGTAAAGTGTTTACATTAATAAACTCCGAGCAGGAGTTTGTACTGGACGGTTTTCCACGCACTATGGGGCAGGCCGATTGGTTGCTCAGCCAGGTCAAACACGGCCAGCTCAAGTTTACCGCGGTCATCCATTTGAACGCTTCCCAAGCAGTGGTAAAGGGGCGTCTGTTGGAACGTGGCCGGTTAGATGACACTGACGCTGCAATTACCGAACGGTTTAAGGAATATACCGAGACAACACAGCCGATTATTGAATTCTTTCAGCGATCTGGTGTGAAGGTGCACGAAATAGACGGCGAACGCGACATCGAAACGGTACATAAAGAGATTGTTGCAACACTAAAACCACATGTTCACTAAAGTTAAAACCGCGGTCGAGATTGACGCCATGCGTACCAGCGGACGCATATTGGCATCGGTGCTCGATGTGCTGCACAAAAGTATCGAAGCAGGCATGACAACCAAAGACCTGGCGGAAATTGCCGGCCGGGAGCTAAAAGCCTTAGGCGGTAAACCGGTGTTTCTTGGTTACCAGGGCTTCCCTGACGTCTTGTGCGTTTCTGTCAACGATGAAGTGGTCCACGGTATACCAAGCAGGCAGCGCGAGCTAAACGACGGCGATATTGTCGGCATGGACTTCGGTGTCGTATACAACGGCATGATTACGGACAGCGCCATTAGCGTGATCGTTGGCGGAGATGAAAAGCACAAATCGAGCAAGCAGCTCGTCAAAACCACGGAGAGGGCAATGTACGCGGGCATAGATACCGTTAAAGCTGGCGTACGAACCGGTGATATCGCCGCTGCAGTGCAGGAAGTGCTGAGTGAAAAGGACTACGGTATCGTCCGGGAGCTTGTCGGGCATGGGGTCGGGCACCAGCTGCATGAGGAGCCTAATATTCCCAACTATGGCCGTAAGGGGACAGGGCCGGCGTTGAAGGCTGGCATGACGGTGGCAATTGAGCCGATGGCGACCCAGGGAAGCGGTTCGGTGTATATCGGCGATGATGGATGGACCGTAAGCACGCGCGACGGTTCCTTGGCGGCGCATTTTGAACACACCGTTCTGGTGACTGAAACGGGCGCTGAGATACTCACGGCGCTGTAGCAAATATCCTGCCTGCGCCGCCGTAAAGGCACGTGATGAAAGCTGTTCAGTCAATAAAAACCGTTACTCGCGCCAGGCTAACGCTTGCGGCACGGATAACGTAAGCGTTATACTGACCCCATGCGTGAAAACCAACAACAAAATTACATTGGCCTTGATATCGGCACCAGTACTGTCCGGTGCGTTGTGGGGCGCCTCGATCCGGCTGATCCGAGCAAGCCGCAGGTAATTGGGCATGGCACTGCGAAAAATGCCGGCATGCGTAAAGGCGTTATCGTCCACGTTGATGATGTCGTGGAAGCTGTCGCCGCCGCGGTTACAGAGGCTGAGCGCCATTCTGGCGTCCATATAGACAACGCGACGGTGAATATCAACGGTTCGCACGTGGTTGGGATGAATTCCCGCGGTGTTATTGCGATTAGTGCGGCCAACCGGGAGATTACGCCTGAGGACAGGTTGCGGGTAGAAGAGGCGGCAACTATCGTGCAACTGCCGCCAAACCGTGAAATTGTCCAGGTTTTCGCCAGGAACTACCGCCTCGACGGCCAGGATAATATCAAGGATCCGGTTGGGATGCAGGGAGTCCGCCTGGAAGTCGATACGCATATCGTCACCGCAGCGGCTCCAAACTTGCGCAGCCTTGATATGGTGCTGGATAAAGCACGGATCAACCCGTCCCACCATACGGTCTCCAGCTTGGCGTCAGCAGAAGCGGTGCTGAGCCGCCAGCAGAAGGAATCAGGGACCGTGTTGCTCGATATCGGGGCAGGAACAACTAATCTGGTTGTCATCGAAGACGGCGAAGTGCAGCACATTGCTGTTATTCCCATGGGCGGTATCCATATTACCAATGACCTGGCCATCGGACTCAAAACGGACCTTGATGTCGCTGAGCGCGTCAAACTAGAGCATGCCGGGCTTGGCAATAAGGCTAAGAAGGGAACCGTTAGCCTAGTGGCAGGCAATGAGAAACATACCTTCGAGGCCGATGAGATCGCTATGATCGTCGAGGCGCGGGTAGAGGAACTATTTGAGTTTGTCGACAAAGAACTGAAAAAAATTCATCGCTCCCGCAAGTTGCCAGGCGGGGTAGTTATCGTAGGCGGTACGGCGAAGCTGCCCGGTATTGCCGAGTTTGCCAAAGAAAAGCTTCAGCTGGCTGCCCGGACAGGCAAGCTGCACGGTGTCGGAGGATTAATCGATACGGTCGAGGACCCCTCGTTTACGACGGCCGTCGGACTGATGCTGCTTGACATGCTCTTGGTGCCTGGCATCCACGCGCCGCTGGCCGGCCAGCCAAACCCTAAAGTCTTTGGGTTTATCGACGGGATTATCAAACGGCTCAAGCGCTAACAGCGTAGTTATTGTACAAAAAAATTGTTCAATGAAGAAACCCCTTGAACACACGGACGGATCTCGCGTACAAATTTATTGAACCGCTAAGCCCCATACGTTATACTGCTGGGTATAAGTTTTTGAGTTAAAGGGGTACTACAGATGCCACAAGTTGCACCAGCCATCGAAACGTTCGCCAGAATCAAGGTAATCGGGGTCGGCGGCGCCGGCGGCGCGGCCGTTAACCGTATGGTGGAAGCGGGCATAGAGAACGTCGAATTTATTGCAGTGAATACGGACGCCCAGGCGCTCCACCATTCCAAGGCACACACCAAACTGCACATCGGCAAGGATACGACAAGAGGCTTAGGCGCTGGCGCTGACCCGAGTGTGGGCCAAAAGGCGGCAGAAGAATCAACTGAAGAAATCAAAAAGCTGGTAGATGGCGCCGATATGGTCTTTGTGACTATCGGCGCCGGCGGCGGTACCGGAAGCGGCGCCGGGCATATCGTGGCTAAAATTGCGAAAGAGGACGGGGCGCTTGTAGTCGGGTTCGCTACCAAGCCGTTCGCGTTTGAAGGTGAAAAGCGCCGGCGGAACGCCGAAGTAGCTATCGAGAAACTGCGTGACGCCGTGGACACGCTCATTACCATACCGAACGATCGGCTGTTGCAGACTATCGACCGGCAAACGCCGTTGCTCGAGGCCTTCAAAGTAGCTGATGACGTGCTTCGGCAAGGGGTGCAAGGCATATCGGACCTCATTACCGTGCACGGGCTTATCAACCTGGACTTCGCAGACGTTAAGACGGTGATGAGCAACGCCGGTTCGGCGCTGATGGGTATCGGACGGGCCAGCGGTGAAAACCGTGCGGTCCAGGCCGCCCAGCAGGCAGTCGAGTCACCGCTGCTCGAGGTGTCAATCGATGGCGCCCGCGGCATCCTGTTCAATGTCATAGGTGGTAACGACATGTCCATGCATGAAATCAACACCGCGGCGGAAACGATTACAGCGGCCGCCGACCCGGATGCTAACATTATTTTTGGCGCGACCATCAATCCCGAAATCGAGGGCGAAATTATTATTACTGTCGTCGCGACTGGCTTTGATGCATCTTACTTTGCCAAGCGCAGCCATATCCAGCAAAAGCCTGACACAGCACTCGAAACTGCTGCCGAAGAACCGCCCGTACGTGAACCGGCGCCAGTTTCGGCATCTGAAGAGAAGGTTATCTCCGGACTTGATATGTCCCTCGATAACCCTGAAGAGGCAGAACGTAAAAGCATGGAGGACTTACGGTCTGAAGCGACGATGCCAAATATCTGGACGATGGAGCAGGACGATACTGAAAAAACCGAAGCCGGCAGTAGTGCCGGCCAGGAAGACGAGCTGGAAAAACCCTCATTCCTGCGCCGCTTGAAACGCCGCCACCAGGATAAGTCCAGCACGGAAAACACAGAAGACAAAGCGGAGTGAGCGGTAATAAATAGGGGCAATAATTCGCTGTCAGGCAGCGGCCCCTCTTTGCCACCTCGCTGCCGAGGTACATTTATCCACAGAATTTTCTTAATTTTAAGAGGTACAACCATGGCTAAAACCGGTACAATAGTACAACAAGAATGTCCGTTGCCAGGCTTGCAAAACGCTATGAATAGGGTTACCATCATATGCATAGGCACTATATATGGGGACACTTCATGTAGTGCCAGCACATTGAGAGTTATTAAAGGAGGTGCAATATGAGATGCAGCCAGTGTCATTTCGAGGACACCAAAGTTATCGAGTCCCGTGATGCGGCTGATGGCGAAGCAATTCGCCGACGACGCGCTTGCACCAACTGCAAATATCGTTTCACGACATACGAGCGCGTGGAAAAGCCACAGCTTATCGTCATTAAAAATGATGGCACTAGAGAGCTTTTCAGTCGGGACAAATTGCTCGCCGGCCTCTACAGGGCCTGCGAGAAGACTCCTGTAACCAGCTTACAGCTTGAACGGCTCGTATCTGACATCGAACAGCAGCTATACGCGTGCGGCGATACGGAAGTCGAGTCCAGTAAGATCGGTGAGCTTGTCATTGAGCGTCTTGCCGGCCTGAGCGAAGTGGCTTACGTGCGGTTCGCAAGCGTGTACCGGCGGTTCAAGGATATTGCCAGCTTTGAAAAGGAGCTGTCCGAAATCCGTGAACGCCGAAGCAGTAGCGTCAAAAAATAAGCCTTTGACGGCTGCCCCGCATCTTTTATGCGGGTAATGCTTGAAAAGCATTACCATAAAGCGGTATATTACCTTGCATAGAGGTTTTACGGTAAGGGAGGCAAACCCCTACAACGTAAAAGGTGCGGGGGAGCTGGTGCCACCGGCACGAACTCTAAACAAATACTTTTAACATTAAAAAATAATACCAACGCTGGCGGCGCGCGGGGGGTGTGCCACCGGCAAAAAAGTGAGGGTACTACTATGGGACAAGCAACCAGCCTGCAGGTGGGCAGGCTCTTTACAAAACCCGGTAAAAAAGCTTACGGTGAGCTAAAGTGGGTTCAGCGCGATTCGGTTATCATGAACCCGATGACCAACAAGCCGGTATTCGAACAAAAGGACGTCGAATTTCCGGAAGGGTGGTCGCTCAACGCGATTAATATCGTAGCGCAAAAATATTTCACAGGGACCCCTGGTACCCCAGAACGTGAAAGTTCCCTCAAAGAATTGATCGACCGCGTAGCGGACACGATTACACGGCAGGGTTTGCAGGAAGGCTACTTTGAAACGGAAGCAGTCGCTGAGGACTTCCGAGAGGAATTAAAGTATATTTTGGCAACGCAGCGGGCAGCTTTTAACTCGCCCGTTTGGTTCAACATTGGCGCGCCGGAACGCTCCCAGCAAGCCAGCGCGTGCTTCATCCTCGGTATAGAGGACACGATGGAATCGATCCTCAACTGGTACAAGGAAGAGGGAATGATTTTCAAAGGCGGTTCAGGCTCGGGTGTAAACCTCAGCCCAATCCGTTCGTCCGTCGAAAAGCTTGGCAAGAGCGCCGGTACGGCCTCAGGGCCGCTGAGCTTCATGCGCGGCGCCGATGCTTCGGCAGGAGCGATTAAGAGCGGCGGCAAAACGAGACGGGCAGCTAAAATGGTTATCTTGAATGTCGACCACCCTGACGTAGAGGAGTTCATTTGGTGCAAAGCCATAGAGGAACGCAAAGCACGCGTCCTGGAGCAGGCCGGCTATGATATGAGCCTGGACGGCAAGGATATCCACTCCATCCAGTACCAGAATGCCAATAACTCTGTCCGTGTCACTGACGAGTTCATGGAAGCGGTTGAGAACGATGCCGACTGGCAACTGAAGTCGGTTACTACCGGGAAGACGGTCAAAACCATCAAGGCAAAAGACTTGATGCGGCAGTTTGCCCAGGCTGCCTGGGAATGCGCCGATCCCGGCATGCAGTTCGACACGACAATCAACAAATGGCACACGACGCCTAACGCCGGCAGGATTAACGCCTCCAACCCATGCAGCGAGTACATGCACCTGGATAACTCAGCCTGCAACCTGGCGAGCATCAATTTACTGAAGTACCTGAAAGACGACGGGACGTTTGATATCAAGGCGTTTACCCATACTGTAGAGGTGATATTCACCGCCCAGGAAATTCTCGTTGGCTATTCCGAATATCCGACGGAAAGCATCGCCAAAAACGCGCGCGCCTACCGTGAACTCGGCCTGGGCTATGCCAACCTAGGGGCGCTTTTGATGGCGCAAGGCTTGCCGTATGATTCCGAGGACGGCCGCGCCCAAGCCGCTGCGATTACCGCGCTCATGACAGGCACCGCGTATGCCACAAGCGCAAAGATTGCCCGCGTAGTCGGTCCGTTCGCCGGCTTCCACCGGGACCGCGAGGGTATGCTCGACGTTTTGCGGATGCATAGGGAAGAGGTGTCCAAGGTAGATGCCAGCCGCGTATCAGAGGAGCTGCTCAGCGCTGCAGCCAGCGCATGGGATGAAGCGGTTGAACTAGGCGAACTCTATGGCGTGCGCAATTCCCAAGCGAGCGTGCTGGCGCCCACTGGCACCATCGGACTGATGATGGATTGTGACACTACCGGCATCGAGCCGGATCTCGGGCTCGTAAAGGTAAAGAAGCTAGTCGGCGGCGGGACGATGAGTATCGTCAACCAAACTGTCCCGCGGGCCCTGAAAGCCCTCGGCTATAAGAAGGGCCAGATCGACGACATTGTAAATTATATTGACGTCGAGAAGTCCATTGTCGGAGCCCCGCATCTTAAGGAAGAGCACTTGCCCGTCTTTGCCTGCTCCATGGGCGACAACGCCATCCACTACCTGGGTCATGTTAAAATGATGGGCGCCGTGCAACCGTTCATTTCCGGTGCCATCAGTAAAACCGTTAACATGCCGGAGGACGTAACAGTTGAGGATGTCGAGCAGCTACATATCGATGCTTGGAAAATGGGCATTAAGGCGATTGCGATCTACCGTGACAATTGTAAGGTAGCCCAGCCGCTTTCCATGGCAAAGAAAGAAGGGAAAACCGAATCTCCGGCTGCTTTGGCAGAAGCTATCAATGACAAGATTATTGTCCGCGGCACCGTTCGCCGTGAGCTTCCCAAAGTCCGCAACTCTAAGACCTTCTCGTTCAAGGTAGCGGACAGCCACGGGTACATGACGGTGGGCGAATTCGATGACGGTACTCCAGGCGAGGTGTTTGTAAATATCGCGAAACAAGGTTCGACATTACGCGGTATCATGGACGCCTTTGCCATCAGCCTCAGCCATGGCCTGCAATTTGGCGTGCCATTGAAAGACTATGTGAAGTCGTTTACCAGTATGTCGTTTGCGCCGGCAGGCATTACTGACGATCCTGAAATCCGCACTGCGACCTCACTCGTGGACTACCTCGCCCGCCGGCTGGCGCTGACGTACCTTTCTTTCGACGACAGGCTGGAGCTGGGCTTGGCTTCTATAGAAGACCTGCCAGGGGAAGAGCAAACTTCACTCATCACCGAGGAAGCGGAACCGGTTGCTGCCAAGGAGCCGGAAGCTCCAAAGGTAGCCAGTGCCACCGTGCCCCCGGCCGCCGCACAAACGCTAAAGGCTGAGCAACCGGCTGCTAAGGCGAGGGGCGGAGATGACGCGGCACCGATGTGCTATAACTGCGGCAATCAGACGCAGCGGGCGGGCAGTTGCTATGTCTGTACGGCTTGCGGGTCAACGACCGGCTGCAGCTAGAGAGCAGCACGCAAACTGGACTTAAAAGGGAGCGAATGCTCCCTTTTAGTCTTAACAGAGCTATCGTAGCGTCTTCGTACATCTTGACTCTGCAGGGAACAAAGAGTAGGATACGTCCTTGCGTGTGATAAAAGGGAGGGATTTATCAGACACATGAAATCAGCACTTAAAGCGGTTGCCAGGCATGCGAATATTAATATCCATGAGGCAATCAAAATAAGACGAAAAACCCGTTATTAGATGAAGAAATCAGCCTCGATGAAGAGCTAGTCAACCTTGAAGAGGCGATACATACGTACCATGTAGCTGCTGATACGCTAGAGCGTTATCCTGCAATGCGGCGCCACGTGCTCAGGGAGCGCCGATTGATATTGCAGCATTGCATAGGGCTATTGGGCAGAAAAATGATCAGCAACAAACAGCCGGGAGGCAATGCTGACGAGGCGAAAGAGGGGATGAAACAGCTGGCCCAGCTGATAGTTTTAGATGCCCAAAGAGGCGGCTATACGATAAGCAGTGAAACGCTCATAGTGCTTAAACCATTAATGCGCTGGAGACAGCGGTATTACTACCGTGACTGGAGCATGAATCCGCTAACGTATTTGCGCATCGGCATTGCCAAGCTGCGGCAACGCCTGGCGTAGCTGTTCCTTATGCTAGAATGACAGTATGAAACTTATTGTCTTAGCCAAGCGTGAATCAGATTACGGACGGGCTGTGGAGGAGTTCATGCGTGAGCTGATACGGCAATATCCGGACAAGCAAATTGAACAGCTCGACCTGGATACCCGGGAAGGGGCTGAGACTGCCAAGCTGTATGACGTTACCCGGTACCCGGCGATTCTGGCCATCGCAAATGATGGCGGTTTAGTGCAGCTTTGGCAGGGCATGCCGTTGCCGCTTAGAAATGATATTGCCGCCTACATGCGTTAGGCTGGCCGTAACCGGAGTGTTGCTCTCATAAAGCAGTTGTCGTATAGTTAGGATTGTACAATAAGAGTAAATCCGTAGAGCAGCTATCAACTGCGACCCGGTATGAGGCCGGGACGGAGCAGGAAGAACCGTGCAGGCAACCTTTGATAAACACAAGGTTTGCCTCACTCAGTAGAACCTGACGGGTACGCCCGTGATAGCAGTAATTAAGTCCCAAGCAGGATGGTACCGACCCGACAGTTGCCGGGGCTCCTGCGGCAAGGGGCTTTTTTGTTTGTAAGGAGACAATAGTGGCAGGAAAGAAACATTTTCTAGCAGATATCGAGGAAAAAATTCTCAGTACGTGGGAAAAAGAACACACGTTTGAAGCAAGCTTACGCAACCGCAAGGGAGGGCCACTTTTTAGCTTTTATGACGGTCCTCCGTTTGCGAACGGTATTCCGCACTACGGGCACCTTGTGCAGACGACCATCAAGGATTCTATAACTCGTTACAAGACGATGCGCGGCTACTATGTACCCCGCCGGGTTGGCTGGGATACACACGGCTTGCCGATTGAGTTCGCGATTGAAAAAGAGCATGGGTTCAAGGGCAAGAAGGATATTCTGGATTACGGCATAGACAAGTTTAACGAAGAAGCGCGTGAATCGGTGTTTAAGTATAAGGACGTATGGGAGCAAATGTTCCGGCGTGTTGGGCGTTGGGCTGACTATTCAAAATCGTACGCTACGCTTGACAGTAGTTATATCGAGAGCGTTTGGTGGGTTTTCAAGACGATTTACGACAAAGGCCTGGTATATAAAGATTTTAGGAGCACACCGTACTGCCCCCGCTGTGCGACGCCACTCAGTAACTTTGAGCTGAACCAAGGATACCAGGATGATGTACCTGATCCGAGCCTGTATGTTAAATTCAAGGTTAAGAATGAAGATGCATATCTGTTGGGGTGGACGACAACACCGTGGAGCTTACCAGGCAACGCGGCGATAGCCGTAAAGCCGGACGCCAAATATGTGTACGTTACCGTAGCGGATGATGATGGCAATCAAGAAACGATCATTTTGGCCAGAGACCGGCTAGAGGTGCTCGATGTTGAAACATATCATATTGTCAAAGAGGTGACGGGCACTGAAATTGTTGGGCTGGCGTATGAACCTTTGTTTGAGCTCAACAGTCTTGATGCCAAGGATAAGGAACAGCTCTATAAGGTGTGGCCGGCAGAGTTCGTAAGCATTGAGGATGGCTCAGGCATACTGCACGTTGCCCCGGCATTCGGCGAAGATGACCTGGCGCTCGGGAAACTGCACAGCCTACCCGTGTTAGTGACGGTAGATGAGAACGGCCATGTTGCAGAAAATATAGGTTTACCTGAGGAGATAGCAGGGAAGTTCTTCAAAGCCGCCGATAAACCTATTATCGAGCATCTTACAAAACGAGGTAATGTTTACGCTGCAGAGACGTTCACGCATACCTATCCGTTTTGCTGGCGCTGTGACACGCCATTGTTGTATTACGCTACGGACAGCTGGATGGTAAACGTTACCAAAATTAAAGAGCAGCTTGTGAATAATAACCGACAGGTTAACTGGATACCGGGCCATATCCGTGACGGCCGTTTCGGTAATTGGCTGGAAAACGCCCGTGACTGGGGAATCAGCCGTAACCGTTTTTGGGGCGCACCGTTGCCGATCTGGGTAACGGATGATGGAGAGTCGATTGTTATCGGTAGCATAGAAGAACTGAAGGAGAAAGCAATTGATCCGAGTAAGGTTACTGACCTGCATCGACCAGCCATTGATCAAGTAGAGATCAAGACAGATTCAGGTAAGGTTGCCAAGCGTATTCCAGAGGTATTTGATGTCTGGTTCGAATCAGGCTCTATGCCGTATGCCCAAGACCACTATCCGTTTGACGAACCCCAGGCTTGGGAAGAAAGGTTCCCGGCGGACTTTATCGCTGAGGCGATAGACCAGACGAGAGGCTGGTTTTACACTTTACACGTCCTGGCGTCTGCCCTGTTTAATAAGCCAGCCTTCCAAAACGTCATTTGTAGCGGTTGGGTGGTAGCAGCTGACGGCGAGAAACTATCCAAGCGCAAGAAAAACTATGCCCCGATGGATGAGGTATTTGACCAATATGGTGTCGATACCCTCCGATTCTTTATGGCTTCCAGCCCTATCGTAAATGGTGAAGACGTACGGTTTAGTACTGACTTTCTGCGTGATGTACAAAGAAAAGTGTTCATGACACTGAATAACACGCATAGCTTCTATAAAATGTACTCAGAAGTTGATAAATGGGTGCCTGCCAATCCTAACGTGGAGCCAAAAAGCAGTAACGCGCTTGACCAGTGGATTCTCTCGCGGGTGAATGAAGTAATCCAGGATGCCACAAGTAGCCTTGATGTATACCGGCTTGATAAAGCTGCTAAACCGATAGTCGAGTTGCTCGATGATATGTCAAACTGGTATGTGCGTCGTTCACGCCGACGCTTTTGGAAGAGTGAAGATGATACTGACAAACGTCAAGCGTATGAAACGTTGCACTTTTGTCTACTAAAAATCTGTCAATTACTGGCACCGTTCTCACCATTCTTAAGCGATTACATCTGGCGCCAATTAGTCAGTGGTACTAAATTACAACAATCAGTACATGTAAGTGACTGGCCAAAAGCAGGGGATATAAACTCTGGCGCGTTGCGTGAAATGCAGCAAGTCAGAGCAATCATAAATGAAGGGTTACGGCAGCGTGCTACAGCAGGCATAAAAGTGCGGCAACCGCTTTCAAGCCTCAGGGGACCCAGTGATCAAATCGAGATTGCCAAAAAGTATGAAGAGATTGTAAAAGAGGAACTCAATGTTAAGGAGCTGGTTGCGGAACCGAATGCGGCCGAGCTACTGCTGGATACCGAGATAACTGAGGTATTGCGCCAGGAAGGTATGATGCGGGAACTGGTACGGCACGTGCAAAACACCCGCAAACAAGCTGGGCTGCAGGTCGATGACCGTATAACACTTAGTCTGGAAACACAGAGTGAGGCTGTACGGCAGGCCATTGAACACCATAAGCCGACGATTATGGCTGAAACGCTCGCTGTGGAAATTGGCAAGGTGCCGGCACAAGCATTTGAGGATACCGTTACCATAGATGGGTTGGAAGTTACGATAGCACTCGCTAAACGCTAAGGCGTTGACCAAGAGGAGCTTATCTGTTAGTATCTATGGGTTAAAGAAATTCTTAATTTTAGTGAGAGACCAATGAAGAAGGCTGTAATAACGACAGGCGGCAAGCAGTACCTGGTCGCAGAAAATCAAGTACTGGAAGTCGAACGGATAAAGCAAGACGGCAAAACTGCTACTTTTGAACCGCTGCTTGTGATTGACGGTGATAAGGTTTCTATTGGTACGCCGTTGGTCAGCAATGTCAAGGTTACCGCAGAAATAGTGAGCAACGACTTGCGTGCCGATAAAGTTACTGCTATCCGCTATAAGGCGAAAAAGCGAGTACGCAAAGTGCGGGGCCATCGCCAAGAGCTGACACAGTTAAAAATCACTAAAATCGCCTAGCTCACACGGCCTAAACGCTGCCTGCCTGTGGATAATTGCCCAGGCAGTTTTTATTTGTAGGCTTTATAACAACATTTACAGTTCTTACGGTATGGCGAGTGCAGCACGCCTGACCCCCAAACTTGCTTACAGAAAAGTACAAATACACAACAAAGAACGAATAAAATTTTTGGAAAATCAGCCCCTTGTTTTTATCTTAAAAACCCTTGTCCAGAACTACCATTTACAGGGATAATAAGAGAGGTTTTGAACACAAAAATACAAACGTTCAATTCCAAATAAAAATCAATACAAAATGCCTCCGCAAACACCTTACAGCAAGGAAACCGTTCGACGTAGCCTAATACGCCTTGCTTTCGGTGTGTTTTTGATACTTGCGCTCCTGATTCCAACCCTTCTGCTGGCAAGGGAGCGACCCTCTGAAGGAATTGATGAACCACGTGAAGAGCCTTCACGATTTATCCCTACAAGCAGCAATGCGACCCTGACAGTGAACGGCGACACTATCCTGGGGAATACCGAGACAGACACCAGTACGCTTCGGGGATTGGTGGTACTGCCAGACTCATCGGCCACCTATCCACTTCGATTTGGGTCTGACGTAGATTTGTACAGAGGGGCACCTGATAGGCTGGACCTTGGCGCCGGTGACAGCTTGAATTTGGTGAGCGGGAACTTACTTACCGGTAATACGACCAGGTTAACTGCTGCCGGTATTTTGCAGAATATCACTGGTATTACTTCGAGCGGCAATATCGTCTTTACCGGCCTTGGGGCAGCGGGAATCGTGCAGGCCGACGCGGCGGGCAACTTAAACGCAGGGCAAGTTGACCGAAACAGTACGAGTTTGGGCGGCATTCTCTCAATTGCCAATGGTGGGACAGCAGCGGCAACAGCTCAGAGTGCGATTAATAACCTCGCAGGACTTACCCAAAATGGTGACTTGCTGTATTTTGACGGCAGTAATGTCACGCGACTGCCGAGAGGAGCGAACGGCGAATGTCTGATTGCGAGTGCCGCTTCAATCCTGTGGTCCGCTTGTCCAGGGGGTGGGGGAGGAATAACCACGCTTACTTTGGCCGGCTCGGCAGGCGTTCCGCAAGCGATAAACGATAGCGACACCATCACCATTGCCGCCGGTACTAATATCACCACTACAGCTGGTGCAACAGATACAGTGACAGTTTCAGTGGTGGGTAATCCGACATTTACTGGCCTTGTAACTGCCAATAGTCTAAGTGTTGTTAACAACGCTACAGTAGGCGGTCCTCTTTCTGTTACAGGATCCGTAACTGCTGCTAGCTTTTCTGGTGACGGTTCGGCTCTCACCGCGCTCAATGCCTCCAACGTTGCTGCCGGTACGCTCGATGATGCCCGGCTCAGCGGCAATGTCAGCTTGCTTGGCCCTTCCATCGACAGCAGCGAGATAACCGACGGGTCGGTACAAGCCGTAGACTTAGAATCCACCAACGCTGCTGTAGATAACTACGTCCTTACCTATGACCAGGCTTCCGGCGGGTTCACTTGGGTAGATAGCACTACCTTCGGTGGCTCAGGCGTTGGCTCGGTCAATACTTTGACTGGCAACATCACACTGCAGGGTACTGCCGGCCAGATTACTGTTACCGACGATGGCAATGATACTATCACCTTAGCACTCCACTCCAGTGTGACATTGCAAGGCAATGTGTTCAATGGACCGAACCAACTGATACAACTTAACGGTTCCGGTCAGATACCGGCACTAGACGGAAGCTTGATCACCGCCCTCAACGCCACCCAACTCACTTCTGGCACGGTACCTGCCGCCCGTCTCTCTGGCTCCTACACTGGCATAACCGGTGTTGGAACACTAACTGTCGGCACCTGGCAAGCAACTACCGTCGCTGTTGGCTTTGGCGGTACCGGCGCCACCACCTTTACTCCTAACGGTGTCCTCTATGGCAATGGCACTGGTGCTATACAAGCCACTGCAGCTGGTACTACCGGACAGTGTTTGTTAGGTAATACCGGCTCTGGCCCTACGTGGGGAAGTTGTGCCGGCTCAGGCACTACCTTCTTTACCTTAGCTGGCACCTCCGGCACCCCACAGTCCATAAACGGCGGAGACACCGTTACCATTGCCGCCGGTACCAACATCACCACCACCGCTGGTGCAACAGATACGGTGACCATCTCCGTCATTGGTAATCCGACGTTTAGCGGTGCGGTAACGGCAGCAAGCTTCGCAGGTGACGGCTCAGCGCTCACGTCACTGAATGCAACGAATATTGCCAGCGGTACGCTAGATAACGCGCGCCTGGACGCTAGTGTCAGCTTGCTCGGCCAGACAATCGAGGGGAATGAGATTGCAAACAGTGCAATCGAGGCTGTGCATCTGGCATCCACTAACGCCGCCGTAGACAACTATGTGCTCACCTACGACCAAGTATCCGGCGGCTTTACCTGGGTGGACAGCAGCAGTGTCGGCGCTTCGGATGTCGACTCCTTAAACAGTTTAGTCGGTGCTCTAACGCTGCAGGGAATGGCAGGACAAATAACGGTAACTGATGACGGGAACGACACCATAACCCTCGCGCTGCATGCAAACGTAACACTGCAAGGCAACAGCTTTAACGGTGCCAACCAACTTGTACAGCTCAATGGCTCTGGCCAGTTGCCGGCGCTTGACGCCAGCCTTCTCACTGCCCTCAACGCCACCCAACTCACTTCTGGCACGGTACCTGCCGCCCGACTTTCCGGTTCTTACACCGGCATTACAGGGGTAGGTACTATTGTCACCGGTACCTGGCAAGGTACCACCGTAGGTATCAGTTACGGTGGTACCGGCGCCACCACTGCCCAAGGGGCCATCAATGCTATCTCCGGCCTCACTACCAATGGTGACCTCCTCTACCACAACGGTAGTAACAGCACTCGTCTCCCAAGAGGCGCCAATGGCCAGTGCCTGACCAGTAATGCCACTACTATCCTCTGGGGTACCTGTGCCAACGCCGCTACTACCTTCTTTACCCTGGCCGGTACCAGCGGCACCCCACAGTCCATCAACGGCGGAGACACCGTTACCATCGCTGCCGGCAGCAACATTACCACCACCGCTGGAGCAACAGATACGGTGACCATAGCTGTTGTCAACAATCCGACGTTTTCAGGCCTGGTTACTGCCAATGGCGCAGGAACCGGCCTGGCTGTTACCAACAATGCGACGGTTGGAGGGACACTGGCAGTGGACGGTACGATATCAAGCGGCAATACCAGCACAGCGGGGTCGTTTGTGCTCTATGATGGCTCGTCCCACACTGGTACGCTCCAGGTCGCATCTCTGGGGCAAAACACGACTTATACCTTGCCGGATCCTGGCGGAGCATCTGCGGATATATGTCTCTCAACTGGTAACTGTGCCGGCGCTGGCGGCGGTATAACCGGCAGCGGCAGTAATAACACGCTGGCAAAGTTTACCGGCAGCGGCACCATCGGCAACAGCTCAATAACTGATAATGGGTCTACTGTCGCGATTACCGGTGACCTAACAGTATCCGGCTCTGCCGCGGCCACCAGTTTTTCACAAAACGGCAACCAGGTCTGCGACACCTCAGGCAACTGTGCCGGGGTAGGCGGAACCGGTGATATTCTCCAGGGAGGAAACTCTTTTGGAGCCACCATGGTTATCGGTACAAATGATGCCCATAATTTACAACTAGAAACCAATGGGATTGCACGATTGACAATCAATAGTGCTGGGGCGGCAACTTTTACAGGAAGCGTTGCGGCATCTGGCTTTAGCGGTAGCGGCGCAAGCCTTACTAGTCTCAACGCCACCCAACTCACTTCTGGCACGGTACCTGCCGCCCGTCTCTCTGGCT
>CAZUIL010000012.1:0-25000 GCA_964620175.1 uncultured Candidatus Saccharibacteria bacterium | reverse complement strand
TGATTCGAGTCAGGACACGCCTAAAGGGTGTCATGGGTGAGACATGCCGGTGGCATGTCGCAAGGCAATCTTCTGATGCAAGCTGTGCTTGCAATCATGAAGTTGCGGGGTCGCGGAACGTGACCGAGTCCCAGTGGGCCCTCCACGTGAACGCCCCGCCTAGCGCGGGGCTTTTGCGTGGAGTCTCTATGATTCGAGTCAGGACACGCCTAAAGGGTGTCATGGGTGAGACATGCCGGTGGCAAACCCAACTGTTTAGTGCTTTTTCTTGTGATGTTTATCCTGCCGGTGAAACAACCATAGGGATAAAAGCTGCAGTACAAGCATCGCGCCGATAATCAGCTCTGTCGAGTCCTGCAGCAGACGCCCGTAGTGCGTCGAGTTTAATTGGTTGCTTAGCTCCTCCGGTAGCAGCGGAATGCTGAAGGCGGCAAAAATTACACCGGTAAAAGCAAGTGGTAAAAAATGCAGGAATACCTTTCCCTTTGTCAGGCTGTGGTGCAAAAAAATAGATGTCAGCACTATTGGCAAAACCAAAATGATCAGCCCTATGTAAGGTCGCACTGCCTTGCTCGCCCCGAACGTGCTAAGCAGCACTTCAGCATCATCCCTGAAATACCGTTCCAGCAGCTCACCTGACAGCAATGCTACAAACAAGTGGGTAGTTGCCACCCGGAATACCATACCAAGCAGCAATGGCAAGCCGAGCAAAACGCCCAGGATGATGTACGGCAACATACGCACATAATAGCACGTAACCGCTTTTGCTTACCGTTGAAATTCCTAGAAATTAACAGCGGTACCAGGCTCGATGCCCAGCCGCTTTGCCTGCACGGCTTTGAGTTCAAGCACGTAGCGGGCCGCTTCATCGGGGCAAAAAGAATTGGGGTAGCTATCAGGAGACACGTTGTGCTCTATATGTACCACCTCCTTAGCCTCGTTGAGCCAAATAATATCTATCGGAAAACGCATGTCTTTCATCCAAAAACAATGGGTACCAGTTTCTGTAAACGGAAAAAGCATCGCGTGGTGAGCCTTCATGCAACGCCTGCCGCTTAGGCCTTTTTGTTGAGCCGCGCTGTCTTTGGCAATTTCCAGCTGGTGGCTTTGGCCATTAATAACTAGTTTCCCGTCCTCGTATCGGCCGCCGCACCGGGCTGAATAGTAATATCCGGCGAGAGCAGTCGCCAAGACAACGGCACCCGATAAAACAATGAGTGGTAGCCGCCGTCTTCTCTTATGCGCCAACGCGGTCTTTACGGCGTTTTCCGCGGGCATTTTGCTCGACGTAATCGATAATTTTTTCTGCGACATTGCGTCCTGTCACCCGTTCTATTCCGCCCAATCCAGGACTTGAGTTTACTTCGAGTACCAGCGGGCCGCGGCTTGAACGCATCAGGTCAACACCGCAAATTGAAAGCCCCATCGCTTTGGCTGCCTTTTGTGCTGTCTTACGTTCCTCATCTGTCAGTTTAATGGCAGTTCCCTCACCGCCTTGGTGGATGTTGGAACGGAAGTCATCATCCAGGCTTTGCCGTTTCATGCTTGCGACTACTTTACCTCCAACTACGAAGGCACGGATGTCAGTGCCGGCTGATTCCTTTACAAACTCCTGAAGCAAGATGTTCGTGCCATCATCGTCCGTAAGGTAAAACGCCTGCATAACGGATTTGGCGGCCTTTTTTGTTTCCGCCAGCACTACGCCATTGCCATGCGTTCCACGTGCCAGCTTGATGATGACCGGGAGTTCGCCCATTTCATCGATCAGGTCATCAATGTCAGCAGTATTCCTGGTAAAAACTGTTTTAGGGATGCCCACCCCGGCGCGTGCCAGTATTTGCAGAGCCCGGAGCTTGTCGCGCGACCGTGCGATAGCGATAGAACTCGTGACGGTAAATACGCCTTGCATCTCAAATTGGCGCACAATCGCTGTCCCGTAACGGGTCATGTTGCTTGCAATCCTTGGGATTACCGCATCAAAATCCTTGAGTACTTTACCTTTGTACCGCACCACCGGATTACTCTGCTCAATTCCAGCGTAACAGTCTTTGTACTTGATCACTTGCGCCTCATGGCCACGCAACTTTGCCTCTTCCTTTAGCCGCTTTGTCGAGTAATTGCCCGGACCGTTAGAGAGTATCGCTATCTTCATCGCATCACTCCAAATCTTCCTCGTCCAAAGGAGTTTTAATACCAAAATCTTTCTTCAGTTTGATACGATCCACCCCAGCCTTAGATACGTCTACAATAAAGCGGTTCTTAAGCATCTTTCGGCCAACAAGAACCGGAAAAAGATTATTTGAGCGGTCGGCAAGCGTAAACGAGGTAGTAAAGACTTTTGGTCCTAGCTTTACCCTTAGCCTAACTTCATAGCGTTCTTCCTCATGCCCAAAAGAATTGGTAACCATAGCCTTCTCGAACTCTTGGAATTCCATAGGATAGACTACCGGTGAGCACGGATGCCCTAGCAATTCCACCTTAAGTAACTTTTCACCGTTCTTGGATGCCAGCTTGATATTTTTGCAATGGATAGCCGAACGATATGCCCCGGTATCTATTTTTGCGGGCACATTGAGCACAACACCAGGTATATCCAGCTGTTCGGTTCTTCCAATAATTACATTGTACTTGCTCATTGCTAACTCTATTCTGTCTTATTTTATGAAATTTATATAATTAATTATTGAATTAATTACTGGCATCCAATAGTTCTAGGAACATTTCTCCGTATTTCTCGATTTTCTTACTAACCAACGCCCCGCTCGCTACTTGTGGACTGGCATTAATCTCCAGCACATATGGATCGCCCGTGGCACTATCAAACATAACGTCCACACCAGCGATTTCTCTGTCCATCAACTTTGCAGCCTTAAGCGCGATAATATTAACACTATTATCGAGTTTGTCAATAGATATTTCCTCTGCTCTACCACCCTGAGAAGTGTTGTGCAAGTGAGTATCTTTACTACTGCTTCGACGGCTGATGACAAGCCGGATTTTATTATTCAATACTAACAGCCTCATATCCCCATCATTCTCTATAAAACGCTGTGCTACAAATTGCTTATCACTATGCTTGTCCAAGATTTCTGTAAGCTTCTGACCGTCAGAAAGCAGATAGTTAGCATCACCGCCCTTGGCATCGATAGCTTTTAGGACGAACGGGATACCAAGTTCATCGCCTAACTCATCAAATGAGTTCCGCAAATGAGAAGTGTCCATAAAGAGAGTTTGCGGAATCCTGATGCCAGCCAAAGAGAGTCGTGTATATTGCGAAAGCTTCGAGAGCGAAATATACTTTTTCAATTCGCTGCAAACGAACGCAACCCCTGTGGAATTCAAATATTCTGCAATACTTACGGCTACTTCAAAATAGCGGTAATAAGATTTGAAATATACCAGATCATAGGCATCAATTTGTTGTTTTTCTGGCAAAGTGACCTGCATTCCGTCCATACCTAACTTAATTCGTACATTACGGTAATGATGCCATTCGGTCTCGAATGAATCGCCAAATTGGCGGTTGAGGCTCTTAACAAACTGGTCATTGATGGCAACATTTGTACTGCTTTCGGCAGACGATAAGATAAGTACTCTACGTTTAGCCATGGTTACCCCCTTGAGCTTGCTTGTGTTCTGCCAACAGGTGCCTTAGTTTTGGAACGACAATATCAACATAGCGATCCAGATCAAAGCTCTCCGTTTGGGTTGGCAGTAGCCCAAACTCATGCAGGCGTGTAAGGTCTTCAACGTCGAAAGCGCCGATCGAAAAAAGCACTGCATTTTGTTCGGGCGTCAATGACTCTGCCGCCTGGGCGACCAGTGCGGTTTCCGCATAGTTGAGTGCTTGGCTGTCGAAGCCGCCTTTGCGGCGGATCAGACGCTTGACTCTGCTGACGGCCATTTCCGCAGCCGACTTCTTGGAATCATTCGGATTATAAGAAAGGTAGCTTTCGTAAAACGCCCTGATAGCACCTATTTCGCCTCCTCCGCTCTCAATTGTGTCGATCGCCCGCATGTAGTGTGGGTTGTCTCCCCGGTAGCGACCAAAAAGCCGGGCTTGCAACTGTCGCTCTGCCATTATGCTTCCCGCTTCCGTCATCACGGTATTCCGTTTACCTCGAAGCTTTTTTGCTAGCTCCGGCAAGCCAGGCAAAAAGCGTATATTATCATGCTGGTAGATATGGCTGATCTCATGTGCCGCACCCGGCACAACTCCTACCGGTGGATTTACTTTTGTGAGGCTACGCTTGAATTTCTTTGGAATCGTTAATACCCCTGGCGGATCATCTGCTCCCATCGCGCTAGTTTTTTCTTCAATGACCACTTGCCACTTGTCGTCGGCTGCCCGAACAGGCCGGTCAGGGTGAAAATTATCTTCAGGCACAGAACTTAACTTGCCAAGCTCATGTAAAACTTCTTTGCAAAACTGCTGCATGGCAGGCGCGTCAAAGTATATTTCATCGAGTGACGCAACTTCATCAGGCGTAAAAACCGGATCCTGTTCTATCTCAACAGTAGCAGGCCGTTCAAAAACCTGTTTGAGCGAATCGCTTACCGAACTAAAACCATCTTCGCCGAGACTAGCACCATTACGCAACCGGTCGAGACGGACTATAAAAGTACTCCCCTCACCACGCTCATAGCGTGGTCCAAACGTGCCGAGAGGCGCATGCACTTGAACAAGCGCTTCGTGAATAAGGGCACGCTGTGTATCCTGAAGACTTGAAGCCTGCTGCCAGAGATACAGCAGGTCAGGATAGATTTCAGCGATTTCTTCGTTAACCCGCTTTTGGTATAGTTCGACGAACATTTGCTTGGCTCGGTTTTCGTTGGTTGTACCAGTTTGTTTTATGTCCCTCCAGACCGACGTTAAGAAATTCCGGTATTCAAAGAATCCCCGAGCCCGCAATACTAGATTTGTTACATCAGTAAGCACCACAATGCGGCTTGGGTCCTCTATTGCTTCACTGTTGATAATCGCATCCGTGATGCGTTGTGTGGCATACGCTTCGCTTTTTATTGCCCAAGTTTTTATCGTGTCGTTATCGGCGAAGGCGGCCGTCTTTCTCAGCAGGCGCGCCATGCCACTGGCATTCAGCTCTTCACTTGCCTCTTCACCTGCTTGTCTTAGGTCCTCCAAGCCCTCTGCTGTCATGAAATAGTCAACAGTAAGTTCGTGCCGCTGCTCACTGTAGCGGTACTCGTCATGTACTTCAGCGATTGTTTTGCCGTCCGGCAGCATCGCTTCTACAAGACCGCCATTATGGGCTTTGTACACTCCGCTCATGAGATCACGCTCAAAGTTCAGGACTTCCTCTTGTTGTTCCGGGGATAGCGGGCTGGAAGGCTCAGCACTCAGCAGTGCCACGTACGAATCAATGAATTCCCCGCTCCGTGGCAGATAGATACTATTGGGGCGCGGCCCATGAGCCTCATTAGACATGGTATAAATGTCTCATGGTTTATCAGCTGCGACAATAGCCATACGCCTTCGTGCCTACGCGTTTCGAACGCGCATATACGCAAACACAATGACTGCGACAATTGCAGAAATAATTACCAGGAGCAATGGGATAAGCCCCCGTTCGTCATGCATTAGCACTTTCATCATTTGCAATTATATAGCCCAGGTTTTTATTTTGTACAGTAGGTATCGTTAAAAGAATCCCCGTTTTTTGCCATTACCCTTGAGCTCTTCAAGCAGTTCTTTTTGCCGCTTGGTAAGCTTGGTCGGCGTATCAACGACAACGGTAACTATATGGGGTCCCCGTGATTCTTTCCTTAAGTGTGGTACGCCGTGGCCCGAAAGCTTAAAGTCAGTGCCGCTCTGCGTGCCGGCTGGCACTTTCATGCGGATCGGCCCGTCCACCGTATCAACTTTTATTTCAGTACCGAGCGCTGCTTCAGCCATCCCAACATGTTCTTCACTGAGGATGATATCCCCCTCGCGCGTAAACCGCTTATGCGGCTTCACTCTGACATTAACGTATAAATCGCCTTTCTGGCCATTGGCGATAGCTTCCCCGTGCTCCCGCAAGCGTATAGTCGCACCATCATCAATACCGGCAGGGATTTTTACCGTAATTTTCTGGGACTTTTCTTTCGTTCCCTTGCCGCGGCACACTGTGCAGACCTTTTCCGGAACCTTGCCGGTACCTTCGCACTTTGGACATATACTGGCCTGCTGGATATTGCCAAAAATCGTCCTGGTTACATTGACTACCTGACCGGAGCCCTTACAGGTGTCACAGGTCTTTAATTCGTAGCCAGGCTCTACCGTCGTGCCTTTGCAGTGCTCGCACGTGTCCTCCAAGTTGAGGTTTAGGTCCACTTCAGTTCCGAACACTGCCTGCTCGAAAGTTAGTTCGACCAATGTTTCAACATCGTTGCCACGCGCTGTCCTCCGGCGCTGCTGGCTGCCGCCGAAACCGCCACCGAAAAAGCTGTTAAAAATATCGCCGAGGCCAAGGTCGCCAAAGTCGAAATGTACCTCCTGGCCCTGTCCAAAGCCGCCAAAGCCGTTCCCGGACGCGCCGCCAACGCCGGCATGCCCGAACTGGTCATAGCGCTTCCGCTTGTCCTGGTCTTTTAAGACTTCGTACGCCTCATTGATTTCGCGGAACTTGGCCTCATCCCCGCCTTCTTTATCAGGATGGTGCTTAACCGCCAGCCGTCGAAACGCTTTTTTAATTTCGTCCGGTGACGCGTTTTTGCCTATTCCCAGTACTTCGTAATAATCACGCTTGGCCAATGTAACTCCTCGGCGCTCAAGTTATTTTATGATGCCCTTATTCTCATCACTATCAGGCCTGTCAGCTGGTTCCACAAGTTTAAAGCACTCCTCGTTGAAGTCGAAAATGTACTGCGTGATACCAATGTGCGGCTCCCCATCCTGATACAACACCCACTCAACCATTAGCGAACGAAGCGGCAGGTGATCAACGCCCGTATCAATCGAGCCAAAAAGCTCAGTAACCTGCACAGTTCCATCATTACCGGTAAAGTACTTTTGCCGCATGGAAGAATAACCCGGCTCGTTTAACTGATGTGGCTTGGCATCCACCATAAAGTCTTCAACCAGCACGTTTGCAATGACAGGTTGTGTAAATATGCGGTAGTCAGTAAAGCCCGGCCGCGGTTGTTCAGGCGATGGCATATGTACCCTGCTACCCTTCTTCGGGCACTTCTTCGACTATTATTTGCCCGTCCTTAATCACCATGTACGCCAGCTGCCGGCTTAGCTGCTCGTCTATCTTGAGCACCTGCCTGCCGCCAGGGTATCCCTCAAAGGGGCTGTAGCCTTCATCTTTGATGACTTGCGCATCGTATGGATGCGGACCGGTTTTAGTGTATGCTTCCCAATTTGGCATTACTTTTTATCCTTATCAGTTTGTTCGCCTTCTGGCGGATCAACGACTTCGCCCTCAACAGGGCCATCGCCATCCTTTTTACCTGCTTCGTCAGATTTCGCTGAAGCATCATCGGACTTCGCCTCACTTTGCGCCGCCTCATACATCTTAGCACCGATTGGCATAAGCTTATCGTTCAGTGTCTTGGTAGCCGCTTCAATGGCATCTTTATCGGCTTTCTCGTCTTTAACTACCTTCTTGGCTTCTTCAACGGCTTCATCAAGCGTCTTCTTGTCTTCATCGCTCAGCTTGTCTTTGTGGTCAGTCTTCATTTTCTCTGCTTGGTAGACAGTGCTGTCGAGCACATTGCGCGCTTCGATCGCTTCCCGCTTTTTCTTATCTTCCTCGGCATGTGCTTCGGCGTCTTTGGCAGCCTTCTCTACTTCTGTTTTGTCGAGGTTACCACTGCCTTGGATGGTAATACTTTGCTCCTTGCCGGATCCCTTATCCTTAGCAGTAACGTTCAAGATGCCGTTAGCATCGATGTTAAAGGTAACTTCAACCTGCGGTACGCCGCGCGGTGCCGGCGGTATGCCGTCCAGGATAAACCGGCCGAGGCTCTTGTTGTCGGCAGCCATTTCACGCTCGCCTTGCAGCACATGTATTTCCACCTGCGGCTGATTGTCAGCAGCGGTACTAAACGTCTCGCTCTTGCTCGTTGGGATAGTAGTGTTGCGTTCAATCAGCTTAGTGGTTACCCCGCCAAGCGTTTCGATGCCAAGCGAAAGCGGCGTAACGTCAAGCAGTAGTACGTCTTTAACGTCGCCCTGCAGCACACCGGCTTGGATTGCAGCGCCGATGGCAACAACCTCGTCCGGGTTTACACCCTTCATCGGCTCTTTGCCAAAGATTTGCTTTACCTTTTCCTGGACGGCAGGCATGCGGGTCATACCGCCGACGAGCACTACCGCATCAATGTCGCTTGCCTTCAGTCCGGCGTCTTTCAGCGCTTTCTCACACGGCTCGGCCGTTTTATCAACCAGCTCAGCAACCAGGCTCTCCAATTTAGCCCGCGTCAACTTGTGCTCGAAGTGCTTCGGACCGCCCGCGTCAGCCGTTAAGAATGGCAGGTTAATGTCTATCTCTTGGGCTGTAGAAAGTTCGATCTTTGCCTTTTCGGCCTCGTCGCGCAGACGCTGCATGGCAGCATTGTCGTCAGTGATATCAATGCCATGCTCTTTTTTAAATTCCTCAACGAAATAATTTACAACTACTCGGTCAAAATCCGCGCCGCCAAGATGCGTATCGCCATTGGTGCTCTTTACTTCAAATACGCCGTCGCCGAGTTCCAGGATAGAGATATCAAACGTACCGCCACCAAGGTCGTACACGGCAATTTTCTCATCCTTTTTATCGGCCTTGTCCAAGCCATATGCCAGGGCCGCAGCGGTCGGCTCGTTAATAATGCGCTTAACCTCTAAGCCGGCAATTTTACCAGCATCTTTGGTTGCTTGGCGCTGCGAATCGTCAAAGTACGCCGGCACGGTGATGACGGCTTCAGTGACCGGCTGGCCAAGGAACGCTTCGGCGTCGCTTTTGAGCTTGCCGAGTATCATAGCGCTGATTTCTTCCGGGCTGTACTCTTTATCGCCCATTTTTACCTTCACGCCGCCGTTGGCCTTGACGATCTCGTAGCCCATCAGCTTCAGGTCGCGTTGGACTTCCTTATCTTCCCAGCGCCGGCCGATGAGCCGCTTCACTTCATAAATGGTATTCTTCGGGTTGGTCACCTGCTGACGGCGGGCAACCTGGCCGACCAGCCGTTCGCCATTCTTATTAATCGCGACGACGGACGGTGTCGTGCGGTTGCCTTCGCTGCTGGTGATAATCTCCGGCTTGCCGGCCTGCATGGCCGCCATTGCCGAGTTAGTGGTACCTAGATCAATTCCAATTATTTTTCCCATAGCTTATTCCTCCTTTTCTATTGCTTCCATAAATTGCAACATTTCGCCGTCACTCGACCATTCAATCATTGCCAAGGCTTCACCTAATTCGGCAGGTTGATGCTCTTTAGGCATATTGCTGTAATAATCATCGAATATATGAGCGGCGAGCAACGGATTGGTATTAGCAATTGCTAGCAAATGGCTTCCGGATAATCTGCCACTATCAGTTAGGAAATTGCTGAAGTGGACTTCATTGCCCACCTCAAAACCAGGCTCGGATATTTTTTCAAAGTCGCTCATTTTTTATCCTCCATTTTTACTTTGACCATCGCGTGGCGGATGACTTCATCGCCAAGGCGGTAACCAGATTGGAGCTCTTCGGATACGATTTCCACTGTTCCATAACCGTCCTCCATGCTGACTGCTTCGTGATAGCGCGGATCAAAGGCTTCGCCTACCGTTTTGATACGTTCGACGCCGAGATCTGTTAACGTTTTCTCAAACTGTTTGACGATACCCTGCACGCCCTTCACGAAATCATTTTTCTCGAGTTCCTTGGGTATGTGCTTCAGGGCCCGTTCGAAGTTATCGATAACCGGCAGCAAGTCGCGCACTACACTCGCCTTCACAATAGTTTTTAAGCCTGCGATTTGTTCCTCATGCCGACGGCGGATATTTTCTGAATCTGCCCGTTCCCGCTGCAAGGCCTCTGTCAACTCATCAATCTGCTTTTGCAAAGCTGCAGGCTTTACTTTTGACTTCTGCCCTTCTGACTTTTTAGACATACAATGCTTCCTCCAATGCTTCACCTGCTTTATGCACCAGTCCCATGACGTCACGGTAACTTTGCCGGGTTGGGCCAAGGATGCCAATGTAGCTCCTGTCGCTAAACGGGCTTCGGAACCGGCTGATTATCAGGCTGCAGCCGGCGCCTCGGCCAATCGGATTTTCGCGTCCGATATACACGCTCAGCGGCTCGTTCGGCGCCGCTTCCCTCAACCACGGCTCCAGATTGTCCAGCAACCTCGCAACTTGCTGGACTTGCCCGGCGTTCATAAATTCCGGCTGGCCGAACAGGTTGGACAGACCGCTCATATACAGTTGGTTGCCAATGGTCGCCAGACCTAAGTTGTGCGTTAGCTCTACCAGCGTATCAACGGCATTCCTGATAGTTCGTTCCGGCATGCCACCATGATGCACCCTGGCAGACAACGCCCGCTCTGCCCGGCGTTCCATCGTAGGGACTTGCTCGCCAGTTAAATTGTTAACGTAGTAGCGGTAGCCCTTGTCTGTAGGTACCCTTCCGGCGCTGGTATGCGGCTGGGTAATATAGCCGGCTTCTTCGAGCTGGGCCATTTCTGCCCGTATCGTCGCCGAAGAGACATTGAACACCTTTGCGAGCAAGCTGGAGCCCACAGGGCTTGCCACCTCAGCATACTGCTCAATGATCGCAGCTAATATTTTCTCTTGGCGTTCGGTCATGATAGTCCAGTAAGGCGTCCCGAGATACGCTTTGCAGCTTTTCTCATCACGCTAGGGCGATAGATTAAATCCCGCTCCGGCTTCTCTTCTCCCTTAATGTATTTGCACTCTCGCTAGCACAGTGCCAGCTCCATACATAATAGTGTTATTAGCACTCAAGTGTCAAGAGTGCCAATCGCTTAGGGCCTCATCCTCTGTCAAGGTAACTGAGGAGCTCTTTGGCAAGCTGCCTACGGCGGCTTTGCGCGTCTTCGCTCCCGTCAATCCCGCCGATTACTTCCTTAGCCGTATACTCAACTTCTTCATTCACCACGAACAGAAACGCCGGATTGGCGATCGCCATCTCCAGCTCTACCCTTGCGCTGGCGAAGCGGCGCGCCTTCACGCTTTCCGGCATGTGGCCGCGCAAGCCAAGTCGACGCATCCAAACCTCGTAGTTTGGCGGAATTATAAACAGTGGTTTTAGCGACGGAACGGCTCGCGCAATTTCCAATGTACCCTGGATATCTATCTCCAAGACCGGCCTTTTGCCATTTTCCAGCGCTTTTTCAATGGCCATGATGCTAGTGCCGTAGAACGTGTCCCCGTGCACCGGCTTCACCTCTACAAATGCCTGGTTTTTTACGAGCTGAAGCATGTCTTCTTCCGGGGTAAACCAGTAATCTACGCCGTTTTGTTCGAGCATGCCGTGGTTTTCCCGTGGTGGCCGGGTCGTGTGGGAAATCACATGTTCAAAATTTTCGTGCTCGATCAAATAGTTCGCGATGGTATTCTTGCCCGCAGCCGTAACGCCGCACAACGCCAGCAAATCACTGCGGGCGACCAGCTCCTTTGCCCGGTCAGGCATTTGGTAGGCATTGACTGCTTCAAGCAACTGCTGAGTAAGTAACGTATCCTTCATAGTAAGATTATACCCAAATTTATACTGCAACTCCGGTTAGCTAATACCAAAAAAGCTATCGTACACCAAGTCCACCCAGACTCATAACTCAATCACGCTTGAGCATGACAGTGAAGGCTTCGGCGGGGACACCACGGCTTCGCCTCATGAGAGGAGAATATTCCCCTCTCATCGCGCCAAGAACGAAATAAATTCGTTCTTGGGCTGCTCTCCCCTGCTTCTATTAATCACGCTTGAGCATGACTGTGAAGGCTTCGGCGGGGATATCAACTTTGCCGAAGCGTTTCATGCGTTTTTTACCCTTAGCCTGCTTGGCGAGCACCTTTTTCTTTCTCGTCACATCGCCGCCGTACAAACCAGTAGTAACGTCCTTCCGGTAGGCGCTGATGTCCTCGCGCGCGATAAACTTGCCGCCGATTGCCGCCTGCAGGCTTACCTGAAAATTTTGCCGCGGGATTACTTCTTTCAGCTTGCCGACGACAGCATGGCCTAACCCCTGGGCCTCCGAACGGTGCACCATAATGCTTAACGCGTTAACTATCTCACCCGCCACGTAAAAGTCGAGCCGCACCAGGTCCTCTGCCCGATAATCCGCTAGTTCGTAGTTAAACGAGCCGTAGCCGCTCGTCAAACTTTTTAGCTGGTCGTAAAAATCGGTCAGCAGGTTTGCGAGCGGTGCTTCAAAATCGACAACCGCCAACCGCGCATCTACGTACGAAAGGTTTTTTTGGAGCCCGCGTTTGCCGGAAATAAGTTGAATGACCGCACCGACATAGTCTTTTGGCACGACGACCTCACCTTTAATCCAGGGCTCACGGATTTCGTGGATTTTGGCTGGGTCAGGCAGCTCCACGGCACTTTTTATTCTTACTTCCTCACCGTTTTGCAGCACCACCTGGTAATCAGTTGACGGGTTGGTGACAACCAGCTGCAAATTATACTCACGTTCCAGGCGCTCACGGACAATATCCATATGGAGCAGGCCGAGGAAGCCAATCCTCACGCCAAAGCCAAGCACCGGCGAATTCTCCAGATCGAACTGAAGCGCCGAATCGCTGAGGCTTAGTTTTTCAATGGCATCCTTGAGCAATTGGTAATTTTCATTGCTGTCTGGGAAAAAGCCAGCATAAACAAACGGCTTTACATCTTTATACCCCGGCAACGCTGCGTCTGCCGGCCGGGCAGCAAGCGTCACCGTATCGCCTACCTTAGCTTCCCTCGTGCTTTTAAGGTTGGTAACGATGTAGCCAATCTCGCCGGCATCGAGTGTGGTGAGCGGCTGCATTTCCGGGCTTAACGCCCCGACCTCCAGCGCCTGGCCCTTGGCGCCAGTCGCCATCATCATTATCTCGCTGCCCTTGGCGATCGAGCCGTCAACCACCCGTACGTATAAAATCACACCACGGTAGTCGTCATAGTAGCTGTCAAAAATGAGCGTTTTGACAGGGTCGTCGGCCTGTCCCTGTGGAGGCGGTACGCGCTCCACCACTGCCTCGAGTACCGCGTCTACACCTTGCCCGGTTTTAGCTGAAATGCATAGGATATCTTCTTTTGCACATCCCAGTAACGACACCACCTCCGAACTCACCCGATCAACGTCTGCCGCCGGCAGGTCTATCTTATTGAGTACGGGGATAATTGCCAGGTCGGCAGCCATGGCGAGGTACACATTGGCAAGCGTCTGGGCCTGGATGCCCTGCGATGCGTCAACTACCAGAATTGCCCCTTCGCACGCCTCTAGACTACGTGAAACCTCGTAGCTGAAATCCACGTGCCCAGGCGTATCAATGAGGTTCAACTCGTAGTCATTACCATTGTGGCGATAGCCCATCCGGACTGGAGCGAGCTTGATGGTGATACCCTTTTCGCGCTCCAGCTCCATCTTGTCAAGCAATTGGTTCTTCATGAGGCGCTTATCGACGGTTCCTGTCAATTCCAGCAATCGGTCGGCCAGTGTCGACTTCCCATGATCAATATGGGCTATGATACAAAAGTTTCGTATATGACTCTGGACCACTTTTATTTCTCCGTCGGGAAGAGCAGCCCGAGCACCGGATTCATTCGGTGCCCGGCGCGATGAGAAACCCTGAAAGGGTGTCTCATGGTTTGCCCAATATGGGCTATGATACAAAAGTTTCTAATATGGTTTTGCGTCACCCGACCGATTATAATCCGTTACCTGTTATTTCTAAAGCGCCAGCGGAAACGTTACAGCCTCACTTTGATTGGCTTTAAAATAATCTGCCGGGCCTTTTCTATGACGTTCATCGCCTCCCGAAGCCCGAAGAGTGCGGATATGCCGATGTGCACGGCGAAGGTAATGCCTGCTATCGCCCCAAATTTTGTGCCTAATGTGACGATACCCCTGTCCGAAATGGTGAGCGGCAGCAACGAGACCATAATGAAAGCGGCCACCACGCTAAATCCGGTAACCGAGAGTATTTTTATAATTCCGCCCCAAAACGCCGCGTTGAACAGATGGAAGTCACGGACCATAATTACCAAATAAAGCACGGCTACTTCGCACGCCGCAACAATCGATTGGGCTAGCGCCAAACCGGCGATGCCGTATGATTCCGGGCGTGCCAGGCTAAATGCCAGGACAATGTTGAGCGCGATAGCAAATATCGATACAAAAAGCGGTGTTTTGGTGTCTTTATACGCATAGAAGTAGCGCGACAGCATACTATAGATAATCCTAAAGAGGATAGAGATTGTCAGGTAGCCGAATATCAAAGCGACTTCCGGTGCCACGTCACCGAAGATGAGACGGGCAAGGTACCCTCTCGCGAAGTAGCTCACCACTACCACCGGCATCGCCATCCAAATCATAGCCCTGAGGATTTGCAGAAATTCCTTTCTGAATAGGTCCGGACGGTGCTGAGAAAGCCTCTCGGTAAGCCGGGGGAACGCCGCGATTGCAATCGAGTTGCCAAGCAAAATAATCGGCACGTTTTGCAGCGTTAGGGCAAAGTTATACCAGCTGACCGGGCCAACGCCAAGCGCCTGCGCACGGTTTACTTCAACGATACTGTTCACCTGGTCAATGCCCTGGTCGAGCGAGCGCGGGGGCAGTTGCCGCAGCATGTTGCGGAAGTTGCCGTTGTTCCAACTAATGCGCGGTTTGTACCGGAACCCCAGCCCAGCCAGCCCCAGGAGAGCAACAAGCAGCTGCAAAATACCGCCCAGCAGCGCACCGAGCCCGAGCCCAATAATGCCCAGATTATCCCTGAATAAGTAAACGCTTGCGATTATCGCCATGTTATAAAACAGCGGTGCAGCAGCATAAAAAAAGAACCGGCCGAACGTCTGCTGCACACTGGTAAGTATGCCGGACAAAGTAAAGAACAGCGGGTTAAGCGCGATGAGCCGCATGATAATAACGGCTTGGCGGAGGTTTTCCTCGGGCAAATTGGGCGCCAGCGTATGGATGAGCGGCTGTGCAAAGACAAAGATAATAATACCGACCGCGCTCATGACGATTGCCAGGACGTTGAGCAGGCTGCTGGCCAGATCCCACACCCCTTTGCGGTCACCCGACTCGAGCCGGTCCGACAAGAACGGTATGAACGCCACGCCTAAGGCACCTGCCGAAATCGTGTAGTAAAAGAAATCGGGGATTTGAAAGGCGGCAAAGAAGGCGTCTGACGACCCTGGGTCAATAACGGTAAAGTTGGTACTGATGAGGCGGTTCCGCAAAAAGCCAAGCAACTGTCCCAGGAGTGCTACCGCGATTAGTAAGGCGGCTGCACCGCCCAATGAGACACGAGAATTGGCACGCCGGAGCAGTTTGTTCATTCCAACTTATTATAAGCACAAACAACTCCGTATCCCAGGCAAATTCAGAAAATAAAACCGGTAATCCCCAAACGGCCTAGTACAGCGCCGCCGCCTTTGGCATGGCTGAACCTTTGAGGATTTCGTGCACCTCTTCTGCTTCGACCGTCTCTTTTTCCAGCAGCCGGTCTTTGAGCGCCTCAAGCTTTGACATGTTAACCTTCAACACTGCCCGTGCCCGCTGCGCGGCTTCGTTTATCAGCCCCTCGACTTCATCGTCAATCAACTTGGCAGTCTCTTCCGAATACTGCCGCTCATGCACCAGACGGTCAAGCATCATGCCTTCGTCGACATGGAACACCTGGTCGCGCAGCTTCTTGCCCATGCCTTGGTTTACCACCATGTCACGCGCCAGCTCTGCAGCTTTCTGGAGGTCGTTTCCAGCTCCGGTCGTCACCCTGTCCTGGCCGTAGACAATCTCCTCGGCAATGCGGCCGCCGAGCATCCGTGCCAAGACGTCTTTAAACTCAATGACCGAATGGTAGCTTTTGTCCTCAGGCGGAATAAACCAGGTAACCCCGCCGGTGCCACCGCGCGGAATAATCGTCACCTTGTGTACCATGTCGCTGTCCGGCAGCACATGCCCGACGATAGCATGGCCGGCTTCGTGGTAGGCGGTCAGCTCTTTTTCCTTCTCGCTCATGATCTTGCTCTTGCGCTCCGGTCCGATGGCGACTTTCTCAAACGCCGATGTGATGTCGTCCTGGTTTATTTCCTTGCGGTTATGGCGGGCTGCGATAATCGCCGCCTCGTTCGCAATGTTCGACAAGTCCGCACCGGACGACCCGGCAGTCTTGGCTGCCAGTGCGTCCAGGTCAACGTTTTTGGCAACCGGCTTCTTGGCAAAGTGCACTTTCAGGATGGCTTCGCGGTCTTTGCGGTCCGGCAGGCTGATGTTCACTCGGCGGTCAAAGCGGCCTGGCCGCAGCAGTGCCGGATCAAGAACGTCAGCGCGGTTGGTTGCCGCCAGGACAATGACGTTTGTACCTTGCTCAAACCCGTCCATTTCAACCAAGATCTGGTTCAGCGTCTGTTCGCGCTCGTCATGTCCGCCGCCCATGCCTGAGCCGCGTCGGCGACCGACAGCATCAATCTCATCGATAAAGATAATGCATGGCGCATTTTTCTTGGCTTTGGCGAACAAGTCACGCACGCGGCTGGCGCCGACACCGACGAACATCTCGACAAACTCCGAACCGGAAATGCTAAAGAATGGCGCGTTGGCCTCGCCGGCCACCGCTCGTGCAAGCATGGTTTTTCCGGTGCCTGGCGGGCCTACCAGCAGCACGCCTTTTGGAATCCTTGCCCCCACCGCTTCGAATTTCTTCGGATACTTCAAAAACTCCACAACTTCCTGGAGGTCCTGCTTGGCCTCGTCGCTCCCGGCTATATTGGCAAACGTTACTTTATCTTTCTCGTTGCCGTACAACCGCGCGCGGCTCTTGCCAAAGCTCAGTGCCTGGTTCCCCTGGCCCTGCGCGCTTCTGAGCATAAAGAACAGGATCAAACTAATGACGATTACCGGCAGTAGCGTTACGCCGATATTCAGCCATACCGAACCGGCGTTTGATTCCGGTTCTACCGCTACTTCCACATCACGGTTCTCCAGCCCTTGTTCATAAATGCTTGAGCCCGGCTGCTGGCGGGAGCGCAGCGTTGGCTCGCTCTCTCCCTGCGGCGTTACGCGTAGCTCGTTACCGCTGATTTCAATACGCTGTATCTCCCCCTCGTTCGCCCGGCGAATAACTTCAGAAAACGGCACGTCCCTCAGGTTGTCCGGCTGGCTGAATGCCGCGAAAATTATCAGCCCGAAAAGGATTATGAGCGCTATAAAGCCAGCGTTTTTAAAGCCTCTTCGCCCGCCCTTGTTTTGGTTCATCCGAAATGGTTTTTTATCCATATGCCTGCCTATTATACGTAACGGTTACCAAGTTTGCTAGCGCTCTCGTGGGCGGAGTGCCAGCTCATCCTCACCCACTACTATTATCATACTATCGTTTACGTCCAAGCGCTTGCCCTTTTGCAAGGTTTTTGCGTCCGTAACCAGCTGCTCCAGCAGGCGGGCAGTGTAGCCGGCAATGCCGTTTTGCCGTAACCAGGCTGCCATGACTTCCTTGGCTACGCTATGTGGCAGCATAACGAACTGGTGGCGGTCCAGCACATCCTCTTTTAGCTGCATATCGAGGAACTTGGCGAGCGATTCGTCAATTTCGCGGTTCCTGTCCCGCAGCAGCTTGATGTACCCGAGCAGCTCTTGTTTCCGCTGTTCGCTAAACCGGGGAACCAGGTTTTTACGGATGTAGTTGCGCAGGTACTTCGTTTCTTTATTGGTTGCATCTTCCCGCCATGCAAGCTCATGCTCTTTAGCGAAGTCGAGGATTTCCTGCTTCGTTACATGCAGCAGCGGCCGGATTATATCTTTGTCGCTTTTGAGCGCGGTCAACCCGCGGCGTCCGGTGCCGCGCAGCAGGTTAATGATTGCCGTCTCGATGACGTCGTCTTGATGATGAGCGGTAATTATGGCGTCAGCATTGGCCGCCTCCTTGGTCCTATGCAAAAACTCGTACCGCGCCTTGCGGGCCGTTTCTTCGCTCGCTTTCGGGCCAAGCTGTGCCGCGTCGAACACAAAGGGCAGTCCATAAGACGCAGCCAGGCGTTGCACAAATTCCCGGTCTTCAGCCGAATCTTCGCGTATTCCATGGTCAAAATGAGCCACGACAAGCTGAAAATAGTCTCCAGCCTTTCGTCGCTTGTCCCCTGTATTCGCTTTTGGCTTTTTCTGTTGTACCAAAAGATACAGCAGGACAACCGAATCGACGCCCCCCGAAACCGCGACTACGTACCTGCCTGGCTTGATGTCAAGCTTCATCTTATAATCTTACCGCATGAAGCCCTTGGTGCGCGTTGGTGTCGGCGCCAGCCGCTGAATGATCTCATAAAATCCAAGCCGGAACTTTTAAGCCGCCATTAGATTTAAAAAACTCAGGTAAATAGCTTGATGGGTTGGGTCATGGGAAATCCAGCCTTTTCGATAGCTCGTTCGTACACTGACAGCAGGCTCTCGTACCGGGCGGCTGTGTATTTGCCAAGCGACTCGACTGCGAATTGGGCCAACTTCGCTTCGGCGTTCTCGCGCCGCTCCCGGAGGGCAGCAACGTGGTCATTAAATTGTGATGACCCAATAATCCCTTTAACGACTGCCAGCAGCATTTTCGGGTCGCCCTCTGCAGTCCCTATGACTTTACCCTGCTGATTATACTTCTGCTCTGATGCCCTGACGGCTGATTTTGCTATTTGCAGTTGGCTACTCCGACGCTCCCTCGTTGCTGCATCGACCCTCACTACCTGCCAACGGAATTCGGCTGACTTACGGTTACTCACATCCAGGCTAAGGGCTATGGCACAGTCCTCCGTTGCAGGCCGACTGCCATTCCCGAATTCTCCGGCATTTTCTCCGGCCTGGAATACGATATTGGCATCGTGGGCCAACAAATCCGAATGGGCCAGCCAGAAACCCTGCGTGAAGCCAAATGCTTCAACACCTAAAGTGTCATCACGTGGCCGTTCAGTGTCATTGCTATAAAAAAAGCGGCTATCCGCCGCTTGTGTTACCTGCCGTTGTTTCAATAGTGCTTCGTGCATACTGGGATAAAAGTCTAGCATAAGCAGCAACACGAGTAAATGCCGCAATCACGTCTGGAATGTTACAGAGAGATATGGTATATTTACCCCTGTATTTTTGAATTTTAAAAATAAAAAATCCTAAACCAAGTGATAGCTGTTTAGGATTTTTAGAGGAGGCGCAGCGGTAAGCTAACCAGCGTAAACCAGCAAATTTATTTTGTGGTTTGTGCTGGTTAGCTTCCTCAGCTTGCGCCGACGAGGCAGGGTAGCTCAGCTGGTTAGAGCGCAGGACTCATAAGCCTGAGGTCGCGAGTTCGATCCTCGCCCCTGCTACCATAATAAGAACCTCATCTTGCATGGGGTTTTTATTATGGCCATTAGAGCGACGGACGAGCTAAAAGAGTTCGATAATGCGAACGTTTAGTGAGCACTATATGTTGAAGCCGAGAACGGCAAGTCTTTGTATAATTAAAGCCGTTCCTGGCCTGAAGCTATATCCTCGCCCCTGCTACCAAATCCGTCCAAGCGGCAGAAATATTATTACAGAACACTATGTCCTAATATCCTGGTGATACCTTTTCGCCAAAGTCTTAATATCCGGTTCGCCGAAAAATTCAATTAAGCCCTGAAACTTTTGGTGCTTATCTTCACCAAATTGTTTGATGTAGTTAAGGTACCATGCCGCACTATTGAAAATCGGCGGCGTTGTCTTTGAGTGAAACTTATCTGCGTACATCACAAGCTGTTCCTCAACTGACCTTGCCACATAATCGCCGGGTGGCAATGGAAGCTTCTGCTTTATGATGTCTTGGCGTGTTAAGCCAACACCCGTATGACATGTTGCAAAGCGGCGCAATAGACTTAAGTATCCCTCTTTTTTCAGAAGCTGCCCGCCCAATATGCCATGGGTTATGTATGCATCTTCTCTAAGGGATCCGTCTCTATTGTATAGGCGATAAACTCCCACATCATGAAGAAGGCAGCCGATCTTTACTAGTTTTTCATCCACGGACAACCGATTGCTTACAATGAGCTGCAAAGCTATTTCCCAGACTATTGCACAATGGCCAAAAACTGCTTGAAATACCTCCTCTGTAGGGGCATATTTCTTGTGCAATGCAATAATCTGCGCTTCTGTAGGCATAATGAGTAAGTTTAGCGTAACCTCAAGCTATGATTAAAACCTGTTTGTTAGACAAATATGATACCGAGGTGTCCTGTCGATGGCTACCGAATTTTAGCTGCAGCGCAAGTTGTTAAGCTGCTGTTGGTATTCCGCTTCTAACCCCGCCTCAGCTTGCCGGAGTTTTTCCTGAATTAAATTGCTGCCTTTTGGCACAGCGGTAATGCCCCCAAGGAGCGAGCCGTCGCTGAGCAGTCGCTGCAGTTCCTTATTCAGTGATGCCCGCAGCGCTTCGAGTTTTTGATCGTGTTCGCTCTTCAGTGACAGCTGGCGGGCAACGTCACATACTTCGTCGACCAGCCCGCCTGTCGCTGCCCCAAGTGCCCCGGATAAGGTAGTCGCTGGTTGCAGTTCCTCGGCGGCGTCCGCGGCAGCGGTCGGCTTCGCATCGTTCTTTGCCTCGCCAAGTACCGGTTCAGCATTTTCCTGCTTGACGGTAATCTGTTTGCCTGCCAGATACTCCCGGAGCAGCGCTGATTCGGCTTCCGGCGGCGCAGCTGGAGCCGGGAAAAGCCGCTCGTACACCTTTGGACCGACCGTTACGCCAAAGATTACCGCTGTTGTCGCGGCAGCCACGACAAGCGGCCTGGTTACCCGCACCCACGTCGGGCTTTTGAATTCCTTTTTAACCGGTTGGTGAAGTTTTTTGGCCAAATCTAATAATGCTTAACTACCCCTATTGTACCGGATTTAACTATTTACTGTCTGCCCCAAGAGAACATGGCGGCCAGCACATACAAAGCTGCTAATCCGACCAGCACATACACGGTCCGGGACATTGGCGTATCTTCACCAAACAACGTGTCTACCAGATTGAATTTAAAGGCACCTACAAGGCCCCAGTTAAGCCCGCCTACCACTACGAGTACGAGCGCAATCCAATCGAGCGTGTTGAGTGATTCCATACAGCCCTCCTTTAGGTTTGTTAATACTCCGATAGTAACGGCAATTGTGTCAAAAATATGTGAAATTTCTCATAGAACCATAAGCATACAAAGCTGTTGCGCTTGTAATCACGGCCGTTTATCATGGCAGTAATGGATAAAGCAAAGCAACTACAGGTATTCGCTTGGGGAACGAGCGCAGTTGCCGTTGCCCTTTCCTTTATTGCTTGGGGTGAGTCGATTGCCTGGCGCTTTGACCGGCTTAGCAGCTACAGCCTGTTCCCGCTGTTCGGCCTCATTGCGTTTTCGCTTATGTGGTCACACTACGTAACTGCTGCCCTCCGCCAATACTTTAAGCTCGACCGGGCGGTAACCCGTACTTACTTTGAGATTACAAGCTTCGTCGTGCTGGCTGCTATCGTGCTGCATCCGGGGTTGCTTATCTGGCAGCTGTGGCGTGACGGTTACGGCTTGCCGCCAAACAGCTACGTACAGCATTACGTTGCCCCGAGCCTCCGCTGGGCGGCATTCCTAGGATCAATGAGCCTGCTTATCTTTTTGGTCTATGAACTGCGCCGCCGCTTCCGCGTGAAGTCGTGGTGGCGCTACGTCCAGTACGCCTCTGACGCGGCCATCATCGCCATATTCGTCCATGCCCTGGCGCTTGGCGGGGCATTTGAGCTTAGCTGGTTCAAGGCAATCTGGTACGTCTTTGGTATTACCCTTGCCCTTTCCCTTGCCTATTCCTATCTTGCCAAACGTACCAATAACAAAAGCCCTGCCTAAACAGGGCTTTTGGTTAAAGGCTTCTTAGGATTTCATCTACCTTATGGATCTCTTTGTCGTTTGTTGGCGCATATTCATACGCTAACTCACTGAATTTGCTAACGATACCCACCGCTTGGTTCTCCTCTTGGTGTTAGTGGTTTTATATTGTGTCGCAATGTGACTGTCATTGCGTGTTTGTTTTAGGCTAAAACAGTTATTATTATACACAAGTTTGCAGATTTGTCAATAAGCTTGTGCTTAAATTGTGTTGTTTTTATTACCTGTATGTGGTTTAATGACGTCTAGCAGGTATCTTATCTGTTCTTAGTTCGATAAAGATCAATGAGGCTTCCTTGGTTTACAAGTGTTAATCGCCGAAGAGTTCGATAGAGATTAAGACTGTAAGTGGTCGTACTGCGTACATAATCAAGGAAAGACTAGATGTACAAACTATTCGTAGGGGGCCTCCCCTTCTCTACCACAGATGATGAGCTCCAAGAGCTTTTCTCTGCCCATGGTACAGTTGCATCCGCTACGGTCATCAAAGACCGTGATAGCGGCCGCAGCAAAGGCTTCGGATTCGTAGAGTTCGAGAATGACGAGGAAGGCAAAGCAGCTGAAAAGGCTCTGAATAACTCAGACCTTGGCGGCCGCACCATCACCGTTAACGAGGCACGCCCCCGTGAAGACCGTCCGCGCCGCGATTTTGGCGGCAACGGTGGTGGCGGTTCATTCCGTCAACGCAGCTGGTAACCAATCCGGCTCCAGGAAAAGCTCCCATCCGTGGGAGCTTTTTTATTCTTCACCCTCTTTGTTCTTATCCAGAATAAGGGCTCTCAGCACGTTTCTAGCTCTGTGCATACGAATCCTCACATTGCCTCTCGATATTCCCAGCCTATTCGCTATCTCTTCGTCTGACATATCGTATTTAGCCCGAAGCTCCATGGCATCCCTTAAGCGGTCGGGTAGATGTTCTAAACCTTGCGTAAACCTATGCCATAAATCAGATGCCACGGCTTCCTCATGGACAGTTGGCTCTAGCCCAGGAATTACTTTTTGGACATTCTCTATAGAGTTATGCTGCCGCCTTTGTAACCTAGTAGCAAAAGTAGTCGCTTCGTTGTGCACAATTCGATAAACCCAGGTTCTCATTTTTGCAGTTGCTTTGAATTTACCGACGTTTCGCCATGCCCTTATATAAGAGTTTTGGAGCACTTCTTCTACATCTGCGTCTTGTAACCCAAACCTTCTTTTTAGCAGACCAGTAAACATATGCAGATTGTCAGAGAATGTTGCATGCAGTTCTTCTTCTAGCTGAGGATTAACGTTATTGGGCGACGCATGGTGTTCAATCTCTGCGGCTGCATGAGGGCGCAATTGAATAATTTCCGCTTCGGCTGTATGGCCGGGTTCAGGCGGCTGCGGTTCTAGCTCTTCGGGTTGCTCTGGCATAAGTTCAGGATTGGACATTTAGAAATAAACTGTACCATCTTCTTGAATTTTACGAAACTGCTCGTTTGGCATGGCAAGCTCATCTGACAAGCAGCATCACGGCGGCCATCAAACCCATGCCAACGTCTTCGATAAAACTCACGGTACTGAGCGGCAGCTTTACTACATTGCCAAGACAGGCGCAGTGGATACCGCTCCGGCGCCTGATCTCCTGCAACACGCCAATGGATCCTACCCCCAGGATGATAACAGTCGCGGCCTCCCGCCATACCGGCAACAAGTCCGCCAGGTACAACGCTCCCAGCCCCAGCTCAATAAACGGATATGCGTAAGCGTATGCCTTAAAACGCTTGGCGATGATGTCATAGCCGGCAAACATCAGCGCGAACATCCGGTAGCCAATCAGCTTAAAGGTAGCAAATACCACGAAAAACACGCCCATGAACCACCGCATGTATTCCATCCAGCCGCCTGCGCCGTAACTCGTGTTTAAGAATGCCGAGGCCGCGGCGATCATGATAATGATCAGGGCGAACTTCAGATACTCCTTGCCCGAATGCTCGCCTTCTACCATTTGGTGCTCGGCTGCGTGGTTCGTATGGTCCATGCTTCAAGCATAGCAAACACCCGACCACCACGCCTCTGCTCAAAGATACTTGCTATCAACATCCACCGGTACAGTTTTTACTTTCCCGGGACGTGGCATGTGCATATATATGATTGCTTCAAGCTGTCGTCGGTTGTATGTCCGGTAATAGCTCATTCTTGATAACTCCGCCAGGTGGCTTTTGCGGCTTTCTTGGGAACCAAAAAGATGAAGCCCCCGCTCCAGCGGCGAGATCATAAAAAGATAATCGGCTTTCCTGGCATCAGTCTTAGCTATGACTGCCATAATATTGCGACAGGTGTCCCCATTGGACAAGGTCTCTACGTGCTCACGAAACATCCAGAGCCTGCCGTCTTCCCACAGGCACTGATTCTGTAACTCTCTCAGTATTTTGTCCTTTTTCACACGATAATACGGCTGGGGCCTTAATGCCGCGGTTTCTTCTTGCGTGTTCAGATCGGCGTAAATGTACTCCAGGCGTTTTTGGCCCCTCCCCTTGGTAGCCTCAATCAGTTCCTCCAGGGTCCGTGTCCCCTCGGGAATGCCTTCTGGATTATGTTGTTGAAACTCGCTCATCGTAACTTAGAAGCTAACAATAATTCTACTCCTTGCCAAGCTTAAGCGGCATCATTGACAAAATTACCTCTGTTTGGTACAATAATCTTTGCTCGAGGTGTATTTGTTGATGCTTCAAGCTCCTCATCTATTACCTTATTTCAAGTAAAAAGAGCACTTTAACGGGCATTACAAAATTTCTAAACCAAGGAGTTGGCTTTGCCGACTCGACTGTTCAGAAATTTTAGAGGAGGCGGCTTAGTCAGTTTACGAATGTTGGCAAGAGTTCTATTTTGCCGGCAACATGGTAAACTGACCATCACACGCCGACGACGCGGGGTAGAGCAGTGGCAGCTCGTGTGGCTCATAACCACAAGGTCGGAGGTTCGAGTCCTCCCCCCGCTACCAA
>CAZUIL010000011.1:0-26015 GCA_964620175.1 uncultured Candidatus Saccharibacteria bacterium | reverse complement strand
TATGCCTATGGATAAACTCATAACTAATTTATTCTAACAGAGGTAGTAAGATAAATATATACATAATAACAGGGGTTAACAAGGGTGATTTACGGCACAAAAGTATTGACAAAATAGCATAAGTAGAATATAATAGCTTGCTGTACCTTACGAATCAGGTGGTCATCAGCGATGAACTTCTCCCTGTAAGTGGGAATCGTAAATGAGCGTAGCGCAAGGAAGTGCCGAGTATCTGACTAAAAACGTATAAATAATACGTTGAAGGAAGAACGCAGGCAACTGACACCGCGATATGCCATCAGCATTGGCAAGCCCGAGCTTCGCTTGGGCACGGACAATGCGATACGGTTTCCGCACTGGTTGCTTCGGGGGAAGGGAGCTAATAGCAAACCCACGGTGAGTTTCATTTCTGTAATTTAGCAGTTATTTGACGGCTTTCCTGGTGTTGCCTAAGCAACCATAGGTGGCCGCTTTTTATTTAATAAGGTACGCACATTGACATGTCAGACGAATAGTTTGGATACGGACCGGGCGCTTAACGTGTTTGAGCGCATCGTCCGTATCCAACAAGGGAAACGGTGCAGGCATAAGCCGAAGCGAATATTTTGGAGACTTCAATGAAAACTTCATGGAAGAAGCGGTTCGTCAGAACCCTTCCGCTGCTGGTTCTGGTGGTAATTATCGCCGCCAGCGCTGTGGCCAATGCTTCTGAGCAGGAAGCTAACAGCAACTGTTCAGCTTCACTGTCGTTCAGCCAGCATGCCAGCGGAGGACCTTCCGAGGTCCATCTCGGCAAGCTCACCTTGCCAGAGGGGTGTGTCGGCCCGATCACCATGACGGCGACCGTCACCAACAACATCCCGCAGGTCGGTGAGCCGCTCGCGTTCCACGACAACACGCTTCGGGTCGGCGAACACGCCTATCCGATCGAGCGGCCTGGACAGGCCAATGAGCACAAGATCAGCGATTCGTTGGAGGGTACCTCTTTCAACGTCGTTGTTCTGAAGGGTGACGGAGACCTTGGTCTGGGCATCAAGCGAGGTTTGTCAGCAAGGATTGAGGTGACCATTACCGGTCAGCTTGCTCCTGAAGAGCCTCCTGTCACGACTGAACCCCCTGAGACCACTCAGCCGCCCGAGACGACCACGCCGCCCGCACCGCGGCCGGAGCCTCCCATGCCTCAACCCGAGGTTGCGCCACCGCCGGTGGAGATCGCACCTCCCGCGAAGCCTGTGGCCCAACAGCCACAGTTCACAGGCTGAGTCATGAACCGGAAGAGGGATTGCGTGCGTCGAGCACCAAACTTCGTGCTCCGCACGCTCCCTCTCCGGCCCCCCCCAACGTCTGACATGTCATACAACCATTTCGCAGCAATGAGCAGGCAAAGACTTGCCTCCTGATTACTGGGAAAACCGCTCTGGATAAAAGAAAACCGTGGTGTTACCATAAGCTGTAAGAATACGCGGGTTAATTTTGCGCATTATGGGGAAACAGAAGAAAGAGAAAACGAAGACCCAGCCTAAGAACGAGGTTATTACCGGATCGGTTTCTTTCTGGGAGCGCCTCAGGTACGGCAGCAAACTCCGTTTTTTAACGACCATTTGGTTCGTGCTCATTCTCGGCGTCCTGGTAGTGGCCGGCGGATACTACATATACAAGTACCGGCAGGGCAAGGAGCACGAGCAGGCCGAGGTGATTGCCAAGGACTTGGACGCGACGTTTGAGCAGGAGCGCCAGGCGGCCCCAACGATTCCCGACCAGGATAGGGCAGCTTTGCTCCAGGAAGATTTACAGGCCGAAGGGCTGGAAGAAGGGGACCGGCTCAACTTGTTGATTGAACTGGCGTACCAGCTTGACGCCGAAGGCAAGACCGAAGAAGCCGCAAAAACTGCGGCCGAAGCATTGGCGCTGTTGCCGGATGACGAAATAACGAAGGAATACTTCGCTGGCGCGATAGAGCGGTTGGAGGCAATCAAAGCCAAGGGGTCGGTGCAGTGAAAAAGAAGCTTATCAGCTTTGGTTTCATGCTGGCCGCGCTGTTGGGCGTCGCCCTGCTGCTCAGCGGAGAAACAGCCTCAGCCGCCCGCCAGAACGTGCCCTACGTTTGCGAGCGCATTATACGGATAGCAGCCAGGGGCCGCCTGCACGACGGCAGGACATTCGTATCAATTGAATACGCCCTTGCCGGCAATGATTATGGCCGCCGTTATGACCATGACGGCCAGTGGTGGACCGACCCGATAGCTGAAAGCGGCTCTGTACTCAGGAGCGAAAGCAACTGCACGAACCGCAACCCTGACCATGCGGCACTCTGGAACGGGCAGTCCATTAATTTTGGCAACAGCACATACGATTCGTTGTTTTGGTACAACTTTTTGGCTGTCAATGGCCGTATACCACGCGGCGACCTGAGGCCGGCCGAGCTGAGGATCGGCGTGCCGGCCAGCCACAGCTATACGCCGTCGTCTGAAAATGATTATTGCGGCGCCAACGGAATCGGGGCGTCGGACCGAAGGACCGCACCGGGCGGTAGGTATTGGCGTGATTATCTGGGAATTGAAAAGTGTGCCGGGGATAAAGTCTTTGGCAGCATTAATGACTCGGCATTGGCATACAGCAACAACACTACCCTGTGGTGTGTTGGCATGGCGTTTAGCTTTACTGAGGACATACCGGAATGCCGGGATGTAGATGCCGCGGACGTATACCGCTACGGCGGGGATTTGGCCGGCTACCTTAGCCTTGCCAACACCCGCTCCCGCGATAACATGGACGGACGCGTTAGGACTGCGTACGACAATAACGCAAACATACATAACATTGTCGGCTACAACGGGACGACGGATACGTCAATCAGCCTGATACTCTGGGTCCAGAATACCCGTGACGGTATACCGGTGGTGTGGGCCAACGCGTGCGATGACGAATTTCCGCAGCACAACCCCTGCAGGCCGCCTAATATGCCCAATAATATTGACAAGAATATCAAAGGCTCAACCATATTCACGATGATCCTGGAGGAGCCGGCTGCCGATCCGAGCATCCCGACGTTTGGCTGCGGTATCGGTACGCAGCGGCTGTCGCTGACTATCCCGCAATCAGAGGCGCTTGGCGGCAACTCGCCATACAAGCTGTCGGCTGCCACCCATTGGAACGCCTATTCTTGGGTGAACGCCTCGAAGCAAATTAGTTTTGGCGGCGGCCGGCGCCTGGAGCCTGGGACGTACCGGGTGCGGGCAATTGCAGCGGATAACCACTGGACCCATCGTCCCGCGCCTGGCGGTATAGACAGCCCGCTCGGATACCGGCAGAAACTCGAGAGCTTTTACGTGCAGCTTGACCCGCGCGAACCGCACAACGCAGGTGACGCCCACAGCGTAGCCCGCAGCCTAACGCCTAATTCAACTCCAGACGAAAAAACTAACAACAGTGGCCAGCCCTATACGAATTACCCGAACTTTAGCGACGGCTATGACTTTATTGGCGAAATGCGCCACACTTCTTCGTATACCGGTAGCGGTACGTATGATGGTTACGCTACCCAGTACCTGCCGTCATCACTAAATTTTGACCAAGGGGTAGACCTGGGAACTGTCGTCATTGATCCCGAATACTACCGCAACCGTGGCCCGTCCGAGTACCCATCATCCCTGCTAGTACGGCATATCACCCATGTAAATCCCAGTGTCCCAGGCTACGGTGATATACCGCCGGCTTCGCGGCAGCCGGAAAGCGTCATGGTATGGAAAATCGTCATTGAATGTTCCGACGTAAGCACTGCCTACACTGTAACGCCTTCTGTTACCTTGAGCGAAACAGAGGCTGAGCCAGGCACGACGGTAACTGCCACCTATACCGTTTGCAATGATGCCGCCAGCCCGCCGCTCACCGGCGTACGTCTGCAGGCAGTTCCGCCCAATGGCGTGCTGCCTGCGTACGACCAGGCCAACCATAATCTCACCGCAGGTGGTGATTGTGAATCGGTCAACCGGACTTCCAGCCAAATTCCTGTAAACGCACCGCCAGGCACCTTGTATTGCGTAACAGTGAGGGCATATCCCCCTGCCAATCCGCCTAACGGCAGCTCCGGCCCAGAATCGCAGGCATGCGTAACTGTCATATCAAAACCATACCTTAGGGCTTACAACGGCGATGTTATCGCCGGGGTTGGCTTTGGCGAAGGCTGTACACAGAATAGCGATGCGAAAATAGTGGGCTACAACAGCACTGGCGGCCGGGGCGCTTCGGTCCAGTTCGCTGCCCAAGCTTTTGCCGAAGTGGACGGCTTTACTTCGGCAACCGGACGGACGTCGGATCCCCAGCCGGATAAGGGGCTTACGCTTGCCAATACTGGCAGCTCGGCATTTGGCGGGAATTTTGGCGCTGCACACTGCTTGCCAAATTACGCCGGATCCCGGCCTGATATGACGGCGGTAAACAGCGGCACAGTAAATATCGGTGCGCTCACCGGCACTCACTACTACAATCCGGGCGGCAACGGCAACGGCACGCTGGTTATTAACACCGCAGGCGGCCAGGTAAATAACAAAGTAGTGCTGTACGTTGACGGCGACGTAGTGATTAGAACGAACGGACCGAGCGAGGGCGTCACGTATGCAAATCCCAATGGGTGGACGACCGGACCGAATGGCGAACCGGTCATACCGGCGTTTTACCTCATAGTGAGCGGCGACATCTTTATCGACAAGTCAATCAGCCGTTTGGACGGCGTGTATATTGCCCAATCAGCTAGCGATGGAAGTGGCGGCACGATATATACCTGTTATGATGCGGCTAATTCTGAATTGGCCACTGCTGCTAACCTGCTTAATTTATGTAACAGTAAATTAACTGTCTACGGATCGCTCGTTGCCAATCAAGTCAAATTCCTCCGGGCTAACGGAACGATGCAGCGGAGTAGTAACGGCGAGCCATACACTTCGCCTACGATAGCTGAAGCCATTATTTACTCACCGGATATTTGGATTAACAATCCGCTGCCATCGACAACCAGCAGCACGACCGGCGCGTACGATTCCATCAGCAGCTTGCCACCGGTATTCTAGCCGGATGAGCGTGCGTGTTAACAGCCATTTGCTATACTGGTGTCAAGAATAAGCACGAGCGGGTTAATGCGGAGAACGGCTCATGACGGACGGAAGTTCGCAGCCAAAAGAAAGTAAAAATTCCACTGCGCCAAAAGAACCGATGGGGCACGCTAAGGCAAGGGAAGCTGTTGCGCCCTGGAAGAAGTTCGCTAAGCTTGCGGGCCTGGCAGTGGGCTGCATCTTGCTGTTTAGCGGCTCGCTGTTCGTAGCGATGAGGTTCGCGGAGCGGGCCGGGCAACAGGCTGACATCGTCATCGGCGACGTAACCATTACGCCTGATGATATTGAGCGGTATGCCCGGATGATAGAGACGTATAAGCAGTCAAACCCTGACGCTGATTTTGGCGGGGAGCCAAAGCAAGTCGCGCTGGATGACCTGGTGCTGAACGCGGCCTTTAAACATGAGGCGAAGCAATTTGGCGAGCTTATTCCTGATGAGCTCGACAGCGTTATGCAACAAAAACACAGCAATGAGGAAGAGCGGCGCGTATATTTTGAGGCGCTCGAGCAATCTGAAACCGGGAAAATGACACGGGTACGGGCAGAGAACGAAGCGTACCGACGGAAATTCAAAGACCAGCTGCTGGCGCGCAAAAACTTGCTGATGCTTAACATCCCGTATGATACGCCGTACCACTCGAGTAACCCAGACAAGATCAGCGAGCTGCATCGCCAAGCAGTAGATCGTTTAACTAGTGAGTTTCTACCGCTATTTGAAGCTAAGGTTCCACGGGAAGCAATAGCTGAAAAGGTTGACGTTATCGTTTATGACGAGGACACGACGGATAATAAGAATTACCAACAGTACTTTGACGGGTTGGTGACGGTGCTGGATTACCGTGAGGGCTACCTTGCCGGTGAAACGACGTTTAACGACCTGGAAGACACTGAGTATATGGGTGTGCCCATTGAAAACCTGCATGGGACAAACGAAAAAATTGACGGGCTCGTACACGTCGGTGATTTCACGGAAGTATTCGCGGCCAAGTCCGGCGGCCATATGATTATCCGGCTCGAATCAAAATCACAGGGGATTTACAATTCCTGGACTGACTTTCTTGATGCATACAAACGGGAATATGTTGCCGCATCTGCCGAGCTAAGCGCGGCCATGGCGCTAAAATCCAAGGTGGAACATTTCGGTGAGCGCGTCGGCCTGGCGGTAACATCCGTCGGACTACAGACGGCCCAGGCGCAAAGTGCAGGGCAGTGTGCTACCCATAATGTTACGTTTCGCGGCCGGTCATACGATACGCTGAATTTGGTGCGTATTGGCGGCACGCGGTTCAGCCACTACCGCCGGGCACATAACTGCGGCCCACAATTCACCGGTACGAAAGTCGCGACTGTAGCCTGGGGCGGCGAAGGAACGATAGCTGACAACTGCTTTGGCCCTGAGCCGACGTGGAATATCCTCGGCCACCCTGCCGGTTACAACTACGTGGGAATGCAGTCCAGCGACGGCACATGGAACGGGCAGTTTTACCCTGGCTGGCCACGGTGGTCAACATTTACGATTAACCAAATTGGAACGGTGTACATTGATTTTTACTATCATCCGGCTGCGCCAGCCGATCAGCCGCCGTCTGGCACCCTTACTCGGGCAGACTGCAACGTTATTTCATTTGTCGCTAGTGATCCGAATGGTACGCCGCAGGTTTCCATCACAATTGACGGCACGACCGTGCACTTAGGTTACGGCAGCGGCAGCATTGCATATCCAAATTGGGCCAAGGACCGGTCCCGGACCGTCCGGATGTATGTTGTTAACCGGGGGCCAAACGGCGGAGTAATCTACCATGCCGCCAGCTCACCGCGTACGGTGCCGGCCTGTGATCAGCCGCCGTCTGGCACCCTTACTCGGGCAGACTGCAACGTTATTACCTTTACGGCCAGCGACCCTAACGGTACGCCACAGGTACGGGTTACCATTGATGGCAACACCGTTCACCAAGGGAGTGGCAGCGGCAGTATCGCATATCCAAATAGTTATAAAAACGCCAGTTCACACACCGTCCGGGTGTACATCATCAATAGCGGACCATCTGGCAGCTACACTGTGGAAGCTGCTGGTTCACCGCGGGTGGTACCACCCTGTGATCAAGCGCCAAACTTCAGCTTAAGCGCTAACTGCAACACCATAACGATTAGTAATTTATCGGACCCGAATAATGGCGGAAACGTGCCAATCCAAATCAGGGTTAACGGCCAGCTCATCTATAATTCATCAACCAGAGGCACGTTTACGGTCGCATTTCCCGCTGCTAACCAGAATGCTGGCAGCTATACAGTTACCGCGCGGGCATTTAGCCTGCGGCCTGATGGCAGCCAGGATTTTGGTTTCTATGCCGACAGATCTGTCACGGTGGGTCCATGTGTCGCCGCGCAGTGCAGCGGTGGCTCGGCGGATGGGTTTGGCCCACAGCTTGTCATGGCGGGCGGGCAGTTTTCGATTGCCTTTACGCTCCGGAACAGCGGCCAAATGTCCTGGAACGTCGGCGGCCGCCTCACGGCAAGAATCAACAATTATAACGGCCAATCGCCTTCGGCTGGCGTACCGGCGACCGCACCTGGCGGCACGGCACGGATTTCATTCGGCACTTTAACCGCCGCGAATACAACGAGCGCCCAAACTGTTACCGCACAATTAATCCTTGACGGGCGGGTACTCATAGCCGTCTGTACGGTCACGTTTGATCCCTATGTATCGTTTAGCCTCGAACCAATTGCCACATCCGGCATGCTCTCGCCGAATGAGGAGAATCCGTCTTCCTTCACGTTCAACAGCGGCGTAAATGTCCGGTACACAGAAGTGCCAAATGCCAACATCAACTTTGGCGGCCCGGTAACTAGGCGGGTGATAACCCGTAACGGCGTGCCGGTTCCGGGCGGGACGTTTATAAGCACCGGTACATATTTGGCACCGTTCTTTTCGCCGTCGCCCCAGGCAACGGTGAGTGTACTGCGGCCATTCCAAGCTGGTGACCGGTACTGCGGCGCAATAAGCGTTTCCGGTACCAGGGGCATCGTCAACCGTTTAGGTAACGTGCGCAACCTGGCCGGATCGGCTGGCCCAATCGAAAGTTGCGACACCATTATGGACCGACCCTACCTCAGGGCATACAACGGCGATGTCATCGCCGGGATTGGGTTTGGCGAAGGCTGCACGCAGAACGCCGAAGCGAAAATAATCGGGTACAACAACGGCAATGGCAGCGGCCAGGGTGCTTCAGTCCAATTTGCTTCCCAGGCGTTCCATAGTATCGAAGGCTACTCATCGGCCACGGGGCGGAACACGCATCCCTCTCCGAATAAAGGTCTCTCACTATCAAATGACACCGGAACCCCTTCGTTCGGCGGCGGTTTTGGCAGCGCACACTGCTTGCCGGATTACGCCGGGTCACGGCCGAATATTACCGCGGATCCTAGTCCGGTGCTGGCCGATCCTTCTGCGCTCGGCAGCGGCGACCATTACTTTAGGCCGTCCGGCGGAACGCTTACCATTCGGACAACCGGCACGCCAATTAGCGGCCGGGTCGTAGTCTATGTCGAGGGCGATGCCGTTATCAGCAACGAAAGTGGCAATGGCATTACCTACGGCGGGTCTAACGGTTGGGCAACAGATGGCGAGGGCAAGGCCCAGTTGCCGGCGTTTTACCTGATCGCTACGGGGAACATCTATATCGAGAGCACTGTGACTGAGCTCAACGGTGTATATATCGCGCAGCCGTCAGGCGGAACAGGGGGTATAATTTACACCTGCACCCAGGGCGCGCAAGCTGTCGCGGCTAACAATTTGCACGGTACCTGCAACCATAAGCTGACTGTATATGGCGCGCTTATCGCAGACCGCATTAAGTTTCTTCGTACCGTCGGTTCAGTGCGCAGCAGCGGCAATAACGAAACGATCGGCTCCGCTACTGTCGGGGAAGAGATAATCTATACCCCGGAAACCTGGATTAACAACCCGCTGCCGGTCACCACCCGTGGCAGTGTCGGCCGCTACGACGCGATAAGCAGCCTGCCGCCAATACTGTAAGTCCGGCTTGTGTCCCGGTGCAATGCTTATGCTATAATCGAGGAAACAGATGTCCCGTTTGGATACCTCTCGGGCATGTCAAAGAAGGAAACACAGTGGGCATACTTACGCTAAGCAAAATGAAAAGAACAGGGGAGCCCTAACGGAATGAGCATACTGAGTGGGGTATCTGATTTCTTTGGCTTAGATATCGGCACCACTGCCGTCAGGGTGGTGGAGCTTAGCGGCAATGGCCGCATTAAAGCGCTGGTCCGTTACGGCTATGCACCGATAGAAAACAAGCTTTCCATGAGCGAATCGAAGGCAGACCAGCAGAAGCTGCTGCAAATTGTCAGGGACGTCATCGTCCAGTCCAAAATTTCTTCACGCAACGTGGCAGTCGGCATTCCTTCACAGCGGGTTTTTACCACCGTAGTAGACATAGACCGCCTGGAGCCTGACGAGTTGGCGAAAAGTATCCGCTACCAGGCAGATTCGCTTATCCCAACCCCTGTCGCGGAGTCCAAGATAGATTGGGCGCTTCTTGGCGATTCCCCTAAGGATAAGACTAAAGTGGAGATACTGCTTTCCAGCGTTACGAACGAACTCATCGAACAGCGGCTTGACTTGCTCGAGGCAATCGGGCTTAACGTCATTGCCTTTGAGCCGGAGAATTTGGCTTTAACCAGGGCGTTGGTACCGGCTGAGGCTACGACGCCGCATATGGTGCTTGATATTGGCCATAGCAGCACCGACCTGGTTATCAGCATGGCAGGAGCTCCCCGGCTCACGCGCTCGATCCCCACGGGGACTGAGGCAATTGTCCGCTCTGCCGCCCAAAATCTCGGGATAGATGAAAAGCAGGCGCAGCAGTTTGTGTTTAAGTTCGGCCTCAGCAAGGACAAGCTGGAAGGGCAAATCTACCAAGCTATCATCGGAACCGTTGACTTACTGATAACCGAGATTGACAAGTCCATCAAATTCTTTGTCGGCCGGTATGCCGGTACGCAAGTTGACAGGATAATCGTTACGGGCGGTGCCTCGGCTTTGCCCGAATTTCCGTTGTATGTCGCCAATAAGTTTGGCATCAGCGTCGAGATTGGCAATGCCTGGCGGAACGTTTCTTTCGCCGCCAACCGCCAAAACGAACTATTGGCAGTATCCAACCACTTCGGCGTGGCTGCCGGATTAGCGGAGAGGCTTGAATGAAAATAATTTCGTATAGCGTATTTGGTAGAACGTATAGCGCTCTTGGCTTCAGTAGAGAAGCGGCTGGCGTTATGCGGAACACTTTATGCATAATACGGATACAACGGACAGAGGGAACGCGATGATTCAGTTTAATTTACTACCGGAAGTAAAACTGGAGTACATTAAGGCGCAACGGGCTAAACGCAGCGTGATGCTTATCTCTGTTGTGACTGCCAGTGTCGCCTTGGGCGTCTTGGTGCTGCTGTTTGTCGTTATAAACGTGCTGCAAAAAGGGCACCTGAACAACCTGTCCAAGGACATTGAGCGCTACAGCCAGCAGCTCCAGGAGGTCCCTGACCTTAACAAGATACTAACGATTCAAAACCAGTTGAGAAGCTTGCCAGCGCTCCACGCGGACAAGGTTGTTGCTTCAAGGCTATTTGCCTACATCGGCCAGCTTACACCGAATGAGGCGACTATCAGTGACCTGAACGTGGATTTTGCTGTTGGCTCGATGTCAATTGCCGGCTCGGCTGACTCATTAAGCACCGTCAACAAGTTTGCCGACACTTTAAAGTTTACAAAGTACCAAACCGAAGCTGAGGGCAGCCAGCCGGTGGCGGCGTTTTCAGAGGTGGTACTTACCAGTTTCGGGCGTGACAGCGAAACGACCACCTACAAGCTGGACTTTAAGTTCGATCCGTTGATTTTTGACAGTGAATCAGAGGTGACACTGACGGTACCAAGTATTATCAGTACCCGATCAGAGACCGAAAAGCCTGACGTACTGTTTAAGAAGAACGACGAACAAGAAACGGAAGGGGCACAGTAATGGCAAACGCACGGCCTTCTACCAAACATCTTGCCATCAATAAGGCGAATGCCAGGGTGGTGACAATGATTGCCATAGCGGCGTTTATCGTCGGCTTTACGTTGGTCGCCGCCAGGTCGCTCTTAAGCCAACGGGCGTACCAGGCGAGAGTCATCGCAGAGAAGCAAAAGGCGGTTGACCAGCTCAAAGCTAACATAGCGGCAGTCGATAACCTCAAGGCGTCGTACGCCAGCTTTATCAACTCACCCGAAAACGTGCTCGGCGGCAGCAGCAGCGGATCTGGCGAGAAGGATGGCGACAATGCCCGGATTGTCCTCGACGCCCTCCCGAGCGTCTACGACTTCCCGGCGCTTACTACTAGCCTGGAAAAGTTGCTGGTAGGGTACAAAATTAATAGCATCACCGGTACCGATGATGAGATTAACCAGCAGCAGAACACCGAAAGCCCGGATCCACAGCCGGTTGAAATCCCGTTTTCAATCAGCGTCAACGGCAGCTACGGCTCGATGGCTAACCTGGTAACGACGCTGGACAGGTCAATCCGGCCGTTCCAGATCCTGACGATTAATATTTCCGGTTCTGATAACGAAGTCCAGACGGTAATCAATGCCAAAACGTTCTACCAGCCGGAGAATAACCTGAGTATCACAAAGAAGGACGTGCAATGAAACAGAAAGACCTAGCGCTTATTATCGTCGTTGTTTTCATCAGTGTCGTCGTTGCCTTTTTTGTGAGCAACCTGTTCATTGCCACTCCAGAAAGCCGCAGCCAGCAGGTTGAAGTAGTGGCTCCTATTACTGATGAGTTCGTAGAGCCGGATAAAAAGTACTTCAATGAACAATCCGTTAACCCGACGCAACTCATCGAAATAGGTGAAATCACTAACCCGAACCCCTTTAATGGCAACTAACGAGGTGGGTATAGCCTATGAGCGTCCTTTCTGCAGCGACACAGAAACAGGTTGAAGATGCGCTGGTCCAAGACGGACTGATTGACGCTAGCAAGCTTCAAGCTTCCAGGGATAAGGCCGCCAAGCAAAATGAACCGCTCTTTGGCCTGCTGGTGGCTGACGGGCTGGTGTCCAACGAAGCTTTAACCAAAACCATCGCGACGGTCAACAGGGTCCCGTACGTCAATTTAAGCAACGCCAAAATTGACTCGCAGATTTTGTCGCTGCTTCCCAAAGAGATAGCTGAACGTTATATGGCCGTACCGCTCGGGGAGATGCAGCACCGCTTGGTGGTTGCCATGCTCGATGCAGATAACGTACAGGCCGTAGATTTCCTGTCCAATAAAATTGGCCGGCCGCTCAAGGTGTATGCGGCGAGCGAAGAAGGGATCAGGCATGTGCTGAAGCAGTACGGCGCCGATTTGGCACGCGATGTGGCCGGAGTATTCGACGTTACGGTGCCTGTCCCAGGCGAGCAGGCGGCTGAGCAGGCGGCAGGCAAGCCGGCTGCCGGCAATACCATTGAAACCATTGTCCAGGACTCGCCGATTAGTAAGGCACTGTCGGCAATTTTGGAGTATGCGGCAAAGAACCGGGCCAGCGATATCCATATAGAGCCGCTCGAGAACGAGCTTAAGATACGCTGCCGTATTGACGGCGTGCTACGGGAGATAATGAAGCTGCCGAAAAGTACCGAACCGCCGCTTGTTTCCCGCATAAAAATATTATCCAATTTAAAAATTGATGAGCATCGCATACCGCAGGACGGGCAGTTCACTGTCAAGGTAGGTGATAAGGATATTGACCTGCGTATCGCAATATCACCGGTGGTATGGGGCGAACAGGTAGTTATCCGCTTGCTTGATAAATCAGGCACCAGCCTGAAGCTGGAGGATATGGGGTACATGGGCAGGGCGCTGAGAATGATACGCAAAGGTTTGGAGCAGCCGAACGGAATGATTCTCACGAGCGGCCCGACCGGTTCCGGTAAGTCAACATCGCTGTACGCGCTCATGCAGGAAATCAAAGACGATACCATCAATATCGTTACGCTCGAGGATCCGGTCGAATACAAGATGCCGGGAATTAACCAAATACAAATCAACCCTGACGTCGGTCTTACGTTTGCGTCGGGACTGCGCTCTGTGCTCCGGCAGGATCCGGATGTCGTGATGGTCGGCGAGATCAGGGACAAGGAAACAGCTACCTTAGCGGTGCAGGCTGCGCTTACCGGCCACCTCGTGTTTTCTACCTTGCACACCAATTCGGCTGCAGGCATTTTGCCACGGCTTTTGGATATGGGTATCGAGCCGTTTCTGATTGCTTCCACTGTCCATACGGTAATCGGCCAGCGCTTGGTCCGCCGGATTAGCGATGATAAAGAAGGTTACCAGTCCGATAAGGCTGAAACAGAAGCTATCCATAAGACGCTCGGCCATTTGCTGCCGGCGAGCGACACTGAAGCAAAGAAGGTAGCGGGCGATCTCGGCTATGAAAGCTTGCCACTAAAAGGCCAAAACGCTTATACTTTGTACAAGGGCAAAGAGGGTCCCGAAGCTCCAGGCGGGTACAAGGGACGCATGGGCCTGTATGAAGTATTTGAGGTAACAGAGGTGATTCAAGACCTGATCATCAAACGGGCTACCAGTACGGAGATACAAAAAGCTGCGCAAACGCAGGGAATGATAACGATGCGCGAAGACGGCTACCTTAAGGCGTTGAATGGCTTTACGACGCTCAACGAGGTCAACCGTGTGGCAGCCGCTGACAGTGCGTAATCGCGGAGAAAGGGTGGACATACAATGCAAGGCCAACCAAGAATAGAAGTACTACTCGAAGAAGTCATAAAGAAGAAGGCTTCCGACCTCCATATACAAGTAGGTCTGCCACCGATGCTCCGCATTGACGGCGGGTTAGTGCCGGTACAGGGCGCCGATGTCCTGACCGAAGAAGCTGTCGAGCTGCTCATCTTTGCGATCCTTGACGAAGACCAAAAGCAGATCCTGCTGAAGGATAAAGAGTTTGACTTCAGCTTTGCGTTTGGAGACCTGGGTCGTTTCCGGGTCAACGCGTTTCATGAACGGGGCAATATGGCTGCCGCTATGCGGCTTATACCGAACGAGATACTTACTGTTGAACAACTTGGCTTACCGCCAATAGTCAATAAATTTGCCGATTACCCCAGGGGTTTGGTGCTGGTTACCGGCCCGACCGGTTCCGGCAAGTCAACGACGCTCGCGGCGCTTATCCATAAGATCAACATGGAGCGGGCGGCGCATGTTGTCACCATTGAGGATCCGATAGAGTTTACCCATAAATCCAAGAAAGCGGTTATCGTCCAGCGGGAAGTGCACTACGATACGTATTCGTTTTCGGCAGCGCTCCGTTCTAGCTTGCGCCAGGATCCGGATGTTGTGCTGATCGGTGAGATGCGCGATCTGGAGACAATAGCCGCGGCTATTACTATTGCGGAAACGGGACATCTTGTATTGGCCACGCTGCATACCAACTCCGCTTCGCAAAGCATTGACCGCATGATAGACGTCTTTCCGCCACACCAACAGCCGCAAGTGCGCTCACAGCTTGCTAATATCTTGATGGCAATCTGCTCCCAGCGGCTTATTCCGGCAATTGGCGGCGGCAGGGTCGCGGCCGCGGAAATTTTAACAGCGACACCGGCGGTCCGTAATATTATCCGCGAAGGCAAGAGCCATCAGCTTGAAGCCGTCATCCAAACCGGCGCCGAGCATGGCATGCAGTCAATGGATAAGACATTAGTCAGCATGATACACAATGGCACCATTACGTATGATGAGTCCCGCAATTACGCGGTAGACCTGGAAGAACTAGATCGGTTAATGAGAGGTTAATGCATGCTCTCGTACCGCTATACTGCCCGTAATCCCGCAACCGGCCAAAAAGTAAAGGCGGTAGTGCAGGCTGATAGTGAACAGGCTGCCGCCAAGCTGATTCGCCACGAGGGTCTGGCGCCAATTGAAATCAAGCTTGCCGATAGCCCCACCGCAGGGTTTGGCAAGTTTCGGAACAAGGTAAAGAGCAAGGACAAAGTTCTCTTCTCGCGGCAGCTGGCCACGCTAATTAACGCTGGATTGCCGTTGATTCAAAGTCTCAGAAGCGTTGCCGGACAGACGACCAGCAAGCCGCTCAAGGTAGTGATAAACCAGGTTATTAGCGACGTAGAGGCCGGTTCGGCGCTCTCCGCCGCGCTGTCACGGCACCCGCATGTCTTTAACCAAATTTACGTGAGCCTGGTTGCGGCTGGCGAGGCTTCCGGTACGCTTGACCAAGCGCTGGAAAGGTTGGCCATACAGCAGGAGAAAGATGCTGAGCTTATCAGTAAGGTCCGGGGCGCCATGGTGTATCCGATTATCGTCTTGCTGGTCATGTTCGCCGTTGTCGGCTTTATGATTATTAAGGTATTGCCACAGGTGGAGGAACTGTACGCCGGCTTGCCCGGGACTAATTTACCCCTCGTTACCAAGGTGCTGCTAGCAATTTCCCACTTCTTTATAGATTTCTGGTGGATAATCCTCATTGTGCTCGCGATAGGCGTATTCTTCACCACCCGCTGGGCACGTACCGGGCCGGGAAAGCAGTTTGTTGACAAGCTGAAAATGAAGATGTGGCCAATCGGGCCGTTGTTTATGAAGATGTACATGGCACGGTTTGCCCGGACCGGTTCAACCCTTGTCGCCAGCGGTGTGCCGTTGCTCCAAATGCTGGAAATTACCGCCACTTCTGTTAACAATGTCCATATCGCCGGCTCCATAAAAGGCGCGATCGATAAGGTCAAGGGCGGTAAGGCGCTGTCTGATACGCTCGAAAAAGACCCTAACTTCCTGGAGCTGGTACCAAACATGCTGCGCATTGGCGAACAATCCGGGCAAATCGAGCAAATGATGAGCAAAACCGCCGACTATTATGAGCGGGAAGTTGACAACCAAATAAAAGCGATATCGACCATTATCGAGCCAATACTTATGGTTATCCTTGGGGTTATGGCATTTATTATTGTCGCTGCCGTACTTTTGCCAATTTACAGCCTTGCTGGTCGCAGCATCATCCAATAGCCCAAAACAACGCTTGCTTTTTTGCTATTTTGGTCGTAGTATGCAAAGCATAAGCGTAAAAATTCAATGCAAAGGGGGCATTTGCAATGCTAACGAAAACGGCAAAACGTAACGCGGGCTTCACCATCATCGAAGTCCTGATAGTCCTGGCCATCGCCGGACTTATCCTGTTGATTGTGTTCCTGGCAGTTCCAGCGTTGCAGCGGAACTCACGAAATACGCAGATTAGGAATAGTGCAGCTGCGGTTCTGGGCGGGGTAAACGAATTTGTCAGTAGCAATAACGGCCAGCTGCCAACGTCATGTTCGGCCGGAACAGACGGAACGGTAACGTTTAATGGTGCTACGGGCACTACCTCTTCAACGGCGAGAGTACAATCTGGGTATACTGTCACCTGTGATAATGCCACTCCATGGGCTATGCCTGGTGGTACTGGACAGATTGTCGTTGCGATTGGCGTGAAATGCAATAACAACAGCTTCGCAACAGCTGGCACAAACCGTGCATATTCGGCAGGGTTCCGCATTGAGACAAGCAGCAGCGGCACCGCCACACAATGTGTCGAAAGCTAAATAAAAACAAGGGTTAAGTCAGAAAAGGCAGCTTCGGCTGCTTTTTCTATGGTAGGATTGCTTCATGGTTATGCTAATCCTTGTCCTGCTCGGCCTGTGTCTGGGCAGCTTTACCAACGCGCTGGTATGGCGGCTGCATCGGCAGCAAGGCGCCAGTGAAAAGAAAGCCAAGAGTCAGGAGTATTCGGTTTTACGCGGGCGTTCTATGTGTCCCCATTGCAAGCATCGCCTGGAAGCAAGGGACCTGGTGCCGGTTATCAGCTGGGTCGCGCTAGGCGGCAAGTGCCGGTACTGTGGCAAGCCGATTTTCTGGCAGTACCCGGCGGTAGAAATCCTTATGGCACTACTGTTTGTGCTGAGCTACCTATTGTGGCCGGAGCCGCTGGATAGCCAAGGAACCGTCGAATTTTGCTTATGGCTGGTGTACCTGGTGGGCTTCGTTGCGCTCGCGGTGTACGACCTGCGCTGGATGTTGTTACCCAACAGAATTGTTTTTCCGCTTGTCGGCCTGGCGGCTGTCCAACGGCTTGTAGACGCCACTTATTACGGCGGCGGTCTTGACCTGCTGCTGCAGGTGTTCCTAAGCACCCTCATTGCCGGCGGGATCTTTTTCCTGATATTTCAGGTATCCAAAGGCAAGTGGATCGGCGGCGGCGACGTCAAACTGGGGATATTCATCGGCATACTGCTCGGCAGCCCGGAGCTCAGCATCCTCATGCTGTTTGTGGCTTCCTCGCTCGGCAGCCTGTATACCGTGCCGCTGATGGCGGCAGGCAAACTGAAACGGAACGCCCATGTACCTTTCGGGCCGTTTTTGATTGCCGGGACCATTATTGTCAAGCTATTTGGCGAGCGGTTTATTGATTGGTACCTGACGAACGTCGGGGTATAAGCCGGTAGTGCTTATGGTATACTGACAATCATGAAGCGAGGGTGGCCCACCCATGGTTATACAGTGGTCGAGCTCATGATTGTGCTTGCGGTCACGGGTGCGCTTTTCGCGAGCGCTGTCTATTTTATCGCTGGCCAGCAGGCGAAAACGGAGTTTACTACCGGAATCCGTGATATCGAATCGCAGATCCAAGACATTATGAACGATACGATTACCGGCTACTACAACAGTACCGGTAATTTTAGCTGCGAAGCTACAGCCGCTGGCCCCCAAATAAACGCTGTGGCGAGTGAGCAGGGAACGAACGAAGACTGCATATTTATCGGCCGGGCATTGCAATTCGCGGTGGGCGGCACGAACGAAGAAGGGTTTAACGTCTATAACATCATCGGGCTTAGGCAAACGAGTCCTGGCGGCAGGCCGAGGGACGTGGCCACGATCAGTGAAGCCCAGCCGGTCGCCATGGACGGCGAGGCGATAGACAAGCGGACAACGACATTTGGCATCAAGGCCAAAAAGATGTACTACTCAGACGGCAGCGGAGCGCCGCAGACAATTGGCGCCATAGCGTTTATCAGCTCGCTGGCAAAGATCAACCAAAATAGTGGCGCCTTGCAGTCAACCTCCCAAAGCCTGGATATTTACCCGCTCGAGGCAACTGCCTTGGGCCTGGGGGAGAGCGACGTTGTATCAGCGATAGACGGGCTAAGTGACGCAAGCGTTTCCAATCCTGCCGGCGGGGTAGTCGTTTGTTTTGAGAGCGGCAGCACGGACCAGCACGGGTTGATTACTATCGGCGGCGAGGGCAACCGCACCAGTACGCGGCTAAACATCGGTAACGGAGCCTGTCCATGAGTAGCAAGTGGGACCAGGCCGGTGACACTATCATAGAGGTGCTGCTGGCTATAACGGTCATCAGTACGATACTCGGCGGTGCGTTTGTGACGGCAAACCGCAGCCTTCAGAATATGCGCCAGGCACAAGAGCGGGGAGAAGCGCTCAAGCTCATCGAGGGACAGGTCGAGAAGCTTAAGGCGCTATCGGTAACTTCGCTTGGCCAGGAGCTGGACGGGGAATCACGCGTATTTTGCATTGATGAACAAAACAATATCCAGCCAGCCTACACTGACCAACGGTCGACTTTGCCGACACTGGAAACAGATGACTTTAGCCGCCATAACCCTGCCTGCAGCCCTGACCAAGGGGTGGTGTATCACCTGAGCATTGTCAACCAAGCAAACGGTCGGTTCCATTTCCATGTGCGGTGGGATCGTATTGGCGGCCAAGGCAAAGACGAGGTAAAGCTAGTATATGACAGTGCCATAGCCGGGCTACCACTGCTTGTTGTCATAGGCATGGATGACTGGCTGCTACGGGGGGCATCATGACACGCATGGCAGCTAAAAGCCAAGACGGCTTTACCATTGTCGAACTGATGATAGCTACTGCGGTGTTTGCCACTGTCCTGCTGCTTTGTACGTTCGGGCTACTGCAGGTGGGAAGGGTGTACTACAAGGGCATAACGAGTTCCCGGACGCAGGAAGTCGCACGTACGCTCATGGAAGACATTGCCCAAGCTATACAATTCAGCGGCGGGCAAATAGTGCCTACCGCGATACAGCAGGCGCCGGGTGCCACTCCGGTGCGAATCCAGCCCGAGGGCAGGTTTAGGATCTGCATTGGTGACAAGCGCTACTCCGTAGCCACCGACACACAGGTGGTGACCGGCGATCCTGACACAAGCAATAACCAGGCGTACCACGCGGTTATTAAAGATACTTGGCCATCCTGCGGCAGCGATCCGAATACCATAGGTAAGCTCAGCGCGACCTCACCAGGTGATGCTGTCCTCGTCGAGACTCCGGATCGGACCGAGCGCGAGCTGATTGCGGCTAACATGCGCGTAGCAGCATTTGATGTTATAAGGCTGTACGAAGACACGGGCGAAGCAGTCAACACCAACTTGTACCAGATAAATGTTACGGTGGTGAGCGGAGAAAACGACCTGCTCGCGCCAAGCCACCAGACGTGCGGACCGTTTCGTGCCGGCACCCAGTTCTGTGCAGTGTCACGCTTAAGCACAATCGTGCAGAAACGTGTACAATAGCAGGTAAGGGTAACCAGTATGCAAAACCGGCATAAACTGAAGCAAAACCAATCAGGGCTCGTCTCTATCATGGTCACTATGGTTATCATGATAGTTATCAGCTTGATTGTGGTGGCGTTCGCGCGGATTGCCCGCAGGGAACAGCGCCAGGCATTAGACCGCCAGCTCAGCAGCCAGGCGTTTTATGCTGCGGAGTCGGGGGTGAACAATGCGGTGGAGGCAATCCAAGGCGGCTACACGGAAAATAAAACGGATTGTACTACGGATACCGGTAATAGCAGCCTGGATGATACGAAGGACCTTGGTGACGGCATCAGCATTACGTGTCTGCTGATTGACCAGGCGCCGGGGACGCTCGAATACGACAGTATCGGTACGGCTGCTTCAAAGGTGTTTCGCGTGCAGCCGGACAGTGGCAAGATAAATAAACTGACCTTTAGCTGGCAGGCCGCTGACAATGAAGGTTCATTTGACCTTTCAGGGTGCCGAACACCCGGTGTCTTCCCAGATAATAATAACTGGCTTAATTGTGACGCCGGTGTGTTGCGGCTCGACCTAGTCCCGTTTTGGGGCAATGTGGGGCGGGACACTTTGCTGGGCAGCACGCTGACGGCCTTCTTGTACCCGCAAAACAACAACAATCCGAATGTAGACCATAGCTATACGGGCGGCTACAATACCGGCAACAACGGAGCGATAATTACTGGTGGATGCAGCACCTCATCGCCGAGGCTCTTATGTACGGTTACCATTACTAATTTAGGCGGTTTGGGGGATGCTAATACCAACGCCTTTTACGTAAAACTCAGGTCAATTTATAAGGCTTCCCGGGTACAGGTTTCAGCTGAGGACACAAACGGTAACCAAGCTTTATTGCGAGGTGCGCAAAAAGTCATCGATGCAACCGGCAAATCAAATGATGTGCTGCGGCGCATTGTGGTCAGGGTGCCATCAGAGAACCTTGGCGGTGCGCCGGATTACGCTATCGCCTCAGGCGGTTCGATTTGCAAACGCTTTAGCGTGATGCCGAATGACGCGACCGTAGAGCCGCCGTACAACACTGATCCGAGCTGCCAGCTGCCTGGCACCACACCTTAGCCTTAGGTTGCTTTGTCTCTCCGGTGGAACTGCTCGTGTACTTTCTTAAGGTGCGGGTCGGTTACGTGGGTGTAGATCTGGGTAGTTGCGATATTGCTGTGTCCGAGCATTGCTTGCACCGAGCGCAGGTCCGCGCCATTCATCAGCAGATCGGTTGCGAATGAATGTCGCAGGGTATGGGGCGAGACTTGCTTGGTGATGCCCGCCAGCCGGGCATAACGGCTGACCAAGCGCTGGACGCTCCTTACGGTCAAACGGTTGAAGTTACCGGTGGTATCAGCCTTTTTTGTACCCGAATAACGGATAAATAATGGCGGTGAGTTATCATCGCGTCGTTGTAGGTACTGGCCAATCCAGTCGGCGGACGCCTCGCTAATGAATATCGGCCGGTCCTTTTGGCCTTTGCCGCGCACCGTAAACTCTTTACGCTTCAGGTTTATGTGGTCCCTGTCCAGGCCCACGAGTTCTGAAACGCGGAGTCCGCTGGAGAACAGCAGCTCAAGGATGGCCCGGTCCCTCAGGCCGGGCTGGGTCGCGGTGTCCGGTTGTGAAAAAAGCCGTCCCAACTCCTCAGGGCTGAGGAACGTCACTTGCCTTCGCTGGGTCTTTGCGAGCTCGATTTTATCCGGCGCCAGGGCAGGGATGTTCCGTTTCGCGCAGTACCTAAGGAAACTTCTCAGCGCAATAAGGTGGTAGTTTTGCGTTGTTTTTTGCAGTTCGTCGGATACGTTGGTGCCAAGCCGGTTCAGCCAAAGCCGCCACTTCCGGATCAGCTCCGCATCGATATCCTTTACCTCGATATCCCCGGCATAATCGATCAGCCTGGTGAGGTAATGGTCGTAGTTGCGGATGGTTTTTTGGGAGCGGTTCTGTTCGATCTCCAGATATTCCAAAAAATCGGTCAGCGTTTTGCTAAACAACATACCTCTAATTCTAATGCGCGGCAGCCAAGTTGCAACGTCCAAATATAAAAGGCGCCGGCAGTGCTGGGCCGCACCCTGCTGAATAACTATTGCATGCAAAAACATTTGCTGTCTGGCCACCGGTGTGGCCTATGCTTTCGTATCTGTTATAATGCCTGTAAATAAGAACTCGAAAGGAAAATAACTTGGAGCGAACACTCGTTATTCTAAAGCCAGATGCCGTACAGCGTGCGATAACCGGGGAAATTGTTACCCGTTTTGAACGAGCCGGCCTCAAGATAGTCGGCATGAAGATGATGATTCCAGAAATGGAACTGCTAAGAAACCATTATCCAGATGACCTGATTCCAATTGTTGGCAACAAGACCAAGCAAGACTGGGATAACTACGGTATCGAATACAGTGAATCTGTTGAAGAAATCGGCAAAATGATTGTGGAAGCGACTCGTGATTTCATGAAAAGCGCGCCGGTAATCGCGTTGGTACTTGAAGGCGGGCATGCGGTGGAGATTGTACGAAAAATGGTCGGCAACACCGGGCCGAAAGACTCGCCGCCCGGGACAATCCGTGGTGACTACGCCCACCTTTCCCTGGGCCGTGCCTCATTGCGGAAAAAGGGAGCTGCTAATATCGTGCATGCCTCTGGTTCGGTAGAAGAAGCCAAGCATGAAATTGCTATGTGGTTCGATGACAACGAGCTATTTTCCTACAAAACCGTCCATGAACGCCTGACACACGTTTAAAACTAGCGGGATTAAAGGAAGTCTAGCTACCCGGTATCCAAGCATTGGGCTGCAGGAGCAGGAAGTGGTACCTGGAAAAAACTGGTGTCCCCACCGCGATTCGAACACGGATCTGCTCCTTAGGACGGAGTTATTCTATCCATTGAACTATGGGGACAGGTCGAGAATAGTCTACCACCTAGCCCTGGAAAGCTAAAAGCTTTACAATTATGGCATGAGTACGGTCACGCGGCTTGAATCGGCGGCGCGCCATAGTAAGCACGCCATGCTGGATACTATTTTCATTCGGAGCGGACAAAATGAGCGCGGAAAAATACTTTGACGACCAGTATGATGACGAGGAGGTGCTGTTTGTATTTCGTAAACACCCAATTGTTATGCGCAAGGGGTTCTTGTTTGGCTCAGTAGCACTTTTGGTAGGGCCGCTCTACACCTTGATCCTTACGTACGTTAATACCGAGAATCCTCCGACGATGGGCTTCTTCGGCCTCAGTCTCTTGTTTAGCGTCGTCCTTTGTATTGTTGCCTTCACACCTTCGTGGATTGGCTGGTATTTCAGCGTGTTCATTGTCACAAACCAGCGGCTGATACAAGTTACCCAGAAGGGGCTTTTCCATAGGGCGGTCGTTGATTTAGGGCTCGAACAGATAAAATCACTTAACTATGAGGTCGCCGGAATACAGGCGACGCTACTTGGTTCTGGTACAATATTGGTACAGACGTATATCGGTGATTTAGTTATCCATGAAGTCCACCATCCTGCTAAAATTGTCAAAAAGATAGGGGAAGTGCTCCGCGACCACGGTATCAAAGCGGCGACAGCGCCGTACGAGAGGGAAACCGAATAGAGTGAAGAAGCGAATAAAGAAACTCATTAATCGGCGGCGTGATAAAACCGCTGACCCACAAAACACGCAGCCGGCCTCAGAAAACGTGCCGCGCATCACCAACGAAACGGTGGCCGCTCACCGGGAAGAGGTGCTTTCCAGTGCCAGGAAGTACATTTACCCGCTCCAACACTCCAAGCATAAGATTGTCCTGATTTCTACCGCCCTGTTCATCGTGGCGTTGGTCGCGTTCTTTACATATACGACGTTAGCCCTTTACAAATTCCAGGATACTTCTGGCTTCCTGTACCGCGTAACCCAGGTGCTGCCGTTTCCGGTGGCTAAGGCTGGCACTCGGTTTGTGGCATATGAAAACTACCTGTTTGAGCTCCGCCACTACATGCATTACTACGAGAACCAGCAGGAATTGGATTTTAACAGCGAATCAGGCCAACAGCAGCTTGCCGAGTTTAAGAAGCGGGCGCTCAACAAGGTTGTGAACGACGCGTACATCAAACAGCTTGCAGAGAGGAATGGTATAATCGTCACCGACCAAGAGGTGGAAGAGCAAATCGCTATTGTCAGGGAGCAGAACCGGCTTGGCGGCAGCGAACGGGTATTCGAAGACGTGTTGCAGGATTTTTGGGGATGGTCGGTAGATGACTTTAAGCGCAGCTTGAAGCTTGAAATGCTAGAGCAGAAGGTCCTTGCCGAGCTTGATACCGAAACAAAGGCCAGAGCAGAGCAGGCTATGTCAGAGTTAGGCGGAGGTGCGGATTTTGCCGACGTCGCCAAAAAACATTCCGATGACGCTGCCACAAAAGACAGCGGCGGCGAATACGGCTTTTTGATCGACAGGGTGAACCGTGATATTGCGGCACAAACGGTTGACGCGTTATTTAAGCTGGAGCCGGGGCAGTATTCGGGCGTAATCAATGTCGGTTACGGCCTGGAAATCGTTAAAAACCTTGAGCAAAGCGGCGACAAAGTACGTGGCGCGCACATACTGTTTAACTTCAAAGATATCGAATCGTTTGTAAATGACCTGAAAGAGCAGGAAAAAGCCCGCCTGTACATTAATCCCTAACAGTTGCTTTTTACCCCTGTACTACACTTTACTTTTTAGCTCCTTATCGGTATGCTAGATTGGTTTTACACCAAAATTCTAAACCAGAAAGTTGGCTTTGCCAGCTCGAACGTTTAGAATTTTGAAAGGAAGAGGGAGTGCCGTGAAGTTAAACTCTGTCCGCCAAGTGGCGGATCAGAGTGAGCTAAAAGCCTCACTCTGACGCGGGCCCGTGGTGTAGAGGCCTAACATGCCTCCCTGTCACGGAGGAGATCGCCGGTTCGAATCCGGTCGGGCCCGCCAAACAAAAAGACCCATTGTGATGATGGGCCTTTTTGTTTGTTGTGGTTCCGGTCCGGATTCTAGAACCGGATTGGTGCGTAGCACCCGGTTCGGTGCAGCGCAGTGCGGAAAAATAAGCGCGAAGCATTTATTTTTTCAAGCAAGCGGAAAAGGCTGAAGGCCGCTATCCGGTCGGGCCCGCCAAATCACAACAAGACCGTCAGGATGACGGTTTTTTAATTGCTGTGCGATCGCCGGGCATTCTCGTACCGGAACCACAGGATAACAATCGCTGTTCCGGCAATGATGCCGCGCCGGACAGTTTGCCATTCTTCATCAGTAAAGTTTTCACGATACTCTCCGAGACGATCACGAATTCCTTTGCCGGCTTTTAAAAATTCTTCTTCGTTATACAGCCAGGCCTCCTGCAGCATGCCAAGAACGGTAGCAGTGTTCATAAACTCTTCTCGGACTTCAGGAAGCTCTTCGGCGCAGTGTTGCAGGAAGTAGCTTACGGTACTGAAGGTCTCCTTACTATTTGGGTAGGCGGAATAAGGTTGTCCTTGGATCTGCGGCTCCAGGGGAGCGTTAAAGTCGATCTGGCCTCTCAAGGCTTGCAAAAAGAGGGGAATGCCAAACATAAAAGCAACACCCCGTGCCATACCAGATTTAAGAGCGAGGTGCTCATCTTGTTTGTAGGGTTCAGTACCAGCCAGAGTATAATAGCTGTCCATAAAAGCAGCGCCACGACTCTGCTTGGCAGAATGCCAACGTACGAAATGATCAAATGAAGTGCCCTTAACTCCATGGCTAAACGAAGTTTGATCATCTAGCATCTGTGTGGCGAGGTACTGGATTTCGGTATTAACCGGGATTGGGTAACCATCCAGGTATGGATAGCCATCGCCGTCTATCACCATCTCAGACATATTACTTGAAGGCTACCAGCACTAAAGCTGTTTTACAAGGTTTGCTTGCGGTAAGTCCGCAAAGAAATTTGCTATGATAGTAGGGTGAAAAAGCTTAAACAGCTTACTTTGGAGCAAACCTTACCGTATATTCTGGCGATTGGCGGGGCAATTGGGCTGTTTTCTGCCGCTAAACTGACGCTTGAAAAAATACGGCTACTCGAGAACCCCTTCACTCAGCTAGGCTGCGACCTGAACCCGATTATCGCCTGCGGTTCAGTGATTAATACCGATCAAGCCAGTGCATTCGGTTTTCCGAACCCATTTATGGGAATCGCCGGGTTTGCCGCATTAACAACAATTGGCATGGCTCTACTGGCTGGGGCGCGTTTCAAACGGTGGTTTTGG
>CAZUIL010000010.1:2885-31384 GCA_964620175.1 uncultured Candidatus Saccharibacteria bacterium | reverse complement strand
TTCATCTGCTACCGTCATAATCTTCACAGATAAAAGCAGTTTACAACCCGAAGGCATTCATCCTGCACGCGGCGTTGCTCCATCAGGCTTTCGCCCATTGTGGAAAATTCCCTACTGCTGCCTCCCGTAGGAGTCTGGGCCGTGTCTCAGTCCCAGTGTGGCTGATCATCCTCTCAAACCAGCTACTGATCGTCGCCTTGGTAAGCCATTACCTTACCAACTAGCTAATCAGACGCAGGCTGTTCCCAAAGCGCCGAAGCTTTAATCCGAAGACCACATGCGGTATTAGCTACCCTTTCGAGCAGTTATCCCTCACTTTGGGGTACATTCCTACGCGTTACTCACCCGTCCGCCGCTCGCCGCCAACCCGAAGGTCGCGCTGCCGCTCGACTTGCATGTATTAGGCACGCCGCCAGCGTTCATCCTGAGCCAGGATCAAACTCTCCAAAAAGAATCTGAATACTCAGATTTATGAACCCCGACAATCGCTAAGCGATGCCGGGGACCCGACTGTAACATCGGGTCTGACGTTGATTTGCACTACTCAGTTTTTAACGAACATTTTAGAGACACCTTAAAAAGGCCCCTAAAATTTCTAGATTAATCTTATCTGTTATTGATGTGGCTGTCAAGTAATTCTGCTTTGACTGGTCCCTAGGGGTTCTCAACGACGAGCTCGGCTGCGTCTTCATCACCATCCGCTGGCTTCTCGACAAGGGCGAGCGACACTACGGAATCACCGTCATTGAGCCGCATAATCCTTACCCCTTGGGTGGCCCGGCCCAGCTCTGGAATATCTTTGGCGCCTAAGCGTATGGTTTGGCCTTGGGCTGAGATGATTATAATCTCCTGTTCCTTCCCGGAGAGCGTTTTTACGCCTACGAGTTTGCCGGTTTTGGTATTTACTACCGCCGACCGGATGCCTACCCCGCCCCGCGCATGGGCAGTAAACTGCGAAACTTTCGTACGTTTGCCATACCCCTGCTCACTGATTACGAATATACTCGAGCCTTCCTGGACGATATCCATGCCGATGACGTGGTCACCGCTGCGTAGTCGTATGCCGCGAACACCTCTTGAGACGCGCCCCATAGGACGGACATCCTTCTCGTGGAAACGTATCGCCTGGCCTTGGGACGTCGAGATAAGGATCTCATTGTCGCCGTTCGTCATTCGAATCCATTTCAGTTCGTCCCCATCGTCGAGGTTAATGGCAATTAAACCGGAGCTACGGACATTTTGATACTGCTCAAATGGAGTTTTCTTAACAACGCCACGCACGGTACACATGAACAAGTGGCCGCCGTTACTCAACTTGCTGATGTTTATGACCGAGCTGACCTTTTCCTCGGGTTGCAACTGCAGCAGGTTTACCAATGCTACGCCTTTGGCGCTTAGGCTGGCAGCTGGAACTTCGTATGTCTTAAGCCGGAATACCCGGCCCTTATTGGTAAAGAAGAGCAGGTAATCATGGGTGCCGGCATTTACCACGTGTTCAATCGCATCTTCTTCACGGGTAACCATTCCACGCTTGCCCTTGCCGCCCCGTCCCTGCTTTTTATATTCGGCGATAGCGCTACGCTTTATGTAATTTGCAGTTGTCAATGTTACTACGACCTGCTCGTCTGGTACGAGATCTTCATCGCTGAGCTTCCCGAGTTCTTGCGGGACGATCTTGGTGCGGCGTTCGTCACCGAACTGCTTCTTCATATCCTTCAGTTCGTCCTTAATGATTTTGAGCACCTTTTGTTCGTCGGCGAGAATCGCTTCAAGCTCGGCAATAAGCTTCAGCAGCTCTGCCAGCTCATCCTCTATCTTCTTGCGCTCCAAACCAGCGAGAGTACGGAGCTGCATGGCGAGGATTGCACGGGCCTGGATGTCAGTCAGGTTGAACTTGGCGACCAGGTTTTCTTGCGCCTCTTCGGTTGTCTCGCTGGAGCGGATTGTGTTGATAACCTCATCAATGTGGTCAAGCGCTATCTTCAGCCCTTCAAGTATGTGGGCGCGGTCTTTGGCTTTGCGAAGCTCAAATTCAGTACGCCGCCGCACGACTGCCTGACGGTGTTTGACGTATTCCTGTAAGATGTCTTGCAGGCTCAAGATCCGCGGCTGTATACCATCGACCAGCGCAAGCATATTGTAGTGGAAGGTCGTTTGCAGCGGAGTGAGCTTATAAAGCTGGTTAAGTATCTTCTTCGGATAGGCGTCCTTTTTGAGGTCAATTGCTATCCTGACTGATCCGCGGGCGCTTTCATCCCGGATATCGCTGATGCCGGTCACCTTCTTTTCTTTCACCAAATCAGCGATTTTCTCAATGAGCGAAGCTTTGTTGAGGGCATATGGTATCTCAGTAATAATAATCTGGTGCCGGCCCTTTTTTGTCTCTTCGATACTCGCAACGCCGCGGACTACTACCCCGCCCTTGCCAGTAGCAAACGCCGACCGGATTGATTCTTTGCCGTATACGATGCCGCCAGTAGGAAAATCCGGGCCTTGTACGTATTCCAGCAGGTCGTCAAGCGAAGCGTCTGGGTGATCAATGAGATGCATGGTGGCATCCACGATCTCGCTCAAGTTGTGCGGCGGTATGTTTGTTGCCATACCGACCGCGATACCCATCTGCCCGTTAAGCAGTAAATTGGGCAATTTAGCCGGCAAGACCTCAGGTTCTTGCTCGCTGCCGTCGTAGTTGTCGCGGAACGGGACCGTTTCTTTATCAATATCCTCGAGCAAGGCCTGGCCGGCCTTGGCCATCCGGGCCTCGGTGTACCGCTGGGCGGCCGGCGGGTCGCCATCCATCGAGCCGAAGTTACCTTGCCCGTCTACCAGCAGGTACCTGGTCGAGAAATCTTGGGCCAAACGTACCATCGCATCGTAAATCGCCACATCGCCGTGCGGGTGATACTTACCCATAACATCACCGGTAATCCGGGCGCTTTTGACAAATTTGGAGCCTGGCCGCCACCCATTCTTTTCCATCGAGTATAAGATGCGGCGATGTACCGGCTTCAGTCCGTCCCTGACATCCGGCAGCGCACGCGCCACTATGACGCTCATAGAATAACGGAGATAGCTGTCCTCCATTACGTCTTCTACCGTCCGGAGTTCTACTGCACGGGAGTGGTCGGTATCAATTGTTTCGACCGTCGACTGGTTTTCGAGTCGCGGCTCGTCCTGCGCTTTGTCCATAGGTGTCTGCTGTTCTTCGTCCATCTTATACGTCCAGATCCTTTACAAATTTTGCGTGCGTTTGAATAAAGTTTTTACGCAGCTCCACCTCTGTGCCCATCAACTTGCTGAAGATAGCATCAGCCTTCTCAGCATCCTCCAGTTTGACCTGGATAAGGACACGGTTTTCAGGGTTCATCGTTGTTTCCCATAGCTGTTCGGCATCCATTTCTCCAAGACCTTTATAGCGCTGGATATCGGAGAGACCCGCTTGTTTGCGACGATCTTCTTCAGACTTAACAGCCGTACCACGGTCTTTTCGCTCTTTAATGAGTTTATCGATAATCTCATCGCGTTCAGCATCGCTATACGCGTACCAACGCTTATTGCTAGCGCCTTTCAGCAGATACAGCGGCGGCTTCGCCAAGTAGAGGTGTCCGTTGTCGATAATCGGCCGCATGTGCCGGAAGAAGAATGTGAGCAGCAATGTACTGATATGGCTGCCATCAACGTCCGCATCGGTCATGATGATAATCCGGTGGTAACGGAGCCCGTCCATACTAAACTGCTCGTCAATACCTACGCCGAGCGCCTTAATAAGCGTTACGATTTCATTATTGTTGAGCATCTTGTCGAGCCGGGCGCGCTCGACATTGAGCACCTTCCCCCTCAGCGGCAAAATAGCTTGTGTTTTAGCATCACGGCCATTCTTGGCGGAGCCGCCTGCTGAATCACCCTCTACAATGTAAAGTTCTGAATTTTCGGGGCTCTTACTGGAGCAATCCGACAATTTACCAGGCAGGCCCGAGCCTTCCAGCACACCTTTACGGATGATGCTCTCGCGGGCAGCGCGGGCGGCCTTGCGGGCGCGGGCGGCCAACAGTGCCTTGCCGATAATTTTCTTCGCTATAGCCGGGTGCTCTTCGAGATAATAGTTGAAGTACTCGGTCATCACCTGCTCAACGTAGCCGCGTACCTCCGGGTTACCTAGCTTGTTCTTGGTCTGGCCTTCAAACTGCGGATCCGGCAACTTCACCAGGATGACAGCAGTAACGCCCTCACGGCAATCTTCGCCGGAGAGGTTTTCTTCTTTTTCTTTCAAGAGGCCGCTTTTGCGCGCGTAATCGTTTACTACCCGCGTCAAAGCCGAGCGGAAACCGGTCAGGTGCGTCCCGCCATCCGGGTTGTAGACGTTGTTCGCGAATGCTTTTATGGTCTCGTTAAAGGCATCCGTGTACTGCAGCGCGATTTCCACCTGCACGTCTTTTACTTGCTTGTCGACATAAAAGACATCATCATCGACAACCTCTTTGCCAACATTCAGGTGCTTGACGTACGATTGTATGCCACCCTCAAAATAAAAGCCGTACCTGGTGCCTGTCCGTTCATCATTGATTGAGGTGCGGATACCCTTAGTCAGGTACGCGGCGTGCCGCAAACGGTCGAGAACTGTCTCATAATTAATGGCTGTTGTTTCAAATATTGTGCTATCCGGGTAGAACGTTATCTCGGTACCCGTCTTGCTTGTCTTGCCGACAACTTGGAGGTCGGTTTGCGGAACACCGGCAGCATACTCCTGGTGGAATGCCTTGCCATCTCGATATACGTTGATAATAAATTTGGATGAAAGCGCGTTTACTACGCTGGAACCGACACCATGTAAACCACCGGAGACCTTGTAACCGCCGCCGCCGAACTTACCGCCGGCGTGCAGCACGGTTAGCACAGTCTCTACAGTACTTTTACCGGTCTTTGGGTGGATATCGGTCGGGATACCCCGGCCGTCATCATATACTCGTACGCCACCATCTTCCAGGAGCGTCACCTCGACGCTCGACGCATGCCCAGCCAGGGCCTCGTCGATACCGTTATCAACAATTTCCCACACCAGGTGGTGTAGACCTTCAACACCGGTACCACCAATATACATACCGGGTCGCTTGCGAACCGGCTCTAACCCTTCGAGCACTTGTATTTGCTCGGAACTATACTCCTTTAGTTTGGCCACTTCTAAATTACCCTCACAGTCAACTTAGGTCTTGTTCCACTCCACCTTATTATAAGGCAATCCCCTGTTACAGGCAACTGTTTGCCTCTTGTGCATCACCGGTAATCGTGATTCAATACCATTAGCATTAATAAAGCAGTAAACAAAAATCGATGTTTAAGAAACTGGTCAGGAACCTCCCCTTTAATCCAAGCCTTATCAGTGAGGTTGGCTTCTATGCGCGCCGGCTAAGAAGCGAAGAAGCCATTCGGCGGACAGGGTTGGTGTTTGTCGTTTTGGCAATGTTTGTCCAGATGTATGCGGTCATTTCGCCGCCAGAACCTACATTGGCGGCGAGCGGCAATGACATTATTTACGGCGGTGTCAGGGCCAGCGGCAACGTTAGCGCTACAAAGCAAAACATTATCTCAGCGATAAACAGCGACGTATTCGTCGCCACGGTCTTCGAATATTATGGCATTACCCCAGAGATTATTCTCGATCCCAGTACTACCCTGACCCGAATAAAGGTCGGTGACCCAAAATACCGCTCTGCCGGACGCTGGTCGTTTAAGAAAGGCAACGAAACAGAAAAACGGTTCCTTAACGGAGTACGCTTTTACGAGCGTAACCTCAAGGATGTTGCCATCAACCCCGGTTCAACCACCGATGTGCTTGCCGGTAAGCGTGCTGACGGCACCTGGTTTGCCATTATGTTAAGCTGCGGCAACCCGGTAATTGATACGACGAGCACGCCCCCGCCGCCGGCACCAAAACCGGTTTTCGGTTGGTTTGACGGCGTGAACTGCGAAGCTGCATGGGGTTGGGCCTATGACCCGCGGCTGCTAAACGCCACGGTCCAGGTGCATATCTACGTTGACAACCGCTACGTCGCCACCGTACCAGCCGATCAGCCCAGGAGCGACGTCAATAAAGTTGGTGTGTCCGGCAACCGTGGCTTCCGTTGGGCAATCCCGGAACGTTATAAAGACGGCAGGCAGCACTCGATCGCAACATATGGAATAGAGAATGTCGGGGCACGCGGTGTGAGCGAAGGCAACTCACCATTGCTCGGAACACCCCGCTCATTTACCTGCGCAAAGCCGGCTCCGCCGCCGGAGCCAACGACGAAGGTCTGCCGCAATGGCGAAATCATTACTATAAAGCTGTCCGAAAAACGCAGCAGCGACTACGACCCTTCTATGTGCGAGGAAATTACCGTTTGCATCAACAATAAGCTCGTGACCGTTAAGAAATACCAACGCAATAATGCGCCGCTCACCTGCCCAACGATCGAGGTATGCCGTGACGGTGTCGTGGTACCAATCACCAGTGACCAGAAGCATCCGGATGACCGGGATCCAGAAGATTGCGAAGAAATACGCGTCTGTGTGGCAAATGAGCTCATTACCATAAAAAAATTTGAATACGACCAATCAAAGCACACGCAGCCAGATCCTGTAACCGGGTGCGAGCCGCGTTCGCCAAAAATCAGCAAGAGTAAAGTAGCCGCTAACCTGACACAGGCTATCGGGGATGCCAACAACACCACTGCCAAACCCGGCGACACCATTGAATACACCCTCGTTACGGCGAACACCGGTACCGCCGGTGACACGCTAGTTATCGAGGAAAATATGAATGACGTCCTGGAGTACGCCACGTACGTTTCGAGTGACGGCGGCAATTTCGACGCCTCGACCGGTATTGTGACTTGGGGCGAAGCAACCCTAGAAGCCGGAGAAGAAGTACGCCATACAATTACCATTAAGGTGAAGGACCAGATACCCCAAACCCCGCGGGGCTCTACCCCGAGCAGCAGCCAATCGTTCGATCTGGTGATGAACAACGTTTATGGTAACGCTGTCAACATCAAGCTGCCGCCGCCGACTATAAAAATCATTGAAAACACCACGCAGCAAATGCCAAAGACTGGGCCTGGCACTATTGTCACAGTCACGTTTGCAGTAACCGCTGCAGTTGCCTACTTCTACTACCGTAGCCGACTGCTCGGCAAAGAGCTTGATATCGTGCGTTATGAATACGCCATGGTTGGAGAATAAAATGGCTGAAAGACTACGGCACACGAGCCAGGAATCACTGAAACGCCATGAGACGCACGAAGCAGCTGAAGCCCGCCCCGAACATGCTGAGAAAGCAGACCGTCCGGAGAAACCACGTGATTCTATTGAGACCATCCAGGAACGAATTGCCCGTGAAGCGTTAAGCTCCAAAGAAGTAAACATCGATACACACAGGCAACGTGGTACTGCCGGGTCTGCCCATATGGACCGTAAAACTGCTTATAAACAGATTCTTACCAAGGTCCGGCAGCACTTGAGCAAACCGGAGAGAGCTTTCAGCAAGCTTATACACCAGCCGACTATTGAGAAAGTAAGCGAAGCCAGCAGTAAAACCGTAGCCCGCCCTTCCGGCATCCTGGGCGGCGGCCTGGTGGCGTTTTTTGGCAGCTTGCTGCTCATTTACCTGGCACGTCGCTACGGCTTTGAATACAGCTACACTATCTATCTCGTTACCTATATTGGCGGCTTTTTCGCCGGCGTCGGTTTGGAACTGCTTATCTTTGCTATACGTAAGGCACGTAGAGCCCGTTAGGGCTGCTTTTGGTCTGTGTTGGTAAGGTTGCCTTCTTTATCAATATAAATGGTGTCTCCAGCGTCTGTAGCGGCGTTGTCCGCCTGGCTATCACGGAGCGGTATTTCACCGGTGCCATTTTGTTTTGGCGCCGTATCAGCGCGCTTGTCGAGATTCAACGATTGCTTGAGCTCTTGGGCGATATCGGCGACTTCTTTCTTCTCAATCGCGTCGCTAGAGATATTGGGCGCCGCTGAGCCGTCCGGCACGACTTGCTTTTGACTATCCGGCTTTGGCGCCCCGGCCGGCTTTGACGGTAGCTGTGAAGTACTGGGGCCAACAGCCGATTGTGCTGGCCGTGGGTAGCCAGTCGTGGGTCCGCCGGGACCGCGTTTGGCTAGCCACTCGTCCAGGAACGATGATCCGGTTCCCGCAGGCCCTGCTGGACGTACGCCGCCAGGAGGTGCCGGACGGGGGCCTTGCTGGCCAAATGGAGACGGTCCGAACGACGGCTTGGGCTCTTCTTTGGCCTTAAGCCGCCCAAAAATCTCTTTCTCTACTACCGCTTTCGGCCTGCCATATTTTGCGGCAGACAGTTGTTTCAGCGCATCGGCCAATTGTTTGTTCGGCTTGCCTAGCGGCGGCAGTCCCGACATGCTGAACGGCTGGGTAGGCACGCCGCCGATCAAGGTCCTTACTACAGCGTTGTAGTTTGGTACGCGGAGCAGGTCGCTCGCTTCGAACAATGGCTGGAAGTACTTGGCAAGCACCTCCGCGTCACCTTGCCCGACACGGAACGACACTACAGTACCGATATTGCCAAAGACTGCGTCCCGTATTTCTTCCGTTAACTGCGTCGTAAACTGGTTGGCGACTATCAGGTTAAGGCGGTATTTCCTCGCCTCAGACATGATAGTGGCGAATGAGTCCGTGGAAAAGTTTTGGAACTCATCTACGTACAGACAGAAATCTGTCCGCTCATCTTCCGGCAGGCTGGCCCTGCTCATCGCCGCAGCTTGGAATTTCATTACAAAAATCATTCCTAGCAACTTGGAATTAAGCTCGCCGAGCCGGCCCTTGCTTAAGTTGACAATCAGGATCTTCTTTTCATCCATAACTTTACGGAGGTCAAAGGCGCTGCGGCTCTGGCCAATGATGTTACGCATCATTTCATTGCTGAGGAAGGCACCGAACTTACTCACGAACCATCCCATAACTTCGCTCTTATGGTAGTCACTGGTCGACGCCATCTCCTTATTCCAGAAATCGAGCACCGTTGGATCGGTGACATGTTTCTTAAGTTGCCGCTCATACGCTTTATCTGTAAATAGCTTTGGGATATCTATAAAGGTCCCGCCCTCGGGGTTGCTCATAACCGTGAGTGCCAGATTCCTGAACATATGTTCGTAACGCGGCCCCATAATGCCCTGATGTTGCGGGTCGTACAATTTATAGAGCATATTGATTGCTTCTTGGATAAGGAAATCCCGCTGTTCGGGCGTATTAAATTCAAACAGGTTCAGCCCCATCGGGTAGTCCATTTCCGCTGGCGAGAAATACACCACGTCCTCGGTCCGTTCCCTTGGCACCATAGCAAGCAGCTTCTCCGCGGTATCGCCGTGAGGGTCAATAAACGCGAAGCCGTCGCCGTTCACCATATCCTGGAGGGCCAGGTTTTCCAGGAAGGTCGATTTACCAGTACCCGTCTGTCCGACGGCATAGACATGCCGGCGACGGTCTTCGAGCCCCAGCCTGATCGGCTTCTTGACCCCACGGAAAATGTTGTATCCCATAAGGAGCCCCTCTTCCGGTACATTCCGGGGGCCATCTACCTGCTTGGATCCCTGGCGCTCAAGTTGCGAGGTCGGGATATTACGCTGGTCTGGAAAATGGAAAAGCGAGGCAAGCTCGATTGAATTGAGGATGTTTTTATTATTCTCTTGTGGGAAAAACCGCAGGATATAGGCAGTCACAAAACTCTCGATGTCTTTTGAAGGCGTGTATTTAAAGCCGTTCTTTCCCTGGGCATCAAAGAGCGAAAATGACGCTATGACGTTATTCAGAATCGCTTGGGCCCGCTGCGATATATTTGACGAGACAACCACCCGTATGAGCGTCTCGTAGCCGGGGTGTCTGGTTTTCTCATCAATCGAATCGAGGATTGACTGCTCAAGGCTGGAAAGTTCAGGCTTGTCGGGTTTGCTGTCGTTGGACTTCTCCTCCGGAGGTTTAACGGGTGCTACCGCCAACTGCTTCGCGAACTGCCACAGTTTCTCCCTGCCTCCTTTGTCCTCTTTGCCCTTGCGCTTTTTACTGGCGATCGCCGTAGCCGACTTGCGCCAGGTAGGGTCTGCTGGCCGCATCAGGATCTGTATCCCGACACCGTCCTCCTTTTCTAAAGTGGAGAGTGCATTGAGCAATGACTGCATCGCGTCGCGTTTTAGCTCCTGGAATGTAGCGATTGGGTATGCAAAGTGTTCTTTGAGCGTTAGCTCACCGCCAACCGTCCCACTTATTTTACCCACAGGATTAAAGATATTATGCTCTTCAATCTCCTCAAGCCGTGCGGTCGGGTACGCACTGACAATGGCTTGGTACACGACGTCTACCATAGAAATCGGGACGGCAGCGTAGAATTGGACAAACCCCTTCCAGCCGACAATTTCAAATGCGAAATGGCGCTGGCCATAGAACTTACGCTTAAAGCCTTTCTGTAACGTGCTGGAAATAATGTTGTAAATAACCTGTGCTTTGGAAATGCTTTCGTCCAACACATCGCGCGAGTCACGGCTCCCGGCTTCGGTATCTTCGCTCTGGGGAGGCAAATGTATAAGCAGCGGCACCATTTTTAAACCGCGCTCAAAGTTTTTCTGTTCTCTGAAAATCTTTCGCGACTGCCAAAAGATAATCGGCCCCGCGATGGCGGCAAGCCCGATAACCCCTACGGCGAATACGAGTAAAATTACCATTTTTACTACTCTTGAGCGAGTTTAATGTCCTTGTTATACCGCTTTTTCATATAGTCCGCTTTTATTTTGTTTATCTCTTTATTTTGTAAGTACGGGTCGTGCTTTGTCTTATTGACTATTTCTTTTGCTTTTTCAACCCATGCCTTTTCAATTAGGTCAGCATCATCAGCTAACTGTGGTGTTGTACTGGTTGCATCACTAGGGGTGGCAGGCTGTGCCACGTCACCGGCAAAAACAGGTGGATCTGACGCGGCTGGTTGCGGCAGTTGTGCAGGAGGAACCGGAGGCAAGGGCGCGCTATCCCTAAATACCTCAGGCGTACCTGCAGGATCAGCACCTTGTCGCTCCGCGTAGCCATGGCTATCCCCCGCTTCAACTGGCGGCGGCAAGGGCATGTCAAAACTGCGGTTAGTAGTGGGTTCCATAACCGTTTCAGTATATCAGAACATACCCGCTGACAACAGATGGCATTTAGGGGCTGGCACTTAAGTTTAAGCGTGTTAGATAGGACGATGAGATGAGTAGCAGCGCAAGCACAATTAGAAAATCCCGGCTTGTCAGTTGGCCGATTGACTGAAGTATAAGCAACATAGTGGGCACGAACGCTACCGTAACGGCAAGTATAAGATATTTCCTGCCCTGCCGCTTGCGCCACTTCATGATCGCGTACAAGCCAGCAGTTATGCCGGTAAAGAGGAGAATAAAAGGCAGAACCACTAGGGGGAGCTGCATATTGCGAGGGTCAGTGGTTATCAAAAGCACTAATAGAAAACCCCAGTTAAGCGCTGAGACCAGTAGTAAACCCAATGGCTTTTTTATCATTGCTAACAATATCCTCGCATACCATAAATAAGATTAGAAGTACCGCTTGCGCACTACGGTACTTCTATAACAAGGAGCCTGGACGGTAAATGCGCTCGTTATATATATGCTATTTAGCGCTTACCGTCCTTGGCTTGACTGACCGCTCTCTCCGCTTTTAAGGCGGATCGAGCGCCGGCACCTCCATCGATTTTGTAAGTTTTTTGTGTTCGAACTTACAGAACTAATCTACTACAAAAGCATAAGCATGTCAATTGATTATTATTGTATTAGTGACAACTTATATCCTAAAGATTGTGCCGTGCTTAGTAACAAATTATGACTTTGTATGTGACTTTTATAACAACAAATCTTACTGTTTTCTGTAGCAACACTGCCAACTCGGAGCTAATAATGGCAAAGTGCTTGATTGTACTGGACATCAACGTATGCTGATAGCTTATCGCTCTGTGCCGTGTGCCTGCCGCTTTCGCCACTTGCCGGACAAAGGCCGCCGTGAACTTAGATTTCCAAATACAAAATTTGCCGACACGTTTACTGCACAGCCTTGCTTGGCGCATAGCTGATTGCCGCCACCCAAAGCACCTGGCAATAAAAGGCTAGTTAACGGGTGATCCAAATAATACTTGCAGCTTGGCTGCGGAGCCCTCATGAGGCATTTTTGCTATAGGCCACAAGTATTGCCGCCCCGCGAGGGCAGCCCAGCAAGTGCGAAGCCGCCAGAACCAGCATAAAGGTATCGATTAAACGACCTGGCTTTAGGCCGAGCCGCATCAGCAGGCCAGAAAAAATGCAATTGGAGCGAAAGTTATACACAGGTTTATGAAATTTATATACATAAACGTATTGACACCAAAAAACACAATTAATAAGATAGGCGTAGCACTTGAATAAAAAAAGTGCTCAAAAACAAAAACGAAACTGCAACAACGGCTTCTCGCAAGCCGTTGTTCCATAAAGAAACAACGCTAAAACTAAGTCAAAACCTTAAAATAAAACCTATACGAACGGTCCGCTTGTCGGACCGTTTTTATTTACCTTATTTGACTAATGTCATACAATAGTTCGCAATGAGCGTTACGGTTCCGAGTGTGAGTGAGGTGGGAACCGACACAGTCAGCATTGATATTGAGTGTCATATTTCCAATGGCCTGCCGTCAATAATTATCGTCGGCTTCGCCAATAAGGCGATCGACGAAGCTAAGGAGCGCCTCCGCAGCGCATTTGCGAGCAGCAAACTTGACTTCCCTAAAAAGCGAATCACCATCAACCTCGCTCCTGCTGACCTGCCAAAGGACAGCACAGATTATGACATAGGCATGGCAGTTGCCATCATGTACGCCGCGGGTTACGTAAGCCAGCCATTAGCGCCAGGACAAATATTCCTAGGAGAACTGGCGCTGGACGGCTCGATCCGTCCTATCCGTGGCATCATAGGCAAACTGGTAAACGCCTCAAAGCACTACGGTAAGACTTTTTATATACCAGCGGCTAACCTAAAGCAGGCACAGCTGATACCTAATATACGGCTCTACCCCGTAAATAATCTGCGTGACATTTACTTACATCTCTCCGGTACGGTACCGTTACGCCCCATAGATACCGGACAGGGCATCTTACAAAACAGCTCGGCTGGCCAGAACGCGTACTACGACTTTGCGCATATTATCGGCCAAAAGCGGGCCAAACGGGCAATGGAGATAGCTGCAGCGGGCAGCCATAACATTTTACTCAACGGTCCGCCTGGGACCGGCAAAAGCATGCTCGCCAAGGCGTTGCCGTCGATTTTGCCGCCACTCACCCAAGACGAAATCCTGGAAATCACGCACCTCCACAGCCTCAGTGGCTCCCACCACGATGAGCTGGTAACAAATAGGCCCTTTAGGTCGCCGCACCATAGCGCTAGTGACATAGCGATTATAGGAGGCGGGCAGCGTCCACGGCCAGGTGAAATCAGCTTAAGCCACCGGGGTGTCTTGTTTTTCGATGAATTTCCGGAGTTCAGCCGGAGCAGCATAGAGGCGCTCCGTCAACCTCTGGAAGACAGGGTCATTACCGTGGCCCGTGCCAAAGGCAGCGCTTCATACCCTGCCAACTTCATACTCGTCGCAACGAGCAACCCCTGCCCCTGTGGTTACTTTGGTTCACGCAAAACCTGTACCTGCTTGCCACAGCAAATCGTTAAGTACCAGCGGAAGCTGTCAGGGCCGATTCTTGATCGCATCGATATCCACGTTGAGGTCGATGAGATTGAGCACGAGAAACTGCTAAGAGACCAGGCTAACACCGAAACGAGCGACGAGATTATGAAACGCGTCGCAATGGCACGTAAGCGCCAGCAGGAACGATTCGGCTCTGCCAGCATCAGTAATAGCGACTTATCGAACGAAGCTATCAAGCTGCATGGCCGTCTGGCAAATACTGCGAAGGAACTGCTCGACCAAGCAGCCAGCAAGCTCCAGCTGTCTGCCAGAAGCTACATAAAATGCGTAAAAGTTGCCCGCACAATCGCTGATTTAAGTGATTCCGCCTCGATCGAAGTACCCCATATTACAGAGGCGCTGCAGTACCGAAGGCCAGAATCAGCTTTGCAGCTTTAGCAGCTTGACCCCTGTTTGCCAATCTGTTACAATTCCGCAGAACTTTAAGTCAGTTAAGGAGAGAGTTTATCAACAAATCGACGCGCCTGAATGAAGCCATTCGGGCCCCTCAGCTGCGGGTAATTGAAGAAGACGGCCAGCAGCTTGGGATACTTTCGCGCAACGAAGCGCTCCAAGTCGCTGCCGAACGTGGCCTGGACCTTGTAGAAATATCGCCCGAGGCAAAGCCGCCGGTCGCAAAAATCATTGATTGGGGTAAGTATAATTACCACCGCACCAAGCAGATGCAGAAGAGCAAGCGCAACGCCAAGGCGCTCGAAGTAAAGCAAATGCGGTTCGGCCTTAAAATAAGCGAGCACGACCTGCAGGTGAAACTTCGTAAAGTCAGTGACTTCCTGGAGAGCGGCCATAAGGTAAAACTTGTCGTCTTTTACCGGGGACGGGAGCTCGCCCATAAAGACTTAGGGTTTAAGCTGGCTGAGAAGATCATTGCAGATTACGGTGATGCAATCATTGTTGATCAACCCCCCCAGCTGGCTGGCAAACAGTTAACTTTTACGATAAGGAGTAGTCATGCCAAAGCTAAAAACGCATAGCGGAACCAAGAAACGTATTAAGCTCACCAAAAATGGGAAGGTGTTGCGCCGGCATACGAGCGGCAATCATTTCCTGCAAAAAAAGAGTGCTTCACGCAAGCGCCAGCTCGCTGGCACAGAAACTTTAACCGGAAAAAGCGCAAAGAACCTAAAGATGCGGTTAGGAGCTTAGGATGAGAGTTAAAAGAGGAGTCACCGCCCACAAGCGGCATCAGAAGATCAGGCAATCTACCAAGGGCATGAGCCGGTCCAACCGCTCAAGCATCAAACGTGGCCGCCAGGCAATCACAAAGGCATTGCAGCATGCTTACCGCGATCGCCGTAACCGGAAGCGCACTATGAGAAGCCTTTGGAACGCCCGCATAAACGCTGGCGCCCGTCTGCACGGCACAACCTACAGCCGTTTGATCGCAGGTCTTAAAAGGGCCAATGTACAGCTAGACCGGAAAGTTTTAAGCGAACTTGCTGTCAACGAACCAAAAGCCTTTGAAGAAGTAGTAAAAATCGCCAGCAAATAGCAGCCTGTTTTTTACCCATCTTGTTTATGGTATAATAAGCTTTGCTAGGCTATCGGCTGATCGCCCGCTTCAGCGGGAGGAAAGTCCGGGCAGCACAGGGAGAGGCAGTTGCTAACAGCAACCGGGGGTAACCCTAGGGAAAGTGCCACAGAAACGAAACTACCCCTCACCTCTTTGGGCGTCTATTGAGAATTTAGCTGAAGGACGCTAAAGGTGGTGAGGGGTAAAGGTGAAACGAGTGGGGTAAGAGCCCACAGTCCGCCAGAGTGATTTGGTGGAGAGGTAAACCCTGCCTGCTGCAAGGAGATGAGTCCATAACGGTTTCCCGCCAGGGCTTATCGATGTAACCGCTTGATCCGCCAAGCAATTGGCGGACTAGATAGATGATCAGCTAAAACAGAACCCGGCTTATGGGTAGCCTGGCTTATGGCACTAATGAGAGGGCCCGCTTGCCGACGCAGGCGGGCTTTTTATGTTACTTGCCGCCCTTTAGGGCAGCATCAAGGGTCTCGTTTACTTCGCCGTCCGCCAGCTTGTTCAATTCACGCGGAATGTGCGTATACGTAATCTCCTTGAAGGAAGCTGCCAGCTGCCGCACCGATTCGTGTATCGGCCAGAGTTCCCTGTTCTTCACTTTATACACCCCGTTCATTTGGTTGATCACCAGCAAACTGTCCATGTAGACATGCACCACTTCCGCCTTGAATTTTTTGGCTTCCTCCAACCCTAACTTTAATGACCGGTACTCGGCTTGATTGTTGGTAGTTATACCCAAGTAAATGCCAGACTTTTTAACAACGTTGTTATCCATATCCAAGATAGCGTAGCCGCTGGCTGAGGGACCAGGGTTACCACGAGAACCGCCATCGGCAAAGACTTTCAGCTCAGGCAGATAAACGTCATAATTGCCTTCTGCCAACTCCCGTAGGCCCTTGTAAGGCGTAAAACTAAACGTGATGAATTTTACGTGAATTTTGGGATCAATACTTTTACCGTAATACTTCTGCAGCGTTTGTATTATCTCTTCGTCCTCACCGTCAATATCTCCGTAGCGCAAAATATTTACCTGGTTTACTATCCCCCGGCCAAACGCTTTGCCGCTTCTCTTATCGACAAACTCGATTTCGTCGTCTACTGAGATGTTCTTTTCATCGTTAATCCGCCACGTTTCGTTAATTTTGCCGTCCAGTATGGGCTGAATCTGTTTGGAACCAAATTTTAATGTTTTCATCCTCTGCTATCCACGCACCTAATCCCGTTAACGGACCACTTTACATATGGAATATCCGCCCAATATGTATGCTGTTTCCGGTTTCTAGTGTTGTTCATTACCCACATTCTATCTTACATGGCTGCATTCTATAAGTTGAAATTTGGCCTCCCCTTACCCTACAATGGCGCGTATGCAAATTTCAGACTATTCTTACACCTTGCCGGAAGATCGCATCGCGTACTACCCGCCAAGCAAACGTGGCAATAGCCGGCTACTGGTTCTTGATAGAGGCTCAGGAACTATAGAGCACAGACGCTATGCCGAACTTTCAGACTACCTTAAAAGCGGTGATGTTGTCGTACTAAATGATACGAAAGTAATAAAAGCCAGGCTCAGTGCCCTCAATAGCGAAGGAGGTCATAGAGAATTGTTGTTGCTTGAACAACATGGTAATAGCAAAGTCCCCTTATACCATCGCTGCCTTGTACGGGGGAAAGTTCATAAGGGAGATACCTTACAGGTAGGAGATGCCCGGCTTCACGTAGAAGATACAGATCCTGACGGTATAGCAGTTATACGAAGTGAGTCGAGCTGGGAGCAGCTGAGCGAGCAGCACGGCAATGTTCCACTGCCACCCTACATTAAGCGTACTGCTACCCCTGAAGATGAAAGGCGCTACCAGACGGTATTTGCAAAGCAATCGGGATCGGTCGCGGCCCCCACAGCATCCCTCAACTTTACGAAGGACTTGCAGGCCGAGTTAATAGCCAAAGGAGTAAAGGTCGTTTATATGACGCTGCATGTCGGACTGGGCACCTTTCTCCCGATTAGAAGTGAGACTGTCGAAGAACATACCATGCATAGCGAGTATTTTGAAATACCCCAAGCAACAGCCGAAGCTATCGCCGAAGCAAAGCAAACTGGCAAAGCAGTCTGCGCGGTTGGCACGACAGTAGTCAGGACACTCGAATATTGCGCCCAGCAGCTCACCACAGGCTCTCCAACGGCACTGAGCGGTGAAGCCGACATCTTCATATACCCCGGTTACGAATTTAAGATAGTAGACAAGCTGGTAACAAACTTTCATGCGCCGAAGTCCACTGTTCTGATGCTTGCGGCGGCGTTCGCCGGCTGGGACAACTTACAAAAAGCCTACCAAGAAGCCTTATCCTCTGGATATAGGTTTCTCAGCTATGGTGACTCAATGCTTATCAATGGGCATGTTTTAAGTTAAAATACCGCTGTTATCGTCGGGGTGTGGCGCAGTTGGCTAGCGCGTACGGCTGGGGGCCGTGAGGTCGCAGGTTCAAGTCCTGTCACCCCGACCATTAAAAAACTTCGAGAAACTACTCGAAGTTTTTTATAGCTAGGTATGGCCAACATGACTAACCTGAGGCAATCCCAGGTGGGTGCTTTCACCCGACAACCACGGCTGCCGCGAATATTAAGCTCCCCTATGATAAGTATTCAGATTATCATGTGGTTGGCCAGGAGCTACTCCTTAACCCAGCCTGAATTTATTATACCTAAGCCAGTAAAAATAGATATATGTTTTCAGAAATTCCCGCGACAAGCGGACCAAGCAATGGGAATAGCACAAACATAAAGAGGAAGATGGCCATCAATCCCATACTTTCTATCTGGTACATAAACCGTTGCAGCGGTTCGGGCGCGAAGGCGTAAAGCAAGCGGGACCCGTCCAACGGCGGGAACGGAATCATATTGAACACGAAGAATCCGATATTCACCTGCATAAATATCGCGAGCACACTGAATAATTCAGTACCGATTGCCGCCCCGGTGAGCCGGATCAACAAGGCGGTGATGGCCGCAAGCGCCAGGTTGGTGAGCGGGCCGACAACGCCGATTAACGCGGCACCGAATTCGTCATATTTAACTCGGGCCGGATTAAATGGCACGGGTTTAGCGACAAAAAACGGCGGCAGGCCAAGAACGATAAGGAGCATTGGTAGCAATACTGTTGTTGAAATATCAATATGTTTTAAAGGATTCAGGCTTACCCTACCAAGCTCGCTCGCGGTCGTATCACCTAACGAATGGGCGGTGAAGGCATGCATCGCTTCGTGGAACCCCATAGAAAGCAAAATGGAGCCGAATACGATGGCTAACTCAAGGACAGTAAGGTCGCTTAACATACCAAACTAGTATAGCAAGGAGTGTCCGCTATGCCATTGCATACGGTACCTGCAAGAAGGTTACCAATTGACTTCTAAGGAGAAATTGCTTAAAATACCACCCTAGTGTTTGCTGCCTTTGACCCGTATAGGCAGTTAAGGATGGAATAAACTATTATGCAAAAGTGTGAACTTACCGGTAAAGGCAAGCAGTTTGGCCATAATGTGAGCTTCTCACAACGCCATACTAAGAAAGTTTGGAAGCCCAATCTTCAGCGTAAAACAGTAGTTGTAGACGGCAAGAAAGTTACGCTCAAAGTCAGCACCCAAGCTATCCGTACGCTTAAGAAAAAAGGCCTGCTTGTAAACTAACGAAGCTGCCGCAACGCTCTCGCTGCAGCGCCTTCTACTGCTTCTCAAGCACAATAAGTTGTGTCACTTCCCCCAGCTCGCCAGCTTTCACCTTAAGTTTGGGAACTGTCTCTTTCGGTTCCATGGAGATTGCTTGCAGCGCATCGCTTAATGTCTGCTGCGGCACTGGGTAGCGTAGTTTCCCGTCACCGTAATGTGTAGGGACCACTATTTTTGGCTCTATCTTTTTAATCACTTTAAGCGCGCCGACAGGATCCAAGGTAAACCCGTTGCCACCGACTGGTATAAGGAGTATGTCCACGGTTCCGATAGCCTCGAGTTGTTCGTCATCCAGATCAGGGAAAATATGCCCCACAGCGGCGATACGTATATCGTCGGCAACTATTTTAAAGATTGTCGCTGATTGTCCGTTTTCTTCGTCAATGTGCGCCCGTGCGGCGACACCCCTGATGGACACGTTTGACACTTCATATTCGCCCGGCTGGTCGATGATGAGCTCCACGCCTTTGGCAGGCTCGCCGTGCGGGCCGGTGTATAGCGTGATATCACCTGCTCTGGCGACAGGGCTACCGCCCAAATCCTCCAGGTTGTCATCTATGACTAGATTTGCTTTTTTAGTTGATATTTTCGTGCAGTTGCCGCCAAAAAACTGTATTTCCATATGGTATCCTTACTTACGCTACTTACCCAGCTGGTTATGCTTATCAATCAGTACTTGCTTCTTGGACGTGAGGACAATGGATAAAAACCTATCTTTCACCTGCACCCTGTACTGAAATTCACTGGGTGTCATGACAGTATAGCGCAGCTCCTTGCCTTCCCGCTTCTCCAGTTCTTCGATAAATTTACTGACCTTTGTCGCATTGACATCCCCTACTATGAGCAAATCGATTCCGCTAGATTCATCCCGGGTGAACTGGCCCGTATAGAGTGCCAGCTCAACATTGCCGAGCCCTTTGATCCCCTGGGCTTCTTCATTCACCGGCAGAGCTGCTTTCTTAGCGGTTTTAGGCTTAACCCCACCGAAAATCGCAGCCAGCGGCTCGTAGAAGTCATATTTCTGGTTTACTTCGTAATAGAGCCGGTTATTCGTGTTATCAGATGAAATAATGCCGATACTGAGCAGGTTGGCCAGCTCCCTGCGGACAGAGTTAATCTGTTCGTCAATTTTACGGGTAATCTCCCGTACGTAGAATGAACGGTTCGGGTTGCTGTAAAAAAGCTGCAGCAACTTAACGCGTGTCTTTGATCCAAACAGTTGCTCAATCACCTCGCCTCCTTTGCACACCACTGCCTACTTACCAGCAAAGCCGGCAACTTTGCAACGCTTGTGGCGCTCTGTTGCGTCAGGCTTCCTTGCATAGCATCCGGCTGCAAAGTATGCGATATACTCACCATAACTTGTATTGTAGCAGAATAAGATACGGCTAACAGGGTCAATTGTTCAGAAATGTTGTGACAATTTCTACAGCATCCCTGGGGTCAGAGAGCCATTGAATACTTTTGTTGCGTTTAAACCACGTCCTTTGCCTTTTAGCATAATCAACCGTATTTTTAAGGATACTGGCCCTCACTTCCTCGAGCGAAGTATCGCCGGCGAAATAGCCTTTAAATTCCTTGTAGCCGACGCCAGTCATAGCCTCATTGCCCCAGCCATAAGTTTGAGCTAATCTACGCACCTCTTCCTTGAGCCCTTGTTCGAACATAGCCTCCACCCTGGCGGTAATACGCTGCTTGAGCACCTCTTTGCCTGGATCAATGCCAATTACCAGTGTGTTTGGCCGCATTTCCTTATGGTTATCGGGGCTGGAGCCTGTTTGCAGGTGCCTAGGGTTACGGGGATCACGTTCTGCACCCTGTTCACTGAACTGGTAATTAAAGATTACTGCGTCAACATACAGCCCAGTGCCCCCTACGAGGAACGGCAGTTTGTCCCGCGCAAGTATGTCACCTATTGCAGCCTCGGCGAGCCGCTTAAATTCAGCAGCCGTAAAACGCTGCCCCGGTTCTACCAAGTCAAGCAGGTGATGCGCTACCTGCCGTAGGTCACTGGGACTTGGCTTAGCGGTCCCGATATCCATACCCTTATAGACAGTGCGCGAATCGGCGCAGATTATCTCGCCACTATAGCTGCTGGCCAGCTCCAAGGCCAAAGCACTCTTGCCGCTACCCGTAGGGCCGACAATCACAATCAAAGGCTGGTTTCCGGCCACCACAGCAGTTCCTCTACATTCACCTTATAATCAGCAGATACCGGCACCCCTTCAGCCTCCAGGTGTGCCCTGTGTGCCTTCTTGCCCCCAGGATACCCCCTGGCCAGGCCGCCTGATTTATTGACGACCCGATGCCACGGTAACGCCGGATCGCCAAAGTGGGCGATGCCGCCGACAATCCTTGCCGCCCTGGCATTGCCGCATAACGCCGCAATCTGCCCGTACGTCATCACCCTCCCTTCAGGTATCAACGCCACTGTTAAATTCACCAGCTTCCTAAATTCCTTTTCAGTTTTTGCCATTGAAATAATCCATAACGCCTTGCCAATCTGCCACCCGCTTTACGTTGGGGTGTATTTCCTGGTACATATTCCAGCCGAATTCTCCAAACAGCAGCGCCCGCACACCTGCTTCAGCTGCCAGGTTGCAATGCTCTGCATTATCATCCACAAGGTAGCCGGCACCGATTTCCTGGCATATTTTTGCCTTTGTGGCTTTTCTGCTGCCTCCACTCCACAAATCTACAAAATGCACCCCGTTAAATATTCCCGGCAACTGGGAATCCAGCCACTCTATGGTAGCTTGTTGGTAATCCGCAGTCCTTGAAGTGACGATTTCCAGGTCATAGCTTGCTTTAAGCTGCTGGATAATCTGCTTGGTCTCAGTAAGAATCTTTTGCCGGAGAGGATACTTCTCCCGTAAGAACACTTGGAATCTCCTCGCCCCTTCTACGGCATCTACTCCCCACAGCTGTTCATAGTAACCCCAGTATTTACCAGGTGCTTTAAAGTCCGCATGTGACAAGGCAGTTCCGTACCTTTGGTTGCTAAAATCAATGATTACATCGACTTGCGGGCTTAACACGTCGTCAATATCAACTGCTATCTTCCCTTTGCTCATATGGAGCTTTTGCTAACGCGTGTTTTAGCCTCGTTTGCAACCGTATTGAGGAATTCCTCCACCGATAATGGCTGGCGCTCAGCCGTGACTTCCATATCCTTACGGATCCGCGGTATCAGCTTGCCAGTCTCTATCTCTTTCTGGCCGATCACCAGCGTATAAGGCACCTTCTCTAGCTCAGATTGGCGGATTTTCTTGCCCACCGATTCATTAGAGTTATCAATAGAAAGCCGGATGCTGAGAGACTTCGCTTTCTCCAATAATTCTTGGGCGAACCGTATCGTGGTTTCCTCCTGGTTGACGGTCAGGAGCCGTACCTGTTCCGGGGCAACCCATACCGGCAGCCTGCCGGCAGTATGCTCAAGCAGTAACGCCGTAAAGCGCTCTAAAGAGCCCATGACGGCACAATGAATCATGACAATCCGTTCCGGCTCACCCTGTTCGTTGACACAGGTAAGGTCAAAGCCTTCCGGTTGGTTGAAATCAAATTGGATTGTTGCCACTTGATGCTGCCGGCCAAGCGCATCCTTGCCCATAAAATCAAGCTTCGGGCCATAGAATGCCGCTTCACCGATACCCGTCTCTACCTCAACGCCTTCCGCCCCTTCGGCCGCAATTTCCCGTAGTACGTCTTCAATGCTTTGCCACTGCTTTTCACTGCCTAAATACGCATCCTTTTCTGCCGGGTCATGAAGGCTGAGGCGCAGCTTGAGCGGTATGTCAAAAGCGCTGTAAAAACGCTCAATGATGTCCCACAGCTTCCGGGCTTCTTCTTTCACTTGGCTGTACCGGCAAAAGACATGCGCATCATCCTGCGTAATGGAACGTACCCGGCTCAGCCCGCCAAGCTCACCTGTCTGCTCGTCGCGGTATACCATCGTTGTCTCACGGTAGCGTATTGGTAAGTCACGATAACTCCTTATGCGGCTGGCATAGATCTGGGTATGATGGGGGCAATTCATCGGCTTCATGGCAAATTCATGCCCGTCACGCGTCTTTATGCGGAACAGTTCATCAGCAAATTTTGCCCAGTGACCGCTTTTCTCATAGAGGTCTTTTTTAGTGATATGGGGTATCGTAACCGCCGCAAACCCCGCTTCATCCCTCATCTCTTGTACAAAGCGTTCCAGTTCAGTACGCACCACCGTGCCCCGGGGGGTCCAGAGCGGCAGGCCTGGACCTACCAAATCAGAGAACGTAAACAGGTCAAGCTCCTGGCCTAACTTGCGGTGGTCACGTGCTTTGGCTTCTTCGACGGCCCGCAAGTGCTCAGACAACTCCTCGTCAGTTGCAAAAGCCACTCCGTATATCCGCTGCATCTGCGGGTTTTCCTCTTTGCCGCGCCAGTAAGCCCCCGATACCCGCATGAGCTTAAATGCCGCCGCCTGGCCAGTATTGGCAAGGTGCGGGCCACGGCAGAGGTCAGTGAAATCGCCGTTCTTATAAAATGTAACTCTTTCCACTTTGCTGTCAGCCTCCGTGGGCAGTCCCAGCTCGGCACTGTCCATATCTTTTGCAACGGTAGTACCAGAGCGCTTGAGGTCATTTAAAAGCTCTTCTTTGTAGGGCTGTTTGGTTTGCCTTGCCCACTCTATTGCCTGCTCAATCGGCAGCTCAAACCGTTCCAATGGTTGGTTTTCGCTTATAACCCTTTTCATCTCCGTTTCGATCCTCTCGAAATCAGATTCAGAAAGCGACTGTTCCCCAAGGTCAACATCGTAGTAAAAGCCGTTTTCAACGACTGGCCCCACCCCGAATTTTGCCTCTGGCCAGAGGTGTTGAATTGCCGCCGCCATAATATGCGCGAGCGAATGCCGCATCGGATACAGGTCTTTATCTTCTTGTGCCATAATTTTTTCCTTAAAACTATGATAACACCGTTGTAACCTCTGTAAAACCAAAAGTAGCCGCTTATCTTGCTGAAAAATAAAAAGGCGGTTGAACGCTCTCGCAACTGCATTCAACCGCTTGGGCGAGCAAACAGCTCGCAAAACTCACCTAACAAAAACTATGATAGCAATAATAGTACTAAATGGCTAGTACAATTTTATTGTAATTTACACATAACCTTTCACGCGGCGTTATCATAATTTTATCTCTAAAATGATATATTTCTATCACTTGGCTAAACGACAGTTTACCGCTGATATTGGCCTGTGCATTGCTTGCTATTCAAAACAGACTCGTGTACCTTTATAATCTGTTCTGGACACACCTTTTAGATGAGGGCACGTAGCTCAGTTGGCTAGAGCGCCTGATTGACGTTCAGGAGGTCGGGGATTCAAGTTCCTCCGTGCCCACCATCCCCTTTTGTTCTCTAGTAGGACAAAGGGGGATTTTAATTAGCGGTACCCCTCACAAATACGGTGTAGATAGCGAATATTATGGATCGAAGTTAAGGAGCCTGCTAGACTATCGCCAACCTTAAACTGGTGACGTAAGAAGCCCCGGCTGTAGCGCCTTTGGCACGTCGTACAATCACACCCTTCCTCTATCGGCCGGCTGTCCTTCTCAAATGCGGCATTCGTAAGGTGAACTTTCTTATCTTTTCCATCAGCGTCGCTTATCCATGCTGTAGCGTGCCGGGCGTTACGAGTCGGCAACACGCAATCCGCCATATCTATCCCATGTTCAATGGCAAACCGTAGGTCAACAGGGTCACCAACTCCCATAAGATAGCGTGGCCGGCTAGGGTCGTACAGCGGTGCCAGAAAAGCCAGCATACGGTGCATATCTTCCCTGGTTTCACCCACCGATAGCCCGCCGATGGCAATACCATCCACCGGCTGTGACTGCACAAATTCGAGCGATTCTCTCCGTAGCTTTTCTGATAAGCCGCCCTGGACAATGCCAAATAAGAGCGGCCGCTCATGCCTGGGCATATCCCTTGTCAGACGCTGAAATTCCGTAATACACCTCTTGAGCCAGCGGTGCGTACGGTCAACTGCTTCTTCCTCCCGGCTCCTGGCTTGCCTATCCAGCCCAGTGAGGTCGTCGAACGCCATAATGATATCTGAACCAAGCTTCATTTGTATCTGCATTGACTTTTCAGGAGTCAGCATAATACTGTCACCTGTTTTTGGATCCTTAAAGGCAACCCCCTCTTCAGTAATTTTTCGGGCATGTGCCAAGGAAAAGACCTGGAAGCCGCCTGAATCAGTCAAGATAGGCCCTTCCCACCTAGAGAAGCTATGCAACCCGCCCAAAGCATGGACTACCTCCTCGCCGGGCTGCAAGTGCAAGTGGTAGGTGTTGCCGAGGATAATTTGGCTGCCGGCCAGCTGCACCTGCAGCGGCTCTAGCCCTTTTACGGCACCTCTGGTGCCAACAGGCATAAAAGTAGGCGTCAGCACGGTTCCGCGGCGGGTTTTTAACGTTCCTGACCGCTGCAGTCCCTTTGCATTAACAACCGAGAAAATAGGGTTAGACTTGCTGCTGTGCATCGGTTTATTGTAGCAACTACATTGACTTTTATACTAATTTGTGTTAACATAAGCAGGTTAAGTGAGAGGTTTTGGTGAGTACCAAAAAATCTGATGCGCTTGACGGGTTTAAGCTATTTTATGAAGAATTAATAGCCAACAAGCCCTCCAGCCGCATAAGACGACTTCGCACTTCTAAGAGTTAGAAACGCGGAGGTCCCCCGGTTAGCCGGGGGATTTTTTATGTACCCGTTTCCCCACAGCTAAACAATGGTTTTCCACTAGCGTTTTTTCTTGCTGTATGTCAATATATTGTCATGGTATTACATATTTTCAGCCTCAACTGCCTACGTTTGGGCAAAGCCCACGACTCTGTTGCTGCTCTTCCCGAGCAAAGGCAGGAGTACTAGATGAACTGTATTTACTGCGGGGGTGAGACGCGGGTTGTGAATTCCCGGCTTCAGAAAAAAGTAAACCACATTTGGCGACGCAGGCATTGTGAGGCTTGCGGCAACACATATACCACCATTGAAGCTGCCGATTACCAACAGGCGCTTCGTTTGGACCGTCACGGTAAGCTGGTGCCATTCGTGCGCGAGCAGCTTTTGTTGAGTATCTACAGCAGCCTGGGGCACCGTGGGGATGCAGCGTTAGGCGATGCGCTCGCTATCACCGATACGGTAATGAGCAAATTGGTAGTTAGGGGCAAACGGGCTGTAGTCACCCGTGAAGAAATTATTGCCAGCGTTGTAAGTGTCCTGAACAATTTTGATAAGGCGGCTGCAGTGCAATACGCAGCTTACCACAAGCTTTCAAACTAAGCTGCTGCTCGCCTCTCTCGGCAGAATTCAAACCCCGACGATTTTCTCGCGTTTTTCGGTAACAACAGCCTTTTCCGTAACATCAAACTTACCGAGATACTTGCCGAGCATCAGTCGGGTTTGTGAATACACTGCCGATAAAGAGTTGTAGACAATTGTAGTGAACGGTAAATACACCCACTGGAGCATCATGAACAGCGAGCGGTGCCGTTTATAGCGCTCAGGTTTGGGTGGCAAGGCCTTCAAGCTCAAGAACATCGTAGCGATAATACCGCCCATCGCGATGGTTTGGATACGGCTGGCGATAAACGGCAGCTGGTTGGCGGCATAATCCTCAGGGTTAAAGAGTACCGGTATAAACGCCGCGAACGCCAAAACCAGCGGAGCTGTTGACCAGCTGATGTGTCCCTCAAGCAACCGCAAGAACTTTAGGCATAAATCAAGCTTTGGCACCTTATTCTTGGTAAAAAAGCCCTTTTCAGCCACATAAGCGATATCTGAAGCGCCCCACGCCCACCGCCTCAGTTGGACAAACTGCATCTTGAGCGTTTTAAAGAAGCTGCCGGCCAGCACCGCGTCTTGGTAAATCGGCAAAAACACCGGATAGACTTGGTGCTTGCCGTCATATCGAAAGTACGTGCGCCAGAACTGGTGCCCGTCTTCCACGATCGTCCTCACGCTCCAGAAGTTGGTATCAATAAGTGCTTGCATGCTTTGGGCATGGGAAGAAAAGTTCCTAAGCATATGGGGCCTTAGCGAGAGGATGACGTTCCAAAACGAGTTTCCTGTCGCAATAACCCGCATCGGCGCAGGCGCATCCCAGATGTTGTTGGTGAACATTGGGATTGGCTGATAAGACGACCGGACTGGATCGGGGCTTACACAGTAGATATATGTCAGCGCGGAAAGATAGTACGGATGCGGCCGGTTATCAGCATCGAGGGTAGTGACAACGACATTTAACGGGTCAATTTTGTGTCTTTCCAGATACTCCTGTAGTTTGCGTCCGGCATACGTAATATTGCCGCCTTTGCCTATGACTTCGCCGGGCAAGTCGGAGGGATGCTTAACTGCAACCGCATAACGGAATTTATCCTTGTATTCGCTGATTAAGCTTTTGGCCTGCGTTTCCACGGCTTCCCCGCCTCGCTCTTCGTACGCCAACACCAAAATGACCCGGTCCATGTCAAAATGTGATGCCAAAACAGACTTGATTGTTGGCTCCAGCACTTCCCGGCTCTCGTTGTAGGTAGCGATTATAATGGCATGGAGTACGTTTGCCGGCTGCAATGCCGAAGGCGCTTCCTGGAAGCGTCTGACATGCGCGTAGTGCCATTTAGGGACGTGTCTGTCGGGCTGGGAGACTTTGCCCTTCTCCAGCTCTTCGAGCAACTGCGACCAATTAAGCTTTTGGTGCTGTTGTATGATGCGGAGCCCCTGCACGTTGCGCACCAGTAACCCGATTGACTTGGTGAACCACATTAGCAGGTACGCCAGGATAAATAACGCCGTTAGCCACGCACTAATCTGGCTCAAGATAAACGGCAGCGCGAGAATGCTCCAGGTCAGCGCCCCTGGTAATATCTCAAAAAATCGGTAGCGTTTACCGCGGTCCTCGACATATGGAATTTCTAAATCTGCCTTTTTCACGCCGTTACCTAAGCACCAGAAGCGCGTTACTGACAATAATCGTAATGACCTGCAGCAAAATCCCCGTAGCCAGCACCATAATGGACAATTCCCGGCGGCGGTGATAAATCTTCATGCTCAGTACAAGATGGAACGCTGCTACCAAAACCGTAAAGATAACAAACCGTGTCATGTCCGCTGTGCTGCCTGTAGTAAAAGCGCTCAGGCCGAGGTTGGACCGGTATTGAATGATGTAGCCCTCCCTCTCGGTATCAAGCCGAAGAAAGAGCAGTATACCGCAGAGCAGCACCAGGAAGGTCATAATGCTTAGCAGCAATAGCACCAGCTTATCGTGAAAGTAGTTCTTAGGTATTGGCATGGGAAAATTAGCTAAACGCTAGCCTCTATTATAGGAAATTCCATGAACCAAAACTAGCTACTTCAGTGGTTTACCATGTGCGATCCGCTAGGTGACAGATAGTCGAATGGTGCGAATGGCGGGAATCGAACCCGCAACTCAACCTTGGGAAGGTCACGTT
>CAZUIL010000010.1:0-2785 GCA_964620175.1 uncultured Candidatus Saccharibacteria bacterium | reverse complement strand
AATGGTGCGAATGGCGGGAATCGAACCCGCAACTCAACCTTGGGAAGGTCACGTTTTACCACTAAACTACATTCGCATGCATTGCCGAAGTCATTCGATGGGCTGGAGCCAATGGCGGGACTCGAACCCGCGACCCCCGCTTTACGAAAGCGGTGCTCTAGCCAGCTGAGCTACATTGGCGGCAATTTGCCCGAGATGGGATCTGCAACACCCAACAAATACCGACCTGATTATAGCAAAATCCTATTCCAGCCAAACTACGGCACACATACCGAACAGCTGGAAATTATTGACGCGCCCATGAATGTCAGATTTTGGTTTGATTTGTTGCCACCGGCGTTTACAAACAACATGGTATGGGCACCACCGGGATTGCTAATCCAGCCTAATCCGTTTGCGGCAGTTGGTGCGTTCCAGATCGTATTGTTCTTCATAGTGATCGTTCGGTAAGAAGTGGACGGAGTTCCACATGTTGTGAATCCTGCGTCACTGTTCCAAATGACATTATTTTCATACGTCACGTCGCCATCGCAAATTTGCACCGACGCGTTTCCTACGTTGGAACTCGGATTCCGCCTAATCTCATAGATCTTGTTGCCGCGTATAATGGTGTTAATGTTGGGTGGCGGGAAGTTTGGCAGATTGCCGTCATTCACTTGGCTAATCGTAAATGCGCCACCGCTTTCAGGCTTAGCATGGTGACAGGAGTTCTCAATAATCTGTAAGGTATGGAAGAACGCCTTTGCATCAATACACTCTGAACCGACCCAAGAAATATCGTTTTTATAGATAAGGATATTGTTTGGCGCGTTGGTTGTTGAAAGATTGTACGTTGCTTGGCTGTGTCCTAAATAAATCCCCTCATTCCACTTACTGGAGGATAGTGTGTTGTTAGTCCTTCCCTTAATCGTGTTCCCCATTATCCGTATAAATGAGGAGTTACGGCTGTTGCCGTCATACCCTGAGCCAGTGCGGTTCTTTGCTACATTGATAGAATCCTGGTTGATAGTATGGATATAGTTTTGAATTAGATCGATCTGGGTCGAAGAATGAATTGCGACACCACCAGTGCCGCTGTGAATCTCTAGATTCCTTACCGTCACGTAGTCAGAATTACGGATGCCCACTATCCAATACATGCTACAAGCTGAGCCGGTTATCCTAGGAGAGCGACCTGGCATACCCATAACGGTAATCCTGGCGCTCGCCGTTCCGCGTTTGCCATCAATACAAAGGCCGCTGTAGGTTCCGCTGTCTAGACAAATGGTATCCCCTGCTTGCGCGCCGTTAATAGTAGACTGAGCGTTGGAAGGAGTGACATTCTTGGTGCAAGTTGGCGCAGCTGGTATCTGCGGATCACCACTGGTTGGCGGTGGCGGTGTCGGTGGTGTCGGTGGTGGCGGTGGCGGTGTCGGTGGTGTCGGTGCACTCTTAAAGAGCAGTGCCTTGCCGCCGGAAGCGGTGGGATCATCGACCGCAAGCAGCGAAGTGTTGAGCTGGTTGTTGATGGCAAAGTTGGTGGTGTTAGCTAATATGCGGTACAAGAGATAGGCACCGCCCATGGCAGCAAAGATGAGGACAAAGACGGTAGGTTTGAGCAAACTGTCTCTGGCTAGCGCCTTGGGCTTGAGCTTTTTGAGCTTTTTATGGACTGCCATATGTGGGTATATGCTTAATTACACTTATGGTAATAATAGCAGGATAGCTGAAGAGTGCAAACACTTTCATGGCATTGCTTGTGGACGACAGCCTGTTAAAAGCCGCTGAGGCTCTGAGGAGTACAGACAGGGCAGCTCGATATCCTAGTAGTACCCATGGCGCCGTCATGTGTTTTATTGGTGGAATCTACTATGACGTTGGCGTTACCGTTATTGGGCCAGCCGGTCGGCACAATACTGGTTGTACCTGGGCTGAATAATGTATTGCCAGTGATGGTTACAGTTCGGAAGCTTGGCGAGTAGTTGTAAGTAGATGAGATATTTATCGGAGAGCGTTTCGTACTCCACACAATGTTGTTACGGATAATTGCATTGCCGATACCGACGTCAATGCCTTCGGCATCGCCGTTGCCCAGTGAGCTGGCATTCACATTCCATATTTTGTTACCCTCTATCAGAAAGTTTCCACTTGTAGAGTAAGCAGTATTACCATTCCTAGCGACGGTAATTGCAGCCGAGTCAGTTAAGTAAATATCGTGAATCAAGTTGTTTCTGATAGTAACGTTCATAGCCCCCGGTTTGATATCGATTGCTTCCGAGCCGGTGTTACTGATCTCGTTGTTTTCTATGATAATATTACTAGTTCTATCCGGATTAGAGGTACTGCCGGTACTCGACCCGACGTAAATGCCTTCGTTGAATTTCCTGCCATAACTGCCGGTTTTCCCGACAATCCTGTTACCGCGAATCGTAATGTTGTAGGGAGTCGGATCAGATGGCTTAATGTACGTACCATTGTCGTAATACTGATACTTGGACACTTTTATACCAGCCCAGTCATGTGCTCCGGATGGCGGTTGCAGCTGATCGTGTATGTAGTTATTTTCGTAAATTATGTCATGAGAACCATAGATTATGGTGGAATGAGAATTCGTTGGCCCCTGTTCCAAGCCTCTTATCACAATGAAAGAGGAAAGATTCATAAAGATAGCCGCACCAGACGACGGACGCACTACCGGCCTGGTTCCTGGCAACGATTGAATAACTATTGGTTTCCCTGACTGGCCATTTTTACCAATGATTGAAATCGTTCCGTAGGTGCCTGCGTTCAAACAGAGAACCGTTCC
>CAZUIL010000009.1:0-35582 GCA_964620175.1 uncultured Candidatus Saccharibacteria bacterium | reverse complement strand
ACCGCCCCAGGTTTTAGTCCAGGCGTAGGAGCCGTCAGCGTTGAGTTTGGTGAGGTAACCATCACTGCCATCATTGCTCGTATGTTCATCCGTACCGGCGCCAGGGTCAAAGTCAACGGTGCCACCAATTACTCCAGCTAAATAGGTGTATTCATTCGTGGTAAATGCAAAGTTTGGCCAAGAACTCCCGTTCTCTCCATCTATTTCAGGCACATAAGACCACCCATAACTGTACCCAATTCTCGCTGCTTCCGCCTCTTGTTGGAATGGCACGCTAAAGAAACTGCATACAAGTAGTGCAGCAAGTAGTAGGTTAAGGAGTTTTGCCTTTTTCATTTTGTGTTTGGCACACCTCGTTTGTTCTATATATTTAACGAACCGTTGCTTACCGTCTAGTATTTATTACGGTTGTGGTTTTGTAAAGGGTTGTGTTGTGATTTACTCTACAATATGATGATAGCTTACAAAATTAAAAAAGTGCCGAGGGGGCCCGGACACTTTTTTAGGTATTTAGTAACTGGTACTAAGCAGTTTGGCTTGGTTCGCCACCGCCAACGCCTTGGTCAGGCGCTGCAGGCGGTTCGCTCGTTGGAGTCTCCGGCTGCTGTGGCTCCGGTGCAGGTGCTGCAGGTTCCTGCGGCATCCCGCCAGGCTGTACAGACGGATCTGCAGGTGGCGTAGCGCCAGCCCCGTCTTGCTGCGGAACTGGATTCTGTGCTTGGCTGTCGTCCATGCTTGTCTCCTGTTTATTTTGATAACAACAATACCAGTCTACAAGCTTTTGGCTGGATGGTCAAACTTCGCCGATGTTCGCTTCTAAATAGGCGTCGATGAAGCTGTCGAGACTGCCGTCCAGTACCGCCTGTACATCTGATGTCTCGTGCCTGGTGCGCAAGTCCTTCACCATGGTATAGGGATGCAGTACATAGCTGCGGATTTGGTTGCCCCATGCCGCCTGCTCGTTCGGACCCTTGATTTCGTCCAGACGCTCCTTGTGCTGCTCCAGCTTAAGCTGTGCGAGCTTGGAACGGAGGATAGTCAGCGCAGTTTCCTTGTTTTGCAGCTGCGACCGCTCGTTTTGGATAGCTACGCTGATACCGGTGGGAATATGCGTTACCCGCACCGCGGAGTCCGTGGTGTTGACGCTTTGGCCGCCGTGCCCTCCGGCCCTAAATACGTCGATCTTCACATCCTTTTCATCGATTTCCAGCTCACCAGGCGTATCTATTTTGGGTAAGACTTCGACTTTCGCAAAACTCGTTTGGCGTAGGTTGTCGGCATTGAATGGACTGAGCCGCACCAGCCGGTGCACACCATGCTCCCCCTTTAACCGGCCATAGGCAAAGTTACCGCTGATTTCCAGCGTCACGCTTTTGAGCCCGGCTTCCTCGCCGGGTGATTGTTCGATCGTGGTGATGGTGTATCCGGCGCTCTCTGCCCACCGGACGTACATCCTCAGCAACATGCCTGCCCAGTCCTGGGCATCTGTGCCGCCGGCACCTGCGTGGATGCTCAAAATTGCATCGTCGCTATCATGTTCTCCCGAGAGTTTTAGCTCGTCCTTTTGCCTTTCGAACGTTTTTTGCAGCGCTTCCAGCTGCTTTTGCAGATCGCCAGCAAGTGTTTCGTCACCAGTAGCGGCCAGCTCTTTGGTTTCTTGTACCTCTGCCAAAAGCTGCTGCCAGGGCGTGACCCGCGCCTGCAGCCTGGCCTGTTCTTTCATTGCCGCCTGTGCACGCACGTTGTCACTCCAAAGATCCGGCTTCGCAACCGCCTGGTTAAGCTCCTCAAGCCGTTTCTCCATAGCCCTAAGGCCAATGCGCGCCGTTGCCGTCTTAAGCTCGGCTTCCAGTTCGGCAATGCCTTTTTGCACGTCCTGCATATCTAGCGAATTATATCAGTCTTGACTTGCTTCCAGAGCGGCTCCACCTTACGGTGCAGGTCTTCAGCAAACTCCTCGCCGGCATTCCCAAGCACCCCGAGTCCCCAAATTTGCTCTGAAAACAGCTCACGGCTGATTTTGACGACCCGGTTTTTGGTAATCGCGCGGATGCGGTCCGGCAGCTTGAAGTAATCGTCGATGTGCTCGTCAAAAAAATAACGGTAGCTGTAGCCATTGGCGGTACCGGCAACCGTTTGGCCGCTGCGCTGGAACTTGCCGATAGCATATTGTTTAGCAGCCTGTACGTCTTCATCGGCCAGCTCGCCCTTAAAGACATTGCTCAGCTCTTTCATGATTATGCTAAAAAGCGCTTTGGAGTTCTGCGGCATAACCTGCGCCCCAAACCACCAGTTGGTACTCGCCCGGCTCTGGCTGTAGCCCGAACTCATGTTATAGATCAAGCCCCGTTCTCTCGCCGTACCGAGTATTTTTGAGTACAGCGTTTCGGTGAGCATGGAGTTAATAAGGCTGAGTGCATCAGCTTCCGGGTCACTCATTCGCCGCAGCATAAACGTGTCCATATAGAAATAGAGGTTGTCCACGCTGTCATTCTGGATGTAGAGCGGCCTCTCCAGGCCTTTGGGCAGCTCAGTCGGAAGCGCTTTGCGTTCATCACCTTGCGGCAAATCAATGGATCCGAAGAGCTTCTTAATGGTGTCTCTGCGGGCCTTGTCTATGTTGCCGGCAATGACAAAACGCATGTTGTTTGTGGTGTGGGTTTTTTCGTAATGGCTCCTGATATCCTCTGGCGTCACGTTATGCATGAGCTGCAGCCGCTCTTGGTCGGTGAGCGCGTAAAATCCGTACTTTTGCCTGAGCGCCAGGCTCAAATGCCGGAAGTGGTTGTTCGACCTGGCTGTCAGCTCCTCCCGCACGTTGCCAAATTCGGCCTTGAATTCTTCCGGTAAAAACAGCGGCTTGGTAACCGCCACCAGCAGCAGGCCTAAAATCCTGTCCCATTCAAAGTCGGCACACTCGGCTTCATATGTAATGTCATAGGTGCTGGTACTGGCATTGCAGTAGGCACCGTTTTTCTCGAACTCCGCCTGGAACGCCCTCGCCTTTGGGATAAGCTCGTTAGCGCCAAGCAGCATATGCTCCATCAAGTGCGGCGTCTCCCACTTTGCCCTCTCAACCAAATATTCGCCTGCCCGGAAATTAACGTCAAAGGTCATGACGCTCGCGTCCGGTATATGTATAAGTAATCCTTTGGTGCCGTTCTTAAGTACTAATTCTGATACGGTATGCTTCATCGGTTATCACTGAGCGGTGCTATAAGCCGCACACTACTTCCTTCTCTTTGCTTTAGTGCGGCGTTTACGCTCGGCCTTACGGGCTTTTTTGCGCTTCTCGACTGCCTGCTTGCGGGCTTTCTGCACTTCGGCGCTTGGTTTGAAATCTTTCTCGCTGAATTCATCGGCTTCGATGATACGGTCGGCATTATCAACCGATTTACGGGCTGCTCTTGTCAGTTCGGTTTCAATCGGCTCGTCAATTTCATCCGCAGCGACCGGTTGCGCGTTGAACACGGCGCGGATAACGTCATGCCGCAGATCATGTTGCATCTGCTCAAACAGGCGTTGGCCTTGGCGGCGGTACTCCACGAGCGGGTCGCGCTGGCCGACGCTGATCCAGTGTATTCCCTCCCGCAAGTGATCCATATTTTCCAGGTGCTGCATCCAAAGGTTGTCGAGGATTTGAAGGTATATGTCCCGCTCTACCTTACGTAATATTTCCGGCGTGAAGGCAGCTTCGCGGGCAGTGTACAGCTCCATTGCCTTTTGCTTTAGTACCCCCTCGAACTTATCAGCCTCCGTATCAAACAACTGGTCAAGCGTTGCCTCGTCAAACGGGAACACTTCTTTAATGAGGTCTTCATACTGGTCAGTCGTAGCAAGCGGCGAAGCGTTTAATTCGCGGGCCTCTTCTTCGATAAAGATTTTGATGCGCTTGCTGATGTCTGCCTGGTTGAGTATTTCCCGCCGCATCGCGTAGGTCGCCCGGCGGTGGCGGTTCATAACATCGTCGTACTGGACCACGTTTTTACGCATGTCAAAGTTATGGCCTTCCACTTTCTTTTGGGCCGCCTCAAGGCTGCGTGAAATCAGCCGGTTTTCAATCGGCATATCATCGTCAACTTTCAGGCGCTCCATGATCGTACCGATTCGGTCGCCGCCAAAGACGCGCATCAGGTCATCTTCGGTGCTGACAAAAAACTGCGTCGCACCCGGATCACCCTGGCGGCCGGAACGGCCGCGAAGCTGGTTATCGATACGCCGCGACTCATGCCGCTCGCTGCCGAGCACAAAAAGCCCGCCAAGCTCCTTGATGCCTTTGCCGAGCACAATATCGGTACCGCGGCCGGCGATGTTAGTCGCCAGCGTTACGGCGCCTCTCTCACCCGCTTTAGCGACGATCGCCGCTTCGCGCTCGTTGTTCTTGGCGTTCAATACCTGATGCGGCACACTCGCTTTCTTGAGGAGTGAACTTAGGAGTTCGTTCTTTTCGATTGACACGGTTCCAATCAGTACCGGCTGTCCCTTTTTATGCAGTGCCTGTACCTCTTTGACAATCGCCTTGAACTTGCCGGCTTCGGTCCGGTAAATACGGTCAGGCCTATCATCCCGGATTATCGGCTTATTAGGCGGTATCTCCACGACTTCAAGCTTGTAAATCTGATGGAATTCTTCGCTTTCGGTCGCCGCCGTACCGGTCATACCAGCCAGCTTTTCATACAGGCGGAAGTAGTTCTGGAAACTGATGGTGGCGAGCGTCATTGATTCCTCCTGGACTTCGACGCCTTCTTTCGCTTCGATCGCCTGGTGCAGCCCTTCGTTGTAACGGCGGCCTTTTAACAGGCGCCCGGTGAACTCGTCAACTATAACGATTTCCCCGTCTTTGGTGACCACGTAATCTTTGTCCCGCTTGAAGAGCACCTGGGCCTTTAATGCCTGCTCCAGGTGGTAAATTGTCCGTATGTTATCCGTGCTGTACAGGCTGCTGATACCGAGGATTTTTTCGACCTTTTCGACACCTTCGTCGGTCAGGATAACTGAACGGCGCTTTTCATCTTTCTCATAGTGGTCGCCCTCTTTCAGCTGCCGGACCACTTTGCTGAACTGCTCATAGGCGGTACCGCTTGTGATGGAAGGGGCTGAAATAATGAGCGGTGTCCGGGCCTCGTCAATCAATATTGAATCTACCTCGTCAACGATGGCATAGTGCAGCTCGCGCTGCCGCAGCTGATCTGTCTCGCGTACCATGTTGTCACGCAGGTAATCAAACCCGAATTCGTTGTTGGTACCATACGTTATATCGGCAGCATACGCCTCTTGACGGGTACAGGGTTTCAGGTGGCGGAACCGCTCGTCATCATGTTCCCGGTTCGTAAAGTCAGGATCGTAAACGTACGATTCATCGGCGATAATAACTCCCGCCTGGAGCCCAAGGAATGAATATACCTGACCCATCCAGCCGGCGTCACGCTGCGCCAGGTAGTCATTGACAGTTACGACGTGTACGCCCTTTTCCGTAAGCGCGTTTAGGTAGACCGGCAGTGTCGCGACGAGTGTTTTTCCCTCACCGGTTTTCATTTCCGCCACGCTTCCCTCATGCAGCACCATGCCGCCGATAAGCTGTACGTCAAAATGCCGCTGCTTCAGCGTGCGGGTCGCCGCCTCGCGTACTACCGCAAAAGCGTCAGGTAAGATCTTGTCCAGCGATTCGTCCTTGAGGCGCTTTTTCAGTATGTCCGTTTGCTTCTTAAGCTCAGCATTGGACATTGCGGCATACTTGTCCGCCAGGCTGTTTATCTCTTTAACTCGCTTACGCAGCCGCTTAAGGGTTTTAGCTTGCGGGTCGCCCAAAACCCTTCTAAAGACTTTCTTCATTATGCAGTCGCTCCCTAACTAACCGTTCTGATGGTGTTCGGATTATATTCTACCGCCTTTTTATCTGATAATCGAGCGTTTGTTGCAACTTTTTATAAAACACGTGCTACCGGCCCGAGCCATACTGTCAGATTGATGTCCGGCGGCGTAACCGCGCCAGTACGCGGCGGTGCAGTTTCAGGCTGCTGTGTGTCTCTTTGTACTTCTTTAGCTGGTTCTTTAGTTTCTCCTCAACGATATCGACTGCCGCAAACATATTCATAGTGTTTTCCTTGGTCATAATTTTCTCGTGCGGCAGATGCATGACAACCTCGCATATGTACTGTTTTTTGCCCTTGCCACTGCTCTCCTTCAAGATAACTTCAACCCTCGCGCTCTCCCGGGCATGTTTTGGCAAAAACCTGTCGAGCTTCCCTATTTTTCGAGTAATATATTTGCGCAAATCATTATTGATTTCATAGTGTATGCCAGTGAGCTCGAGCTTTTGGATCATACGGCCTCCTTTTTGTTGTTATACGTTATTATCGCAGCGTTCTGTTACCAGCGCTGCGATATTTTAAGCTTTTATACTTCACTCTTGCCGTTCACAAACGGACGAAGCACCTTCGGCACAATAACCTTACCGTGTTCTGTCTGGTAGTTTTCCATGATGGCCGCCAGGATCCGGCCAAGGGCAAATGCCGTCGCGTCATTGGTATGGACCAGTTCAGTATCCCCGGTTTGCGTCTTCACCCGCGTTTTTAACCGGCGGGCTTGGTAATCAGTCATATAGTCAGCGGTGTGCGTTTCGAGATACTGGCCGCGCCCTGGGAACCACACTTCAATATCAATGCCGCGGGCGTTTGGCTTGCCTATATCATAGGTACATTTATTGAGCACACGGTACGGTAGCTCCAGTTGGCTGACCAGATGTTCCTGCAATGCCACCAACAGCCTGTGCTCTTCCAGTCCGGTTGCCGGCGAGCTAAAGACTTCCATCTCCAGCTTGTCGAACTGGTGCATCCGGACAATACCTTCGGTATCTTTGCCGTACGTACCCGCCTCGCGCCGGAAGCTGGTCGCGTAACCGATATAACGAATGGGCAACTCTTCTGCCGGCAATGTTTCGTCATAGTACATAGGACCAAGCACATGCTCGGCACTGCCCTGCAGCCACAAGTCATCTGCTGCCTCGCCGACTTGGTAGCGGTCATCACGCGGCTCAAGCCGGTCCATTGCGTCGTAAATGCCTGTCCTGAGCACGTACGGCGGCAGGATCGGCACAAACGGCTTTGCCGGAAGACTCAGGCTGTTTTCTTCAATAAGGCGCTCTAGAAGCTTCTCATCCCCCAAGCTTTGCATGACCCATTGGATGATGGCAAACTGGAGTTCAACCAAGCCTCCTACCAGGTACGCAAAGCGGCTGCCTGCTACTTTGGCGGCACGCTGCTTGTCAATCAGCCCGCGCGCCTCCCCTATCTCCCAATGGGTTTTGGGCGTAAAAGCAAATTCCCTCTTAACGCCTGCTTCTTTGGCAACGATATTATCTTCTTCGCTTTGCCCGACCGGCACATCATCCAGCGGCATGTTGGGCACTGCTTTTAGTAGCGACGTGAACCGGGTTTCAACCGGCTCCAGTTCAGCCTCAAGTTTGGTTATCGCTTCCTTCAAACGCTTGCCTTCTGCAATTTGCTCGTCGGTCGGCCGCTGGTTTTTGGTTAACTGCGCCATGTCATTGCGCTTTTGGCGCAGCTCCTCAATTTGTACAATAAGCTCCCGGCGTTTACCGTCCGCCTCAAGCAGCTGGTCGATATCAACGTCGTAGCCTTTTTGTTTTGATTTTTCCTGGACTAACTGCCGGTTATCGCGGATAAACTGGATGTCTAACATAGCTGTAGTATATCGTATTTCGTACGGTGGTATATCGCTGCAAAAATTTTTAGCTGCTGACGGACTGTGAGCGTTTGCGAATCTTGATGGATTCTAGGGTCAATTCCGTACGTTGGCGGGCATAGGTACAGAAATCGCAGTCGCCGCCCATCGCCGCCTTGCCAACCTGCGGCATCTCGCTTTCCATGCACTCCTTCATCTTTATCAGTGTCGGTTCAATCCAGGAGTCATCCCCTGTGTAACCAATTATTTTTGTCCTGAATTCAACCTTGTTGTAAAAGCCGTCAACGTCGAGCCGCCCGTTGGTGTAGACAAAGTAAGCGGTGTTGCTGACGCTCAGGCCGTTTTGCCGCAGCAGCCATTGGTAAACCTCCATTTGCCGTTTGTAGCTGATTTGCCAGTCAGCGTCGAGCGAGACGTCGCTTTGTTTGGCAGTCGCCTTGTAATCGACGACGATCGCTTCGCCGCTGTCGCTTACCCAAATATCATCAATGGCGCCGAATACATGCAGATTGGTTGGCTGGTGGAGCGTGAAGACGCCGGTAAAATTATGACGCCACTTGTCGAGATCATCGTGCTGCATGGGAACAGCCTTGATTTGGTTGTCGGTCATCCACGGATGCGGCGCCTGTTTTTGGCGGTAGCCGTCAAATTCTTTTTTTAGTAGCTCGTCAATCGCCTTATTGATCTGGAACGGCGGACCGTCGGGACGCTTGATCTTAAGCCTTACATCGAGCCAAAAGCAGCGTGGACACTGCATGTACAGCTCAATCTTGCTGCGACTGACCTTAAACGGGGTTGTTTGCCCCGGTTGGTATGGCTGGCTGCGTTCCCTCCAATAACTCATGCCCACCTATTGTAGCAACTTTGCGGCCGCGACGACGCATGCGGTTTCAGCCCGCAGCGTAAAATCATGCAGGCTAAAGGGAGGTATATGGTAATCATCAAAAAGTTGCTTTTCCTTTTCTGACCAGCCTCCTTCTGGACCGACCAGTATTCCCGCCCTATCCAGCGTCATCCATGTTTCCCCTTTACCAGTTTCATCACAGACAAGCAGGGGCACCTTGCCATCAAACTCTTTTAAGGCTGTTTCAAGGTGTACTGGTTCGCGTATGGTTGGTATGTCACTGCGGCCGCATTGCTCGGCAGCCTCTATCGCAATTTTGCGCCACCGCTCCATGCGACTCATTGATAGTTCATTCCGCTCAGACCGTTCAGTGATAAGTGGCAAGAAATGCCGTACGCCTTGTTCGGTACACTTCTGGATTACCCAGTCGTTTTTGTCTTTTTTGAGCAGCGACCAAAGCAGGTACACCTCACGCTTGGGAAGCTTGCGTTCAAACTCCGTCACCATTTTTAGGTGGGCTTCGGTATCATTGATCGCAATCACCTCGTACAAGCGTTCATGCTGCCGGCCGTCAAACAGCACTACCTCGCTGCCCGGGCGGTAGCGCATCACCCTTCGCCACTGGTGCAGCAAACGCTGGTCGTGCAGCCAAACCTCATGTTCCAGTACCAGTTCATCTCCTGTATAAAATCGGTGCAGCTTCATATTTACGCCTATGCTTCTGTTGACCAGGCAAGTAGGGTTTTTAGTAATTCCTCAGGCGTGTGCGCCAGATAGTCGGGCCGGTATTGCCGTAATATCGTCTCGCCGTTGTATCCCCAAACTACAGACGCCACTGGAATGCCCACCTTGTGGGCGCCTTCGATATCGCGCGTCTCGTCGCCGACATATATGACACTGCCCTTATCGAGATGGTGGCGCTTGATAATTTTCCGGAGCATTGGCGCCTTGCCAAAGATACTGACGTTGCCATACACCCGTGTGAAGTACTGCATAAGGTCATAGTGCCGCAAGAACAGCTCTATGTTCGCCGCACTATTGGAACTCATGACGTACAGTTCGAAACCTTTTTCGTGCAGCTGCTGTAGGCTCACACCAATTCCCTGAAATGGCCGCACATCATCGAGCTTCTTTTTAAAGATCTGGCGGCCTACCATCATCAGCCGCGGAATCCGGTACATCGGCACCTTTAATTCTCGGATAATCTGCTGGGCCGGCATGTTACGGAGCGCTTGAATCTCTTCGTCCGTAAAGCGTACGGGCCGTTTTGTAATTTCGTAAAACATGTCAATGACTACGGGCAAACTATCAGCTATCGTCCCGTCAAAATCAAAGATAACGCTTTTCATCTATGAACGCAGGGCACCGCCAAACACGAGCCATGCAAGTGCTGATGTGGCAACAAACCCTAGCACTAAGTATGCCAGCTCACCGTACAAGTAGTCGCTCCACTTACCTGTCTTCCGACGCACCAAGCGGGTGTTCAGCGCTATGGCACCGAACAGCAGCAGTACGCTCGCATATACTCCGTACACATAGGATGGTAATTGGCTGTTACCGTACATATGTGACCCTGCCACATAACACAACAGCACTAGCCAGGGCACTATCCCGGCTAGCAGGCTGATAGCGGTGCTGAGGCGGTCAATGCGTTGTTCCGCCTTGTCCTGCTGTATCTCGATAACCATTCCCAACAAGCTTGCTACCAGCGCTAAAACAAACAGCATTATCAGGCTCGAGATATCCCGTACGCCAACCAGTAGAGCGGCTACTGCCAGGGCCAAGCCGCCGTTCACGCCATACTCAACCCAGCGAGTGCGGTTTATTCCCTTTTTCAGTTCAGACTCGTACCGTTTACGGTAAGTAGTAGCGTGGAGAAGTCGGGCGATTGCCGCAAGAAAAAGCACTGCTGCCACCAGGTACGCCAGATTTATATCGAACAAAGCGTGCGAAGCCGGTGCCAGAACGGCACTATCTGGTTTTGACGCTAGAGAGTCTCGCGTTAAGTAGTTGAGTGTAATTGGAACAGTTACTGTCTTGCTCAATACAAGGAGTATCACTCCCTGCAAGCCATACAGTCCTGCCAGTAGCAGGTTAAGTTTCTTAAGCTGGTTGTTTGTGATTTTTTTGCTCATGGTTGCACTATACCATAACTGTTGCCGTTACACACTGGACGTAAGTCATCGCAGCATAGTTTTCCACCCTACCTTATGTTTATGTCACCGGTTCGTACGGCACGTGGCACATTCCCCTGCCGGTTCGCTCAGTAAATTTCTGGTGATAATCTTCTGCCGGATAAAATTTTGATGCCATTTCCACTTTGGTGACTATCGGCCGTTTAAACCGTCGCTCTTGCTCCAAGTTGGCAATAAAGGCCTCGGCAGCTTGTTTTTGCGCTTCCGTAGTATAGAAAATTGCCGACCGGTACTGGTCACCAACATCCGGCCCCTGTCTGTTTAATTGGGTTGGGTCATGCATTCTGAAAAAATGCTTCAACAGCACCATAAAGCTAACCCTGGAAGGTTCGAAGACAATTTTTACTGCCTCGGCATGCCCGGTTGTTTGGGTGCATACCTCTTCGTACGTCGGGTTCTCCGTATCTCCGCCAATGTACCCGACTGTAGTCTCGATAACTCCCGGTACTTGGTTAAAATAATACTGCACACCCCAGAAACAACCCGCAGCGAAGATGGCTGTAGCTTTGTTCATTACTCAGCCCCTCGGGAAGAGCAGCCCGACAAAATGTATTCCATTTTGCCGGCGCGATGAGAAACCCCGAAGGGGTGTCTCATTAACTTCTCTCCCCAGAAACAACCCGCAGCGAAGATGGCTGTAGCTTTCGCAGCCATATACTAAGCCTCCAGCTTGAGGCGTTTTACCAGCCAATCCCTGTCAAGCGAGGCGAGAAACCATCCGGCCCGCGGACCGGCATCTTTACCGATCAATACTTGGTACAGTGTTTGGAAGAGCTCCTTAGGACTAAGCTCACCCTCATCCTTAAACTCATAGATAGCCTTATGGAACCATTCGCCGTCTGCATCGGCTGGAGCTTGCTCAATTTTGCTTGCCAGGTCAGCAAGAAATTCCTTTTGTTGCGGTGTAAGGTTGTCTGCCTCTAAGGAATCCTGAAGCTTAAACTTTACGTCGTCTGGAGCCCATCGCTTTAACCACTCGTCAATAAACTGAAGCTCTGCCTTTATGACCGTTTCTTGCGCATCAACTGTTTCTTTATGTTCGGTCCGGCGTATTACTTCTAAGGTTTTCTCCGGGTTCTTTAGAGCGGCCTGATAGCTTGTGACCAAGTGGGAAAACGGCACGCTGCTAATTGTTTGTTGGTTAAGGCCATATGTGCATAGCGCAAGCAATTGCTTCTCTTGCTCGCTCTTATCTTGTTTGGCAATGAGTTCACTGAACTCATCGACAAGCCGGATCAAGGTAGTGCCCGTGTCAAAAAATAAAAGCTTGTCAGGCGCATACCGAAGAATAAAGTACCAAACTATTTCACCTGGCAGCACCTTTAACAACTCAGCAGCTGTTATCGTATCGCCGGCGCTTTTACTCATCTTTTTCGTTTCGCCGGTGCGGTTAATAAAGTTATATGGCACCGGCAATGGCGGTGTTATGCCGAAGAGTTCTTCAGCAATAAGCCTGCCGGTATCATAGCTTCCTCCCTTTGTCGCGTGGTCACGGCCAAATGGTTCAATAGCAACTCCCAGCAGCCACCATCTGGCTGGCCAATCAATGCGCCAATTGAGCTTAACTGTCCCGTTATCATAACGTGCCGTCGCTCCACTGCCGTGCCTGTCTTCGTACGTCAGCTCCTTGCTATCGGTATCAATTGCAATAAATTTGCGGTTTTTTAAATAGCCGTCTTCAAGCACCTGCACCGGAGACCAATGCTCGTCAAGCGCCCGCCCAGCGACTTCTTCCAGTATTCTTCGTATAACATCGAGGTTTTGCAATGCTTTTTCAATGGCTGGTATAAAAATGCCCTTACGGTATTGCTCATGCGCTCTCCAGACTTCCATTTGAAGATGCAGGTCCGTGGCAGAAGCCAATAGGTCGTCAAGATAGTAGTCAGCATATGAACGGCCAGATCCATCAGGGGCAGGCACGTCGCATAACGGCTTTCCTAGATGCTGCTCAAACCCTTCAGGCACGCCAGCTGGGACCTTTCGAAACACATCAAGGTCATCTACAACATGGACGTGGCGACACTGCCGGCCCCGGTTTTTGAGTTCCCGCATCACCGCTTCGGCTGTTAGCACTTCCCTCAGCGTGCCGAGATGGTACTTACCGGAAGGAGACACCCCCGAAGAAACGATAATTTCACCGTCGGGATGGCGTTTGACCAGCTCATCAACAATACTATTCAGCCACTGCATTCCAGTTATTCCTTACATAAAAATCTGGGGTTAGTATACCCCAGATTAAAAACCTCTTACAAAAGTTGCTTAGGCTATATCAATAATTTTATAGGCCGCTGTCTCAACCGGGGTCTTGATTTCTACCGCTTCACCCTCTTTTTTGCCAAGCAGCGCCTTTCCGATTGGCGATTCGTCAGAGATTTTCCCGTCCAGCGGATCGGCCTCTACTGTGCCGACCACTTGGAATTCCTTAGTTTTTCCGGCTTCGTTCTTCAGCTTCACCACTGACCCAAGCTGGACCTTGGCATCACCCTTGGGCTTTTTGATTATCTCAACGTTAAGCAGTATATTCTCGATTTCAGAAATCCGGCTTTCTACCCGCTCCTGCTCCTGCCGGGCCGAGTTGTACTCCGCATTTTCACTCAAGTCGCCGAATTCACGGGCAGACTTGATCCGCTCAGCAATCGGGGCACGCATGCCGACCAGCTCGGCCAGCTCCCGCTTCAGCTCTTCTATGCCTTCTTGAGTCAAACGAAACAACTTCTTCATACACTAACTCCTTATCCGTGTTGGCTCTCTGTGTCTCAGGTCGCCAGCATTATACCAATTTTGGGTTGCCTTTTGCTACTGTTTCCAGCAACGCTGTCTGCGTAATGAGTTGCGAATCCTTGTCCCGGCGGGCCTTGAGTTCGTATTTGCCGGCTGCAACCGTTTTTTCACTAACAACCACCCTGAAAGGTATGCCGAGTAAATCGGCATCAGCAAATTTCTCGCCGGGGCGCAGGTCGCGGTCATCATAGAGCACCCCTATGCCGTTTTCGGTGAGTTGATGATACAGCTCGTCAGCTGATTTTGCAACTTGCGGGCTGTCGCCAATTCTCGCCAAATACACTTGGCCAGGGGCTATAGTGGCTGGCCATACAATCCCGCGTTCGTCGGCAAAGCGTTCAACAATAACTCCCATGAGCCGGCCGACTCCTATCCCGTAAGACCCCAAAATTACAGGTTTGGTTTGGCCGTTTTCATCAGTAAAGTGCAGATCGAGTTGTTTCGATTTTGTGTCGCCAAAACTAAATATGTTGCCGACTTCGGCAGCCTTGACCTTTTCCAGCCTATCTCGCGCCAAGCCAAGCTGCTTTATTACTTCGTCGGTCAGCACTTCCTCATTGATCGCAATCTTTCTATCCCGGTCCAGATAAATGATGTCTTCGCCAGCGTCTGTAACTGTCTGAAACTCATGGCTAAACTGTGTAAAGGCTCCTCCTGAAGCAAATGTCAGGAATGTTACCTCGCCAAGCCCGACTTTGTCGAATATCCTCAGGTACGCTTTGGTCACGCTGTCATAGAACCGCTGGTGCTCCACATCGTCCCGGGAATAGGAATAGAGGTCCTTCATGACGAACTCCCTGGTCCTCATGATGCCGCTCTTTGCCCTCGTTTCATTGCGCAGCTTGTTCTGGAACTGGTACACGTTTGCCGGCAGGTCGCGGTAGCTGCTGATATAGTCTCTCATCATAGCCGTTATCTGTTCTTCATGCGACCAGCCAAGCCCGACTTCGGTTCCGTTTTTCAGCTTCGACTTGAACCAAATATCAACCTTTTCGTCATCCCAGCGGTCAGTTTGTTCCCACAGCTCCTTAGGCTGTAAGCTGGTCATGATAATTTCATGCGCCCCCAGCGAGTTCATCTCGTCTCGGATAATCGTCTTAATGTTTTCAAAGACCCTCAAGCCAAGAGGCAAATAGCTATAAACACCGGCCATTTCCTTATGGATAAAGCCGCCCTGGATGAGCAGCCGGGCGTTCTTAGCCGTCTCATCCGCCGGAACCTCCCGTCTGGTTTTGGTAAATAGCGTCGAAAGTCTCATAATCAGGCCTATTGTAGCTGACTACAGCTGAAATATAAAAATTACCGAAAACGCCAGTAGGTTCTTAATGCCGTGCAACAGAATCGGTGCTGCCAGACTGCCGGTTTTTTCGCGAAGATAAATTAGCACCATAGAAAGCACGAAGGTATCGATACCTGCCACCCATAGCAGCGGCGCGTCACTGCCGAACTGCAGATGCGCCAGCGCGAAAAGCAAGCTGGTAATAAGCGCAGCGAAAATAACAGGCAGCCGCTTCCTCAGTCCGCTATAAAGGAACCCCCGCATTACTATTTCCTCAACGATAGGCGGCAGTACGACGAGCGCAATAAATACCGGCACCAGCTCTACGCCGCGCCCCACAGCCTCAAAACCAATTTCCTGTTCCTGTTCCAAGTCAAGTCCCGGAATCAGGAGCCGAGCAACCATGAGTACACCCATGTACAGCAGAAAGTACATGCCGAATCCGATAAGCGCATATCCGGCGTCTTTAAGCCGCGGCTTTTTTAAGCCAATTGTCCGAAAGCTTGCCTTGCGCTTTCGCAAGTACAGCCACAACATCCCTATCGTCAGAGCTTCTACCGTGAAAAACAATAGAAATTGGCCGGCCGTGGTTCCGGCCAGCCACTCAGTTATCTGCCCTTCATCCCAACCCAATACGATTAACGTCAGGTAAAACGCCAAGCCCGCAATAATCTGAGAAGAAAAATAAATGCCCACGGTCACTGCGACTGCGGCGAACGGACCCCAGCTGACAGTACCGTGGCTTTGGTCGGAATCGGCAACTGTTGCAGCCATAGTGGCCCAGCCCTAAAAGAACCTTCTAATATCAACTATCGTGATGAGCAAAAACAGGCCCATCAGCATCGCAAAACCGGTACCGTGTATCCATTCCTCTGTGCGTTGGGACAGAGGCTTCTTAAATGCCCTGAACAGCAGCGTAACGAACAGCCTGCCCCCGTCAAGAGCTGGAATAGGCAGCACGTTCATAATGGCTAACGTCAGGGAAATTACCGCTATCACCATGAGGACAAATTCGTACCCCAGTATGCTGCCGTCACGCAGCAAGACAAATATGCCAACCGGACCCGCAACCTGCTCACTCGCGGTTGTGGTATCGCCTTGGAATAGGCTGGAAATCGCGGTGCCGATGCCCTTAAACGTCAATTCAGTAAATTGTTTTATCAGTCCAGCCGCGACAACCGGGGCTGACCACGTCGAACGTCGAACCGTGTATTCAGTCGGGGCGATGCCGATATATCCCTTTGGCTCAGCCGTGTTGCGGCTTGCTTCCACTGCTTCGTGAGTCCTCAGCTGTAGCGTTGTCTCCCTCTGGCTGTCACCACGTATATACTCAACGGTTACTGTCTGCCCGGCAAAATTTTCCGTAATATCCGGCAGCGCTTCAGCGCTGGCCACTGCCTCCCTGTGCCCGTTCGAACTGACAGCGACCAATTGGTCCCGCTGCTCGAGCCCAGCCTGCTGTGCTGGCGAGCCATCTTCGACGTACCCGACAAGCACTTCGTTGCGGACAATCTTCGTGTCGCTTCCAACGGTAAATTGGTTGTCAACCAAAAGCGGCACGCCTGCCCAAGCTGCTATCGTGAGCAGCACGAAAGCCGTCAAGAGATTCATCGCGACACCGGCAAGCATTATTTTCACCTTCGCCGGCAAGCTTGCAGCACCGAAGGAGCCTTTGCTTCGCGCCGAATCATGCTCACCCTTCAACCTCACGAATCCTCCGAGCGGCAGCCAGTTGATACTTAGGTTAAACCCGCTCTTCATGCGCTTTACCCAGGCGCGCGGTGGAAATCCTATGCCGAACTCTTCCACTTCCACCCCGTTCCTGCGGGCGGCAAAGAAGTGCCCCAACTCATGCACCACGACTAGCCCGATAAACATGGCAAGTCCAAATATAAATAGCAGTAACGGCATGACTGTTAATTATAAATGGTTCTATTGCCTTGGTACAGAAGGTTTATGCACCAAATCGCCGGTGGCGCTTTGCGTATTCGGCCAGCGCGGTCTCCAGATCTTCTACTCCAAACGCCGGCCAGTGCTTTTCATGGAAGTAAAGCTCCGCGTAAGATGACCGCCACAGCATAAAATTACTAATCCGATGTTCGCCGGAAGTGCGTATGACGAGGTCTAGGGGCGGCACGTCAGGCGCGTATAAATGTGCCGCAACCACATCTGCGGTAACCTGCTGGGCGGAAATGCCGCTCGCAATTATGCGCTTTACGGCATCGACGATCTCCTGCTGGCCGCCATAGTTAAGGCAAAAAGAAAGCGTTCCCCTCTTGTTGTGTTTGGTTTTCTCTTCGGCCGCTTCAATCGCGCGCACAATATCCTCTCGTAATCCGCTCTTGCTGCCCAAAAACCGGACACGCACATTTTCCTTATCGAGCTCTTTGACTTCATTCTTTGCTACCCACAGCAGCAGTTTCATAAGGTAGTCCACCTCATGTTTGCTGCGGTTCCAGTTTTCGGTCGAGAAAACGTAAGCCGTTACGTACGGTATCCCCATTTTAATGGCAGCCTTGGCGATAGTCTTCAGGTTTTCATAGCCTTTGCGGTGCCCCTCGAGCTGCGGAATACCCTGCGCCTTTGCCCACCGCCGATTGCCGTCCAGAATCAAGCCAAGATGGGTCGGCAGCGTCGTATCATTGCTCTGGGACATACTTTTCATACTATACGCAGGGTCGCCTTTATCAGGAAGAGTAGGCTGGCAAAAAGCACTTCAATTGCCCGCGCGTTAAGACAACCGCAGAGGGTTGTCCCACGCACTCTACACCGTTAATATCTCCTGCTCCTTTGCCTTCGCAAGCGTTTCGATTTCAGTTTTATGCTGGGTCATCAGCTCTTCCACTTGCTTACTTGCCCGGCTAGCGTCGTCCTCACTGAGGCTTTTGTCTTTCTTCGCCTGGTCAATACTCTTCAATGCCTCATGACGGGCATTGCGCAAACTTACCATCGCGTCCTCGGTCTTGCCGCCAAGGATTTTGACGTATTCACGGCGGCGCTCTTCAGTCAACTGCGGTATTTGTACCCGCACCACACGGCCGTCATCACTGGGATTGAGTCCCAGGCTTGGATTATCGCGTATGGCGCTGGCAATTGCCGATAAATTATTCGGGTCATAGGGAGTAATTTGAATCAGCTGTGCCTCGGGCGCAGTAACAGTTGCAACCTGGTTAAGCGGCATCTGCTGGCCATATGCTTCCACTGCTATTCCGTCAAGCATACTCGGATGTGCACGGCCGGTCCGGACTTTTTTGGCTTCGTCCTGAAAATGTGTGACGGCCGCCTGCATCCGCTGTTTGGTTTGTTCGATAATTTGATTAGGATTCATATGCTAATTATACCTTTTAGTAGTTGCAGTTGCTGGTAGCAATTGTCGTTGCGTGCTTGTATCAGCTATCGGGCAGGCGTTGCATCTTGCAAACAGCTCACTCTGAAGTTTTGCGGAATGCCCGTAGCCCTCTTCAAGCTGCCTTAATTGTAGTGTAGAGCAAGAAAAAAACGAAGTAACTGTAGTTCGTCATAGGAGCTGGAATGTACCGCCATTCCCTTCAGCTCCTCATTTTGAAAATAGCGATTTCCTCAATCTGCTAAGCGACTTCACCGAGAACCATGCGGCTAAACCGGCGGACCACGATATTCTCACCCAGCTTGGCGATTCCTTCCTTCACATAGTCGCCGACCGTCTGGTCAGGGTTTTTCACAAACGGCTGCTCCATCAAGCATTGCTCCGCGAAGTGCTTCTTCAGCATGCCTTCAACAATTTGCGGCACCATATTTTCTGGCTTGCCCTCGCTTTTTACCTTGTCAGTAAACTCAGCCGCTGCTTTTTCCCTGTCTTCAGCCGGAATGTCTTCAGCAGTTACATATAGCGGCGCTGCGGCAGCGACATGCATGGCAATGTCTTTCACTAAATCGGTGAACAGCTCGTTGCGTGCGACAAAATCGGTCTCGCAGTTTACTTCCAAGAGGACACCGATACGATTATCGTGGTTGTACGTTGCAATAACCCCTGCCCGTGCTTCACGCTCGCCACGCTTTTCCGCCTTGGTCAGTCCCTTTTTTCGCATTGCCGCCAGCGCCGTATCAAAGTCGCCGTTTGCCTCTACGAGCGCCTGCTTGGCATCTGTGATACCAACACCAGTCAGCTCCCTGAGCCGCTTTATTTCCTCAATCGATATGTCTGCCATGCTATTTGTCCTCGCCTTCCTTGCTGTCCGTTGCCTTAGCTTCCGGCTTTTTAACTTTTGCTTTGCCGCTCTCTATTGCCTGCTTGGCGTAATCCAATATCAATTGGAGCGTTTTAATAGCGTCATCATTTGCCGGTATCGGATAATCCACCAGGCTAGGGTCGGCGTTCGTATCCACAATGGCAACGATTTTGAGGCCGGTTTTGCGCGCTTCCTTCACCGCATTTATCTCATGGACAACATCCGTTACAAAAACCGCGCCGGGGCGGGCCGCCATTTCCTTAACGCCCCCGTACATGTGGTTCATGTCGTCGATTTCCTCTTGGTACCGTTGTAATTCCAGCTTGCTGTACTTGGCAGCCAGCTGGCCGGATTCCATTTTGCCCTCAAGGTCTTTGAGATGCTTGATGCGGCCGCTGATGGTCTTTTGGTTGGTCAGCATACCGCCGAGCCACCGTTCTGTGACATACGGCATTTTAGTTTCCTCAGCGGCTTTACGGACAAGATCCTGTGCCTGCCGCTTGGTCCCGACAAACAGCACCTGCTTGCCATCGGCAGCCGTTTTTGTCAGGAACTCCAGTGCCCGCTCGAGCTCTTCTACCGTTTTTGTAAGGTCGATGATGTGCGATCCGCCACGCTTGCTGTGGATGTACGGTGCCATTTTCGGATGCCAGCGACTCGTTTTGTGGCCGAAATGCGCTCCGGCCTCCAATAGCTGTTTAATGTCAACATTCGCTGTTGCCATAAGGTAATCCTTTCTCACCGTGGGTTTCTAGCCCGGATTTGCCCTACACGGTACAAATCAGGAGGATTATTAAAACCCACTGCTTACTTTTAACCGTGCCATTTTACCAGAGTATTAACAGATTGGCAATAAAAGCCCTATCTGATTGACTCTTTTGCAACAGATGTGTATACTGGCGCATTGATTATGAAGAAAGATCTGCACCCAACAAATTACCGCCTAGTCGTGTTCCAGGATTTGAACAACGGCTTTGCCTTTCTGACCCGTTCTACCGCTGACGCGGAAGAGACGATTAGGTGGGAAGACGGCAACGAATACCCGCTTGTGAAGGTTCATATCTCTAGCGCCTCACACCCATTCTTCACCGGCCAAGAAAAGCTGGTGGACATCGAAGGCCGTGTCGATAAGTTCAAGGCACGCCGCGAAGCTGCCAGCAAAAAACGTGAAGAGGCTGCCAAGCGCGCCCAAAAGGCCCGTGCCAAGGTGAACAAAAAGGAAGCTGCCGAAAAAGTCGAGAAAGAAAAAACCGCTCCGGCCAAATAACTGGCCTGGCCCATAACTGTCTTGTCGTATCCCGATAAGGCAGTTTTTTATATACTAAGGGCAAATATGGATCAAAAGGAACAAACTTTACGCGACGAATACCATGCCCTGCAGCAGCAATTGCAGGATCCGGCCATTTTTTCATCTAAAGAGTACCCGAAAATCGCCAAGCGCCAAGGTGAACTGGAAGGCCTCATAAAGCTTTTTGACGAGCGGCGGCACCTGAAAACCGCTCTGGCGGAAGCGCAGGAATTGGCGGAAAGTGATGACAGCGAGCTGTCGTCCTTAGCTAAGGCGGAAGCCGAGGCTGCCAGAGAGCAACTGGAAACAATAACCGGCAAACTGGAAGAGGCACTCACGCCCAAAGACCCTAACGATGACCGCGACAGCATTATGGAAATCCGGGCAGCGGCTGGCGGTGACGAAGCCAGCTTGTTTGCCGGCGACCTGTTCAGGATGTATGTGCGCTGGGCCGAGAAGCAAAGCTATAAAATCGAACATTTGAGCGAAAGCCCGAACGAAGTCGGCGGCTACAAGGAAATCATCTTTGCCGTACGGGGGGAAAACGCTTACAAAAACCTTAAGTACGAAGCCGGCGTACACCGTGTCCAACGCGTTCCCACCACGGAGTCACAAGGCCGCATCCACACCTCCACGGTCACCGTCGCGGTATTGCCTGAAGCTGAAGAGACCGACATCGAGATTAACCCTAGCGACCTTCGGGTGGATGTGTTCCGCTCCGGCGGGCATGGCGGCCAGAGCGTCAATACCACCGATTCAGCAGTACGTATCACACACCTGCCTACTGGCCTCGTGGTAACTTGTCAGGACGAGAAATCACAGATAAAGAACAAAGAAAAGGCCATGGGAGTGCTTCGCTCGCGCCTGCTCGCCCGCAAAATCGAAGAAGAGCACAAGCAGCTCAGTGAAACCCGCCGCGAGCTTATTGGTTCCGGTGACAGAAGCGAGAAAATCCGGACCTATAATTTTCCGCAAGACCGCATCACCGACCACCGCATCGGTTATACCCGCAGCAATCTGCCTGGTGCACTTTCCGGAGACATCGATGATATCATTGCCGCCTTACAGGATTATGAACGGCAACTGACAAAAAATGAACAACCATGAATGGCTCAAGCAAGCCACCGCCAAGCTTAGTGGTGCCGGTATTGCTACCGCCCGCCTCGATGCTTTAGTACTGCTGCAAGACGAACTTAGCCTCGATAAAGCCTCGATCCTCGCCCATCCTGAAACAACTTTGCCGGCCGAAGCATTCGCCCGCCTCGATGCGCAGATTACCCGACGCGCGGGGCATGAACCCCTTGCTTACATCCGTGGGAAAACAGAATTTTACGGCCGTGAATTCAACATAAACCGGCATGTCCTGGAACCGCGCCCGGAATCAGAAACAATGGTCGACCTCGCCCTCGATACTGCAAAACGCAGTAAGCAGGACATAAAAACCATTGCCGATATTGGTACCGGCTCGGGAGCCATCGCTATCACCATGAAGCTCGAATTGCCTGAAGCGACGGCCATGGCGTCGGACATCGACAATGAATGTTTGAAAGTAGCCCGTCAAAATGCCAAAAAACACCACGCTGAGATACACTTTTTCCAGGGGAATTTACTGGAACCGCTCCTCGCCCTGGAGCCAAAGTCTTCACTGCCTGCCGGCAAGTGGATGCTGCTGGCCAACTTGCCCTACGTACCGAACAGCTACCAGCTCAACAATGCGGCGATGATGGAACCGAAAACTGCCATTTATGGCGGTGATGACGGCCTTGACGTATACCGCCAGCTCTTTGCGCAAGCTTCGCATAGTAAGTTTTATCCAAACTACATCCTAACCGAAGCTCTTCCGTTCCAACACGGTGAACTGGCTAAAATCGCCAAGTCAGCTGGCTATCAAGTACTCAAAACAAGCGACTTTATCCAGCTATTTTCCTTTAGAGGATAACGAGACGCCACTAGCTCTCTGGCGCAGCCTCGAGCGTAGCCTCTACTTTTTGCTCCTGCCCATCCCTAATAATCGTCAATGTTACCCGTTCGCCCACAGAAAACCTGCCAAGCACCGATGTAAGGCTGTTGTCTTCATCTATCACCGTATCGTTCACTTTGGTGATGATATCCTTTTCCCTGAGCCCAGCTTTCTCGGCCGGACTGCCGGGCAGGATAGTCGGCTGGCCGCTGTTGCCTGATGGTGCCAGATATGCACCGCGCTTTACGTCCAAGTTGTATAGGTACGCATAGTCATCGGTCAGCGAGATGTACCGGACGCCGAGGTATGGGCGCAGCAGCTGCCCTTCTTCAAGCACGCTCTTAATCAAGCCCTGGATATCATTGACCGGGATGGCAAAGCCGATATTTTCAGCGTTGCCGGCTACTGCCGTATTAATGCCGATAACCTCACCGTTCAGGTTAACAAGCGGGCCGCCTGAGTTACCCTGGTTGATTGCAGTATCGGTCTGGAACAGGTTCTGCAAGGTTTCCGCGCCCGCGTCATCAGCGGCTACCACGGTACGGCCATACCCTGAAATGATGCCCGCCGTCACCGTATTCTGGAACTGGCCGAGCGCATTGCCGATTGCCAGGACCTTATCGCCAACCTCTACAGTGCTTGAGTCTCCCAGTTTTGCTGGCACCAAGTCCTTGCCTTTCGAGTCATTGATCTTTAAAAAGGCGATATCGAGCGGGTCGCTCTCCTGTGTGCGTCCGATTACCTCTACGTTATCCAGCTGCGTACCATCAGATAAGGTAACGCTCACTGTAGACGAGTCGCGCGGTACGACGTGCCGGTTAGTGACTACTACTCCGTCCTCGCTGATAATTACTCCCGTTCCGGCACTCTCTACCTCAAATAATTCGCCGAAAGAGAAAAAGCTGTTGCTGACGCCCTGACTGGTGACGTTGACCGATACCACGCTTGGCCCGACTTCACCGACAATCGCGTTATACAGATCACTCTCACTGGATACTACTTCCCGCTGTTCCTGTACCGTCCGGCCGCTATGGTCACCCCGGGCTTCCGAGCCGATCCAGCCGCCGGCGAATCCCGCGCTGGTACTCAGCAGCAGCATTGCTGCGAGTGTAAGCTGCGCCGGCCGTTTTGCCCGATCCCTCTTCACCGACTTGGCAACCGCCTTCTTAGGTTCTGCTTGCGCGTCTTTGTTCATCATCACCCCCGTTATCGCTATATCGTCTTGTCTCCCCAATCCGAGAACACCAAGACCACTACTATTATAGCGGCCACCATGAAAATAAACTGCCGTTTTAAGAGCGTTGACAGCCGGTCGTTATGGTCAAGGTAGTACATAGTCGCCAGCGTGAAACCGATGACCGAAAGCAGCAATGTCGGCTGGGCGACCACTCCATAAAAAAGCAGCCAGTGACCGAGGATCCAGGCAAGCGCTGCGCCGAAATACGCCCAAATGTACGCCAGCAGGCGTGTCAGCGGCTCGTCGAAACTGGTCAAAAAGTGCCTGGCCGCGACGTAGCAAATCAACCCGGTACCAAGCACCAGCAACCCTAGCGTTTCACCGCCCCACGCCAGGTAAAGCGCCATCAGCCCGGCCAACTGCCCGATCATAGCTTGGATGGAAACCATCAGCGTACCGGAGCTCGGTTTTATCCAGATAAGCCATATGCCGTACATCGTCGCCCAAATCAGCTGCATGAGCTGCGACTGGCTATGCGTCATAAACACGATTACCGAAATGCCGACAATGAGGTCAATGCCGTTCGCCCGCACGTTCGCCGGCCAGTGGCGCGGCCGCACCGCGAACATCCGCCACTTACTGAGGATTATCAGCGCGATGGCGATAGTAGGAAACTCAATACGTACCATAATGAAGATAAGGGCCGGTAAAAGGGCCAGCAGCCCCATATGGAACAGGTTGGAAAAGCCACCCGCCGGCTTAATCTTTGTCGCCAGTTGCTTCATTCTGACCACCTATTATATAGCTTTACCTATCGAAGGGCTAGCTTTCCGCTGATGGTGCGGGCTGCAAAAAAGGCTGCCGCTACTCTTCGCTCGCGCCGAGGATGATAACAAAATCAGCGTTGCCAGCGTTAATCGCCGAGTCCGGCAAAGTTTCCCGTGCCGACACGCCCAGGCGCTTTTCCAGGTAGTTCCTGGTGTACTTCTTGGAGCCGCCGCGCAAGTCGATGAGCATTGTCTGCTGGTAGTTATCGGCTGGCGCGTCACCGACTTCTGTCACATTATAGCCGTATGATTTAAGCTCATCTGCTTTCTTCGTCGCCAAACCGCTGCGGTTGGTGCCGTTGAGGATGATGATCGAGGCGTTCTCATTCTTGATGAACCCGTCTTTCAGGTTGTTGCGGACATAATGGTGGATTTCCTTAAAGTTACCGTTCCCCGCCTTCGGCATGACCACCGACAAGCCGCCGACATTTGCCGTCATTACGAAGTCATTGGGCGGATCAGCCAGACCGATTGACGCCACCTTGCTACTGTCTATTTCCCGGCCGATTTCGTAGAGCCGCATAACCTCATTAAGACCCAGATCAGTCCGTACATGGTCGCCAAAGGCATCAAGCAGCTGAGAGATCCGTATGGGGTTGCTGTAAGTGCCGGTACTAAGCACCTTGTCCTTCAGGGCCAGCAGTACCAGGCGTTGCCGCTCTGCCCGGTCAAAATCGCCCCGAGCGCTGCCGTGCCGCGAGCGGGCATAGAGCAGCGCCCGCTTACCATCAAATGTTTGCATGCCCTTTTCAGCAATCACTGGATTCCAGTTGTTCTCCCATGCGACGCTAGCGTCATAGAGCCGCTCGGGCACATTGATGGTAATGCCGCCTACGGTGTCAATTGCCCGGCGAAACGCCTCGAAATCAACCATGGTGTAGTAGTGCACCGGCACCCCCATGGAATCTTCAACCGCAGCTTTAACCGCAGTAAGCCCGGCCTTTTCCGCTTCCTCGGCTTGGTTGTCTCTCCGCCGGCCGTTAAGCACGCTGTTTTTCGCAGTAGCGTACACGCTGTTTATCTTCATGCTGCCGTGGTCTTCAGTCTTTACGTATAGGTCGCGGGGGATGCTCAGCAGAGCCGCTTCCTTGGCGATCGGGTCAATGCTCGCCAGCACCAAAGTATCGGTTAGGTCCGGCGCGGTGTGCCCTTCGCCGCCCTTGCCCAAAAGCAAGATGTTTACCCGTCCGTCACCTTCGCCGTTAAGCCTCGTCGGATCGACATTTTCATCGAGCGCAGCCGCGCTGCTGCCGCCCTTAAAGATTTTCCTGGCGTTCAGGTAACCCTGGACAAACAAGAAGCCGCCGACCAGCAAGACCATTGCCACAAGCGTAGCGCTGCTCCGTAGCAGCAGCTGTTTGCGGGATAGTTTTTTCCGCTGTTTGCGGCGCAAACGGCTTAAGAATCCGGCGCGCTTTGAGCCGCGCTTTCGGTGCCAGCGGGAACGGCGGTGGCTTTCAATAGCCGGAACCGCGATTGACCCCGCTTCTGACTGCTGTAAATCTTGGGCTGCTATCACCGGCTGCTCAGCTTTGTGGAACCCGTCTGTGCGCTGGAAGTTGCCCAGCTCCCTCCCTGGCTGTCTCGCGTTGGCACGGTACTGCTCAAACCCGCCGATGCCACGGTGTTCAGGATTACGGCCGGCTGGGATAAACCCGTCCAAGGCTCTGCGCTGATGCCGGTGGTTACGTCGCTTAAAATTATCCATGGTAGCTTCTTACCGCTTTGATGGATCAGCAGTTCCTGTTTACGTTGGCATTGTACGTCGTTCGGCTGGTTGTGTGCGGCAGGTGTGGAAAAAATGCGGAGGCTGAAGTTTGCCCACCGCTATCGGTTTGATCTGGTTTTCGGACTTGCGTTTGCTTCATCGCACGTGGCCTTTAGTATACCGTCAATAGGTAAGCCGGTAAACCATAAATCTATCACTCCGGCGCTGCCTTTTTGGGTACAACACCCTATTCATAACAGGGAATTTCCGCTATAGTTTACTACTGAATATGAGTAATTTTGATATCGTAAGGCCGCCACGGCCTAATCAACCTGGTTCACCCCATCACAGCGCCCCAAACCGGCCGCCTAAGCAACACCGGCCTGACTTGCCAGAAGCGCCGCCGCCGGACAGTAAGCAAAGTAAGTCAGACAGGTTCAAGGGGATTCTCTCAACCGTACTACTGCTAATTGCGGCGCCGATCATCGCCTTGCTGCTGACAATGTTCGTGTTTCAATCCTATCAGGTTGACGGGCCGAGTATGGAACCGACCCTTCAGCATAACGACCGCCTCGTCATCGTAAAGACCGGGAAAACTTGGGCAAGGATCACCGGAAGCGATTACATACCCGCCAGAGGGGAGATTATCGTCTTTAGCAAACTGGGGTTGTACGAATCAGGTACCACCCGGGAAAAGCAGCTCATTAAACGCGTTATCGGTTTACCAGGCGACAGGGTAGTCGTCAGCGACGGCGTCCTCACTGTTTATAACAAAGAGCATCCTGACGGTTTCCAGCCGGACAAGGAGCTCGGCTACGGCAGCCACATCGGCATAACCGCCGGCAACGTTGACATCACCGTCAAAGACGGAGAGGTATTCGTCGCTGGCGACAACCGGGCCAATTCGCTGGATTCACGCTCGTTTGGCAATGTCAGCTCAAATGAAATCGTCGGTGAATTGGCACTGAGGATTTTCCCGCTCAACAAAGCTGAAAGTTTTTAGCTACTGCTGGCACCTAGCGTATTTAAGAGACGCTGAAGTTCGTCATCATTCTTATAGCTGATCTCGATTTTTCCGCCCCGGCCGCCCTTACGGATACTCACTGGAGCAGAAAGCTGCTTGCTGAGCCGTTTCGTTTCCGGAGTCTGTATACGGGTCGGCTTGATAGCATCAGCCTTGGCCTTGGGGTTGCGCTTGCATGCCTGGACAAATTGTTCGGCTTGCCGGACTGACCAGCCACGGTCCTCTATAAGCTTTAGCAGTTCTTCTTGTTTTTCCGGCAAGTCCTTAAGTGCGAGGATAGACCGCGCATGGCCTTCCGAAATCTTCTTTTCATGCAGGGCTCGCCGCGCGTTTTCGGGCAATTGCAAGAGTCGCACAATATTGTTGATTGTTGTCTCCGCTTTGCCGAGCCGCTTTGATATTTCACCGTAACCCATACTGAATTGGTCATGCAGCCGTTGGATCGAAGCCGCTTGTTCCAGCGGCGAAAGGTCCACCCGCTGCACGTTTTCTACGAGCGCTATCTCAAGCTGCTCGAGCTCCTTGCTGGACCGAACTATCACCGGTACCCGTTCGAGCCCGGCCTTTTGGGCAGCCCGCCAGCGACGCTCCCCGGCAATTATCCGGTAACTATCATCATTTTCCGGCGTAACGACAAGCGGTTGGATGATGCCGTACTGCTTAATCGATTCGGCCAGCTGGTCGAGCGCATCAGTGTCAAAGTGTTTGCGCGGCTGCTGTTCATTGGGCTTAATCTGCTTAATGAACAATTTTTGTACTCTCTCATCTTGCTTCATTAACAGGGAAGAATCGAAGTCTGTTGGAATTAGAACGTCAAATCCCCTGCCTAAGCCTTTCTTGGTTGTGTCCGCCATTTTACCCTCGCTATGCACGTACCTTAGCCGTGAAATTACTTACCTTTCACGCCCTATTGTACCTTCTTTTATCGCGGCTGACTATATGGCAATATCATGCTCACCAAATTAGCCTCATCTTTTACCTTTTACTCTTTACTCACCCCTACAACCTATAACCTGTAACCTATAACCTGTACCCTACTCACTGTAACCTGGCCTTCAATTCCTTAGCCAACAGTTTATAAGCTCTGGCTCCCTTTGACCATTTGTCATGCTCGGCAATAGTCTTGCCGTGGCTCGGTGCTTCCGCCAGCCGGACGTTCCTTGGGATAACCGTCCTGAGCAGCTTGTCACCAAAATGTTTCTTTAATTCAGCGTGTACCTGGTCGGATAATGAAGTGCGGCTGTCGTGCATTGTAAGCACTACGCCCAGGAGTTCCAATTTTGTATTCAGTCCTTGCCTGACTCGTTGCATGACGCTCAAAAGTTGGCTCAACCCTTCAAGCGCGTAATATTCGGCCTGCACAGGAATAAGTATCCAATCAGCGGCCGCCAAAGCATTGATAGTCAAAAGCCCAAGAGCCGGCGGACAGTCAATAATCACAAAGTCGAAGTCAGTAGATTTTAAGGTTTCCTTTAGTTTAAGTTCGCGCTGCATTTCGTTGACAAGCTCAACTTCCGCGGCGGCGAGCGACGCGTTGGCCGGAAGCAGCATAAGCCCGGGTATTTGAGTTTCTAAAATTGAGCGCGAAAGCTCAGCTCTATCAAACAAACTTTCGTATACAGTATTGCCAAGTACTGATTTATCAAATCCCAGTCCGCTCGTCGCGTTGCCCTGCGGATCAAAGTCTACAATCAGGACCCGCTCGCCGGACTTTGCCAAATATGCGCCCAAATTAATAGCGGTGGTCGTTTTACCCACTCCGCCCTTTTGGTTTAGTACGGCAATGGTCTGTTTCATTAATATAGCTCTTTTTATCTTTCCCTGTTATAGACCTGCTAGTAATTCACTTTTATCTGTAAACCCTAAGCTGTGACCTCTTTACCCTAACACCTATAACCTCTAACCTAAATCCTTACAATTATAGAGTAACATTAAAGCCATAAGGAGTAAATGAGCCAAAAGTGCCTTATTTACTTACGACTATTAGTTGCTCCTAACCAATAAACCTCTGTGTCGTAAAATATTTTAATGCGTATAGTGTAGTTTTATTAAGTATCCCGTATTTGAGCGTCGGATTTCGGCTAGTCCTCTGCTTACCTATACCCTAGCGCACAGGTTCCATGGTATTCAAACAATATACTTTTTAGGGCATAAAATTTTCTTGTCGCGACATTGGCTTATCACTCCCCGGCAATGAACTGTATTGATTGACATGTAGTATCAGAAGGCTAGTATTAAAATACTTGTATAGTTGTACTTCCCCTCTTATAGGCCTTTCGTAAACAGTTCCAATGGCTATTACTGCCAATCGAATTCCCGGCAAACTACCCTATACGTAAATACGACTACGATATACGAACTACAAACTACGATACAAATTACAGATAACAGCTATTTTACGACCCAGTGCGTTTTGGTAGCGATATAAGAAGGTACTCCCTAGGTGTAAATCACGCTTTAGCAATTAAGCATGAGCGTCACAGCCCCATTTCTAAGCGGCATTTGTCAGCAACTTTTTGCCTACCACCAACCTATAACCTATAACTAGCCTAGCCACTCACCAATTAAGCGGTGCCTCTACCCCGTCGCGGGTAAACCCGCCGTGGCGCATCTGCTGGTCGGTTCGTGTCACCTGGATACCGTCAGTTTTGAGCGTAAATGAAGCGGTGCTGCTTGATTCCACCTGATACACACGTACATACATCCAGTAATCGCCGCTCGTGCCGGTGTAGTACTCACTCGGTGATCCGGTGGCAGGCATCGCCTCCAGCGTACAGTCCGCCGTATTACAGTTGGAGGCCGCTGTCTCAGAATCCAGTGTTGCCCAGCCCACCGTACCGCTGAACCGGTAAATCTGCATATACAGGTCTCCGGTGGTGCCGCCGGTGTTTGGTGCCAGGCTAGACCTTCCCACCCACTTCACATTGGGGAATGAAGCATTGTCCTGGAAGCGGATGGCAAAGATGTAGTACGGCTTCTCGTATGTACGCTGTGTCGTAATGCTGTCGTAGCCGCCGTCGGCATGTACGACGCCGCAGTATCCCATCTTATCGGCGGTTGAGAGGCATTGGCTCGGCGACGAGCTGCGCGGCGATTGGCCGATGTCCAAGAGAACATGCCCGCCAAACGTGCGGCCGTTTTTGCCGTTAAACGAGGTGTTGAATGTCGAGGTGGGTACCATGCTGTCAAAGTGGGTCGGAAGCCTGGCAATTTCCGTATCCGCACCATCGCTCCCATACGTAATCCAAGGTGTTCCGCTGCGGTCAAAAGCGATATCCGGACCGTTAGCCTGGCTACTGGCAGTAAGGTTTTCAACAAACGTACAGTTCCAGGCGGTACTGCCGCTGCTGCAGCCGGTTCCAGTTCCGTCTCCGACATATTGGTAGGCTTTAACGGTACTGACGGAGAAGGCAGTTACCACCCACGGCTTACCGGCAGCGTCTACCGCCATTTTATTAAACCAGGTTGCGCTTGTATCAAGCGGTGCCGCACAGCCGTTCCAAGCCGCATCAGTACAGTTGCCGCCGCTCCCGACATACTCGGCGATAAACAAGTCCCTGTTGGTACTGAACCGCCTAAAGGCTATCCACGGTTTGTTATTACCGTCAATCACCATCGAAGTCATGGGCTGCTCGCCGGTATCGACATTATTGGTAACTCTCGTACAATTCCAAGCGGTGTTGGTACAGCTGCCTCCCCCGCCGATGTATTGGGCCACGTAGATTCCTTGCGTCCCGCCGCCATTACCAGGCGTTCCCCACTCTATCCACGGCACACCGTCTTTATCCAACGCCAAATTGACGGTAATAAGGTTGTTGCTGCTGACTGGCGTATCGGTAATCTTGGTGCAGGTCCAGTTGGTGTTACTACAGTTGCCGGCACCTGCGCCATCGCGCCGCGCCATGTAGATTTCTACATTCGACGAGCTCGAATAGTGGCCGTAAACAATAATTGGCGTACCGGTTTTATCAAATTCAAGCCCTACATGGACATATGAAGATACAAAGGTGGATGCTGCGTAGTCTTCGCACTGCCAGGCTGAAGAGTTTGGGCAGTTACCGCCGCTGCCAACATAATGCGCGATGGCTCCAACCCTGTTAGACGGGTCTCGCCGGTATGCCACCCATGGCCGGCCGTCAGGACCAATTCTTATTGTTGGCTGCCCTAGAAAACCGACTTGAGCAGCATCTGTTGCATCAATTACCGTACATTGCCAGGCGGCATTTCCGGTGCAATTACCGCCGCTGCCCACATATTCGGCCACATAGAGGTCTGTCACCGAGGTAGCAATCGCACCGCTATAAAACGCTACCCATTTCTTGCCAGTTTGGTCAACGGCAATACCGGTCAGCATTCCGGGGTTGGTTATGACCGGTTTATCCCATACCGTTTCGCATGCCCAAGGCGATGAGCCGTAGCAAAGTTCGGGTGATTCAGAGAATATTCCCTTAGAGTAACGCACGTCCGGCGCGCCGGTGACACCGAGCTCAGCGTAGTGGGTAATCACCGCCGGTCCGCGCCAATACTGCCTCCCGGCATCTGTATTGTCACCGGTAGCGACAATGAACCGGTAGTTGCTTAGGTTGGCCTGCGAGGTATCAAGCACCCAGGACAGCTCTGTGCAGTTACTCGCGTTGAGTGTTACACCAAAGTGGGCTTCACCGCTTATCCACCGTCCGTTCGTCCAAGTACCGCCGCCAATACAATCAGCATCATCACGGTTGCCGGTATCAGTGGTAGTGGTCATGTCCGCATGCGATTCGCTCATTGCAGCGTTTACAGAGGCTGCCATACCTGCTGCTGCCGTTATCTCACCTTGCCTATGAATCTTGCCGTAGGTTAGCTGCGAACTTCCGGATTCCCTGCCGGTAATCCACGCATTGCCGTTCGGCGAAAAAGCTATGCTGGCACCAGTGCCATTCGTACCAATGTTTATAACCCCTTCGCAGTGCCAGGTGGCAGTCGCGCAGCCGCTGCCGCCGCTGCCGACAAATCTGGCTACCTCTACGTCGTCAGTGGTGTCATTCCGGTAAGAAATCCAAGGTTGGCCTGAGGGGCTAAACGCCAGGTCAACAAAACCACCGACCACATCTGTTGTTTTAACAGTCGTGCAAGTCCAGGCACCGCTTGCGCAGCCGGCACCACCGCTGCCAACGAATTCAGCGTAACGTACATCGCTTGAGTTGACATAGTGATATGCGACCGCCGGATCACCATCTGGGCCAATTGCAATACTGTTATATGAGCCAACGGTGTTAGCAGTATCCACGCCAACACACGACCAGGTCGAGCCACCATCGCTGCAGCCGCTGCCGCCGGCAGACACTTGCCGGGCAACGTTCAAATCCTGGGAAGCCTGGTCGTAGTAACTAATCCAGGCAAATCCCGCGGGGTCGTAAGCAAGGCTGGTTTTACCGCCAGTACCGGCGGCGTCAATCGTCGTTGTACCCCAGGTCGTGCAGGCCGCCCCGCTGCTGGTAGCGAGCTTGATCTTCGAATTGGTCGCATCAAAATACGATATTGCTGGGCAATCGGCATTAGTGACGCTTTGGAAACTAATTGCCGCGTGCTTGCCGACATCACCTGTCGTATCGATTGATGTACAGCTCCAGGCAGCAGTCGCGCAGCCGCTGCCGCCGGTGCCGACGTATTTTGCTACCCACAGGTCATCAGAGCCGTCCTCATGGTAGGCAATCCACATCCCGCCCTTCCTGTTGATACCGATTGAGGCGTAGGCGCCAGCGGTTCCGGTGTCTTCGATGAGCGCACAGCGCCAAGCCGTATCGGTACAGTTACCGCCGCGGCCGACATACGTGGCCAAATACAGGTCATTAGCGGCGCTATCCATATAGGCAATATGCGGTATGCCGTTGCCATTAACTGCTACTGACATGTGTTCCGTCACACCGGCATTGTCAATGGTGCCGCAGCTCCAGTCCGTATCGCCGCACCCGGTACCGTTGCCGGTCACCGGCGGCTCAGAACTCTGCACCTTGGTCCAGATGCCGTCGTAGCGGTCGTAAAAGAGCCCAATGTCCTTCGACGTCAAGTTCGCGCTGCCTGTATTTTTGATCTGCATCCTCAGCGTTGCCCGGCCACCTTTAGAAATCGGGTGCAGCATAGTGCTGCCCGGCATCAGTTGGGTGTTCGTATCAGCCGAGGTACCGTCGTCGTTTTCCCAGATATAGCCGGCTTGGGTAATCTCAGCGGTAGCGGCGCCGGAGGAGTTGGCGCTCGTACGGCTGTCGTAAACAAACAGCATTTCCCAGGAGATTACCGAAAAGAACAACAGCAGCGCCATCAGTACGGCGCCGACCCTTTTCAGGGCAACGCGCCTCAGCACCGTCCGCATCCCCTTCTTTAGCCTTGTATGCTTTTTTCTCTTCTTCATTTGCTGTTTGAGACTTGAAACTTAATTTTCCCTTTAAAGTATAAGCATTTCTACCTCACATTTCTACTTTGTGCGCTTCGTTTAACGAGCTTGTGTGAGGACTTCAGGTCCGAATAGGGGCAAGCCAGAGGTTAACCCAGGCTCAACAAATAGGCTTTTGGCCTTACCTTTTGCTTTTTACCGACTCCCCAACCTACAACCTATAACCTGTAACCTATTCAATTCTACTCAGTTACATCAAACCTGAACTCCCTGAGCCGCTCGCTCCCTCAGTTTTTCAGAGCCTGAGTGATGGATATCCCAGCCTCTGGAAGCTCCTGATGGCTGAATGACAAAGCCACAATAGTCCGCTGTAAGCGGGCGAGGAGTTGTTTGAGTCCGGCAACAGCCGGACGAGTTCTCCGAGCATTGTGGTTCTTTGTCAATGAAGCCATCAAGAGCTGGAAGCTTGGCTGCGGCGCTTTTGCCTACTTTTGCCGCTTCTGGGAAAAGTAGGGCGTGGAAGGATGCTTAGGCGACCGTTGAAAGTCATCTGTAACCTAGCCCGTTAGAGATAAGAAGCGTTTTAAGCGATTTTTAATATACCTCTTACCCATTCCTGTCTTTAAATATTTCTCTCTTGCGAGTGCATCATATTTATCATGGCACGCTTCGTAGTAAATAAGCTCAAACGGAAATTAACTGAGCACTAACTGCTTGACTTGCCAGTTTTCTATCAAATGTCCATAAAGGCACAGCCTCGTTGAGTGTCGCATAAATACATAAGCAACAGTCTTCAAAGGATAAAGCTGGATGGCTCAGGTATAATGGCAGTGCATTTTCAAACAGCACACGATTGCAGTTGATTTCTCTAAGCTGTATAAGTCCAGTGACTGCTTCCTGTGCTTGCTGACGAGAAAAACCGTAATATCTTTCAAGTACGAATACCAGTTCAATTATCGCAATATCTGCAACCGCAAATTGTCCTTTTGACCTAGACAGCAATGCTTTAACGGCTTGGTGTTGTTCAGGTACATCTGCAAGAAGCAGACGCAATAACGCATTAGTGTCCAGCGAGCCGCTAAATTTCATTATTTGCGACCACCGCGATTACTCTGGTAGTAAGCATCAACATCAACTAAAGGCTTTATTCCTGGCTTTATGTAACTACTTAACTTTTTGCTTAACGCATCTATGCTTAGTGGTTTTGCTATAACGAGCTCGCCTTTGGCTTCGTCAAAACGTATATCAAGAACACCGCCTTTCTTGTCCAAGCCTAACTTGCGACGGTACGGAGCGGGTATGGTTGTTTGTCCTTTGCTCGTAATTGTAACGGTATTTTTCATACTCATTACTATATCACACTATCATTACTTCATACAATGATGTAATGAATAAACCAAACAGGATACAAGCTTTCTGCAAGGAGTTGACAAATTATTCGTCTATATAAACAATCAACCTAGCCCGTTAGAGATAAGAAGCTACTCGCAGGGCCGCACATTTTCCCAGTTTTCCAGAGCCTGGAAGTTAGCCCTTTATCCGGCCTCTGCTCGAACCTGAACGGATGTTGTAGCAAAGCGGCGTCCTTTGGGCGCGAGGACTGTTCGACGAATCTGTTTGCCCGATGGCAAACAGATAAGGAGTTCCGCAGCGAGCCGCTTTGCTAATAACAGACGTATCAAGTGAGAGCAGTTTGGCCGTCGGCTTTTGGGTTCCGTTTTGCCGAATCAAAATGGAACAAGAGAAAACTTTTATTCACATAATGTTGCTGCCAGTCATAGGCCTTAAAGAAGCCGGCTATTCGGTTACATCAAACCTGAACTCGCCAAGCCGCAAGTTAGCCGTAGACGAGGTCGCAGTCATCTTGAACCTAAAGACAACGATGTCATTGGCCGCGAACGAGCAGGAGCCAAGGCTGCCTGGGCCGCTCTCTACCCAGGTATTGGTAGTAAGCGTCAGGTTCTGGCTAAAGCACTGCGTTCCGTCTACGTCTTGCATGGTCCAGTTGATGACGCCACCGGTGGTTGTCTGGGCATACGCCCAAGCCTTAAAGGTACTTGCGGCACCCATGCTGGAGTAGGTCGTTGGCAGCTGGTAGGTGACGACGATGTCGTAATCCTGGGCAGAACTTTGGCTGGTAGTCCAATGGTAGTAATTATGCTTGTAGCCCTGGTTGCTCGCGAGGCCGGTTACAAAGTCGCTCGTCATGATACC
>CAZUIL010000008.1:0-49107 GCA_964620175.1 uncultured Candidatus Saccharibacteria bacterium | reverse complement strand
ACGCAAAAGCCCCGCGCTAGGCGGGGCGTTCACGTGGAGGGCCCACTGGGACTCGAACCCAGGACACCCTGCTTAAAAGGCAGGTGCTCTAACCGGCTGAGCTATGGGCCCTAATTATATAGAGTACAAATGACGAAATCTGATGCTAATTTACGATATTTCGTCATCTGGCTTTCTATATTTATCGTTGCTTTTCAAACAGCCAACGCGGTCAAAAATTAACTTCTTATATTATCCGTATTTTCTCTGTAAAGTCAATGTGCTTGCGGCTTCCAAGGGCATTGCCGAAGCTGTAAGAAGCGATACGATAGCATAATTTTGAAATAATGGAGTATTATTATGTTAAATGAGACAAATGTGGCAATTTAAGCTTCGCCGCACAACAGTACTCTCAGCGGGACTTTTGGCGTTTCTGCTCGGCATAGGGTTCAGCCGCCTGTCTGGCCTGGATACGACCTGGATATGGCTACTGCTACCATTTGCTATCGTAAGTTTTCGTGCGAGGAATATCATTACGCTGCTTAGCATCATTGCCGTAGGCTTCACCCTTGGATGGTGGCGCGGATCGGAAATACTGGTGCAACTAGAGCCATACGCGCGGCTGCATCAGCAAAGGGTGGTGGTCAAAGGTATTGCTGCTACGGACGGGGTCTACGGTGATAATTCACAGCTGGAATTCGACATGGAAAACATCACCATTATCGAGCCGGAAACCAGGGATGTTATTGGCAAGATCAAAGCGAGCGGTTTCGGTGTGCCGGCCGTGAACAGAGGGGATGAGGTGCAGGTCGAGGGCAAGCTGTACAAAACCAGGGGCGGACGGCAGGCTTCAATCAGCTACGCCGAACTCGCGGTTACGGGCCGCGCCGATTCTTTTGTTGAAACTTCCAGGAAGGAATTCATAGCCGGAATGTATTCAGCGCTTGCCGAACCATACGCTTCATTCGGACTCGGGCTTTTAGTCGGCCAACGCAACACATTGCCTGGCAACGTATCAGACAATTTGTCCGCCGCGGGGCTAACCCATATCGTTGCTGTTTCCGGTTACAACTTAACAATCATCGTTCGAGCCGTGCAGCGGCTGTTTGGCAAACGGTCCAAATACCAGACGTTTATTTTTTCCGTACTGCTTATCGGGGTATTCTTGTTGTTTACCGGCTTAAGCCCATCCATCGTACGCGCCTCAATAGTGAGCGGGCTGGGTTTGGTGGCGTGGTACTACGGCAGGCGCATCAAGCCGGTACTGCTCATTTTGCTGGCAGCAGCTATTACCGCCGGCTGGTATCCGCCGTACTTATGGTCTGACATCGGCTGGTACCTGTCCTTCCTCGCATTCTTTGGCGTTTTGATCCTAGCACCGCTCATCGTCAAACGGATGAGCAAAAGAAAATCGCCCCATCCCCTTACCTTGGTGGTGATAGAAAGCTTTGCCGCCCAGCTGCTAACCGCGCCGCTCATTGTCTTTATCTTTAAAGAACTGTCGGTAGTGGCACTGGTTGCAAACTTGCTTGTCGTACCAATTGTGCCAGTGGCAATGCTGTTTTCGTTGGTTGCTGGTATCGCCGGTATCGTTATTACGCCGGTTGCAAGTTGGCTGTCATGGCCGGCTAACATCGTCATGACATATATGCTCGATGTCGTCGCATTGCTTGCCAGAGTACCCAACGCGCTGGTCAATATAACTATCGATGCATGGCACATGCTCCTGATCTATAGCTGCATATTATTCATTGTGCTGGTGCTGTGGCGTAAAACAAGAGGCCGGCGTATAATTATAGGGGAAGAAATTCAGTAGATTGGGAGAGTTTTAGAGTGGCAGGCCATTCAAAGTGGGCGCAGATAAAGCGCCAAAAAGGCGTCAACGACGCAAAGCGCGGGGCGCTGTTTACAAAGCTGGGCAACCAAATTGCCATAGCGGCAAGAGGCGGTACAGACCCTTCAATGAACCCGTCGCTGGCAATGGCGATCGAGAAAGCAAAATCGGCGAATATGCCAATGAGCAATATCGAACGGGCTATCCAGCGGGTAAGCGATAAAACAGCGGCACAACTGCAGGAAGTAACATACGAAGGCTATGGCCCGGGCGGCGTTGCCATTTTGGTGGAATGCGCTACGGATAATATCAACCGCACGTATCCGGAAGTGCGTTTAGCCTTTTCTAAACACGGCGGTAACATAGCCGAAAAGGGCTCAGTAGCATTCCAGTTTGAGCGGAAGGGCCAAATTAGGGTAAAAGGCAAGGGCGATAATATTCTAATGGCTGCGCTTGACGCCGGAGCCGAAGATGTCCAGGAGGAGGACGAGACACTCGTTTTTACGCCGCCGAAAGAGCTTGCGAAAGTCCGGGACGAACTAAAAGCTGCCGGCATCGAGGTTATCGAAGCTGAGCTTACCTACGTGCCAAATAACACTATTGAAATTACCGACGAGGCAACCGCAGGGAAAATCATGAGGCTTATGGAGGCACTCGATGACCTTGACGACGTGTCGAACACCTACACTAATTTTGATATCGCTGAATCTGTCGCAGGGGTGTAATGCGTATATTGGGCATTGATCCCGGCACCGGAATACTGGGATTTGGGGTGATAGAAGTAACGGATGGCAGCAAGCCGGTACTGGTTGATGCCGGCGTAATCCGTACGCCTGCTAAACAAGCTGATTCAGGCAGGCTGTATACAATTTACAATGAGCTAAAAGAGATAATCGCATCCCAGAAACCAAAGGCCATGGCAGTTGAAAAGCTGTTCTTTGCCCAGAACGTCACCACTGCGATGTCAGTTAGCCAGGCCAGGGGCGTCGTTTTGCTGGTTGGCGAGCAGTATAGGCTTGAACTGCATGAATACACGCCCCTGCAAATCAAGCAAGCGCTTACCGGATACGGCCGCGCTGATAAAAAGCAAATCCAGGAAATGGTAAGGATAATTTTGGAACTTAAGGAAGCACCGAAACCTGATGACTGTGCCGATGCGCTGGCGGCAGCTATCTGCCACAGCATGACGATGTAGCAAGGTATACTCATCGCCTCTACTGCATTCTTACCAAACTGCTGAATATGAGATAATAGTCCTGATGATCGCAACACTAAACGGCGTAATTGCTGAAAAGTTGGGGGAACTGGTGGTAATAGACGTACAAGGTACAGGCTACGGTATTTATGTTACCGCCGAAGACCACGGCCGTCTCAATGTCGGGCAACCGGAAAAGGTATATGTTTACGAGCATATCCGCGAGGCTGTCCATGAGCTGTTCGGATTTATAGATAAGGGTACAAAAGCGCTGTTTGAGTTGTTGCTATCAGTCAATGGCGTCGGGCCGAAGATGGCGCTCAATATACTGAGCATTGGCAATGCCAATGAAGTCCGTCAGGCAATTGCCGGAGGCGACGTAAAATTTATCCAGCAGGCGAGCGGGGTGGGGAAACGGGTCGCAGAGCGCGTTATCGTGGAATTGAAAGACAAAGTAGGGTTACCGGGTGTTGATATCGAGACTACGGGATTGCTGCAAACTGACGGAATATTACGGCAGGACGAGGCGGTCGAAGCGCTCGTAGCACTGGGTTTTACCCCTCAAGATGCTACTAAGGCGCTCCATGGTGTGGACGGTTCCTTGTCGGTTGAGGACAGGGTGCGGCTTGCCCTGAAGGGCGGTAAGGTATGATTGAGCGGATAGTTAACACCGGTAGCGGCGGCCAAAACGAAGAAGAACTGGAAATAAGCCTTCGGCCGAAAGATTTTGCCAACTACATCGGCCAGGAACGCTTAAAACAAAACCTGAAGCTCGCGATCGCAGCAGCAAAAAAGCGCGGCGAGCCGCTCGATCACATTCTCCTCTATGGCCCGCCAGGGCTTGGCAAAACGACGTTGGCAAGCGTCATTGCGCATGAGATGGGGGCCAATATCCGGATTACCGCCGGGCCGGCGATTGAGCGGGCTGGCGATCTGGCAAGTTTGCTGACCAATCTGCAGGACGGGGACATCTTGTTTATTGACGAGATCCACCGTTTGCACCGCTCTATCGAAGAGGTGCTCTACAGCGCGATGGAAGACTTCAAGCTTGATATTATGCTGGGCAAGGGCCCCAGCGCGAGAAGCTTGCGGCTTGATCTGCCGAAGTTTACGATTATTGGTGCAACGACTAGGACGGGCTCATTGGCCGCACCGTTGCGCGACCGGTTCGGGCATATGTATCGCCTGGAGTTCTATTCTTCGGAGGAAATCATGAAAATAATCACAAGGGCTGCCGGCATCTTGGGCACCGAAATTCATAACAGGGCCGCTGAACTCCTGGCGACCCGTTCCCGTTTGACGCCCCGTATCGCCAACCGGCTGCTGAAGCGGGTGCGGGATTATGCTGACGTTAATGGGGATGGCATTATTGACGAACCGGTAAGTACTGCGGCACTTGCGATGATGGAAGTGGATGAACTCGGTTTGGATCCAGCTGACCGGCGGATACTCGAAGCTATCATCGATAACTACAATGGCGGGCCGGTTGGCCTGGCAACCATTGCCGCACTGACCGGGGACGAAGTTCTCACTATTGAAGACTTCTTTGAGCCCTATCTGATGCAAATTGGACTGTTGGAGCGAACGCCGCGCGGCCGTAAAGTAACGTTCCGGGCATACGAGCATTTAGGCCGCCCGAATGCCGCGAAATCGCAGGCTAAATTGATATAATAGCCTTTATGGATAAATCCAATGACCAGCACCGGGCTGAGGCGGGGAAGCATTTATCTCAGCTTGGCAAACGATTCTTTAAGTTCATTGAGTTTGATAATGATGAAGAGCTGGTGCTGGAAATCCGCAAGCACCCATTCGGCTATTTCCTGATCGAGGTAATCGGCACTCTTGTTTCAGCAGTCGTCGCGGTTGCGGCCATATTGCTGGCAACAAACCTGGAGACTATTGGGCTGGAAGAAGGGAGCGGTACGTTGAAGACGGCAATAATTGGCATTGGTTTCTTGCTGGCCATTATCGGCATAGCACTTACGATGCTCGGCATTTATATCTACCGGAGCAATGTGATTTTTGTCACCAGCGACAAACTGGCGCAAGTCCTCTACACAAACATCATCGATCGTAAGATTTCACAGCTCAGCATCGGAGATGTCCAAGATGTGACTGTTTCCCAAAAAGGCATTTTTGCCAGGCTGTTTAACTATGGGACGTTAGTTATCGAAACTGCCGGCGAGCAGCAGAACCTAAACTTCACGTTTGTGCCCCATCCGTACGAAAGCGCCAAAGCAATCGTTGGCAGCCATGAAAAAAACCTGAAACAATACGGCAACTAGCGGCTGGCTACTCGCCAAACGGATTATCCCGCGCTTGTTGGAAAATAGTCTGCACCTCGATGTTGCTTGCCTCAAGCTGTTGCAGGGCTTCAACGGCTTTTTCATCGACTTTCGGCCGACGGACGCCTTGTAGCCTTTCAGTTACCATATCCTCGTCAGGCTCGGTGGAGGTCAATACATTAATCTGATATACCAGAAAGCCGTAGATTCCGATAAGCGCGACGAAAAATATCAGCACCGCGTAGCCTTTTAGCTTTTGGACGAACGAGATAACTTTTGGTGGGAGTTTCATTTCGAGTTTCATGGCTTGATGTAAACGTTAAGGACTAGATTAAAGGTTACGAGATTGCGGTTTGAAGGCTGCGGTTGGACAGTAATGCTGGAAACCTGGGCGGTACGCCGGTTTTGCTCGAGCCGCTTGAGGAAGTCGATAAACCGGGAATAAGCTACTGGGTGGCGTGAATCTTGCTGCATAGTGATCTCCAGGTTGAAAACACCGGAGATTCCCTCCACGGGTTTTACCTGAGTGACAGGCGGCGTGGCAGGTTTCGGAGCGGGCGTTGCCGTTTCACCGCCTTCAGTATCAGCAGCCGGTGCCTTGACTGGCGCTGGCTGCTGGCCAAGTGTCGAAGCTGGGAACGTTATTGACGAGAGCGTAATTCCCATCTCCTCGGCAATAGCAACGATTTCGCGTACTGTTTTCGCCTGGTCCTTGTCTTTTGGCACTACGGCGTTAGCGATTTTCTCTAAGTCTTCGTACTTTGTAATGTCCCTGTTCGCTTGGACAAGGGAGGTTTGCTGTTCTTCCAAAATCCGGTTTTCCAATTTTAGCTCAACAAGACGATGCGATTCCTTTTGTAGCAGTACGTTCGCATAGGCAGTGCCGGCGATGACCAGCAGGCTCATGATGCCGACGCAAGCGACAAGCAAGTAGAATACCCGTTTATTGCTCATTGCGTACCTCCGGTTGCCTGGTTCGGGGCGAGCAGCAGGAATGAATTGTTCTTTGCGAACTGTGCCCGGAGGGTAACCGTACAGGGATACCGTGAATCGGCTGTAATGGTGCCGCCGCATGTGATGCTGATGATGTCCGCCTTATCAAAGATCTTATTGGCCGGATCCTGGAGGTTTACCTGCACCTGGGTGGCGTTGGAATAGTTCGTAGCGATGGCAGTCAGGTCAATGCCGCCTTCTACTTCGCTGATCTTTAGATCGGTCAGGGCGGTGTTAGGAGGCATCGCAGCGCCAATTTGCCGGATGAGCTCAGAAAACAGCACCTGTCGCGACAAGACCTGCGTAGCTAATTTTAAGCTGCCGGAAATTTCATCGACGCGTGCCTGCGTCTCTTCAAGCCGCTGGATCCGCAGCTGTTCTTGGGCGGCTGCAATTTCGGTGTTGAGCGCGCTTATGGATTGTTTGATATATACCTGGCCGGCGATAACAATAACGGCAATGCCAACGAGTGATAAGAACAAGCCGCCGATCCAGCGCCGTAGTTTGGTGTTTCGGCGCGCGTAGAGGTAGTCTTGTTTGACGTCGGATGGCAGAAGGTTAATCATGCGAAAATTTCCTTTGGCTTTAGCAGGGCAAGTCCCGAGACGGTAACGTACATCGATTTTTCCGCGGCTGAAGGCGGCTGCAGGCCCTTAAACGTCAAATGTTGCCATGGGTCGCATGTCCGGACCGGTAAACGCAAGTTGTTGGTGAGGAACTCACTGAGCCCAGGCATGTTGGCGCCGCCGCCCATAGTTACGATTTGGCTGATTTTCTTCTTGTTATCGCCGCGTTCCTCATAGTAGCGGATAACACGCTGGATTTCTTTTACCATATCATTGAGCATCGGGCTTAAGGCAGCGACTATTTCCGCCTGCTTTTTACTGACGCCAATGCCATACTTGGTTTTGATTATCAGGCCCTCTTCTTTCGTTACCCCTAGGGCTTGGGCGATCACGCTGGTAAAGCTGTCGCCGCCACCAGGTACGTTACCAGTCACGACGAGGGTGCGGTCGTATACGGTAATGTCCGTGGAAATGGAACCGAAATCAATCAGTATGGTCGGGATGTCACTTTGCTCGGAGTGAACAAACAGCCGGGCAGCTGCCGCAATGGTAGTCTCGAGCACAACAGGCTCAAGTCCTAAGAGCCGGCCGAACAGCATATACGAATCGACGATTTTTTTCGGTACGGCTACCGCAAAGACGTCCATGTCCCTTTCGCCTTTGCGGGTTACTGCGTAATCTATGTACAGTTCGTCTATCGGAACGGGGATGTATTGCTCTGCCTCGAGCCGCACTGCTTCGGCCAGGTCTTTTTCTTCAAGTTTCGGCAGCGTCAACGGCCGGCCGAACGTACGGGCGGCCGGGATGGCGATTGCTACCCGCCGGCTGCTTATACTGCCGACTATGCTCCTGTCAAAAAGCTCGTAAGCAGATTTAGCGAGTGATTCAGGGTCGACAATTACCCCGTTCTGTACCGTGTCAGAGTCAAACCGATGCACGCCGTAGCCACAAACCACCGGCTCTTTGTTTGTCCAGTCGATTTGCATTGCCTTCATTGAGCTGAAACCAATATCAAGTCCAAAAACCGGTTTATCCTTATAGAAACGATTTGGGGAGAAGGTCATCGGCTGCCTCCCGAGGGAAAACTGCTGACCGCCTTATAGGAAGGCGGAAGCAACGTCATAAGCCGTTCGGATTTTATGTAATGATTTTTTATCATGCTTGCCCATCAAAGCATAAGCTTTAGAGCTAGTATACCACTAATACGTCTTGTTTACAGGGTAGGTATGGTATCAGCGGGACATGCTGTTTCATACTGGTCAGCGGAGATGTTCCATTTTGCCCGAAAGTAATCCTCAAGTGATTCGATTTCGCGGCAGTTGAGCACTTTGTCATAGATGACTAGCTCGGCGTAATCACCGTTGAAAAAGTCAGTCCCGCTTCCTCCAGCCAAGCTGCCGTTTCGCCGTCCGCCAAAGTAAAACTGGTCGATGCCGTAAGTGTAGGGCGAGCCGCTGGGATTAAAGCCGGTACGCTGGGCAGCTTGCGATCCATTGCCCTTCAAGGTAGCGGTAATGGTATTATCCGTAGTCTCCAGCGTAAAGGCTGAGACATAGATATACGGGGTGTCAGTACAAGCTGCTGAGCAAGTGTAGTTTGTCCGGTAAGTATTGGAGCTGCCCGTGTAAATACTGGAAAAACCGTTCCCGCTCCCATAGCGCAGGAGCGGCAATATAGCATTTGCGCCGCTGGTATCGTTGGTGCCGCCGCTGCTCATGCCGGACATAACCCGGCCATCTGCATCTGACGTACCAAAATTTGCCTTCATGACCGCAAAAACGGTCATTTCCCTCTTGCCGGAGAGGGCATGGGTGAGCGAGCTAAGCATAGCGCCGTCGTTAAAACGGACTACTGTATGGCCGTTGATTTGGTTGTCTGTACGGATAGGGACGTTGCCGTATGTAGAACGGGCGTGGTTGCCGTTGCCGGATTTGTCCTGCCATTCGTTTACCCCTTCGCCGTTATTTGCTTGCTCAACTGCTGTGCCGGTGGTGTAGGTAACCGTTAGTTCTGGTCCGTCACCGTTGCAGCCGTTAAAGCCAAAGAAGCCGGTATTACCCTTGCAGGCTTTGCGGCTGCCGCTGCCGCTGACACGCATCATGCCCAGGCCTAACCGGCCGTCATTATCAGCCGGATCCCAGTCTGCGCGGTTAACCATCTCTTGTACTATGGCGGTTACGTCAAAGTTAACCGTGTTACCCGGCGGGAAGTTGTTGCTCGATTGGTCATGGTAGGCCGCTGTTCTTAGGTTGCTGTTTGTAATCCGGTTACGTACCTGGTTAGAGCCGAACGGCTGAAAAAGCTCCAAGTGGGGGTTATTCGCTGCTTCGAATAAGCCGTAAACGCGGTGCGTGACTGAGCCGCCGCTGCCGCTTGGCGTTGCACCATGCAGCTGCAGCGTTGCTGATGCTATGGTCGCACCCTGTGGAACGTTCACATTCCGAAAGACGATGCCGACGTACAGGTCTTTACTTGCCATGTTGCCCCTGCAATTGGAAGATCCGTACTCATTTGTATCGCAGGTATGCATTTCAAGGTCGTTGCTGAGCCATGACAAAATTCCTTGCGTGCCGTCCGAAACCTTTTCTTCAACCGTATCATTCGGGAAAAAGAGATCGAGTATGCCCAGGCCAACGGTGCTGGAAGCGGTTGCAGTTGGGCTGTTGGTCTTTTTCAATGTGTCCGTATCGCTTGCATCAAGCCACACCAGCGGACCAAAGTGGTCAGGTGACTTGCACAGAGCGTAGGTCCTTACAATTTCTGAGCGAATATCAAAGACGTACTGTGCGGTAGTTGAGAGCTTGGGCAGGTAAACGCTTCCTGTCCCTCTAATTGTCTTCTCCAGGCCATCGGGGGAAGTGTCCATGACGTCAGCCCTGAAGGTCACCCGGTAACGGTCGTTTGACACCAGCTCTTGTTCGGGGGTGCCACTGTAAGCACCGCACAGCGCGTTGTCAAACTGTTCCTGGGCGTAATCGACTGCCGCCTTGGATGCAATCCTCGCCATTTGGATGTACGCCTGTTTATACGCAAGTGTCAGCCCGTTGCTCGCTTGCAGCAAGGCAGCAAACGCAACGAGGGACATGATCGCCATCAGCACAATAACGGTTGGCATGACGAATGCCTTTTGGTTATCTGGCGACAAGCGGGTAACGTATCTCATTGGTTCAACTTCTTCATCGTTAATGTACTTGAGGCAAAGATTTCTTCAGCAAAAGCCTTGTCTTTGAGTTCCAGGTCTACCTTGACTTTATCTGCGAGGCTCGGATTGCTTGTGGCATTGTTGTTCGTATCGAAGTAGGTGACGGTAAAACTATGCAGCTTGTCGGTCAGCAGGCGATCCGCCGGACAAACGGGGCTGGCATTTGCCTCGGGACATGTTTGCTTGAAAAAGCTGGTCCCGCATGTGTCCATTGTCGCCGGAGCTGACAAGTATCGTTTGTACAAGTTGGTACCGTTGGCAAAGTAAATGACGTTGTTGTACAGCTCAGCGTTTGACTCCAGCACTTCTTGCGGCGAACAGCCTTCGGTATTGATGTATACCGGCTGGCGGTTTTCGCTGCGATGGCTTTCAGTCAGTGCAAGGGTTGAGATGATAAGCGTCGCCGGTGCTGTGTCGTAATCCCACCCTCCCGCAGGCTCGTAGGTATCAGCCAGGTTGCCGTTTTTGGTCGGCTCGAACGAACTCGCAAAAAAGACGTCATCCTGCATGCTAAAGGCAATGTTTTGTGCTTCTGTTTGCAAGTTGATCAGTGCGCCTTGCTGTGTGAGCCGGCCGTACTGGTTAAACAAAAAACTCATCATCATAACGATGGTGATCATCACTACCGGTGAAATAACCAGCAGCTCAACCAGGGTAAAGCCATTTTCACGCAGTTTACTCATCGGCCCAGCCCATTCTTTTGGATGAAGTTGCCATACTGGATAGTGCGCTGGCTCGGTCCACTGCCGAACTGGATGTTCACTACGATATGCTTCAGGGAATCCGATACGGTATTTACGTACACTTTTCCGATTCGGGGGCTTTCAAGGGTGACGGGCAATGAGGGGCTGAAGTCCTCAACCTCCTCGAGCGAACCGAGGGGCGTTGTGGCGGGCAGGGTGTCATAGTTCTTGTTTTCGTATTCCTGGATCTTGGCAAACGCCAGGGAATTCGCCTGGTTAATGTCGATTGCCTTTTTGTGGATGGTTTGGATGGTGGTAAAGGTAGTTATAAAAGCGCCGAACGCCACGCCGATGATAATGAGCGTTATGAGCAGCTCAACTATAGAAAAGCCATCATCAGCCTCCAATAAGCTACTTGTGGGACGTGTACGGTTCCTTGGCGACGCTGCCTTCCAAGAGAATATGCTCATGCTTACTTGCCATTATAGTACAAAAGCGGGGCACATGGATGCCCCGCCCGTTGGTGCTTTCTCCAACCCCTAGTTCAAATTCTTCTTCTCAAACGTCCCGCTGCCCTCGTAAGTTGCCGTCAGGGTATAGACGGCACAGTCATTGGTTGAGTTGTCACAGGCTGTGGTCCCGTCAGCTGCAAACACAGCGTAGGAGTAAGTGTTGGCTGCCGCCGTAGCCGCTAAGCTAGCGCTGCTTCCCTTTGGATCCTCCAGTGCTTCACTGTCAAGCCCCTTCATGTTGGCTGCCCGCCAGGTTGCATCATTGATGTTGTCCCGTGTCGGGTACTTGCCATGCTGGGCATAGTAGGCTTCCACCTGCCCATGGATAGCTTTAATGTCAGTTTGCCGTTCAGTATTCCGGGCTTTCTGTTGGATACCGGTAAAGGTTGTCACAACCAGTGCCGCTAAGATACCGATAACGACGATGACAATAAGCAGCTCCACGATAGTGAAACCGCGTTGGTTAGCTTTGTTGACTTGCATAAAGAGTTCCCACCCTTTCTTTGATTGATAGTTATATTTATTTTAAAGACTTCACAGGATAAATATCCTCTATCCAGTGAATTCCATACTAGTGATTATAACCATAAGCGCCAAGCGGTCAAGCTTATCCCTCAATTTTTTGGCCGATAGAGGAGATTGGCCCCATGACGCTCGCGGCGATAAGGCCGACCATGCTGCCCAAGACGATGATCATTAGCGGCTCGATAAGGGAGCTCATGCTATCGATGACTGTTTCGACCTCTTCTTCATAAAAATCAGCGACTTTTATGAGTATGGTATCTATTTGTCCGGTTTCTTCGCCTATCGCAAGCATTTGGCTGACAATCGGCGGAAAGTGGGGGCTACGGCTCAATGGTTCGGAGAGCTGCTTGCCGTTTTTCACTGCTTTAGCCGCTTCGCGTAGTTCGGCTTCTATCACTTTGTTACCCATTGCACCGCCGGTTACCTCCAGCGCGTCGAGCACGCTGACGCCGGATGACATTAAGGAGGCAAAGGTGCGCGCAAAACGGGCAACTGCGACCTTCATAACAATGGTCTTAATGACGGGAATTTTCAGCAAAAGCTTGTGGAACGCCAGCTTTCCTTTCGGTGTCTTAATGTACCGCCGCAGCAGATATATGCCGAGCGCCAATGCGAGGAATATAAATATTGCATTTTGCTGCATAAAGTCGCTGATGGAGAGCATGGCCTCCGTGTAAATTGGCAGCTCCGCGTCTTCGCCGCCGAGGTCCTTTATAATGGCGCCGATTTTGGGTATGACGAACATCATGATCCCGAAAAACGCGATAACAGTGATGGCAAGGATTACGACGGGGTAGGTCATTGCGCTTTTAACTTTTTTGCGCATGCTGGCGTCCTGTTCTACCTGCAGGGCAAGACGCTTGAGAATCTCGTCCAAAATACCGCCCGCTTCGCCGGCGCGCACCATATTGACGTACACGTCGGAAAATATATTCGGGTGCTTTGCCAGCGCGTCACCGAGCGCCATACCGCCCTCGATATTCTTCGTTATATCCACAATGACTTTCTTGAAGTATTTGTTCTCTGTCTGCTCTTGCTGTGTTGCGAGCGCCCGGATAAGCGGCACACCCGCGGAGATCATGGTTGAGAGCTGGCGGGTAAACACCACCAGGTCCTTGAGCTTGACCTTTTTGCGTTGGCCGAAAGACATGCCGAAAGCTTTGGTTTTCGAGGCGTCTTTTACGACAACCGGCCGCAGTCCTTGCTTGCTCAACGTACCGATGAGCGTCTCTTTATTGGCGGCTTCGGTTTCGCCGGTTACCGTCTTGCCATCCTTGATAGCCGTATAGGTAAATTTTGGCATTTACTTCTCCGCGGTAACCCTAAGGATTTCTTCGACGGTGGTCTGGCCCCTTAGCGCCTTTATCAGGCCGTCAAGCTGCATCGTCACCATACCTTCTTTTACTGATTCGTTTTGGATTTCTTCGCTTGTGCCGTTGGCGACAATCAGCTTTTGGATGGCCGGCGAGTTTTCAAGAACCTCGTAAATGCCAATGCGCCCCTTATAGCCCGCATGCCCGCAGCTGTCGCATCCTTCTTTATGGACGCGCCAGAGCCGCACGATTTTTGATTCTGAGGAACCAAGCTGCTCAGCCGATTTGTCGCCCGTTTTCGTTTGGCTTGCCTTGCCGACGCCCGCCTCCAGCGCCACGGTTTCCAGCCTGTGTATTTGCTTCATGACAGCCGCATCATCGGTGTGGAAGATTTCGGCGATCTGCTTGAGCACCGCCGCATCCGGGACGTACTCTTCCCGGCAGTCAACACAGAGCCGGCGGACCAGCCGCTGTCCGACAACGGCGCGGACGGTCGATGCGATCAGGAACGGCTCTATCCCCATATCGAGCAAGCGAGGCAAGCAGGTAGCGGCGTTGTTCGTGTGGAGCGTCGAAAAGACCAGGTGGCCGGTCAGGGCCGCTTGCACCGCCAGCCCGGCAGTCTCGCTGTCGCGTACCTCGCCTACCATAATTATGTTCGGATCCTGGCGCAACAGTGCCCGGAGGCCGTTGGCGAAGGTCATTCCGGCGGCAGGGTTTACCTGTGTCTGGTTCGTACCGGGGACGCGGTACTCGACTGGATCCTCAACGGTCGAAATATTCACTGACGGGCTGTTGAGCATACTTAAGATGCTAAACAAGCTGGTAGATTTGCCCGAGCCGGTCGGCCCGGTGACGAGTATCATTCCATGCGGCTGGATAATGGCGTGGTTAATGACGTCCAGCGCCTTGCCCCAGTACCCCAGGTCCTCGAGGGTGAGGGCTCTGGTGGATTCGTTCAGGATACGCATAACCACCTTTTCGCCGTCTACAATCGGCAGCGTCGAAACACGCAGCGCGTAAATCTGTTCGTTCACCTGTATTTTGAACCGGCCGTCCTGTGGTGCACGGCGTTCGTCAATCTTTAAGTTGGAAAGGATTTTTATGCGTGAGACGAGCGCCGCGGCTACTTTCTTCGGCAGCTTATTTGCTTCCCGCAGGACTCCGTCAATACGGTACCGGACGGAAATATAGCCTTCCCGTGGCTCAATATGTATGTCGCTGGCCCCTGATTTGACCGCGTATTCAATCAGCAGGTTGACAGTCTGGGCAATCGGCGAGTCTTCCGCCAGGTCCTCTTCGCTGACCTCTTCCTCTTCCTCTTCATCCTGCTCTTCGGGCGTCATAACCTTGGTTAGCTCGCTGCTGATGTTGCCGCGGTACTGGTCCAAAGCTGACTGTATGTTCGAGCTGGTGGCGATGTGCAGCTTCGGCTCGTCGCCAAGCTGCTTTTTGATAAAGTTAATCGCCTGGATGTCATCCGGGTCTTCCATGGCTAGCAGTTTCGTCCCCTTATCGTCAATGCCGAATAGGACTACCTTATACTGCCTCGCGATACGCTCCGGGATCTGCCGAAGTACTTCGCGTTTGATTTCTTTCGCGTTCAGCTCCACGAACGGCACGTCTATCTCCTCGGCGTAGTATTTGGTCAGGTCTTTCTCGGAGACAAGGTTGTTCTTAATTGCCAGGTCCTGCAGCGGCTTTTTCTCGGAAACTTCCTGTTCACGCAGCGACTTAAGCTGCTCATCGCTCAGCTTGCCTTTGGCACGCAGCAGTTTCTCCACCAACGAGTCTGATATACGCATTTTCTCAACTTCTCCAAATGTCAGGAGTTAAAATTTTCGACGTACTTTTCCTCGTACTGGTATTAGTCATAGCCGGTCGCATAGTAGTTACGCTAATTATAACCTAAAACTATTTTGCTGCGGCAGTTAAACCAGGCACGGTTAACCGGCAACCCCCCGTTTTTACTAAAATGCCTTTTTTGCGCCGCCGCAATTAACACAAAACCCGGGGTGTGACATCGGTTTCGTTTGGTGCGCCCGGCAAGAGCCTTTTATACAGTAGTAAACTGAGCTGTGGCTATCCCAGTTGGCAAGTACGGAGCTGTCCACGTAACTCTTTAAGTATTTTTGGGCATTGGCTTTACAAGTGGCATTGTCGCCGGCGTTGCACATCCGGATGCTGATTTGATAGGTGTGTTCAGGCCCGTTGGAATCCGGTGGCCAATTGTCATAATCATAGACGCTGCCCGGCCACGGTGCATCTGGCCAGCTGTCGATGTATTGCCCTTGCAGGAACTCCTTTATGCCGGAGGGTATGTCACGGTCAACGTCAGCTGGAAAGTCATTGTATTTTGCCAGGTAAAGGTTCATGCCGTTAGCCATAGTATTGAGCTCGGAATACGCACGGGTGTAGTACGTCCGTTCGCGGTAGCGCGGCACCGCGAAGCTGTACGTCAAGCCGACAAGAATACCGAGTATGATTATCACCATCAGTATTTCAATAATTGTGAAACCTGTTTGCCCGTGCCGGTTCATAGCTGGTAACTATTGTAATTGTAAGTTGCGTAAAAACATAAACGTTATATTACAAGGCAATAGTTTTTGGTTTTTTGCGATATACTAATAGATAAGCCTGAAATAGGATGATTGGAGGAACTATGGCGGACGATAAGGCAACACAGACCGAGGGAAAACAAAAGGCGCTAGGCTTGGCACTGGACCAGATTGAGAAGCAATTCGGCAAAGGCTCCATTATGCGGTTAGGCGAAGCCCACCGTGTGCAGGTGGAATGCATCCCGACCGGCAGCTTATCGCTTGATTTGGCGCTGGGCGGCGGCATACCAAAGGGCAGGATTGTTGAGGTATACGGACCGGAATCCAGCGGTAAGACGACGCTGACGCTCCACGCCATTGCTGAGGCGCAGAAGCAGGGCGGCACTGCGGCGTTCATTGACGCTGAGCACGCGCTGGATCCTGCGTACGCCAAGCGGATCGGCGTTAATGTGGAAAGCCTGCTGCTTTCCCAGCCGGATAACGGCGAACAAGCACTCGAGATCGTGGAGACCCTGGTGCGCAGCAACGCGGTGGACTTAATCGTTGTCGACTCCGTAGCGGCGCTGGTGCCGCGCGCGGAAATTGAAGGCGAGATGGGTGACGCCCACATGGGTCTGCAAGCCCGGCTCATGAGCCAGGCGCTTAGGAAACTCACTGGCGTCATCAGCCGCTCGAAAGTCACTGTCGTATTTATCAACCAAATTCGCATGAAAATTGGCGTGATGTTCGGCAATCCGGAGACGACTACCGGCGGTAACGCGCTGAAGTTTTACGCTTCCGTACGCATGGACATCCGCCGTATCAGCCAAATCAAGCAAGGAGACGAAGTCATCGGCAACCGCTGCCGGGTCAAAGTCGTGAAAAACAAAATCGCGCCGCCGTTTAGGGAAGCCGAATTCGACATTATGTATAACGAAGGCATCTCCCGCTCCGGCGACGTAATCGACCTTGCGACCAAATACGGCATCGTTGAAAAATCCGGCGCCTGGTTTTCGTACAAGGACCAAAAGATTGCCCAGGGGCGGGAAGCGGCCAAGACCTACCTTAGGGAAAACCCCAAAGTGATGGAAGAGCTCGCCAAAAAGGTCACCGAAACCGCTACCAAGGAATAACACAATGCTTGAGTCGTTAAGGAACTGGAACAAGGAAAGGAAATTAAGTCCGCACGAAAGGTTCGCTCTCCGCGTAAGCCGCCGAATCATCGAAAACAAAAGACGGGAAGCTGCAGGAAAGCCGCCTAAGGGGTGGATTGTGCACTCTTTGGAGGCCAGACCGAGATATGGGCGCGGTGACTCTTCACCGATATTCGTACAGAACACCGAAAACGTAGGTAGTCACGGAGAATCTTCCCCAGAAACAGAAAAGCTAGTGCTAGAGCAACACGAGCTACCGACCCGGCCTAGTGACAGCAACGAGTAAAAATGCCAAAAATCACGGCTATAAAACAGCAGGTGAAGCGACAGGATCGCTACTCGATTTATGTCGATGGCAAATATGCCTTTAGTTTTGGAGAATCCGAATTGTTGAACGCCGGCATACGTATCGGCATGGAATTATCAAAGGAAGAACTGGATGAGCTGAAGGAGAGGGCAGGGGAGGACAAGGCCTACGACCGGGTACTGCGCTTTATCGCTATCCGCCAGCGCAGCGAGTGGGAAGTGCGGCAATACCTACGGCGCAAGAACTACGACGATGAACAGATAGAAAAATTACTTAACAAGTTAAGTAAAAGGGGATTTATCAATGATGAAACCTTTGCCCGGGCCTGGGTGGAAAGCAGGCGGCTGCTAAAACCGATAAGCAAACGCCGCCTGACGCAGGAGTTACGGCAAAAACATGTCGATCCGGATATCATTTCAACAGTTTTATCTGCTGACGAGACTGATGAGCGCGAAGTGCTCCGACAGTTGATTGCACGCAAACGCAAACAAACAAAATACCAGGACAACCTCAAATTAATGCAATATCTTGCCCGCCAAGGATACCGCTACGAAGACATAAAATCGCAAATGGATGAGCTGAGTAGTTAGCGCATCTGTTCGGCTGGCTTAGCTGGGTTGGGCCGGGGCTGGCGCTGGAGCTGTGGCTGGCGTTGGCCGCAGGATGTCGTTGATGATTACCCGCCGGTCGGTAATTTCCACTATGTCGTTCCTGTCAACACTTAGGCTGCCGCCGCTCAAACTCTTCAGCAGGGGCTGGTTGACGTACAATTTCTTGATGTATAAGCTCGGGACTTCGGCGGCAAAATCCCCCACCTTGCCTACTTTTTGCTTGCTGGTGGTGTAGACTGGTTTGCCAATAAGCTGAAAATCCGTTTCCATGACTTCCTTAAGGCGAACAAGCTCTTCCGGATCGGCAAGGACCTCATGGTCATTTACCACTATCCCCTGCTTCATAAAGTCACGTATATCCTGCTCTAGCAGGATGAGTTGCTTCTTGCTGAAACGGTCCTGACAGAAAAACCCTTCAATTTTCAGGTTATTCGGATTCAAAATCGGCTTTAATGCGGTAGCAATGGGGCCACCGGTCCGTAGGCTCAAAACAGCTTGGTCATAAAAGCGTTTACTCAGTTGCAGCATAGTATCCCCAGTATAACTTACACTGCCTGTGGAAAACTTTTTTACATAGCTGTGATTTATTGTACAATCAGCTTTAATGCAACAATTGAGACAATTGGGCAAGGCAGGTGGCCTTGCCCTGCTGCTCCTGATTGCACCGGTTATGGTTGTAGCCGATGAAGTGACATTGCCAGAGCTGCTTTTTACAGAAATCAAGGTAAAGAATGACAGTGCCGGCTATGACGAATACATTGAAATTACTAACACTACAGAAAAGCCGATAGATTTACGGGGCTACACGCTCGCTTACTATAATGCGCCGGTACCTGCTGATGACCAACTGCCCGTTGAAGCAGTTGTCGCAGACGGGCTGTTGCCTGCCGACGCAGCTGTGGTACTGGCTAAGAAACCAGGACAAATAGCAGACGCATACACATCGCCACTAACCAGCATGGCAGACAGCGGCGGGCTGTTGCAGCTGGTGGCTGCGGACGATACGGTTATCGACGAGATAGCTTGGACATCTACCGCCGGACAAGCGAACGAATCAGTAGTGCATGTCCCTTCCAATAGCGCTTCCCAAAGCCTGCATCGGGATTACCAGCCGCAGCTGCCTGTTGACGAGGAGGGCAATACGCTTAGTTGGACGCTTGGTGAGCCGGAACCTGCTTCTTCGCTGCTGATTGCTCCGCCTGAACCGGAAATCCCGGACGAGAACGATGATGACGTGCCGGAACAACCACAGGATGGCGATGACGAAGCACTGCCGGGTGAGGATGACGACGCTGAGGAAGAAGCGCCTGCTGAAGCTGAGCAAACCGCTGAACGCTACCTGCCGGTGCTTATTAATGAGCTAGTGCCGAATCCGGCAGCTCCGGCGACTGATGAGGACGATGAGTACATAGAGCTGTACAACCCCAATGCCGAGCCGGTAGATTTGGAAGGCTACAAGCTGCAAACCGGAAATTCCTATAGTTATAGCTTTGTATTCACAGCCCACTCCATTGAACCCGGATCATATTTGACTGTTTACTCCAGCGAGTCTGACCTCACCCTTGCCAACAGTGGCGGCAAAGCCCGGCTTCTGGACCCGAATGGCGTTATTGTAAATGAAGCGGAACCGTACGGCACCGCAAAGGATGGGTTGTCGTGGTCATTTATCGGAAGCGCGTGGGAATGGACTACCCAGCAAACACCTAATGCTGCAAATAAGGCTGACTCACCAGAGGTCAAAGCTGCTACGGCCAAGAAATCAAAAACGAAAGCCAAAAAGGCAACCGCAAAAAAGGCTGCTGCCAAAAAATCCAGCAAAAAGTCAGGGGCAGCAGAACGGGCGGAGTACGAGGAACCGCCAGTGGTAGCCCAGGATACGCCAATCCATCCTTCGGCGCTTGCTGTGGTAGCCGGGCTCGCGCTACTATACGGGGCATATGAGTACCGCCATGACTTTCAAAATCGTCTCTACCAGTTCAGAAGATACCGAGAAAATCGGCGCGGCCTTAGGGCGAAACCTGAAGGGCGGGGAATTAATTGAACTGAAAAGCGATTTGGGCGGCGGCAAGACGACGTTTGTCCGCGGTCTGGCCCGCGGCTTTGGCAGTAAAGATGTGGTGAGCAGCCCGTCTTTTACCATCAAGCAGGTGTATAAAACCGGGGATAAAGCAATCCATCATTACGATTTCTACCGCTTGGCTGAGCCAGGCATTGTGGCGTCGGAGCTGGCAGAGGATGTAGGGGATCCGGCAATCGTTTCGGTGATTGAATGGGCGGGTATTGTGCGTGGCGTTTTACCAACCGAACGACTGTCGGTTACGCTGACGAAGATTGGCGATACATCAAGAGAGCTGGCATTTACTTTCCCAGAGCAACTTACTTACTTCATGAAAGGGATCAAAGATGTTGTTGATACTTAGGACCGACAAGCCAGAGGCAGAATTGGGGATATTTGACGGCACGACCAAGCTGTCATACAAAAAATGGGAAGCGCACCGCGAATTGTCAGACACCATCCATAAGAGAATTGCAGCAATACTCCAGGAGCAAGACAAAGAACTGACGGATATTGACGGCATAGTTTGCTACAAGGGTCCGGGTAGCTTCACTGGCCTTCGGATCGGCATGTCGGTAGCAAACACACTCGCGAGCGGCTTGAGTGTGCCGCTTGTAACTACAACCGGCGAAGACTGGATCGAAGAAGGGATTGAGCAACTGCAGTCGGGTAAAAACGAGCAAATCGGTGTGCCAGAATATGGCGGCAATGCCCACATCACCATGCCAAGAAAATAAAATGCATGATTGACGGCGGCCGGCAAATAATCGTATATTTTAATTAGGATTTTTGACAACGATTTGGGAGCAAAATCCTCGATTCTTCTAATAACTTTAATTTTGATTATCTAAAACGGGACGTGGCTAAAGACGTGAAAGTGATGCCCGCCTGTTTTAGCGGCGTACGAGTTTCGCGCTTCAGGGTGTAATGCAAGCGAGCGACGAGAAACGAGCGGACCGTACTTGTATAGCGTGCGGGTGGCGAGTATCTAGGGAACTTCTGCGGCAGAACGCCATGTTGGCTGCATTGCCAGCCTACGGCGGGAACTCGTACTGACAGAAAGGATAACCGTATGGACCCAATTACCATAGTGCTGGCTGTGGCCGGGCTTGGCATTGGCTTTGGTGCGAACAACGTACTGACAAGAAAAAAAATAGGCTCCGCTGAAGAAACAGCCAAGAAAGAGCTGGCTAAATCCAAAAAAGAAGCCGAAAAACTAGTGCTACAGGCTCGCGAAGACGCCGCACAGGTTGCCGAGCAAGCCCGCAAAGAAGAGCAAACGCGCAGAAAAGAGCTGAAAGAAATCGAACAGCGTCTGCTTGACCGTGAGGTAACGCTCGACAAAAAGCTCGACCAGCTCGACAAGCGTACCGAAGCCCTGCGAGCAGCAGAGGGTGAAGTGGAACAGCTAAAAGACGAAATCCGCACTATACGTGGCAAGCAACAGGAGAAGCTTGAGAAAATAGCCAAGCTTACCAAGACTGAAGCTGCCGATAAGCTTATGAAAATGACGGAACGTGATGTCAAGGGCGATCTGGTCGGGCTGGTCGCTAAGCTGCAAAACGAAGCCAAGATTGCCGCCGAAGAGCAAGCGGCCTACGTACTCACGGCCGCGATGGAACGGATGGCCAGTGAAGTCACGGCCGAGCGCACCGTAACGGCGGTGAAGCTTGAAGACGAAGAAATGAAGGGCCGGATTATCGGCAAGGAAGGGCGGAACATCCAAGCGCTGCAACGTGCGACTGGTGTAGATATCATGGTTGACGACACGCCGGGCATGATTGTGCTTAGCTCGTTCGACCCGGTGCGCCGTGAGGTGGCCCGCCAGGCTTTGGAGATGCTGCTGAAGGATGGCCGCGTCCATCCCGGCCGCATTGAAGAGGTGGTTGAGAAGGCACAAAAGAATGTCCGCAAAGATGTCATTAGGGCAGGCGAGGATGCAGCACGGGAGGTTGGGATTATCGGCATACCGCGTGAAATCCTTGAGCTGCTTGGCGAACTGAAGTTTCGTACATCGTATGGCCAGAACGTGCTGAAGCACAGCACCGAAATGGCGCACATCGCCGGCATTATCGCCGAAGAGCTGGGGGCAAACGTCAAAACCGCGAAATATGCTGCCCTCGTGCACGACCTAGGTAAGGCGCTCACGCATAAAATGGAAGGCAAGCATCACCACATCAGCGGTGAAATGCTGCGTAAGTACGGTGCGCCGGAAGAGGTGGCGCATGCTGCGGAAGCACACCATGACGACATGGAAGCTACGACGGTCGAAGCGCTTATTGTACGCGTAGTAGACGCCATTAGCGCCGCCCGCCCCGGAGCACGCAACATCAGCGCCGAGAATTTTGCCGAGCGTATGAAAGAGCTTGAGAACGTTGCCACTGGCTTCAGCGGCGTTGAGAAGGCATACGCAATCAGCGCCGGCCGCGAAGTCCGCATTTTCGTCAAGCCGACTGACCTTGACGATCTCGGATCCATTAAGCTGGCCCGCGATGTAGCCAACAAGATTGAATCGACGATGCAGTACCCCGGCACTATCAAAGTAAATGTGATTCGAGAAACCCGCGCTATTGAATACGCCAAGTAAATGAGACACCCATACGCGGCCCCGCATAAGCGGGGACCCTCCGGCCTGGGTTTCTCATCGCTCGCTACCGGAGTGAATCCGGTTCCGGCATTAGCCTGACCGCTCGCTTCTCTTCCCTAAATAGGGGTACAATAGTTGCATGAGGCTTACAAAACTAAACCATGCTTGCGTACTTTTAGAAGACGAGGAACATACAGCACTCATCGACCCTGGACAGTTTGCCTGGGAAACAGGTCGGGAGCTGTTTGAGAAGCTAACGAGCCTTGACTATGTCATGGTTTCTCATGAGCACTTTGACCACTTCTACGAGCCGTTTGCCAAGGCGATTATAAAGAAGTTTCCAAAAGCGCAATTCTTTACGACTCCGTCGGTCGCAAGCCAGCTCAAAGCGCTAGGGGCACAGTTTGTTTCGACAACAGGTAATGACCATGTAGATACCGCACCACTTAATCATGACGGTATGGCGCCGCTCGGTCCCTCGCCGCCATGCGAGAACGTCAGATTCCACTACAAAGGCAGGCTCAGTCATCCCGGTGACAGTATTCACCTTGAGGATACGAAAGACATTTTACTCTTGCCGCTCGCTGGTCCTTGGGAATCAGCAGTTGATGCCGTTGCTTTGGCAGACAAACTAAAGCCGAAGGTAGTCGTGCCAATCCATGACTGGATGTGGAATGACCAATGGCGGTCAATATTCTATGAGCGACTCGAAGACTTTTTTGCTAAGCAAGGTATTCGTTTTGTCAAAGCTAAGAACGGCGAGTCCTTTGAGGCTTAAGGCATACGAATGAATATTCTTTATATCGGGGACATAATGGCACAACCGGGGATTGATGTTGTGCGGCGGGTTTTGCCTGATTTGCGGCAAGAGAGGGCAATTGACCTGGTGATTGCCCAGGCAGAGAACGTCAGTGCCGGCAAAGGGATGTTGCCGGAAGATATGAAAACGCTTCAGGAATTCGGAGTCGATTTCTTTACCGGAGGGAATTGGAGCTTGGCCCAGACTGAAGTTTTAGGCCCTGGCTCCCCAGTAGTGCGGCCTGCAAACTATCCGGATGGTACATCAGGGGTGGGGTACAAGCGGTTCGTACACGGGACGTATAGTGTGCTCGTTATCAGTTTACTGGGTAAGATCGTCGGCAAAGATGCTGATAGGCCGGTCGATAACCCCTTGCGCACTGCCGACGCTATCTTGCAACGGGAGGCCGAAGGGGCCGATGCCATTGTTGTCAACTTCCACGGAGACTACAGCAGCGAAAAGCGGGTTATTGGCTACTACCTTGACGGGCGGGTAACGGCTGTCATTGGTGACCACTGGCATGTCCCGACGGCTGATGCGATGATCTTGCCCAAAGGGACAGCACATATAACCGATGTGGGGATGTGCGGCTCGCTGCATTCCAGCTTAGGGGTAAAATTAGAGACCATTATCGCCCGTTGGCGGGACGATGCACACAATGCAAATGAACTGGATTTGGACCCAAGCATTGCTCAATTTAGTGCGCTGCTTATCGAAACTGACACAAATGGACTGGCGGCAAAAGTCGAGCAAATTCTGCGGATAGAAAGGCTCAAGTGAGAGAAATCTCGATTACAGCCTAATCGCTTTTGCTATTATTTTTGCATGGGAGGGGGTTTGCAGGTGGCGAACGAGGTCGTTTATAAGCGCGGCAAGGTCATCACCATCTATGTGAGGGGCGATCAGACAGCCAAGAAAGTCAGCCAGCTGCAAAAAGAGGTTGAACCTCTCTTAAGGCGCCCAATGGGGGCCAAAAGCATACTCGTCAATCTCAAGGAAGCCGGTATGCCGGATCCGGGCGCTGTCCGCCAGGCCAGACGCTTTATTAAAACGTTGGACTATAAGAAACTGGCCATGTTTGGCGCACACCCCTGGCTTATGCGGCTTATCATGGAGCGGATTATCAGAATGTCAGGGATTGGCAACGAACGGATAAAGATGTTCCGCGAAGAAAAGCCAGCGAGGAAGTGGCTGCGGCAGCCAAGGGTACGGTTACCCACCGGGCCGAGGGCAAAATTCCTCAGGGACAACAGCAAAAGCAAGCGGCCAAACAGCTAGCTTTACCGGTGTTAATCTGTTAAAATACCCCCGTCTTAAATACCAAATTTGCGAGGGGATTCGCAAATTTGAAAGGAGACAGCTGCATATGTTTGCTATTGCTGACTAGCAAACTTGTTTTGTGGTAAGCTCGGCAAGCATATACTCACACGTTGAAGTCGGGGTAGCGCAGCGCTTATGAGACAAACCTACGGTTTTTCTCATCGCGCCGGGAAGCGAATGAATCGCTTCATCGGGCTGCTCTTTTCCCTTAAGATATTAATATCGGGGTGTGGCGCAGCCCCGACGAGTCGCATGAGCGACTGTCGGGGAGCCGACTGGAACGTCGGCTTTGGCTAATATGAGCGGTTTTGTTTACATTCTCCAATCAATCGCTTCCGGGAGATACTACATCGGAAGCACCAACGATTTATCAAGACGTCTCGGTCAACATCAAAGAGGCCATACGTCCACTACTAAACGGCTGGGGAGTATGAAACTAGTCTTTAGTCAAGAATTCTCCTCTCTTGAAGAAGCGCGAAAAGTAGAGGCAAAAATTAAATCATGGAAACGACGTGATTTCATAGAGAAAGTCGTTAGAGATGGTAAAATAACTTCGGTTTAAGAAAAACATGTGTTGTAGCACCGGGGTGTGGCGCAGTTGGCTAGCGCGCGCGGTTTGGGACCGCGAGGTCGCCGGTTCGAGTCCGGCCTCCCCGACCATCCAAAGAGTCCGCCTTTTGGCGGGCTTTTTGGATGGTATGAGTCTAGAGTTGAATGAGGCGATTGGCGATTTGGATGCAGCAGACAATAGTCGCCGGTCGAGTCAGGCATTCCTGACAAGTTAGTTTCTTCCTGTTGGCGTATTTTCCTTACGCTTGCTATTCACTTTGACAAGTTATTAAATAAAGGTGTAAGGAGGGTTTATGACAGACGGGCGATACGAATGGGCGAGCGAAGTAGCAATGCGGGAAAAGTCTCCTGAACGAAAAAAAGAAGAAGCCGTACAAAACATAGAGAAATGTTTTTCTGATGAAGGACAGCTATTAGCAACACAATCTCCTAGCGGCAATGACAGGGTTAGAGCTTATATTCCTGACGAAGACGCCTATGCTGGCTACACAGAAAACTCCAGTTATATAGGTATCGTAAAAGTTACTCACGAAGGCAAAGATAGGTACCTGGCAGAACGTCATTTTCCTCACCGCAAAGGCCAGCCTACGTATCTATGGGAGTTTACGCCAGAAACAGGGGAGCTATTGGTATCCAGGCAAGATGGTGATGGCGATACTGCGCAATTTAATTTGCCTATTACTGCTGACGCAGAGCACGAAGGTTATTTCTTGGGGTTAACACAGGATATGGCTGCTGCCTATCGCTTTAACGACTACGCAGCAAACAGAATCACGCAAAGCCGCTACACATATCAGCTAGACGATTTACGGTAAGCCGTGACTTGAACCTGTCATAAACAGTATTGACCGGCACTCATAGTTGCTGCCAAACGAAAATTCCAGCAAAAGCAGTTTCAGGTGAACGAACAGCAAGATGTCTCCTCTGATACAATAGAAGAACAAGGAGGCTTATGATTTTAACGACTACGCCAGGTGTGGAAGGAAAGGTAATCAGCCAGTACCATGGAATTGTGACCGGTGAAGCGATACTTGGCGCAAACATTGTGCGGGATATATTCGCAAGCGTACGAGATATCGTTGGCGGCCGTTCCGCGGCATACGAAAAGGAACTTGTTAAAGCAAGAGAGATTGCGCTGGGTGAACTCCATGAAAAGGCCGAGCAACTGGGCGCCAACGCCGTGGTAGGGATAGATTTAGATTATGAAACGGTCGGCAGCGGCGGGGCAATGCTGATGGTAAGCGCGAGCGGAACAGCCGTTACGATCCAATAGGATAGCCTGGTACTATTTTTCATGGTAAGTTGAGAGACATCGGGGATTAGCGCAGCCCGGTAGCGCGCCGCGTTCGGGACGCGGAGGTCGTGGGTTCAAATCCCGCATCCCCGACCATCTTCCATCGTTCCGCTTAATGCGGGACTATGGGGGATCTTTGGTATGAGAATTTGAACGGTAGGTCGAAAACAGCCGGTGGCTGTTTGAGTTTTCCTTGCTTGGCCACGAGCGAAACCGGCTGTTGCCGGTTGGAGCGAGTGCACAGAGAGACAAATCCCGCATCCCCGACCATATCGATACCTTACAAAGAGCTTGTCTGGTTTTGTAAACAAGTGGCAGAAAAAGCAGCAAGCTCTTTTTGATATCTCCTCTTCCGTTTTGCGAATCCTCTCGCAAAACGGTTAATACCCAAATCATATATTACAAACTTGGTACAATACTGTTATGCTTTTACCGATCCTGTTGGCTAGTGTGCCGATATTGGTCATATTGGTTGCTTCCCAACGCCTCTGGAACAACAAACAGCTGCGCGGCGAACGCGCCCGGAAGTTCGTGCATATTCTGGCGGGCACGTTCATTGCCTTTTGGCCGTTTTTCCTTGACTGGGAGCTCATCCAACTGCTGAGCCTCCTGTTACTTGTAGTAACTGCGCTCTCTTACCGGTTCAACATCTTCAAGGCTATCCATGGAGTAGAGCGGCGCACGTGGGGAGAAATGCTGTTCGCGCTCGCAATAGGCGTCGTTGCATTGCTCGCGCCGAACCGGGCGATCTTTTGCGCGGCGGTACTGCACCTGGCCCTTGCCGACGGCGTCGCCGCGCTCGTCGGAGGCAAGTACGGCAGGAAAAATTCTTACATGGTGTTTAATCTGGCAAAGTCGATTGCCGGCACAATGGCATTTTATGGGATTTCTGTCGTCATAATTTCGATAGTCGTATTCGCAAATTACGATATGTACGAGGAAACTGCGTTTGCGGTGCTGCTCTGGATACCGGCGCTTGCGGCCCTGCTGGAAAACATTTCCCCCAGAGGGCTCGATAATATGATTGTGCCGATGTTTGTCGGCGGGGCACTGTACTCCTTCCAAGCGGTCTGAGGTTTGGCCAAGGAGGTGGTATACTCATAACCATGGCAAAATCTTCTTCGCTAGTCGACAAAGTTAAACAGCATTTCGAGGATTACCTCAGCGAGTTCGTGTATGGCGGTATCGACGGTGCGGTCACCACTTTTGCGGTGGTTGCCGGGGCGACGGGTGCGCGCTTTAACACCACCGTCCTGCTGGTGCTCGGGTTTTCGAACCTAATCGCGGATGGCTTTTCTATGGGTGTCGGCTCTTACCTTTCAACCAAAAGCGAACAGCAGTTGATGCAAAAGCGCGGCCAATCGATTGCCGATGAGCCGTCGCCGGTCATCAATGGCGCTACCACCTACGCCTCGTTTATCCTTGTCGGACTGGTACCGCTCTTGTCCTATACGGCAGACAAACTGCTGGGGCTGGATTCGCAAAACCTGTTCTTGGTTGCCTGCGTGCTGACCGGCCTGGCGTTTGTAGGGATCGGACTACTCAAGAGCAGGGTAGCCAAGACTTCAGCGGTACGGGGCATAGCAGAGACGCTGGTGCTTGGTGCGATTGCTGCCGGCCTGGCATATGTGCTCGGCGACATCCTTGAGCGTTTGATAACGAGCTAATTGCAAAAATTTGCAAAGTATGGTATAATAAATAGATATACCTATGTAATTTTGTTATACTTACCTCTGTTCTGACGCGAGAGTCGTATAATGGCTAATATATCAGCCTTCCAAGCTGAGGATGCGGGTTCGATTCCCGCCTCTCGCACCATGCCCCCGTAGCTCAGCGGATTAGAGCAAGACGGTTCTAACGTCAAGGTCGTAGGTTCGAGTCCTACCGGGGGTACCAAATTGAGGGGGAAATATGGCTGAAAAAGATAGAGGCAGGGAACGGGACCATGGATTTTGGAGCGGCGTGCTGCTGCTCGGTGCACTGGTAGTCGGTGCTGAAATACTGCTAGAGGTGTAGAAATTAACAGGGAATTATAATATAATCACCTCTGTTTTACACAGTATCGTGGCGGATGTAGCTCAGTTGGTTAGAGCGCCAGATTGTGGCTCTGGAGGCCGTGGGTTCGACCCCCATCATTCGCCCCATTCAATGAACCGAGCCTTGTGCTCGGTTTTTTGAATGGTCGTACACGGGGACAGAACTCACTCCTAAGGCCGTGGGTGAGAACAGCCTGTGGCTGTTCGCAAGGGAACCTTCCGATGGCAACTATGTTGCCAATAGTGAAGTTCAGGGGTTGCGGAACGTGACCGACCCCCATCATTCGCCCCATTCAATGAACCGAGCCTTTGTGCTCGGTTTTTTGAATGGCAAATGGCAATAAGAGTCGTATCCATAGTGGGGATCAGATAAAGCGAGCTAATCAGACTGAATGAGAGATTTCTCATAAAACGCTTGTGCCGCTTTTCCTATACTGCTGCTATAAAGCAAAGGAGATTGCCATGGGGGTACGGACATTCGCCATCACACTAGTAAACTTTTTTATAGCCGTCGTAGAGGGCTTTTTAGGGTTAAGGTTTATCCTAAAATTATTTGGGGCGAACGCGAATGCGGGATTTGTACAATGGGTGTACGACATGAGCTCGGAACTGCTGGCACCATTTCGCGGCATATTTCCCACGCGCGTCATTGATAATGAATATGTCATTGAATTTTCGACGCTGTTTGCCATGCTTGTCTACGCGCTTATCGGCTTGCTGGCACTTGCGATTATCGCTGCGGTTACTCCAGATGCCGACCGCGAGGTGGTAGTTACACGCGGTAGAAGAAATAACCGGTAAAATTTTTCTAAACCTCGCTTATCACGGTGATCTTGGCGCCGAGGCTGTTGAGCCGATCGGCCAAGTCTTCGTAGCCGCGGTTAATCGTGTAAACATTGCGCAACATTGAGGTCCCTGGTGCTGCAAGCATGCCGATCAGCAGCATCACAGCCGGGCGGATACCGCTGGGGCATACCACGTCCGCGGCACGGAACTTTGCCGGGCCGGTCACGTAGGCACGGTGCGGGTCGGCAAGTTCAACGTTCACGCCGATTTTTTTCATTTCGGTGTACATCAGCGCCCGGTCTTCATACACCCAGTCGTGGATGAGGGTACGGCCTTTGGCCACGGCGGCGATTGGCACGAAATAGGGCAGGTGGTCGATATTCAAACCGGGAAAGACACTGGGGTGGATTTTTTCGACCGGTGCGACCAAGGTGCCGTTGTGCCGTGAGATGCGGATATCAACAAGGTCCGTAAAGCCGTTTTCGGCCTTGTATGCCTCGGACAGTTTGAATTTCAGTCCCATTTTCTCAAGCTTAAGCAGCTCCAGCTCCAAAAACTCAATCGGTGCACGCCGGATCGTTATGCTGGAGTTAGTAGTGACGGCAGCCGAAATGAAGGTCATCGCCTCAACCGGGTCTTCGCTGGGGCTGAACGTAACGTTGCGTTTTATATCTTTTACCCCTTGCACACGAAGGGTGCTGGTGCCGATTCCGTCGATCTTAACGCCAAGCTTCCGTAAGTACAGGCACAGGTCCTGGATGGCGTAATTGGCACTTGCCATTTTTATGATGGTCTCACCTTCGAACCCGGCGGCGGCCATAAGGGCGCTCTCGGTCGTTGTATCGCCGGACTCGTACAACACCACTGGACGCTTCGGGAGGTGCTTGGAAACATTGACGTGGTAGTGGCCGGATTTGGTAAAAACGTCCACGCCGAATTCTTCCAGGGCGTACAGGTGCGGCAGGACGGTCCTTCTGCCCAGCTCGCAGCCTCCGGCGTAAGGAATGTTAAATTGTTTGGACCGGTGCATCAGCGAACCGATGAACATGATGACGCTGCGGGTCTTGCGCGCTGCGGCTTTGTCCATGTTCTCCAGGTCCAGGGTTGCCGGCGGTTTAATTTCAAGGTCGTTGTTGCCGCTCCATTTGACGCTGACGCCGATGCTCCGCAGGACTTCGATGAGCCGGTTTACTTCTTCGATGCGCGGCGCTCGCCGGATCCGGGTCGTGCCTTTATTGAGCAGGCTGGCGCACAACAGCCCGACCACGGCGTTCTTTGAAGTTTTGACGGTGATTTCGCCGTGCAGCTGGTGGCCGCCTTCGATGCGCAGGTTGACGGCGGCTCCTGAGATGCTGATGATTTGTTTGTTTAGGACGTCGCTGATTCGTCCGACCGTTTCGAGGCTAAGGTTTTGTTTGCCCCGCTCGATGCGGTTAACGGCCGATTGGCTGGTGCCGAGGCGCCTGGCAAACTCTGCTTGGGTTAACCCCTTTTCTTGCCTAATCTGATAAATTAATTGCCCAATTTTTTGGTTGGTGGTCGACATGACTTTGTAATTATACTCCGGGTGATATTAAAAACAAGGGCATTAAAACCCAAATTTGCGGCTTTGGCAAACGTAGTCCGGCTTGTACAATGAAGGCATGCTATAACAAATACGCCATCACCAGACACACCCAAAACGTATTTGTAATGACTAAGGAGAAACAGGACATGGACGACAAGGCAATTGCCGGGCTTATCGCCGCTGAAGAGCAACGGCAGCGGGAAGGGTTAGAGCTTATCCCGAGCGAAAATTACGTGAGCATGGACGTGCTTGCCGCAATGGGCTCGGTATTTACAAACAAGTATTCCGAAGGCTATCCGGGCCGGCGGTATTATGGCGGCCAGGAAAACACCGATGCGGTGGAGCAGCTGGCAATAGATAGGGCAAAACAGCTGTTTAAGGCGGACCACGCCAATGTCCAGCCGCACTCCGGCGCACCGGCGAACGAGGCGGTGTACCATGCCTGGCTGGAGCCTGGCGACACGGTGCTGGCGATGAACCTTAGCCACGGCGGGCACCTGACGCACGGCCACCCGGTTACGGTTTTGGCGCACCAGTATAACTTTATCCGCTATGGCATGAAGGATGTATCCACAGGGGAAATCGATTACGATGAGCTGCGCCAGCTGGCACTCACGCACAAGCCGAAAATTATCCTTGCCGGCTTTAGCGCGTACCCTCGCGAACTGGATTACGCAAAGTTCGCGGAGATCGGCAACGAAGTTGGGGCGCTGTTGATGGCGGACATGGCGCACATTGCCGGCTTGATTGCGGGTGGTGTTGCGAAAAATCCCTTTGATTACGGCTTCCATGTCATTACCACGACGACGCATAAGACACTGCGTGGGCCGCGGGGCGGCTTGATACTAACCAAGGGCAGGGTGGGCAATCCGCTGCAAAAGGTTGCTAAAACTATCGAGAACATTCCGACCATCATAGACAGGACGGTATTCCCGGGCATGCAGGGCGGGCCGCACATGCACATCATTGCCGCCAAGGCAGTCGCCTTTGGTGAAGCCCTGCAGCCGGAATTTAAAACCTATACTAAGCAGATACTGCTCAACGCCAAGCGCCTGAGCGACGCGCTCAAAAAGCGCGGCTTCAGCCTCATTACCGGCGGAACGGACAACCATTTGATACTGGCCGACGTGTATACATCGTTTGGCGTTGACGGCAAAGTCGCGGAAGAGACGCTCGATAAGATTGGCCTTACCTTAAACAAGAATGCGGTCGCAGACGATCCGCTGCCGCCGTTTAAACCAAGCGGGGTGCGGCTCGGGACGCCGGCCATCACTACCAGGGGACTAATGGAGGATGACATGGAGCGCATCGCCGAGTGGATGCGCCAGGCACTTGACTATCGCACTGATGAAAAAACACTTAACAAGTTAAGAAAAGAAGTTAAGGACTTTGCTTCCCGCTTCCCACTACCGACCGACAAGTAATACTTAACTTGTTAAGTATGAATGAGGGGCAGCTATTTTGCACTAAAGTGCGTACCCGCTTTGCTCATAGGTACCTGAGATCGAATGCAGGATAACATCCCCGATGCACGGGCTCAGTAAATGCTTTTTCAGCGTGTACTCTTCTTTGCCTGTCAGTACTCTAAAGTCGGTTTGGATCACTTTTGCGAGGTCGCCTTCGGGGGGTACCGAACTGAGCACTGCAGTTTCCTTCTGGGCAAATCTGCGTGACTCCCTGCTGAAACGTTGGAATCCGCGTGGCCGGCGTTCTTCGATCACGTCGACCCAAACTTCGTTAAGCATATTGCATACTGTTCTTCCAATGGCAAAGAAGTAGCGGTCATCTTTACTGCTGCCTTTCGGATCGTTGACCTCGTATGCCGTAATACCGAGTGCTTCCTTTGCCTTGGCAAGCTTGGTGTTTTCTACTAGGGGAGGTATTCGGCGGTGCTTTTCTTCGAGGCAGTCAAGTATGCTTTCGACAACGATGAGCTTTTCCTGCTCATAGCGTTGCAGCAGGTGCTTGTCATCTTCTGAAAATAAAAGGTTAGGGTGTGCGACTAGTTTGACCATAGCAGTTGTTTATTATGGTAGCTCTTCCGGCTCCTGCTGCAAAACGATGCCGAACTTTTCTTTTACTGCGGCCGCCACCTTGTCCCGGAACTTTCTTAAATCAGCCGTTGACTGCGCGTGCTCGTTGACGAACACAAGGGGCTGATTTTTCCAGGTGGCCATGCCGGTTCCGGAGTCATGGAAATCCTTGAATCCAGCCTGTTCCATGAGCCAGGCGGCGGAAATCTTTACTTTGTTATTGTCAACCTGCCAATGCGGCACCATCGGGTAGTGGGCCTGCAGCTGCAGGAATTGATCAGCCGGAATTATCGGGTTATGGAAAAACGAGCCGTTGTTCGCGACGGTCGCCGGGTCGGGCAGTTTACTGGTGCGGATCGCGATTACTGCGTCGCGCAGCGTTTGCGGTGTGGGATTTGCTATGTTGTTTTCCTTAAAGTATGCCGCAACGGCTTCATAGTAAGGCGGGGCGGGGTTGCCCTTGGTTAGATGCAGGGTAATGGCGGTGATAAAAAAGCGGCCTTTATCGGTGGTTTTGAACCTGCTGGACCGATAGGCGAACTGGCAATCCGAGCCCGGAATGGTGACGAACTGCCTGGCCCGGGTGTCGTAAGCTTCGACAGTTACCAAGACGTCCTTGATCTCACGGCCGTAAGCGCCGACGTTCTGGATCGGCGTGGCACCGGTAAGACCGGGAATGAGTGAGAGCTGTTCGATCCCGGTGTATCCCTTATCTACGGTACGCTTCACCACGCTGTCCCAATTTTCACCGGCGCCGGCAGTTACGTAAACGTTGGTGCCGTCCTCTTCAAATACCTCGAACCGCAAAATCTTGTTGACCAGCACCAAACCGTTAAAACCACCGTCATCCCAATAAATATTGCTGCCGCCGCCAATCATGATGACCGGCAGTTGGTGCTGGGTAGCCCACTCCAGCGCTTCCGGGATTTCGTTGCGGTTGTTTATGTCAGTAAGGTAGCGCGCCGGGCCGCCCAAGCGCATAGTCGAATACGCGGAAAGCGGTACGTTTTCTAAGGTATACATTACCTCCAGTTTCGCACCACACCGGCTCGCTTGCAAGCGAAAGATGACAAGAGTAACATATTATTGCATATGAGTGAGTACAGCAATAACCAGTTTCCTTTCAAAACTTTAGGCAGCCACCTGAAATCAATCCGGGAGAAAAAGCGCGAAAGCGTAGCCGAGGTATCCGGGGCGGTAGAGCTGGATCCGGAGACGTTGAGCCAGATCGAGCAAGGCAGGAAGCGGCCGAGCGAAGATATCCTGATGATGCTGCTGAACCATTTTGATGTTAAGGATGAAGAGGCAGTAAAGATTTGGGAAATGGCTGGCTACACCCGCGACAAGGCATCATTGAGCAGTGAAATAAACGATCAGGACTTCCAGAACAAACAGCTGTTAATGCTGGTACCGGTTGACGGACGGATACTGTATACCGACCAGGTCCACGTTATGGCGAACAACCATGGTGTGGTAATGAACTTTATGCAAGGCGGCGGCAACAGCAGCCAACCGGCAGCGGTGGCCCGCATCGGCATGAGTAAGGAGCACGCGGCAAGCGTTGTTGAACTGCTTACCAAATCGCTCCAGCAGCTAGAAAATGCCAAAGTCCAGCGCCGGTTGCCAGCACCCGGACCACAAAAGCGCCAGGGCCGCAAACGTAAACAAGAGTAGGCGTCGCCGGCTGTTGTTGGGACCGTAGTTCAGTGGATAGAACGTCAGCTTCCGGAGCTGAAAGTCAGAGGTTCGAATCCTCTCGGTCTCGCCAATAGCCGGCAACCAACCTAGAACGTCCCAGTAGCGACGAACGTGGCGGTAACCGTGTAAATGCCGGTTGGCGTTGTGGGCGAGGCAGTAGCTGCGAATTTAAGTTGCAACATTTCATCGTCGACGACAGTAGAGGCAGCCGCGATGGTATCTGCCGAGCCGGAGTCGTCCCAGGCATAGCCGCCCGAACCGCTGCCGTCGTATTGTGTATCGCGGCTGAGGTTGGTCGTTGTGCCGTTAGTGGTGTTCACGTTTTCTATTGTCATCCCGAACTCCTCAGTCCCGGCCGTGATGGAATTTTGCGTGGTGCCGGCACTGTTAAAGCATTGGTCGGTGGTGGCAGTGCCGGAGCAGGTGGCACCAGCTACCTTCAGCTTGCCGCTTGCAGTTTCCTGTTCGGAAAAGTAGGCGATAGTCAGCCCGTTTACGGCGTTAGTGCGAACCATAACCATGCCGGCGTCATTAGCGGTTTCTGTCACACTGCTTGAATCAACGGTACCTAAATCAATGGTGGTGCCGCTAATGTCTGTACAGTCATCGGCCGAATCGGCGTCCGTCGTGCCGACACAGAATTGCAGCACTTCCTGGACGCGGGCGGTCAGTGTCAGCTGGTTTGCAGTAGCGAGTGCGACGCCCCCGTTATCGATATGCACTCCCGGAACGGTAGAGGTGTAATCGTCAGCAACTGTGTCGCTGGTGTATGTGAGGATGCGCGCATAATACGGCCCTACGGCGGAGGGCGTCGTCGCGGTGAAGCTGAACGTCATATCGGCATTGGTAACTGGGGCGGTAAAGCCGGTGGCATGGGTAAGGATCAGCCGGCCGGTGTTGGCTGAATTGGCGTGTACGTTAAAGTTGACGCTTGAAGGAGTAGCGCCCGTTTGAGAAACGGTAACAGTGCCGTTCGTCGGCGAGGAGGTGACGCCATTCGTGGTGGTGCAAGCAAGCCCAATGATAGGGCTGTTCATACAAAGCTCAACCACGATTCCTTCGATGGCGGTCGTGGCGGCGGGCCGAAAGCTCACCGCAAAGGTGGTAGAGGTACTGACTTTGGAGGTGCCGACGGTAACTTTTCGCTGGACAAGTTGCGCGGCGCTGACCTTTTTGAAGCTGACGACAGGCAAGGCTAATGCGCACAGCATAGCCAGGCAGGTAGCAATAACAAGTAGTTTCGTTTGTATTTGGGTTAACTCGCTCACAACACCGCCGCGCAAAACGCGTTTAAGTTGCTGCAGCTTATTATAACCATAAGGGGCGCTGCCGGCAATTTCCGGTAGTTACGATATAATCTAAGCGGGTCTGGTATAATCTGTTAACCCGTACGCACCCTTAGCTCAGCGGATTAGAGCGTCTGGCTTCGGACCAGAAGGTCGGGGTGAGAATTGCCGGTGGCAATTCGCAAGGCAATCTTCCGATGGCAACTGGTTTGCCAATCGTGAAGTTGCGGGGTCGCCAGAGGTGACTCGAATCCAGGATTCGAACCTTGAAAAGTTATAGCCGTACATGCACCCTTAGCTCAGCGGATTAGAGCGTCTGGCTTCGGACCAGAAGGTCGGGGGTTCGAATCCCTCAGGGTGTACCACAGTGAAATTACAGATAGAGGTTGAAGCTTGCTTGGTTTTTGCCGCTGGCTTTTGAATTAGCTGTTTCGGGGTACAATAGCAAGCATATGCCGAGGATAAGGAATTTTGGAGAAGCCCATAAGGCACTGGAAGCCTATATTCCGGCTATCAATACGTTTGAGCGGGCATATACGCTCGATAGGATGCGGCATATCCTCAGCGAGCTTGGCAATCCGCAGGACAAGTACAAATCCATCCATGTGGCCGGCACGTCGGGCAAAACCTCCACCAGCTATTACATTGCCTCATTCTTAAAGCAGGCCGGCAAGCGGGCAGGCCTGACGGTCTCACCCCATGTAGACGAAGTCAACGAGCGGGTGCAGATAGATCTTGTGCCGCTGCCGGAAAAGCAATTCTGCCGCTACTTGTCCGAATTTTTAAAGATTCTGGAAGCCAAAGGTTTACAGCCGACCTATTTCGAGCTGATTACCGCATTTGCCTTTTGGGTGTTCGCGGAAGTGGGAATAAAGTACGCGGTGATAGAAGTGGGCATGGGCGGGCTGCTGGACGGGACAAACGTCATTACCCGGAAAGACAAACTCTGCGTCATTACGGACATCGGCCTTGACCATACACGGGTACTTGGAAGCGATGTGGCCGCCATCGCCGCGCAAAAGGCAGGGATAATCCGGCCGCATAACATTGCCTTTTCCTACAAACAAAGGCCGCGGATTATGAGTGTCATCCGTGAGGTCTGTATGCAGCAACAGGCAGAGCTGCATGAGATAATCGAGCCGGCGCCAGACTTGCTTCCGGCGGAATTGCCGTTATTCCAACGGCGTAATTGGTACTTGGCAGAACAGGTGTACGCATGCATTGCCAAGCGTGAGGGACTGCCGCCGCTAGAAACGCACCAACTGCAGGAGACACTTGCTACCTACATTCCGGCACGGATGGAGATTATCAAACGGGGCAAAAAGACTGTCATAATGGATGGTGCGCATAATACGCAAAAAATGTCGGCACTTATGAAAAGCCTGCAAGACAGGTTCCCGGACAAGAAAATGGCTGTACTGCTCAGCCTAAAGAAAGAAAAAGCGTCCAAAATGCGGCTCAACCTGCAGGCGGTCACCGAAGCCGCGAGCTATATCATCACCACCTCATTCGGCAGTAAACAGGATTACCCGAACCACTCGTTCAAGCCGCAGCAAATCGCTGAGGCTTGCCAAAGCCTGGGGTACAAAGCGGTAGAGCCAGTCGAATTGCCGGAAGAAGCGCTCAAAGTTTTGTTGAAACGGCCGGAACCGCTACTTGTCATTACCGGATCGTTTTATTTAATGAACCATGTCAGGCCAATGTTATTAAAAAGCAAAGGAGCGAAAACATGATTAGAGCCATCGTAGCAATTGACAGCAAGCGGGGTATGGCAAACGACAAGGGGATTCCTTGGGATTTGCCGACCGACAGGGCGTATTACCGAAAAAACACGGAAAACGGCATCATCCTGATGGGATATGGCACCTACGTGGAGTTCAGCAAGCCCATGCATGGGCGCACAAATTACGTGGCGACCTCGAAAGACGAGCAGCTGAGGGAAGGCTTCGAGGCGGTGACTGACGCGCGCGGATTCCTGCAAAAGGCAGAAGAGGACGTATGGGTAATCGGCGGTGCCGGCTTGTTTGCGTCGACGCTTGATTTGATTGATGAACTGTACGTCACCCAGCTGGAGGGAGACTTTGGCTGCACGAAGTTTTTCCCGGAGTACAAGGACAATTACGAGCTCGCCAGCGCGAGCGAACCGAAGACGGAAAACGGCATTACGTTTAGATTTGAGATATGGAGGCGCAAGTAAAAATGGTAAAGACGGAATGTACGCACCTGGGTGAAATGCAAGAGGTCTCTCCAAATACCGATGGCTGCGAAGAGTGCCTTGTGATAGGTGACGAGTGGGTGAGCCTGCGGCTATGCCTGGTGTGCGGACATGTGGGTTGCTGTGACAGCTCCAAAAACCAGCACGCGACCAAGCATTATCAGCAAACAGGGCACCCAATTGTGCGGGGCTACAAGACGAAACGTGAATTCCGCTGGTGCTACGTCGATGAAATTGAGGTTTAGCTGAGTCGCTCAGGGCTGGTACTGGCTGGAACAACAATGTTGCCGATGTACCAGTTCGTACCCTCGTCCCTTTTAAAGAATTCAGGCTCCTCGTGGATCTCTGCGATTCCCACGTAAGCGAAATGATGCCATAAGTCTTTGGTAAACGCTGATATAGGTACAGGGGTGTGCATTGTCTCGTTTCTCTGGAGAGAATGCCTGATTGCAGCGGTAAAAAATGCAATACCAAGTTGAAATCTCTCTTGTGGGTCGTATGTTTCCGGCAACTGGTACATATTTATCCAGCTTTTAGCTTCTCCCCTTTGGACATGATGGCAGGTTACCAGTTTTCCCAGCGCATGCGTACCACGGTACACCTCGTGATAGGCTGTTGAAACCTCGCCCCCAGAAATTTGTGCTTGCTGCAGCCGCAGGGGGCGAATCGATTCACTGCTGTACTCTACGTCTTGTGTTTCCAGTAGGGCCATCTTTGCCTCTTATTCCTGACAGTACTGCTAATGGTTATGCCTGTCAACTATTTCTGCCCAGCACTTGAAAAAACAGAGGTAATCTGCTAAAGTTTTGTGAGTTTAACCAGCTTTGCCAGTACGGCACGGTTATTAATGCCGAGACGCGGGCCATTAGCTCAGTTGGTTAGAGCAGCGGCCTCTTAAGCCGCGTGTCCTGGGTTCGAGTCCCAGATGGCCCTCCAAGCAAAAAGATCTGCCATCGGTAGGTCTTTTTGCTTGGTCGTCATTCTAGATTCGAACCCAGGTGTCCTGGGGGAGAACTGCCAATGGCAGTTCGGACGGCCGGAAGCCTGGCGTGGCTCGGCAGCCACCCAAGCTGAGGCGGGGTCGCGAGTCCGCCAAAGGCGGAACTTGTGACCGAGTCCCAGATGGCCCTCCAAAGAATAAGTCTCATCCATCGGATGGGGCTTATTCTTTGTTTGAGCTCCCGGGGCTCGAACCCGAGACATCCGTAGGATGGAGAGGTGAGACATGCCAGTGGCATGTCGCAAGACAACCGTAAAGGAATATGAGGAATGTTTGAGTCAGCAAGAGCTCAAAAAAATTATCAGCCTCCTTGCTGATCAGGAGCTATCGTTTAAGTGTATAGACAGTAACTACAAAACTATGACAGAGCTCGGATTTAGAACAACTTACCCTGAGGATACCATAACCCAATTACGAGATAATGCCACAACGCCAGCGGTGTTTTATCCAAAAGAAAAGAAAATTGTAAAGGTACAGGTTAGCGAAGACTGTAACTGGTTTGGCAGTAAGACCACATATTCTACAAGCTACTGGGAGTTAGAGTAGTCTGACGCAGATAGCACTAGGAGCCTCTGGTTCAGCAAAGTTAAACTTGGAAGAGACTACACATACCTTATTCCTTTTAATTGTATGTCTAGCTCCTCAGATTCAGGTAGTTTTGTTATATTTAAAACAATGATCCTGCAAGAATATTTGAACAACCTTCCCCAAAGCCAACTTGCTCAATACAAGCGTATCAAAAAATAGTAAAAGGCTTGGTTCCCGAAGCCGAAGAATCGATAAGTTACGGTATACCGACATTCAAATATAAAGGCCGGTATTTGATCTATTTTGCAGGCGCACAAAGTCACATGAGCGTGTATCCGACGGTCGGGAATGTTACACCCACGCCAGGCACAAAAGGAACTTTCCGGTTCATAGAGAAAGAGCCAGTTCCAGAGTCCGTTGTTAAGGAAATCGTGCTTACCCGCTTAGCTGAAATTAATAAAAGGTAATTTTACCGATATACTTTTTGTAATATGAAGCCAGCAAACCTTAAAAACCTGGAGCAAATAAACGATGAAAAAGATATCATAAGATTTAAAGCCGCACGTCTCGGCATACACGAAGAATTGCCACGGTGGTATTTGATTGCCCGTCACGTCGCTGGGGCGCTGACCAGTCTGTTCATTATAATTTTTGGAATTCTGCTCTATCGTGCCACGCGTTCATTTGACGGCCTGCAAACTGTCGGAGGTTTTATAAATTTTGTGGGACTAATCTGTCTGGCGCCGCTGTGGTTTATAGCAAGGTACATTAGCATTAAGAAATTTTCCGAGCGCCTGCCTTCCCATCTCAGAACTAAACTCGATGCGGTATATAAAGCGCAGAGAAGACGCATATATGACTTTGCCATTTATTCAATTGTAGGTGTTGCAGTATGCATAACCCTGTTACTCCTAGGTATAAAAATATTCAATTAATACTCATAATTCTGAACCTATGATTAACAAAACCTTTACCGCCAAACTCCAAAAAACTCCTGGCAAGGGCGGGTGGACATATGTCATATGGCCGGAATCGATTGATTATTTTGGGACGCGCGGAACAGTAAAAGTAAGGGCCAAGGCTGACGGTATCGAATTTCAAAGCTCGTTTATGGCGATGGGTAATGGCAGGCAGATGCTGCCGATAAAAGCCGAAATACGCAAAATGATCGGCAAAGAAGCGGGCGATACGGTTGCCGTAGAACTGCTTGAGAGGGTCATGTAATATAAAGCCTATGAAATTTGTAAGGATAATGCTTGCGGTACTGACCTTTATTCTCATAGTACTGGCAACTTTCACGTATCAAAATGCACCAGTCAGATATGATTATAAGTCGGAATCTCCTTCATGCGATATAGGTACGCCATGTCCTGCTGTCTTTTTCTTGGAGACAACAGAAATAAAAGATAGATCTGTCGCAAAACGATACATAGCTATGGCTACTATTACAGGCATAACCTTTGTCGTTTCGGAAATATATTTCCGCAAGCTAAAGAAGAAATAGCATACTTTGTCTTTCAGTAGACGCTAAAGGTCGAAGTTGCCTTCGCGTTCCGGCTGGCTGATGATCTCTTTCACCGTCAGTTCGCGCTTGTCTTTGTTTGGCATATTGATGGTGACGGTATCGCCGACTTTGTAGCCCAAAAGGGCGCAGCCGATGGGTGACAGCACTGAAATCTTGCCCATAGCGATATCAGCGTCTTCAGGAAAAACCAGCCAGTATTCCCAGCTTTTACCGTTTTCGTCGCTAAACCGTATCTGGGAGTTCATGGTAATGACATCGGCTGGGATGTCTTTTGATTCGACGATTTTCCCTTTTTCAAGCTCGCCCAGCAGCGCTTTATCAAACTCGTCGTGGGGCTTCTTTTTGTTGAGCAGCTTCAATAGCCGGTCGTGGTCATGCTGGGTGATGAAAATCTGGGCCATTGCTATACCTCCAAGGTTCACTATTTATTATAGCCTAGCGCCGCCTTGCTTGTTACTGCAAAAACTGCAAACATGACAGAAATGCTAAGGTGCGATACAATAATTAAACAGTTAAACGGATGTTAAATCATGAAACTACGCTTCAAAGAACATATTGCCATGCAGGGCGATGTAAACAAGTTTGTATTTACACCTGAAACACCCTTAACGTGGAAGCCTGGCCAGTTTATCCACTACACTTTGCCGCATGAGAATGAAGATGACCGGGGAAATGAACGCTGGTTTACTATTACAAGTGCACCGTTTGAAAAGGACATATGGATTACCACGCGTATCGCTGGCGAAAAGGGCAGTTCCTTTAAGAAGCATCTAATGCAACTCAAGCCAGGCGACATAATTGAAACGGATGAACCGGAAGGCAGCTTTACGATAGATGATCTGGATAAAGAATATCTCCTAATTGCCGGCGGTATCGGTATTACCCCTTTCCGCTCCATCCTTGCCCAGCTCAACCACGACGGCAAACAATTGCGTGCTGAACTGCTCTATGCCAATCGCGACGAGGCCAACATCCCGTTTAAGGAAGAACTTGAGGCAATCAGCCAAGAGCAGAAGGGGCTGAACATCACCTATTTTATCGGCGACAACATCATTGACGAAGACGCCATCAGAACGCATGCCGCTAAACTAAATAACCCGGTTTACTATGTTTCCGGCCCAGAGCCGATGGTGGAAGCGTTTAAAGAGCTGCTTGATAAGATGGGAATCGATACCGAGCACGCCAAGTTCGATTACTTCCCGGGCTATAAGGCGACATGACCCATGCTTTCCCCCAAAGAGCATAAGAAACTTGAGAATTATATACAGGGAATAGACGTGAGCCGGATCGCCATGGCGTTTGACGCACTGGGCGAACCGAACCGGTGCCTGATGTTCCGCGCGCTGCTCAAAAAGCGTGACGTCAGCGTGGGGCAACTGGCAAGCGCAGTGGGGGTATCTGAGTCCTTGGCCTCGCAGCACCTCAAAGTACTGCTGCGGGCGGGACTGGTTATCAGGACAAAAGACGGCAAAAACGTCAATTACCAGGCAAACAGCAGTGATTCTTTGGTGCGTGCCTTAAAAAAAGCAGTAGAAGTTTAGCTGAGCGTAGTATTTTAGTTTTTAGCCATAAGAACTATACTTTGTCGTAATGCCATACGTTAAGGAAATACGGACCCGTGTCTTGTGGCTGCTCATCGGACTTGGGCTGAGTCTTGGTATTGCCGAGGTAATTAAGACTTTTGACAGTACGCTTGAGCAGAACTTGCTGCTGGTGAGCTTTATACCGTTAGTCGTGTACATGAGCGATGCTGCCGGTACGCAAATGGAAGCCATCATAATCAGGGGGCTGCATACCAAGGGAAAATTCCATTTCATGAAGTTTATCGGCCATCAGGCGGTTGTTGTGAGTGCTGTCGCGCTTATCATCGGCGCGGTTTCGGGCATTGCCGTTACCTTGCTGCATAACTCGAGTGAACTTGGCCTGGTAATTGGGATATCCCTCGTCATTGGTATTATGACCTCGCTGTTCACGGGATCGCTATTGCCGTACTTTTTCTGGCGGCTGCACAACGACCCTGCCGAGGCGGGCGGCCCCATAGCTACGGTCATTCAGGACTTTTTAAGCGTCATTATCTTCTTTAGCGCTGCAAAATTAATTATGTAGACGTCGATCGCCAGTTGGGAGTTGAGTGATTACGGCTCGTAAAATGCTAAAGTTAGTTATACTGTTTATGTAGCTGGAATATCACGATAGTGAAAAAACTAAAAAAGGCAAAGCAGCGGCAAAAATTGACTCCTACTATCCAGGTCTATCTGGCGCTAGGTTTGTTTATTACCACCATCATAGCTTCGAGTGGCAGCGCGATGGCAGGCTGGGAAATCGTGGTATTCAAATGGATCTACAATTTGCCGAACGTGCTGCACCCGCTTTTCGTTTTTATCACCCAGTTCGGCAGCATTTACGTGATGGCATTGCTGCTCGGCGTCTATCTTGTTAAGCAGCATTATAGGATTGTCCTGCGGCTGTTGATGGTCGGAACGGCGGCATACCTGGCTGCCGGTGTCGCGAAGGACTTGTGGGGTAGGACGCGTCCACACGACTTGCTGGCCGAGGTAGTGAGCCGTGATTTCTTTGTCAGGGGACCCGGTTTTCCCTCGGGGCATGTTGCACTGGCTGCCGCACTTGCGTTGACCATCGCGCGCTACTTGCCAAAAAAGTACCAGTGGGTAGCACCGGTTTGGATAATCGGGGTAGGGCTTTCAAGAATTTACCTGGGCGTACATGCGCCGCTTGATATAATCGGCGGCTTTGCCATTGGCTGGCTGTGCTATGCCCTGTTCCGGCATGTCCGCCTCTACGATATCCATGCCGCCAGGCAAGTTTTCCGTAAGCCCAGGCGCGCTGCCAAGTAGAGAGTACTTTGTTAGACGAATGGTCGGCAGCTTACAGGGCGGGCTTGTATACTAGGAATATGGGTAAGCGCAACTTTTGGTTTAAGCGCCGACGCTATGGTTACGGGTGGATACCAGTAACCTGGCAGGGCTGGTCGGTTATTGCCGGCTACCTGGGAGTGGTTGTTGCTTCGATGTACATCGTCAGGGATGTGCCTGAAAACTCGTATGACTGGCGGGTAGGTCTGTATACCCTGATATTAGTGCTCGCCACAAGCGGACTCATCCTGATTTCATACCGAAAAGGCCCCAAACCAAAATGGCGTTGGGGCAGCAAACCAACTGACGATCCCGAAGAAGATTGGTAAGGAAAGGTTTATTTTTCCTTCGGCACCTTACCGCCTGCGCGGCGGGCTTTGTCTAAGCCGACCGCAACGGCTTGCTTGCGGCTTTGGTATTTGCCATCGTGCTTGTGTTCATGCATCGCTTTTTCTACTTCCTCTTGTGCCCTGGGTCCGTACTTTGCCATATCTGCCTCCTCAAATAACACTTTCCATTATGGCGGCAACGGCAGTTCAGGCAGTAATTTATCTCGCACGCGGGTTGACGCGTAATGCTCATGCTGGTATATTCGACGGGCTGATTTGTTACATATCGTCCAGATATCAGCAGCTTTCAGGAAATAGAAACTAAAGTGCTAAACACATTTATTTAATGAGGGTATAGCCGTGTAAATCTTTTTTAATGCGAGAGAATTGGCGTTCTCTTTGCACTTTGCCGCGCTCTGCGGCTGCCACACAAATTTATTAAAGCCATCAAGTTAGAATTCGGAGGGACATGAAACGTTTTTCTAGCGCCCCAACGCGGGCAACGGTCATTAAAAACTTAAAAGCAAATTCACTAAAAGCTTTGCTGTTGGGAACTGCGCTTGCGCTCAGTACTTTGGTACCGGTTGCGCACGCCAACAGTTTTGAAGAGCAAATTAATGCGCTGCGCCAGCAAAACAATGAAGTTCTTGCCGCGCAAGAAGACCTGGAAACGCAGGAGGCCGACCTGGCGGCGGCGATCGCTGCCATCCAGGGCAGGATTACAGACCTACAAAAGCAGATCAATAGCAACCAGGCAAAGCATGGCGAATTACAGCGAAGCATCGCCGAAGCGGAAGCTGAGATCGCCAAACAGCGCGAAATACTCGGGGTCAATATCAAACAAATGTACCTCGAAGGTGATATGTCGACAGTCGAGAAACTGGCCAGCAGCCGGGACTTCAGCGAATATGTGGACAAGGAACAGTACCGGCTGTCCGTTCAGGCGAAGATTAAAGACGGGCTGGAGCGGATAGAAGAGCTTAAGAAGCAGCAGGAATCCCAAAAGGCCGAAATCGAAAAGCTGCTCGCCGACCAACAGGCTATGCAGGGCGAACTTTCCGCGCAACGTGCCGAGAGCAGCCGCTTGTTAAGTCTGAACCAGTCGCAGCAAGCCCATTACGAAGCGGAAGTAAGCCAGAACAATGCCCGGATAGCCGAACTGCGCCGCCTGCAGGCCATCGAGAACATGCGTCACTTTTCCGGAGGGGTCAGCTACGCTGGTGCCGACGGATATCCATGGGCTGGTGTACCGTTTCCCAACACCATGTCCGATCCTTGGGGTATGTACAAGCGCCAGTGTGTCTCCTACACCGCATGGAAGGTAGCATCCACTGGCCGGCACATGCCGTATTGGGGAGGGCGGGGCAACGCCAAATTATGGCCGAATAATGCCCGCCAAGCCGGTATCCCGGTTGATACCAACCCCCGTGTCGGTGACGTAGCTATCAGCACCAAAGGGACGTACGGCCATGCGATGTATGTCGAAGCAGTGCACCGTGACGGCACAATAACAGTCAGCCAGTATAACGCCGGCTGGGATGGTAAATACAGCGTAGGGCGAAGGTCGGCCGCCGGCTTACAGTTCATCCATTTCTAACTACTTTGCTATGAGATAAATAACAGCGTGATCATCGCATTAGCGTTATGCTTGTTTTGCTAAGAAGCAAGGAGGGGTTATGGCACAAGCGAAGAAGAAGCGAGGATTGGCCAGCGCTTCCCCTGAGACGCGCCGTCGGGTAGCGCAAATGGGGGGCCGAGCCAGCCATGGCGGCGGCCGCAAGCCGCGCAATGAATAGCGTCCGTAGGTAACTGGCGCTCTCTAAGGGAGCCTGAAGCGGTCCCGCGCCTTTTGTTATTTAGGCGTAATTGTAGTTATACTGCTATTAGTGCAGCCTGAACGACAAACCTCCCGGATCCTAGACCGTAGAAACCTGCTGGTAGGGATGGGCGCGGCCGCGATGATGCTTTCGCTAAAGGGTTCTAGCTATGGGTTATCTCCGTGGCGAAACAGGCCGATAGAGTTTTACCACCAATCTGATGTGGCGCTGAGGCCGTATCAGGTTGGACAAGAATTGGAGGGAGGCGCATTCCCGCCGACCGCAACCGTATGGGACGACTCGCCGCTAGAGCGGCATGGCGTCCCTGGTAACCCAAAGCGTAACCCTTACTACTTTGCGTTGCATGGCGGAGAGTTTGGCGCTGGCGGCTTAATCCCTGATGACGATCAGGCACCGTGGGGGAATAAACCGCTTGGCAAAAGCGAGAGTGCTTATAAGGGTACCTGGGCCCGGCTGTCTACCCGTGAAGGCAGCGAGGTGTTTGCCCAGTGGGTAGAAATTTTGCCTGTCGAGTATGAAAAATACGGTGACCGCACTGTTTGGGTGTCGCAATTTGTACTGCAATCGCTGGGAGACATCAGCGAGGCGTTGTTTGAATTTTATGATTCGCGGATAGTTCCGGATGGCCCATGGAAGGAGTATCCGCCGATTGACAGTAAAGTGCGTTATCAGCTGCTTAACCAGTAATCGGTTAACGCCTCTGATAGAATAGGCAAGTATGATGAAATACCTCAATGGCAAGGAGCTAGCTGATTATATTAAAGAGCGGCAGGCAAAGCAGGTGCGTGGGCTGCGGCAGGCGCATGGAATTGAGCCAAAGCTGGCGATTATCAGGACCAATCCCGATCCGGTTGTTGACAGCTACATGAATATTAAGCAGCGCTACGGCAATGACATACTGGTAAAAGTTGACGTACATACCATTGAACAACCAGACACGCTGAAGCTTATTGACCAGCTGAACAAGGACGAGACGGTGCATGGCATTATCGTGCAGATTCCTCTGCCTGACCCGAGCCGAACAGATGAAGTGCTGAATGCCGTCGCCAGGGAAAAGGATGTCGACGGGCTTGCTGCCGAGACTGACTTTGATGCCCCGACCCCAACAGCTATCCATTGGCTGCTGACGGGTTATAACATAGAGCTGGCGGGCAAGCAGATTGTCATTGCAGGGCAGGGCAGGCTTGTAGGGCGGCCGCTCGCTAAGATGTGGCGGGCATCTGGTTTGAATGTCAAAACCGCTGACGCTAAAACAACGAACCTGGCAGAGATGGTCAGAACCGCGGATATCCTGGTCACCGCTACCGGCCGGCCCGGTCTCATCACCAGCGACATGGTCAAGGAGAACGCGGTGGTGGTAGATGCCGGCGTTGCTACTGACAGCAACGGTATAGTCGGTGATGTAGCGGCAGACGCGAGGGAACGGGACGACCTCACCATTACACCGGAAAAGGGAGGGGTAGGACCATTGACTGTGAGCGCGCTGTTTGACAATGTAATCCGTTCCGCCCGAAGCGTCGCGGAAAAGAATGAAAAAGACAATCGGAGTATTTGACTCTGGGGTCGGCGGCCTCTCCGTGGCAAATGCAATCCAAGCGGCATTGCCAGACTACCGTGTCATTTACGCTGACGACAAAGCAAACGTTCCATATGGCAGCAAAACACATGAGGAGCTGAAAAAACTGGTAGTACCAAAACTTAACATGTTAAGTAATCAGGGAGCGTCAGTTATTGTCATTGCCTGCAATACCGTGACCACGACGATTATTGAAGAGCTTCGGAATGCTATTGCTGTTCCCCTGGTTGGAATGGAGCCCATGGTAAAACCGGCCGCACGGCTTACTCGGACAAAGAAAATCGCAGTATGCGCTACGCCGGCGACTTTAAGCAGCAAGCGCTACCGGTGGTTAAAGGAAACCTACGCAAAGGGCATCACCGTGTTTGAGCCGGACTGCAGTGACTGGGCGTCTATGATTGAATCCAGCCGGTTGGACCAAGATAAAATTCATTCTAGGATTGCGAGCGTACTCAGTGAAGACGCGGATGTGATAGTGCTGGGATGCACTCACTATCATTGGATTGAGAACGAAATACGGCAGATGGCGCGTGGCAAAGCTAAAGTGCTGCAACCTGAAGCGCCGGTCATCGCCCGACTGAAAGAAGTGCTGTCCCAACAGTAGTGTCTCGACCAGCTTATTGCATGGCCATGACGGCTTGCTTGAACTGCTCGCCGCGGTCTTTGTAGTTTTTGAACAGGCCGAAACTGGCGCAGCCGGTTGACAGCAGCACCACGTCGCCACTGCTTGCCAGCTGGCGCGCGGCCGACACTATCTCTACCATGGTTTGCCCGCCTTCGCTGATGTTGCTATATCCCTTTTGGCGTAGTGCCGCGGCGATTTTTGGGCCGGTCTCCCCTATTGTTAGCACTGCCCTAACGTTATTTTTCACCACTGCCTCGGCAAGCGTATCAAATGCCGCATCCTTGTCAGAGCCGCCCATGATGACTACCTTCGGCTGGTCAAACGCTTCAATCGCGACGATTGCCGTTTCGGGCGTAGTGCCAAACGAGTCGTCATAGTACTTAATGCCGTCGAGCTCGCGGACGAATTCAAGTCGGTGCGGCAGTCCGCTGAACGACGTGAGAACGCTGCGCATTGCATCGGTATCTTGGGTGATTTGCCACACCGTAGTTACCGCAGCGCAAACATTTTCCCAGTTGTGCTTTCCGAGCAGCTTCAGTTCCTGGACGTCGCAGATCGTTTGGCCACCAATGGTAATCCGGTTATCGCGTACTTCCGCGCCCGGCGGCTGCAGGTAAGGGATTTGCTTGCCGACCGACGCGTCGGCAACGCTGATAGAATGGTCATTTTTGGCATTATAGATAGCTCTGTCGTCTGGTCCTTGGTTGATAAAGAGCTGCTGCTTGGCGGCGATATACTCCTCAAAATCTTCGTGCCAGTCCATGTGCTCTGGCGTGACCATAAGGCACACAGCAATCGGCGGAGATATTTTGAGGTCGATAAGCTGGAAGTTCGCCAACTCCAGCACTACCCAATCATCAGGCTGTATAC
>CAZUIL010000007.1:14561-52845 GCA_964620175.1 uncultured Candidatus Saccharibacteria bacterium | reverse complement strand
TGGGGATTGGCCAAGTGGTAAGGCAACGGGTTTTGGTCCCGTGATCGGGGGTTCGAATCCCTCATCCCCAGCCAGGCATAAGCACTTTGCGAGAGTAAGGTGTTTTTGCTTGTGTATTGCTTTTAGTATTTATTTTGCCGAAACAAAAGCCTATTAAGCTCAAGAGGTTACCATAGATATGAGTTCCAAGGGCTAATAACCCGAAACATCGTTGGTGTCGTACAAGTCCAGACTTTCGGGTCTAGACCCATGATGTAGAGGCGCGTGTAGCGCAACGAAAAAAATAACAAACATGCTGTGAAGCAAAAAACGTAATCAGAGAAAACAGCTACTTAACATATAATAACTAAAGGAGGACGAGCCAAATGAAAAATCGGAAAATGTCAGATTATTGGAATATGGGGATGGTTATCGGCTTGTGTGCTGCTGTCGGAATAATGCTTGGGGCACTTCTGCAGAACGTAGTTCTGTGGCTGTTCATCGGAGCCTGTGTGGGTGTGGTTCTCGGAGCGGTTTCTGCAAATAAAAAACCGCGAGACAAATAGCTCATTAATGGAGGTGTAGCGTTATGAACGAATTTGTACTTACAAAGGATACGCTCCTAATCCTCTCCCAGCTTTACTTTGGCCTTGGACATATTGAGCCAGCAGAAGAACTTGAAATTTAGTCATACTGTTGCGAAGTGCGTCACGTAACCCCAGCCAAGATTTGCACCGAACATGACCGTATTGCATAATGCGCATGTCAGGTAATTCGATTTAAATCGAGTTAACATATGGTTAGTAAGCATGAAATACGACCTGCAACTATTGATCCGGTCTCCTATTGCTCGCTACCAATTAGGCTAAATGTACTTGAAACGCAAACCACTTTGGCGACTGCTACCGGCTTTCTCTACAAGAGTGGCGGTAGTTATTTTTTAATTACGAACTGGCACAACCTTACGGGCGTAAATCCCGAAACGAGGAAGCGTTTAGGGCTATTCGCCACTTCGCCCACCAGTATTGAGCTTCCGCTCCTCGACCAAACTAAACCGTATATAAAGTGGAAACGCGTATTTGCGTCCCTGTACGATTCAGCACAAAGGCCAAAGTGGCTAATACATCCTATACATAAAGAAGTTGTGGATGTTGTTGCACTAGAGCTGGGTACGGCTGACAAGGGATCGCCGATCAAAGCTCTTAATGAATGTGACTTTGACGATATCAAGCCCCGAGTAGCGGATGAGGTATTCATACTCGGATTCCCGCACAGCCTTAATAGTGGTGGCAATTTCCCATTATGGAAACGTGGGTCGATAGCTAGCGAGCCTGACGTTGATCTTGACAAGCTTCCAAAGATGCTTGTAGATACTGCCAGTCGGCCAGGCATGTCTGGCTCCCCAGTCATCTATAGACGCCAAGGCATACATGGACTGGTTAAAGGCGCAGCAACGGACGAAACCTTGATAGGTGAGATTCAAAACTTTTGTGGCGTATATTCCGGAAGAATCAATACAAAGACAGAATTGGATAGCCGGCTAGGTGTCGTCTGGAAAGCCAGTGTCATAAAAGAAATAATAGATGGCGGGCAAAAGGACAATAAGCACTACCCCACTGAGAGCTTCGCTTAAGCAGCCTTGATCAACCTACGATCGTGTAGCGCAAACTTATAACATCCAGGTTCCTGATAAGCCCTTAGATAGCGCTCTCGAACCTGTTTACTCGCCTAATCAGTAGCGGCCAAAATTTCGTTAATCTCGGCCTGCGTCAACGGTGCCCATGGTGAGCTGTCAGCATTGGAAGAAGCTGCGGCAGGGCTTTGGTCCTTATTCCACCACTTCGCCTGGTACGGCACGCCTTCGAATAGCACGCGTTGCCCGGTGTCGTATTCAGTATTGCCTGACCACACCGGGTATGTGCCCTCTGGAAGTGTAGCTTGCGGCAGTGGCTTTTCACCTGGTAATACCGGGCCTATGAGCTTCCACGGTGTTTCCCAAGTTTGCAGCACTGGATTATCTGGCTCATCACCTTGCGTCCACCATTTTGCTTCATACACGTTGCCATGCCAAACTACCTTGGTCCCTTGCAAGTAGGCGCCAGTTTCCTTCCAAATTTGATAAGGGCTGGTCGCTGGATCATCTTCGATAATTTCCGGGATGGCCGTAGGATCATGTGTCGTAATAACACTGGCGCTATCAGAGATTCGCCCCTCAAAACCCCCACTCAGCAGTGTCGTAAAGGCGAATTTATCTTGGGTGATGCCACTACATGAATCAGATACCACCTTGGTGTTCACATAGTTACCGCCACACGGCACATCACGGTTTGCTGACCACATGGACAGTCGCCCCACACCTTTTTCCTGGGCAAACTTATTAAGTGCAGTAGCAGCTTCCAGTGAAAACACTTCATGCGTAACGTCATTCTGACCAATCATCGGTGTCGCTCCAATTTTTGACCATACCGTGGCCTCACTTAGCTGCACACCGGCCCGTTGGTATAGCACACCCAATTGGCGGTGTGTTTCAGCTAGTGCCCGTTTTGAGCCTTCTAGCACCGACATTCCGTCTGTTAAACTTTCACCATAGTTCATGGTCATAACATTAATACCGGCCAAGTCAACACCGCCTTCTAGCAACCATGTAATAGCGTTGGTGCCATCGGTTGTTAGGCCCTGGGGTGCCACTGGTAAGGTTACCCAAATCGCTAAGCTTTTACCTGAAGCCCGGCGCTCCCTCTGGATATTACCGAGCACTTCAGCCCGCCGTCTTGCGGCTTCAGGGTCGGACAATCCCGTTAGTTCCAGGTCGAGATCAATCGTATTAATATCATAGCGGTTAATAACCAATTCGTAAGCTTTTTTAAGTTGCGCCCGATCAGTACAGGCCACTGCTAACTCATCATTCTTAAGTCCTCCGAATGACACCGCGATCTGGCCACCTTGTTGGCGTAGCCGAGCAATCCGCCTGTCTAAGTCAAGCGACACATTTGCCTGGTCAAGCGAATAAGTTTTACCCCACGCAGGACTGCAAGGATTGTCATGTGCCGCGACAATAAACGACAGCACCACGTCTTTGGTTGATGTGGTACCTAACTGTTCAAATGCGAAACTTGGCATCGCTGTAACATCAACATAACTTGCGAACCACGGCGCTTGCGCTGCCGCAGACTGATACATGTTCCATCGACGGACACTGAAAAAGCCTGATACCCCAAGACCAGCGACGATCATTAGTGCAAGCAGTACGCGCCAAGGAGAAAGCTGTTTGTCCTTATAGCGACTCATAGCGTAGCTACCTCTCTTTCGGGCACGGACTGGGCAGAGCCTTGTAATGCCAACGGCACCTCATCTTGCTCGTTGCCATGATAGAGTACGGCACGCCAGTTAATTTGCTGCTTAGCTGAACCGTTAGTGGTCACCGATTGCTTTGGCTTTTTATTTACGTACATCCAGTCAGTAAGGCCATACCATATATCAACGAGGGTATGGAGGGCGCCGATGTAAGCAATAATTGCCCAGCTTGCTACCAGCGCGTTGAAACCAGCAAAGGCTGCATTGGCCCAGTTTTCTGCCTGAGCATCACGCCAGAGAGTGAAAACCGAATACGTCACAATTAGAAGTGGAGCAATGACATAGATCATAGGCGCAATGGTACGGTTTTTTACTTTCGGGGTGCGAGCAAAGGGAATTTTCTTACCACTAAGCGCTTGCTGCATGGACTTTAACACCCCAGCCAGGTTGACAGGCAACAAGATAAGATTAAAACCGTAAATTCGGAATATATCGCTCCGTTTATACCCACAATATTTGAGATCAGATGCTTGGGCCAGAAAGTAGGGTAGGGCAGCAAGCACGACAAACGGGCTGAGCAATCGACTATCGTATGGATAGGCCAGCAGAAATATGAGGCCGAAACTGGCCCATGTCAGTGAAGCCATGTAGTTGAGTCGGACTAAGAATTCCATAGTTTTGACCAGCTCACCGCGGCGACGGCGTTCACGGACATAAGCAAACAGCTTCGGCAATATCAGCAGGCCGCCATTTGCCCAGCGACGCCGCTGCACAACGAGCGCCCCGAAATCTGGCGGTGTGGCGCTGTAGCTAAGCCGCTCCGGATAGTTCACCAACTGCCAACCGTGCAACACCAAGTCCACACTTGATTCCGTATCCTCAATCACCGTCCGGTCTTGGATAAAGCGTTGCACCTTAAATCCGCCAACCCATTCTGTCTCGACAATGTCTTCGAGTGCACGCTTACGGATGACAGCATTCGCCCCGACCCAGAAAGTTGCTCCGTAATGGGTCATCCCTTGGTGGAGGATGTGCTGAATGTCGGTGGTCGCACCAGCCAGGCGTTCAAGACGCGTAGCGGCACCGCGGAACGAGGAGTAAGGTGTTTGCGTAACAGCGATTCGATGGTTATCCGGCTGCTCCAAGAAGTACACAAGTCTTAAGCAATAGTCACGTAGTAGTATTGAGTCCGCGTCAAGCGTAAGTAGATAATCACTGTCAGGTATTACGACATCTGCCTTGCCATTTGCTGCCGGCAGCAAGATTGGCCCATCGGGCGTCTGTTGCATGGTGTATGAACCGCCCATCAGACCAATGTACGAGTTTAGGTTCATCGCTTTGTTGGCTTCATGCGACAAGGAAACAAACTTCTTACGTTCAAACACAGCGATGTCGGCGTCAAAAATCCAAGTTAAACGGCGATACAGCTGATGTATCCTTGCTTTAGGCAGGCTCACGTTTTCTTTAACGGATGCTTCCAGTGCGTCAGCAGTCAACTGCAGATCCTTTGCCAACTCACCAAGTACTTGTTCCTTAAAGAAAATATCAACATGGTCTTCAATACCCTCACTGTTTGCCATGGCAGCAAGAAACCTGGCAGCCAAGGTGTAATGCTCCGCCAGCTCTTGAATAGTCTTGACAGAGACCTGCTGGTCTTGTTTAGAGGTGTGCTCAAAGACTTTAAGAGCTTCTTGAAACCGCGCGTAAGGCTTTGTGAGTGCTGTAGTAAGCTGGTCACCTAATTCACGCGTCTGGTTTAGCTTGGCAGCTACTTCGGGATCAGTCGGATACGGGGGATCATCAACGAGCAGTACAATTCTCATTTTTGGATATTCTTGTAGCGCTGCTGACAAAAGTGTCTTTCGGATTACAGGAATTTCTTCACTGTACGTGGGGACGAGCACTGTAATGGTCGGTTGCTTGTCATAGAAGTAACGGTCAAGTTCGGCTTTAGGCACCCGCACATGCTTGCTAAAACGCTGCAACGCACCTTGTCGAGTTATCAGATAGATTAAAGCCGAAAAGGTCAGGAACGTAACAACTATAAGGTAGCTGAAGGCCTGCAAGGTAAATTCGTAGCTAACTGCACCATCAAAAAACTGCTTGATGATAGTAGTAACCAGATAAACTAACCAGAAAAAGATGGTAGCAACAATTGCCAAGCGGCTAAACGTTATCTTCCGCGTTGACGGTTTATCATGCATGCTGGGCAGCGGGTGTGTTCGACGCTCAGCGCCCCACTGCCGTTTTCTAGTTAGTTTCATTTTTTGCCCGCTGGGCACAGCCTTTCACACGACGGCAGTCCAACGCCGTCAATACAATTTATCAGCCGGTTATTATATCACCGTTTCGCATTTTGTGCTATAAGATTTTCATATTTTTTACTGTATGAAAGTAGCCGATTGGTAACTGCTTGTTTCTAATTCTGTTTTATTGCTATTGCCACAGCAATAAGGTGCAGTGCTACTATATAGCCAGTACAAATGTAAGGAGCTGAAATGAAACAATCACTCGATAAAAATTACCTTTACCAACTAGTTGTAATTCATACCGCATCAGGGTTCTTGGCATGGCTGTTTTTTGTTGTGCCACTTGCGATTGCTATTTTGGAAGACGCTCCTGTATTGGGAATATTATTACTGATAGCTGTACCCGTGTTATTCATAGGACTCGTGTACTTGTTTGCCTACCTATGGTGGAAAAATTATTCATATGAACTGAAGCCTGAGACATTTGAGAAGCATTATGGTGTTATTAGTCTCCGTAACACGAATATACCGTATGAAAGGATCCAAAATATAAACATTAGCCGTCCGTTAATTAGCCGGATATTCGGGCTTTCCCAATTGCAAATTCAGACTGCTGGCAATTCGGGAGTAGTAGGAGCAGAAGGGAGGCTGCCTGGCCTGAAGGTAGACGTAGCCGAAAAAGTGCGTGATGAACTAATCCGTAGAGCTAAATCGCAACAATCTTCCCATGGGAAAGGATCGCAACTTAACCAGACCGGTGGAGTCTAGACAGGTATAGACTCTATACTTCAGCAAGTTTCTGCGGACGGTTGATCTCTTAGTTGGGCGATATTTTCCCATTGGCCAGGTGTTATCATTAACCGGCCTCGCAACTCTTGGAGCATAGCCTGTTCCATCTGGTCTACCTGCTCTTCGTGCGTAAGTTCGCCATTTGAAGATTGGATTTCCATTACTGCCCCTTATCAGCCTACTCATTACATACTAACACTCATTGGTCAGAGTGATTTCTTTAGATTATGTAAATCATTTTCAGAAAAGTAGGGTTTATAAGTCATCAGACGCCCTTATGAGAGACAGCAATTTCACCGTGGTGTTCCAACTGCGGATGGTCATGGATTTGTAGGCGGGCGTGCCCATCACTCTACTTAAACGGCTTTTGGTGCGTTTGGAACTGAGCCGCTGCGAATAGATGACGCCTTTGCCCGGCCATATTTTATCGACCCCCTCCCTGGGATCAAATACCCGTATTGCCTCGGCGGCATCGATTCCCATTAGAAAAATGGCATCACTATGGTATTTTTCCGGATGCTCGCCAAAGCCTTCGGGTTTATTAACGACAACTGCCTGGAGTTGGTCAGTTGTTAATACCAGCACCTTAATAAGCGAACTGTCGAGCTTAAATTTTTGCGGCAGCATGGCCTCAATCTTTCGGGTAATTGCCGCCGCTTCTAAAGTTGCCTGCAGAAATACGTTACCGCTGTTTATATAGGTACTGACATTATAAAAGCCGAGCTCTTCGAGGTAGCGCCTAAGTTCAGCCATTGACACCTTATTTTTGCCGCCCACATTAATGCCGCGCAGCAAGACAAGATAAGTTTTCCTCACACATATAAATATATCGCATGTTAGGGCTCGACGCAGTCTGAAAGAAGCATGTGGTAAACCGGCGCAATATCGTCGAGCTTCAAGCGACAATCCAGCAGTTCTGTCCATGCAATTGCCCAAGCACAGAAAAGCCAGTTACTATTTTTCCCAACATTTTGACGGGTTGCATATTATTGGATAAGATATGCTAAGAGTGGGGTAGTCCATTATTAGAAACTAAATAGAATAACTGCAAGCCCTTACACGAAGATGCTCAATCTGAAAAAACAGAAACTACTGGTAATCGCTCCCCATCCTGATGATGAGGTTTTGGGTTGTTCCGGGTTGATACAGAAAGTTAAGGCAGGCAACGGAAGCGTGTTTGTGCTCTTTATGACAGTGGGAGATACCAAGGACTTCTCAAGGCAGGGACAATCGACGGGTGCGCAGCGAATGGAAGAAATCCGTAACGTCTCCAAGTTCCTTGGGTTGGACGCATATGATATCGCGCTTCCTGGGAACGACTACCACCTAAAGCTAGACCGTGTTCCGCAACTAGAGCTGATTTCTCTCGTAGAAAAATTCATACAGAAGGTTAAACCTACAATTGTCGCTATGCCGCAAACGCATGATTATAATCAAGATCATGTGGCTTGCGCCCGCGCAACGCTTGCAGCAACCAGACCCGCCCCGCTTGCTGACAAACATTCGCCGCAGGCCATTTTGGGGTACCGTTCGGTATTGACTGCAGGATGGGCTGAGCCTACGATCCCAAACCACAACCTGTACATTGAACTAAGCAAACAGGATCTTACCGTTAAGGCAAAAGCGTTAAGCCTTTACACTTCACAAGTCAGAGAAAACGGCCACCAAAGGACACCTGAAGCTATAGAAAAAATCGCCCGGACATTGGGAATTTACGCCGGCACAGAGTATGCTGAAAGCTTTTATGCATATAAGCTCCTCGCCACAGTAAGGCCAAATAAAACATGAAAGATGGGGCGAAGCGCGAGCCAAACAAAGCTATACGCTGCTCAGGGCTACAGCCGCAATATTTCCCCCGGCTCCATTACTTTAACCGCATTCTTAATGCAGATGTGTTTATAGTACGTGATGAGGTACAGTTTGTACGTGACCACAAATTTCCTGATGGCCACCGGGGACCCTCGTTTCAAGCCCATACGCCAATAAAAACAAACGAGGGTACACACCTACTGAGCGTTCCAACCAAGCACGAGGGCCTCAAACCCATCAACCAAACCACAATCAGCTTTGACGAACGTTGGCCGCAAAAGCATTTAAAGACTATTTTCTATGCGTATCAGAAATCTGCATCGTTCAATACAATTTATCCTGCAGTCGAAGCACTCATCACCGCCGGCTACAAGTCTTTGGCTGACCTTAACGTAGCAACTATATGCTGGGCAATTGCCACACTTGCCGGGCTTGATAAAGGAACCGAATTGACATTATCGGAAGTAAACAAATTCCTAAGCACCCAGACAATGTTCCGGCTACAACGCATTGTACTCGCCAGCCAAAGCCAGTTTTATAAAAAGCAGCCTAATGCGTCAGCTAACGAAAAAATCATAGGACTCTATACGGAAGTCGGCGCTACTGAGGACTACAGCGGCGGCACGGCGGTTGCTGCATATATGGACATAGACTTGTTCCGTCGGCACGGACTTGAAGTGGTGGTACAAAACTGGCAGTGCCCCGAATACCCCCAGCAGTTTCATAAGACAGGTTTCATCCCTAACCTATCAATTATGGACCTGCTTATGAACGTGCCCGTGGATAAGGCACGGTCAATTATAATAGACTGACCGATATGGACTGGCAAAGGTATAAAATACATATAGGGCTATTGCTTATAATCCTCGTTACCACAGTGTTCAGCATTCACTATCTCGACAAGACAAACACCAGCACCATAACTGATGTTCCGCAAACACGCCGGCCTGTAATTATCAACGGTTCGATACCGTACTGGGACCAAGTCTCAGCCGTCGAATCATTCCAGTCTCACGCAGCTGAAGTTAATCAGCTTGCACTCTTTTGGTACTACCTGAATGACCAGGGCAGAGTGACGAAATATGAATATGCGGAAATCGATGCATCAATCTTAGCCCACGCCAAACAAAATAATATAAAGACACTTCTCACAATAACCAACCTAGGCGAGCGGGAAGATGAAGACTGGGATTCCGTACGAGTAGAGCAGGTGTTAAAAGATGAAGCCAGCCGTAAAAAGCACATTGACGACATACTCAGCATTGTACATGCGCTGCATTTTGACGGCGTGAACATTGATTACGAGGAAGTTGCAGCCAGCCAACGAGAGAACTTCTCCCGGTTCATAGGCCAACTTTCTCATCGGCTGCATGACGAAGATAAGTTACTGAGCGTTGCATTGCACCCCATATTTAATGAGGAATCGGAGCAGAGGTACTATTTCCAGGACTACCCTCAAATTGCACATGCAGCTGATTTTGTGACCGTAATGGCTTACGGCGAACATTATGACGAGGGGCAACCAGGCCCCATTGCAAGCACAGCCTGGCTCCTTGAGATAATTGAATATATGAAATCAAAAGCAATGCCCCTACAAAAAGTTCTGCTCGGTGTGCCGCTTTACGGTTATGATTGGTCAGTCGATAGCCCGGAGCCTGCAGTTGGTTTGACGTACCAAACGACACAGCAACTGCTTGCACGCGTAAAGGCAGAGCCAGTCTGGGACGAAGAGGCCGGAGCACCGTATTTTCACTACACCAGCAATGGCCAGGACCATGAAGTATGGTTTGAGGACACTAGAAGCGTTGAGCAAAAGATACGACTTGCCCAAACTAACGGCCTCGCCGGTGTGGCGTTTTGGCGCTTAGGGGGCGAAGACCCTGGCATTTGGAACAGTATTGGCCAGTTTAAATAGGAAGGGGCTACTCATGCCACCTGGACGGCGGCTTCCAACGACCGTCAGAATGCCCAAAAAACCCTGGTACAATTGAGGAAACCAAAATCATAGCCGTTACATAGTGCATAAAAAAGAAAAACAAGCCGTAAAATAAGAACTGAGGCTTTCTATTAATTATTCCTACGATCGCTGTAATGACATAATCAAGGAATAGGACAATGCCTAGTATTGCACCCAAGCTTATAACACCAAAGGGCCAGATATCGAACCCCACTTCCAAAAATTCGCTAAACGATGAGTTGCCACCTGCAAAGTATCCCCACATAAAGATTAATACGAAGGGGAGCAGCAGAATGAAAATAGAGTTTAAAAAAACCTCGATGGTGAAAACAAACAAAAAAAGCCAGAAAAGGGACGGCCAAAACTTGTGTTTTCTCACTGTTTGAAAAAAGCCGATGTTCCAGCGCCGTACTTGCCGCCAATAATCTTCAAGGTTATTGGGATGCTGATCCCATCCAATCATCTTAGAAGAATAGCCAATCTTACCAAGCTTTTTCTTATGTAGTTGAAAGGCAAGGTTAAAATCTTCTATCAGCAAACCCGGCGTGTCAATTTCAAGCTTGCGCAATATCTCCGATTTATACATCGCGGCAAACCCTGGGACAACAAAACTGACATTTGCGTATTTCCAAGTTTGTCCATAAGTCAGACAGTACGTGAGAATTTTATTGAGCCGCTCACGGTAAGCAATTACATAGTACTGCCAAGAAGGAGCCAGGTGTTGATGCCAATAGATTTCCGTGCTGCCGAAAACAACAGCAATAGAGGGATCTTTGAGCATTTTTAACGCATTTGGTACAAATGCCTGGTCAATCTTTGTATCTGCATCAACAACAAAAATGAGCTTGTACTTGTCCATTAGGCGATATTTCTCTAGCAGGTAAACAAGCGCCTTTGCTTTGCCTCTACCTGGTTCCAATTTTGAAACATGGCATTTTTCCGACCTTGCCCTTCGGTATGTCTTGTCAGTAGACCCGTCTGAGACTACATAAATTTGACTCGCATCCAGGCTCTTTTTTAATGATTGTATTGAGCTTCGGATGACTTTCTCTTCATTGTGCGCCGGCAAAATTACCGCTATGTCAGAGCGCTTGTAGTGTTTGCTCCTTTTTTTCCTTTTGAAGCGCAGCCAGGACAGCACTTTTTCATTAAGGAAACGAAAAAAACCGATCGCAAGCCAAAACGTTAAGCTAATGCCAAACGGAAGTCCCAGAGCTTTCATACTGCTGCAGTGTAGTTACTTTAGAAGCCAGACGCAAGGATAAGGGGAAATCGTTGTTTAGCTCTCATGGTTATCTGAAAAACACGTACTATACTTGACGCACTAGCAGTGTTTAAAGGGTGTAGAGGAACGATATGGCTGAATTCTTAATAACAGGTGGCGCAGGGTTCATCGGCAGCAACCTGGCAGAAAAGCTCACTGACGACCCGAATAATTCAGTGACGGTAGTCGACAATCTTTCTACAGGTAAAATCTCTCATCTGGGAGAGTTGTTACTGCGCCCCAATCTCCGCTATGTCAGGGCTGACGTCAATGACAGGGATGATATAGAGGGAGTCTTTTATACCGGTAACTTTGACTACGTCTATCATTACGCCGCTGTAGTCGGCGTACAGCGAACACTGCAAAACCCTATCAGCGTATTGCAGGATATTAACGGCATACGCAATATTTTGAACTTGGCGAAGACATCACATGTCAAACGCGTATTGTTCGCCTCTTCTTCAGAGGTGTATGGCGAATCCGTTGAATTTCCGCAAAACGAAGAAAAGACTCCGCTTAACGCCCGCCTGCCGTACGCAGCAGTCAAGTGCGTTGGCGAGGCATGCCTGCGTTCTTACTGGCAAGAATATAATTTACCGTTTACCATCTTCAGGTTCTTCAATACCTATGGGCCCCGGCAAAGCGCTGATTTTGTAGTATCACGCTTTCTCGACGCCGCCCTTAACAACCAAGACATACTCATACACGGCAGTGGTGAACAGACGCGGACATTTTGCTACATAGATGACAATATTGAAGCAACAATTAATGCGATAGCCGATGATGAAGCTGAAAATTCAGTAATAAACATCGGTAATGACACTGAGGTCACCATTAACAAACTGGCGGAAAAAATAATAGAAATGGCTGATTCTGATTCCCGAATAGTACATGGCCCCCCATTAAAGGAAGGTGATATGATGCGCCGATGCCCTGATGCAAGTAAAATGTTGCAGCTACTCGGCAGGCCGCTTACTCCTATCGATGATGGCCTGAAGCAAGTCCTAGCCTATAAATCAGCCAACGGTAACAATCCCGTCGTCTAAAATGAGCGGCTGGCTCCATGCCAATACGCCGCTTAGCTTTTTGTTTATATGGCACTAGGCGTGGTGGTCATCATCATAACGAATGGCAATGGGATACCCCTGAGGATACACCTGCGCCTTTAAATGCTTCTCGACATTTTTTACAAAGGTCTCTTCGGGATCATAATGAGTATTCGTATCAAACAACACGATAAGCTCATGTATTAGCTCATGCGCAAGCAGGCCAGTTGCTGCCTCAGAAGCTTTTTCTGGGTCAGCTTCACCTGGGGCTATGCCCATTGGATAAATATCAATAATGTCCATACCAAGTGCACTGGCATGGAGGTGCGGGAGAGCAAAGCCCCTTGATGAGTCAGCTGCCTTATCTTGGGGAACGATTTGCAGCCTGCCATTATAAAACCGAAACTCAGGATTGCCTGATATATAAAGCGAGATAGTAACCCCCGCCAGCTCCTTGTCCTGAATAATTCGTTCAGACAAGCACTCCATAATGGCTCTGATGTGCGGGTCTCGATAGGTGTCGGTATTGAGCAACGGCGCTAGAAAAAGCTCCTGGACCGCATCATCATTTACCGTAAAACCCTCCGGAGCATCGGAGTATACCTGAATCGTGATGCCGGTATCAGCAATTGGAATAGTTTCCAGTTCATATCGCAGCGCACGTCTTAGCTGGAGTACTGATTCTAGCAAGTTGAACTCTCCCGGATTAAATTTACGGGCTTGCGATTTCTCGATAGAAGCATTCACCACGTTTATGGCATTATTGTCAGTAATGTTTGCGCGTTCACGCTCTAGTAGACCGCCTTGCGAATCTTCTTTTGGCTTATCAACGACTAGTTTCTTAAACTGGAAGGCATCCATTTCACAACCAGGAGGTATCGCCATCCATGTCGGTTCATCCCAGTCTTTGTATTTCTCTACCTCTGGCCAGTTTTCTGCAGTTAAAGCCAGGCTAGCGACCAGGATCGACGCAGCTGTCAATCCGCCAAGCAAGATCCGGTCACTGCGAGCGCGCTGATACTCTGGATTCTGCTCTGGTGCCCATCCATGGCGTTGAAAATCCCTAAACCCCACTTGCCCGATACCTAGTTTGTCGCCTCAATAGGGAGCAGCAGCGTAAATACCGATCCCCTGTTTAGCTCGCTTTCGACGGTGATTTTACCGCCCATGCTGGCTGCAAGTTTGCCCGATACGTAGAGGCCAAGCCCGGTACCTCCAAGCTGCCGACGCTCATAATCCTCAGCTTGCTGGAACGGCTTAAATAATTTAGCTTGGTCTGCCTTGCCAATACCCTTGCCGGTGTCAGTAACCGCTATCGCGATGAGGTTATCTTTGCCATATGCCTTTACAGTGATAGTCCCGGCAGAGGTGTACTTAATGGCATTGGTGATAAGCCCGTCTATGATTCTTGTAATACGTTTCGCATCACTCTGCACCTTTAGCCCCTCGGGTACTTCAACGCTTAACGTCAGACCTTTTTGCGAGGCAGCGTTGCGGTACTGATCGACAAGTTTGCCAAGCAGCTCAGCCAAGTTAACCGTTCCCAGGCTGACCGCAGAAATGGCGGTATTTGCCTCGCTAAACATATCCAGGTCATCGACAACATGGCTCAGTGACAAGATTTCTTGGCGAGCGTCCTTTATGCTCTTGGCAAGCTCCACGCCTCCGCCTTGCCGCTCTAGCAACAGCTCTGCGTTAGACAGTTGCGCTTCAACAGTCGCAAGCGGTGTCCGGAGTTCATGGCTCATAAGCGAGATGAAGGCCTTTTCGTCCTCTTCAACCGTCTTTTGCTTGGTGATGTCATGGAGGCTGATGACGTAGCCGGCAACTTCTTCGGAGTTACCCGGCCGGATCGCAACAAGGTTTAGATGTACTTTTACAAAGTCTCCGGTCGCATACGGTATCCTAAATTCGCGCGTTTCGTACTTTGTCTGCGTTTTCTTAAGCAAATCATTGACTGCGATTGGCAGTCCCTCATCATTTTCTATCTTCATATACTGCGACAGAGGCTTGCCTTTGATATCTTCGTGGGTATCGAGGAGATTCATTGCGGTTGGATTATACATGCTAACAACGCCTTCCTTGTCTGTAGCAATTATTCCATCTGAAAGATTATTAATCAGCGTGCTCAGCCGTTCTTCCTCAAGCTCGGCCTTTTGCAAGCTGTTCAGAAGAGTTTTTCGGTCTTCTTCGGTCACGACCTGCGTGTCAATAAATAGGAGCGATAAGGTGATAACTGCCAGCATCTCGAAGAAAATATAGATGTAATCAGCCAGCTGTATAGTCTCACCGATTGAACTGGCATACGCCGTCTGGCCGATGGGCTTGAGCACTAACTCCGTAAAGATAAAAATACCGATTACCGACTTCAGCACTTTCCCTCGGCCGTAGTAAAAGTTGGCCAGGAATATCGGTATCATCCAAATAAATACCCACCATTGGCGTATCTCGGCAAAGTAAGCGGTACCAGGCACCAGCAGCACCACGTAGGCAGCAATAGGAATAAGCGGATGGCGGTCCAGTACCCAGCCCTTTATCAGCCGAACGATGCTGAGCAACACAAATAAGACCGCAATAAATGCTATGGCTACCTTAAACTCAAACTCGAGTCCCTCGACAAGGAACGTATCAACCATCGCAGAGATGGGAGTCAACAATCCAATGGTATAGATCGTGTCACGTTCAATAACCTTACGCAGCTGCCTGGTCAGCAGGTTGGGGTACCGGTTCATCATCATAGCTTAGCCTAAGCATAACCCCTATCAGCCATTTACTCAATACATCGGCAGCGCGCTTTCGCGTGCGGCGTTAGAATTATCGCTGTAAACAATAAGGTAAGCGTTTTAAATGGTGTTACCACACAGCCTAAACTTCTAAGGAGGCCATGATGAAGCAAAAGGGAATTTCAATAGTTTGGACTATCATCGTCATTGTTGTGATAGCGTTAGCCGGTTTTCTTGCATATACGTGGCTGCGAGACGATGACACTGTAACAATTACTCCAGATGAGACGGCAAATGTAACAAATGAACCTGCAGAAAGTACTGACGACGAAGCTACACTACGTAGCATCGTCGAAAATCCTGAGCAGCACTATGGTCAAACCGTTACCGTGCAAGGGGAGATTCAAGACCTGCTTAGTTCACGGGTATTTAAGATCTCCGACCGGGCAGCTGGTGATGAGTTGCACGTCGTTACCCGAAATCCGTTGACAGAACAACAGCTAAACGAGGCGACTGAACTTTTTGAGGACAACGCTGACGTGAAGGTACAGGGGACACTTCGACAAATGACCACAGCTGAACTCGAGACAGAGTACAACATTGACCTGACGGCAGAGCTGGAGACAGAGCTTACGGGCAAGCCAATCCTGGTCGCTGATACCTATACGTTCACAGACACAAACGAGGTACTCGATTTCACCCAGGAACCTGTGCAGGAAAGCATAGACTAAATTTAGGAATCATGACAGGCAGTTTAGGATGGTAATAACCAGCGCCGCATTCCAACACCGGGAAACCATACCGAGTGCCTACACCTGCGAAGGTGCCAACGTCAACCCACCGCTGACTTTTTCCGAAATACCGCAAGTGGCAAAAAACCTGGTGCTAATTGTGGATGACCCTGACGCGCCCAATGGGACATTTACGCATTGGCTGCTTTACAATATGTCGCCAGCAACCTTGCAAATACTGGAAGATAACACGCCAGAAACCGGCCAGCAGGGAGTAAACGATTTCGGTAAAGCCGGTTACGGCGGGCCGTGCCCTCCCAGCGGTGTCCATCGGTACTATTTCAAGCTCTATGCGCTTACAGACATGCTCACACTTGAGGAAAATCCAGACCGCAGAATGCTGGAGCAAGCAATTGGAGGCAAGGTGGCAGCGGCAGCGGAGCTGGTCGGGCTCTACCAGAAGCAAAACATAGGCACCCAGAGTTAGACCGCCAAATACCAGCGGGCATGCTGCCGTCCGCGGCATCTTAACGTACGGCTGGCCAGAGGGCGTTATTATGCACGTAACTATAAGCTTGGTACAATACGAGCTGAAGTGGCCGCAAAATCAAAAAGAGAATATATCCATTTTTCGTTCCATAGCCGTCGGATTAGGGTGCTTTTGGATAAAGTCCTTTTATTCAGGTTGCTCCGCAACTTGCATGGACGGTTTTGGGGTATCGCTGGAATCGGTCTGATGCTGCTGGGTTTTTGGATATGCTTCGCAATTCGTCCTGAATTACTGGATATATCAACGCCCCTTAGTGAATTCGGGAACGACGTCAGGACCGCACCATATTTTGCAGGCGCTGTGTTTGTGGGGGCATATGGCATGTGGCGGTGGCGCAATTATTTGGCACGTACATGGAAGCGCAAAAAGCCGGTGACTGGTCTCATGACACTAACTGTTATCGGGCTGTACCTCATTGCACTCATGCCAGTCAGCTGGCAGCCATGGCCACACCGTATCCACACATTTGGGGTAGTGCTTGCCGGCAGCAGTATGTTAGCAACGGTAATCATTGACTATTTACTTACCCGGTCGAGACGTTCATCAAAAGCGCATACCTGGCGCCTGCTGCGCCTCACGTCATTTTTACTTATTCTTACCGGTGGCTGGATAACGTTCGGTTCGGTTGCAGTGGTCGGATGGTACGACTTAGCGCTGCTTGGTGAAGCCCTCCTTATAGCCGGCTACTTTCTTTGGATATGCCATCGGACATATCAAGGGGAAGGCAAGCGCAGTGTCCTCTCGCGCATCTTAAAGGACCTGGTGCTCGTTGATTAATTTTTGCTAAAAATTTAACTGTATGCGCGCAACTTGATCCGTATAGTAGAGCCTGCCAACTAACTAAAGGGAGGGATTATGGCACGAGACAACGCACAAAACGATGAGCAAGCTTCTGCTGACAACACACTACAAAACCAAGGTGTAGATCCGGATCAAATTCGGGAATCTGACATGCAGGAGCTAGAAGAGGACATGAGCTAGCCAGGAAACTTTGCGGTTAGGAAGGCGCACCCTAACGGGTGCGCCTTTTTTGCATACGCACTGCACCCACCAAAAAAATCACAAGCGTTTTGTGAGAATTTTAGCAGTGATGCAATAGCTAAATCAGTAGAGTATAAAGTGCAATACCAAGGTAAGGGGAGGGAATAAAATGAAAAAGACGCGAAAGCGATTTATACACCGCCCAACACGCCTGGACGACCTGTCATTCGACGACTTATACGAGGACACTGACGATTGGCGTGAAAAAGCTGAGCGGTTACAAGCACGGCGGTGGCGCAAGATACTGAAGGCCGAATACTAAATTACACCCCAAAAAACAAGGCAGGAGCCGGACGCAGTAATCCGGCTCCTTTTTGCTAGTCAAGCTTGACGCTGCCGTATTCAATATCCAACAACTCATTTAATTTGTCAGTGTATATTAAATAGTTCTGGCGCCGATACCTGATAATGCCATTGCGCTCCAGCTTTTTTAATTCGATGCCGGTGGTTTCCCGTGTCAGTCCCATGATGTTGGCAAGATCCTGTTGTGTTAACGGCAGTTCTATTTTGACTAAGTTGGGCTTGACGTCCTTGCCGAAACGCACACTCAAAAAGTGCAGCGTATGGATCACTTTGTCAACTGCCTTGGACTGTTCCAGCGCGTTCACTCGCATTTGAAAGTTCAGATATCTGTCAAGCATAAACTCAAAGGCGTCGTACAGCACCTCGGGATGGGAGCGTAGGAACCTCACATAGTCATCTGCAGGCACCACGTAGAGCTCGCAGTTGGTAAACGCTTCATAGAAAAACTGCGAGAACTTCAGTTTTTTAAACGCCCACCCTAAAGGGAAAGCCTCCAGCTCGGTATCGAACGAGATTGGCTTTTCCTGCCCATCCAGCGTCAAATTATACGATTTAACAGTTCCTGACTTAATGACGTAGCAAGCAGCAGGCACCTCACCTTCACATAGTATTATCTCTCCCTTGCGAAAGGACTTTACCCTGTACTGGTTGAGGAAATCTTTAAATTCTTTCATTCGATGCGATAGCCTAAATGCTATTATATATAATAAAGATGCAAAGCTGAAAACTTATTGTATGGATTATTTGCAAACTTCGTCACTTTTCCTCTCCTAGTGAACTCACCGTGCCACGATTTGCAGCCACTTAAAAAGCGGTAGGCACCAATTGGGTCCCACCGCTTTTTGGCGTGATCAGTAAGCTAGTTTGATTTTGCCGAGGTATCTGACGCTACCTTAGTCGCCTTAGCCGTAGACCGCCCGCCTGCGTAGTAGCTCCTTATTTGGAACAGGAAGTAAAGCCCGATGACGCTCCCAATCAAGCTTCCAACAAACCCACCGGCGTTGTTATAGTCGGTAAAAAGCAGAGTTATGCCGTAGATGATGTTAACGAGAGCAGCGTAGAACAAGTAGTTCCAGCCGCTCTTTTTTCTTTCGCGCAGGCCGCCAAAGAACGCAGCCAAGTATAGCAGTGCTTCCGCAACCAGAGCCGCAAGCGCCACCCATACCCCGGCAGTCAAACGGGTTTTCGACACTACGTCTTCTCCACCGAGAGCCCGGGAAAAATTATTTGCCAAATCCGCCAGCTGGTTCACCGTGTTCGCCCAGTCCCACAGCCTCCACGCGCTCAGGAGCATTAGGCCGCTGAACACCAGCACGATCCATGGCAAAAGGTCGACAATCGCCTTTTTGAAGTTTTCCGGCAGTTGCACTGGCGACTTCTTAACGAACACTTCGTCCAAGCCATTTTCTAGTTTGTTAAGACCCTCCATATTAACACCTCCATTACTGCCATTAGCATAGGTGGAACGAACAATTGCCGCAAGTAGATTTGCGCCAAGGCATGGCATAAAGCCTTCGTAAAAGGGTAAAATATATGCAATGCAGCAATTTGAGAGGGAATTCAAACGGCTTAATGCCGAGCAAAAGCGTGCCGTCGTAAGTACCGAAGGGCCATTACTGGTCCTGGCCGGGCCGGGTACAGGTAAAACACAGTTGCTCAGCATGCGGGCAGGGCAAATTCTCAAAAGCACCGATGTCAGCCCGGAAAATCTGTTGTGCATCACTTTCACTGACGCCGCTGCTCAGGAAATGCGGGACCGGCTGCACAGGTTGATTGGCCGGGATAGTGGCCGCATCAATGTGTTTACGTTCCACAGCTTCGGGGCCGACATTATCAGCCGATATCCGGAATACTTCGACGCAAGGCAACGGGGGCTAAGACAACTCGATGACCTCTCGCGCTATGCCCTGCTTGAGGAATTGCTCGCCACACTGCCACTACGGCATCCGTTCGCAATTCAGAACGAGCAGGGGCAATTCTTAGCCCTCAATGCCGTCGAAAAGGGAGTAAAAGCGATCAAGCAGTCCGCCCTCAGCGTAGACGAACTGCTATTGCTTGCTAAGGCGAACGAAAAGGCGCTCGACATCATCGAGCCGTTGCTGCAGGACTGCTTCTCTGTGGCCCGTCTTTCGATGAAGCACCTCGACACCGTTATGGAAGTCGCGACGCAGCTGCACGAAAGCAACCGTCCCGAGCCGCTACCCGGATATTTGCCGCTGGAACAAACACTGGGATTAAGCCTGCTGCAAGCTATCGAAGCATGCCATGCGATTGGAAAAACCGGTCCGGTAGGCAAGTGGCGCGACAGGATGCTCAGGCGCAAGGGCGGCAAACACGTCCTATACGCCCGCCTAAAGCAACGGGAATTCACAAGCCTGATTACTCTCTATGAACGCTATCAGCAATTGCTTGATGAACGTGGGCTGTTTGATTATGAGGACATGATTTTATGGGTGCTGGATGCCTTAAAATCCCAGGATGACCTGCGCCTCACCCTTGCCGAACAGTACCTGTATATCATGGTAGACGAGTACCAGGACACCAACGGCGCACAAAACCAATTGATACACGAGCTCTCCGGCATTAGCCATGGCGTTGAGCAACCCAATGTTATGGCAGTTGGTGATGACGATCAGGCAATTATGCGCTTTCAGGGCGCAGAAATGTCAAACATGCTTGACTTCGCCAGAGCCTATGGCCTGTCGGGTGCGTCAATTATTTCGCTGACAGACAATTACCGTTCGCATAAATCCATTATCGACGCCAGCCGGTCGATCATTACGCAGACGAGTGACCGGCTTGAGGTGTCGCTGCAAGAATTTAAGGTTTCTAAATTGCTGGTTGCAAAAGCAAGCATCCAGCAGCCGGTTTTAAAGCGCTACGATTTTGAAAGTGAGGCCGAGGAGTACTACTGGCTCGCCAGTGAAATCAAACGCCTCCTGTCCAAGGGGCACCCGGCTGAACAAATCAGTATCATCGCGCCGCGGCATGCCATCCTTATGGAACTTGCCCCGTACTTGCAGGCCAAAGGCATCGCCACCAGCTACGAGCGCCGTGATAACGTCCTCGAGCAACCACTTGTCAAACAGCTGATTGCCATGTCCCGCTTGCTCATGGCGCTGTATCAGAACCGTTTGGCAGAGGCAGACAGCTATTTGCCGGAGATACTCAGCTACCCGTTTTGGGAATTGCCGGCCATAACGCGCGCCAAATTGGCATTTACAGCCGAAGCGAAACGCCAGCGCTGGCTGGAAACAATGCTGGAAAGCGATAATGAGCTAAGGCATATCGCCCAATTCTTACTGGCCCTGAAAGACCTGACAGCTGCCGAGCCGTTTGAAAGGCTTTTGGATAGCTTGATCGGTACCGCCGAACTGCAGGCCACAGCGCTCAAACGATCTCCGTTCAAAGCCTTTTACTTTTCAAGCGCCAGGGAAAAGCACCAAGGCGGGGAGTTTGTTCGGCTAATTTCCAGCCTTGTCACACTGCGCGACGCGGTACGTAACCATTACGGACGACGTGGCACGTTTTATCTTAAGGATTTCCTCGAAGTCGTTGACCTCTACAACCGCAGCGGCATACAGCTGACTGACAAGAACACGTCACTCAACGGCAGTGGCAGCGTAAAACTACTCACGGCCCATGGATCGAAGGGCAGGGAATTCCAAACAGTGTTTATCGTCCATGCGACAGAAGACGTCTGGGGCCCGACTAACCGGACAAACAGCCGGCAAATCTATTTGCCTGACAACCTACCGATATATCCAGCGGGTAATAGCTTGAGCGATAAGCTGCGGCTGCTGTACGTCGCTATGACAAGAGCGAAACAGCAGCTTATTATCACTGCTCACCGCCAGAGCGGGGCGGGCCGGCCGCTAAAGCCGCTCAGTATGCTTCAGTTTGATGGTGAAGGCTGGTGGACACCGGAGCATATATCGGTAAAGGAGAAGGGTGACATAACTGCCATGGCAGAGTCTGACTGGCAGCAAACTTACAACCTGCCGACTACGTCGCTCAAGCAAGAGCTGAGAGGAAAGCTGGCCAGTTACCGCCTGAGCGCCAGCGGCCTTAAAAGCTTCCTTGACTTGCGTTACGGTGGTCCGGAGCACTTTAAGCTTTCAAACCTGTACCGTTTCCCAGAGGCTAAATCGTTCCATAGCTGCTTTGGCTCAGCTGTTCACGCAGCTCTCGAGTACGCGCAGCTGAGGTATGCGGATAGCGGGAAGGCACCCAGCGTTGATGAGGTGCTAGGGCAATGTTTCGCGCATCTAGAAACTGAGCAGCTTTCCGCAGCTGACGAGTTAAGGGCCAAGGCGCATGCTGCGCAAATACTCCCGCCATTTTATAAAGCTGAACGGGAAACAATGACAAAGGACGCATCTATAGAAAAGTATTTCGCGACAGAAGTTGAAGCTGTCAGGTTGAGCGGAAAGCTGGATAAAATTGAGGTTATCGACAATAACCGCATTAGGATTATCGACTACAAGACAGGCAGGGCACCGGAACCGGCATGGAATGTCAAAGGGCTGTCAAAGGCCAAACAGGTGTCCGTGTACTTTAACCGCCAGCAGCTATTGTTTTATAAGATACTGGTAGACAATTCATTACTGGACGGTAAACGGCACGAGGTCGCTGCGGCAGAGCTTCGCTACGTTGAGCCACATATTGAAACCGGTGAACTGGTGAAACTCCCAATTACCACATTCGATTCAGCTGAGCTGGAGCGACTCCAGAAGCTTATGGCAGCAGTGTGGACGCACATTATCGCACTGGACTTTCCAGATACGAGCCGGTACCCGGCCGACATAACTGGCATTCACCAGTTTGAAGAGGACCTCATTTCCGGAAAATTATGACACCCGCCTTCTACACGCCGGGTGCCATTTTGAGCCTCGAAAAGTTACTTTCGTTTTCGGCCGCGGTTCCTTGCGGCATCAACCGCTATAGGTGACCCGGCAAACAGCATCGCGTAAAGATTCATGCCAAGGACAGCCCCGGCGATTGGCCCGACCACGTACTCCCAACTCCATGATTGCACACCCAAGGCGACGGCAGGGTTAACCACGCCGTTACTGGCGATTCCGGCGAGCAAGACCCCGAGGAAGAGGCCAGTACCAATGACGGCTGCCAAACGAAGCCCTTCGTATTTCTGGAACACTGCAGCCGCTACGGCAAAGGTAAATACGAAGGCGCCCATGGTTTCCGCAACAAATACACGCCAGTCAAATGCCGTGGTACCAATATTAGCTATCGTATTGTCTACCAGGTAGACGTATAGCCTCCAGGCCATCAGTCCGCCAAGGAACTGCGCCGCAATATAGACAATAGCCTGCGATGTGTTGACTTTCCGAAGCATCCATAACCCTAGCGTTACCACCGGATTAACATGGGCTCCGGACACGCTGCCAATAACGAGCACCAGCAGCGCGAGGGTCAAACCAACACCTGCGGCCACGAAATATGGCACACCCACTGCCGACTTACTAACCGCTATGGCTGCCATTGCCAGTATCGCAGTACCAAGAAACTCGGCCGCAACCATGGCGACTTTCTTTCGTCCGAACATATATCCCTCCAAGGTTTACTTTATGGATTTACGATAATATGTTTCCGGCGAAAACACAACAGCAATAAGCAAGAGTGTCGTAAAGACAATACCGAGCATCACAAGCTGATTGTCGGCAGTAGAGCCGCCATGCAATGCACCCTCTTCATCGCTAATTTTTTCAACAGTGTAATTGGGTGTTTCGGTTCGTTCCGGCCCGATAGGGATGACTATCGCACCTGGATCTTGGGCGGTTGCCTTACCATGGTAGCTAGCCGGCAACAACAGGGCAGCAACAATGACAACGGCTATAAGAAAGCGTGTATTCATCTAACTGTAAATTGTAAGCTACCTGCCTTGTCTGTACAACTGCTACTGCCATCAGGCAACTTGCTGCAGCGGTTCCCTCAGTACGCCAACAGGGAAATCACGGCCAATGAGTTCATGACTGATATCAACTGTCGTTACATCGCCGGCCAGCAGCAGACGCTCGTATTCTTCTTGGCTACCACCCGACATCACGCCGGCTAATTCACGCCGCAGCCAGCGGTCATCGACAAACGGTGCCGCTCCATAATGCTGGTACATTGCGTCACGGTCGATCGTCGTGCCTTCAACTTCGTTAATCAAAAATAACGGCTCTTCGTGCTTATGTGTTGGATGGTTCGGATCAGAGTATAGGACTTCGAGCGCTTCGGGAATGGACCTACGCAGTGCATCACGTTGCTTCACTGGGTCAAAAGTACCAAATATGCCTGAGGCTACCAGTTCCGCTTGACGCTCTCTTACCAACTGGTAGTTGCGGCGCGTCATGAATGCATCAGCTTCCGTGCCATTCATTGCAGCTACGGCAGAGTCGAGTGCGCCAGCCTGGCTGCTGCCAGTCAATGCTTCCCACATCGCCGCACCGTTCTGCATAGCCACAGTTTTTTTCATCCAAGCGCCGCATTCGGTAGTCTCGCTGCTCTCAAACGAGACATCGGAAGTATGCGCCGCATCAGAATAGCCGTTGTCAGCTAAAAATTGCCCGACAATGTCATAAGCCTCCTGGTAAGTCGTCGCTTCGCCCAGGGCATGCCACTTGCCAAGCAGTGCCATCATAGTGGCCATGTCACGCAAACCACCAGCCATTTTTGGCCGTATGGGCGCCTGTTTATACTCCGGCATTGTTCCGTCTGCCGCCACATCCGCTGCCGTGCAACGGCAACCGCGGCCATCTATACATACCGCGCACTTGCGTTCTGCCGCGCCAACTTTTACATGGTAGCCTTTTACGTTTTCAGCGTACTCGTGCACTGCCTCATCCGTCTCAAGCGGCGAGCTGATTTGATGTTCGCCGTCTTTTCCAATAGGGAGACGGCCCGCCACAACAAGCTCTGCTTGCGGCATGGTTACCTCCTGCCTTTCATGCATGGTGTTTCTTTCCATATCCTTAGTAAACTTTAACCTGCCGTATGATACTCCTCTCATTCCATAAAGGCAAAAGCGCTAGTTCTAGTGTGAGCTTTATCACTGACACGCTAGCTATGGTGTACAGTACAATACGAGCCAGGAGAGGCCATGAGGAACATCCCTGCAACCGAACCGACACCAAACCAAAGGATACAAGCAGAATCATTTGGGGCTTTGCAACATGACCTCGATAATGCGCTTACCCATGACGCACTTTTGCAAAAAATCGGCAGGGAAAACGCGGCGCTTGCGCGGTTTATAATCACTATGAGCAATAAGCTTGCAAGCGAAAGCATTGGTGAAAAGGCGGCATTCTACAAAGGCTTCCTCCTGGGAGAACTCATTAATAGCCGTGCGGAAACTGACCGATATTTTGCAGACTGGTTGCACGATCAAACTCCAGACACTACGGTGCCTCATTAACGTGGCAGGAAGAGCCAGCCACTAGTGGCGGCGCTTGCGGCGTGTTAACTCGGCAACTTTGAGCCGAACCGAGTAACGGTCAATCAGGTTCTGGGCTTGGTTTAATGAAACCTGGTCCTTGGCTTCACTGCGCAGGTTCTTTGCTTCAGCCAGGGCTTTTTCAATTTCTTGTTCGTTAATTTCTTCGTCTTTATCAGCTTCATCCACAAGCACCCGTACTGAATCGCCGGTCACTTCAATCACGCCCCCATTTGTAGCATAGTGGTCCATGAAGTCATCCGGATCGACCGGTCGGCGCCGGATACTGATAATCCCTGGTGAGGCAAGCGAAACCAATGGCGCATGGTCCTTGAACACCGCAATCTGGCCGAGCGGCGTCGGCAGGAGCACCTCGTGCACCTCGTCGCGTAGTTTTGTCCCGTCCAGTGTTACGAGCTCAAACGTTATCATATTATTTAACTTCGCTTATCTTGCCTTTCATGTAAAAGGCGCTTTCCGTTTTGTCGTCATGCTTGCCGTCCAGTATTTCCCGAAAGCCGGCAATCGTATCCTTGAGCGGTACGTACACGCCGGGAATACCGGAGAACACTTCCGCAACATGGAACGGTTGGGTTAGGAAGCGCTGGATACGCCGGGCGCGCGATACGGTCAGCTTGTCCTCGTCCGAAAGCTCCTCCATGCCTAAGATAGCAATAATGTCTTGCAGATCCTTGTAGCGCTGCAGGATACGCTGGATCTCACGGGCTACGTCATAATGCTCCTGTCCGACAATTTCCGGATCCAAAATGGTACTGCTGGAGTCGAGCGGATCGACCGCCGGGTACAGGCCAAGTTCGGTCAGGGCGCGGTTCAGCACAATCGTTGAGTCCAAGTGCGCAAATGTCGTGGCCGGGGCGGGGTCGGTCAAGTCGTCAGCCGGGACATACACCGCCTGGACTGACGTAATTGAGCCGTTTTTGGTCGAGGTAATCCGCTCCTGCAGAGCGCCCATTTCCTGGGCGAGGTTCGGCTGGTAGCCTACCGCAGATGGCAGGCGGCCAAGCAATGCCGATACTTCAGCGCCAGCCTGGGTGAAGCGAAAGATATTGTCAATAAACAACAGCACGTCCTTGCCTTGGTCACGAAAGCCTTCGGCAATTGTCAGGCCTGACAAGCCGACACGCAAACGCGCTCCTGGCGGCTCGTTCATTTGCCCAAACACGAGCGAGGTCTTATCAAGCACGCCGGATTCGGCCATTTCGTAGTAGAGGTCATTCCCTTCGCGGGTCCGTTCACCAACACCAGCGAACACCGAGTTGCCGCTGTGGAACTTGGCGATGTTGTTTATCAGCTCCTGGATAAGCACCGTCTTGCCGACTCCGGCGCCACCAAACAAACCGACTTTGCCACCTTTCGTAATCGGCGCGATTAGATCGATCACTTTAATGCCGGTTTCCAGAATTTCCGTAGTGCCCGATTGGTCTGCAAGGGAGGGAGGAGTCTTATGAATCGGCGCGTGCGCCTTGAACTTATTGTCTTTGCCGTCAATCGGCTCGCCAATGACATTGAACATGCGGCCAGACGTTTCATCGCCGATCGGCACGCTAATTGGTGCACCGGTATCATTGACGGCAGCGCCACGTTTGAGCCCATCGGTACTGCCGAGGGCGATAGCCCGGACGCTCGATTCGTTCAAGTGCTGGGCTACCTCAAGATACAACTCTCGGCTCCCAAGTCGCACGGTCAGTGCGTTATAAATTGCCGGCAGCTGCTGACTGCCGAACTCAACGTCGACCACCACGCCGACTATCTGCGAGATGTGTCCTGACTGAGTTTTCTTTTTATCCAGTGTTGCTTGTGCCATCAAAAATCCTCCTTATTTTCTAAAATTCGAAACTCGAATATCGAAACTCGAAACAAATCAGAAATTAGAAATTCCAAATTAGAAACGTTTCGGATTTGAAAATTTAGTGCTTCGTGCTTGTTTCGGATTTCGTGCTTCATATTTCGTGCTTTCTAGGTCGCAATTGCCTCCGCCCCGCCGGTTATTTCCGCCAATTCCTGGGTAATGGCCGCTTGCCGGGCAGTGTTAAACTCCAGTGTCAAATCATCAACCAGTTCATTGGCATTATCAGTGGCATTTTTCATGGCCATCATGCGCATTGACTGCTCACTGGCCTGGGCTTCATAAAAGGCCTGGTCCAGCTGGGCCTCAATCAGCCGTTCGGTGACGCTCTCCAGCACCGCTTTGACCGAAGGCTCAAAAATGGCAAGCTCCAGATCTTCTGAGACTTCAGCCGCCTTAAACGCCGCAGGCAATAGCCGCTCGACAGTTACCTCTTGGCTAATACTGGACTTATAATCGGTGTAGATCACGTCAACCGCATCTACCGATTTATTTTGGTAGCCCGTGATAATGCTGCTGAGGATCGGTCGGATGTCGTTTGCAGTCGGATTTTCCGGAAAGTCGCTATATACCCCAATTACTTCCAGATCCTCAAACCGGCTGGCAAACCGTGCACCTTGTTTGCCAACAACGATCGCCTGGCTGTCTATACCTTCAGCCTGGTCTTGCCGCAGCTCCACCGTGAATTGGCGGAGCAGATTGCTGTTGTATGCGCCTGCTAAGCCGCGGTCACTGGTAACGAGGATATAAAGCTTGGTCTTGATTGGACGCTTCTGGTACAGGGGATGTTTGTTAACGTCTGTCAACTCCCGCAGCCGGGTCAGAATGGACCGGGCCATATTTCGGTAGTCGCGGCTGCTGAGCGCTGCTTCCTGCGCGCGGCGCATCTTGCTCGCCGACACCAGCTCCATCGCCTTGGTAATCTGGCGGGTGTTTTTTACGGAGCCAATCCGGCGTTTCAGCTGCTGGGTACTAGCCATTATTGATGTCCAGATATCTCTTGGCCGCTAGAAAGCCAATCTCAGCGGCAACGTTAATTTTTTCCACTTCCGATTGCGCCATTGGCATATCAAATTTCTCATGGGTTAGGATATCACCCAGCAGACCGTCCACTACTGTATTTATTTGTCCTTGCTGAAACGTTATTGAATACAAGCCGGTTTGGTGATTGAAAGACAGCCCCATGCAATCAAACAGCTGCTGGGCAGATTGATGGGCTTCAATGCTTTCAATTCGCTTGGAGGGTGAAATGTACCGCATCTACACCCCTTGTTCCATTTTCGGCGCATAGGACTTAGCCACCCGGCGGGCAACCTTCAGGATAGCTTCCCGCATCTTGTCTGAAGGCTTATCACCTTCGTTGAGCTTGTCCATTTCCTTGCGGTACTCCTTGCGCAATTCGTTTAGCAGAGCGTCCTGCGCCTTTTTAATCTCTTCCACGGGGACGATGTCAAAGCAACCCTCGTTGGCCGCGAGCAGCAGAGCAGTCTGCTCCCACACGCTCATCGGCGAATACTGCGGCTGCTTGAGCAACTCGGTCAGGCGCTGGCCGCGCTCGATGCGCTGCTTTGTCTCGGCATCGAGGTCAGTCGAGAACTGGGCAAAAGCGGCAAGTTCACGGAACTGGGCAAGATTGAGCCGGAGTGGTCCAGCCACGCTCTTAATCGCCTTGGTCTGTGCCGAGCCGCCAACGCGTGACACGCTTAGGCCCACCGAAATCGCCGGGCGGATTCCTTGGTAGAACAAATTGGTTTCCATGAAGATCTGGCCGTCGGTAATAGAAATCACGTTGGTTGGAATATAGGCGCTGATGTCACCCGCCTGTGTCTCGATAATCGGCAGGGCAGTGAGGGAACCAGCGCCGTTTTCGTCGCTGAGTTTCGCGGCACGCTCCAGCAGGCGGGAGTGCAGGTAGAACACATCACCCGGATACGCCTCACGGCCAGGCGGGCGGCGCAAGAGCAGCGACATCTGCCGGTAGGCAGCAGCATGCTTGGTCAGGTCATCGTAAATAATTAATGCGTGCTGTCCGTTGTCGCGGAAATACTCACCCATAGCTGTCCCGGCGTAAGGTGCCAGGTACTGCAAGCTGGCCGGATCGGATGCCGAGGTAGCAACGACGATGGTTTGGTCCATCACCCCTTCGCGCTTTAGCCGTTCGATAATGCGCGCGATTTTACTGTATTTCTGGCCGACTGCAACATAAATATTGATAACGCCGGTCCTTTGCCGGTGCTGGTTAATCATCGTATCCACCGCGACGGCGGTCTTGCCGGTTTGGCGGTCACCGATAATCAGCTCGCGTTGGCCACGGCCAATCGGTACCATCGAATCAATGGCAAGCAGCCCTGTCATCAGCGGCTCTTGCACGCTCTTGCGGTCCAGCACGCCGGGTGCAGCCTTTTCGACAAGCCCCATGGCACTGGTTTTCACCGGACCACGGTTATCGAGCGGCCGGCCGAGCGGATCAACTACCCGGCCAACCAGTTCCGGCCCTACCGGTACTTCGAGTACCTTGCCGGTCAGACGCACCTTGGCGCCGGCTTTCACCCGCACGTCTTCGCCCAGCAGTACGGCGCCGATTTCGTCTTCCATAAGGTTGAGTGCAAAGGCCGTGACTTGGCCGCCATCAGCCGCTTCTATCTCGAGCATTTCATTAAAACCACAGTCATTCAACCCGTAAACCCAAGCAATACCATCGCCGATCCGCGTCACAATACCGACTTTCTCTGCCGCTGGCGCGCTTCTCAGCTCGGCAATCGCCTTACGGATATCCGCCGATAAATCCTTTACTGACAAATCACTCATCTACTTACTCCTTACTCTTTGGTTGCCGATTTCAGTTGGTTCAATCGGCTGCGTACGGTCAAATCCAACAATAGGTCGTTCGATTCCACCCGCACGCCGCCGAGGACGTTTTTATCAATTATTTCATTCAGCAGCAACTTATCCGCTTCCAGTATTTTTTTTATCTCACGCTTGATTGAACTGCTAAGCGGAAAGGCACTGGTAACGTCCGCTTCAACCAACCCTTGCCGTTCAGCCCGTAGCTTCTTGACATCACGCAGCAGCGATTCGATATCTTTGGTTTGCCTCTCGGCAATCAGATACGCCGCGATGGATTTGGCCAGCTTACGCTCTGGCAGCTTGCCGATTTGTCCGGCAATAGTTGCCGCGAGTTGCTTCCTGGTTACCTTGGCCATCTACGCTCCCTTCGCCTGCTTAACGGCCTCTTCGAGCAGGGAAGCGTCCTTTCGGGCATCGAGCCGCTCTTTGATAACCGCTTCCGTCGCATCGGCGACAAGCGCCAATACTTCTTGCTCAAGCCCTTTGCGGGCCTGCTCCATATCCTCGGTAATTTTTGCCTGCGCTTCAGCCAGTATCGCGTCAGCCTTCCGGCCGGCTGCCTGCTCGGCTTCTTTGATAATCCCACCAGCCTCTTCATGGCCGGAAGCAATGATTTTATCAGCTTCATCCCTCGCTTTTTTAAGCGCTGCCTCAACCTTTTCCTCGAGCCTCGCTTGCTCGGCTTCCATTTCATGGCCTAAGCGTATGCCGCTGTCAATTACCCGGCGGCGTTCTTCGAGTGTCGCGACAATTTTACCAAGCGCAAACTTCTTGACGACAAGATAGAAAAGCAGGAACGTGCCGGCCGCGGCCAAAATGGCAAACGGATCAATACCAAGCGCAGCCAGGCCTTCCGGCTCAGCAGCATGGCTTCCGTCAGCCTCGCTGCCTGTAGCTGCAAATTGCGTGAGTAGTTGATACATTTCCGGCACGATGTCTCCTTAATTTATTCTGATAGCAAGAATGCGCCAAGCAAGAAGGCCAGTAGCGCGGTAACTTCGATCATCGCAGCGATAATCACCACGTTGGTGGCTGCCTTGCCAGCTTCCGGGTTGCGGCCAAGCGCCTTCATGTAGCTGAAACCGAGAAGCCCTAAGCCCAAAGCGGCAGCTGAAAGCGAAAACGCCAGCATTACTGCCTTAGATTGTATTGCTGACCATTCGGCCAGGATTGTTACTGCTTGAACCATACTGTTTCTCCTTTATCCCTTAAATTTTGACGGTTCAACCCCCGCGTACTGCTCCGACAGCTTTAGCCTGAACAGGTGCGCGTTGGTCTAATTCCTCGTGATGGTGATGCTCGTCGGCGTGTGAAATCGCCAGCCCAAGATACGTGGCGCTCAAAATAGTGAAGACGTACGCCTGGATACCGGCCACCAGCATTTCGAACATATATATCGGTATTGCGGACAATGGTGTCCGGCCATTAGCGACGACCAGGGAGGTAAACACCGCAATTAAAATTTCTCCTACCGCCGTGTTCAAAAACAGCCGCAGCGACAGGCTTAGTATACGCGTAAATTCGCCGAATACTTCAAGCAAGCCAATAAAGAAGTTAATCGGGTTCCATGGCTTGTTGGTAAAGTAGTGCTGCAGATGCATCTTGCCGCCCTGGGTACGAATTGAAAGGACCTGCACCAGTACGATAGCAATTATGGACATGGCAATCGTGCCGTTGATATCCGCGGTATACGGCCGGAAGAGCGGCGTGTGGACACCGTCAACATTGAGCGTCAGGCCCGGGCCAACAAGCGGCAGCAGCCCAAGGATATTGTTAAAGATTATAAAAAGGAAAAAAGTGCCGAATATCGGCGCATACTTTACCGCACGCTGACGGTTACCAAGCGGCCCCTCGAGCAAACCTATCAGGAACTCGACGATGATTTCGATAATTTGGGCAAAACCCTTGGCTGGTTTAACCCTGATTTTGCGGGCGGCCCATACCAGTACGGCTACTGCAAATATCGTTGTCAGTAGTCCATACACCATGGAATTAGTGATGGTCAGGGGGCCAATCTCCAGCAACTTTTCCGCTTTAAGGCTGATGTGAATGTCGGTTGCTGCAAGCTGGCCCGCAGTATGGGCCATTAGCACAACCTACCTCCCCATATGTGTCTCACACCTCGAGGCAAGTAAGTCGTCGGCAGTAGTATGTCGGCGGCTTTTTTCATCCGCCGGGATTATATCAGTTGCCTCAGTTACATTCAAGATAACCAAGGCTATATTTACAATTAATTTTTGTGAATTGCTTCGCCTGGCGCCCAAACATGTGTTTATCTAAAACCCAAAAGCTTCCTTAAGACGCTCACTGAATGTCAGCCCCTCGCCGCCGCTGCATGAGCTCGGGTCATACTTGGCATTAAATTCCCCGGCATCAGTCGGGATCTCATCGTAACGCGTCTTTAGCGTCTTGTCATCCTCGTTACCATAATTAATAAGCAACACATCCTCGTTTTCGATTGTACGGTTCGCCACGCCGGCTACCGGCTCTCCGTTTAAGATAAACGAGAGCTTGCCGCCTTGTCCGTCAACATAGATACCGTCATCAGTTTTCAGTACGTTATTGCCAAGTGCGTAGCCCAGGTTCGCGAAAAATGCCCCCCAAGTCGCTGCATTGTCGTGTACATGGACGACATAGTTCTTTTGGTCATGCATGTGCACCCTGGTCCGGGGATTATTGATTGCATCTCCGCCGCATGCCTGGACTTCTTCGTAAAAGGTAAAGTTATCGAATTCATCCCGCTGGCCGTTCACGTACAGCGCAAAGTTGGCGTGGTAGTGCACCGCTTCGCTTTTCCAGGCAAAAAACCGGAAAGCTACAAGCCACAGCGTGCCGATAATGAAGCCTGCCAGCAGCGCTATGATTACACGGTTATTTACCACTCGGTTGCCCATATTCATGTGTATAACAGTGTATCAAATGGTATAATACCCGTATGGAATTATTTTTCGCCCATGAAGGGCATAGCGAAGCTACGGGCAATGCGATCGAACACGGCGTGAGCCACTGGTTAATATTGTTGCCAGTCATAGTCGGAGCTGCGCTGCTCATGGCGGCTGTGCTATGGCTGCTATCCAAGCCAAAGCTCAGGCTGCAAGAGAAAGAAGCCAAAGGGACCGAGAAAGAATAGTTGATGATTACTATCTACACCGCGCCGTGGTGCGCGTTTTGCCACGCTGCCAAGCAGTATTTGGACAGCAAAAACGTCAAGTACGAAGAAAAGGACGTAGAAAAGGATCCGGCGAATGCCTTAGAATCCGTCAACAAATCCGGCCAGATGGGCATACCGGTCCTGGACTTTGACGGCACTATAGTCATCGGTTTTGACCGGCCAAAAATAGACGCGCTGCTCCGAGAAAAGAAATTGGCATAAAGCTCTTTACGGTTTTTGTTGCCGGTCTGTAAAGAATGTTATACTATTACTGATAGTCTGAGGTGATTCAATGAGAGAGGCTGCAGCAAGTATGTCAGAACAACGACCACAACTTTCAGAGCAGGGCAACGCCGGCCAACCGGTTCATCCTGAAGGTTCAGGGATACGCCAATATCCGGATTATCACTTCACTTTTGAGGACAGGCATTTTATAGACAAATCACTCGGTGCTACCGGCTCCACACGGGCGCGCGCCATCATACGAGCCGTCACACAATGCGGCGAGGAGTTCCAGGACTACGCTTATACGGATCGAAGCGGCTATGAGCGGCGGGCACGGAGTTACCTCAACCAGACAGTGACTATTTCCAAGCAAAGCCGCAAGCGTGACGAATGGGTAGGCCGCAGTGAGATCTTTGGCAGGGTATTGCAAGATTTGGCAGCCGAAAACCATCCGTTATACCAAGCCATTACACAAGCCAAGGCACAGTTTGCCGATAAGATGAATGAAGCCCAGGCCTGGAATATGGTGGAGACAACGCTTATTTACACCCATTGGCCAACCATCAAAGCGAACTACGAGGCAGCCATCGAGTCATTAAGACACCAGCAATAAAGCACCGTATAATTGCTGTATGGCGTTTGAAGATTATAAAACCAAAGATTCGGTCGTCATTGTCTACACCGGAGAGGGCAAAGGCAAGACCAGTGCCGGAATCGGCCTGCTCGTCCGCGCACTTGGCAACCGCTCAAAGGTAGCGTTCATCCAGTTTATTAAGCATTGGGGAGTGAGCGAGCACGTGTTTTTACGCGACATCCAGCCGCTGTTTAAGGATCAGCTCCATTTTTACAAAGGCGGCAAAGGCTTCTATAACGCGCCTGATAACTTAAGCCCTCAGCATGTAACACCAAAGCAGCACAAGCAAGCGGCACGAGAAACATATGATGAGGCGCTCCGCTGTTTAAAGAGCGGTGAGTTTAATGTCGTTATCTTGGATGAAATCAACAACGCCGTGAATGAAGGGCTGCTCACCACCGAGCAACTGGAGACATTGATCGATCAGCGCGCGCCGGCTACCAGCCTGTGCCTTACCGGCCGTAATTTTCCCGAGCAGCTCCTGCCCAAAGTCGATATAGCCACCAACATGACCAAAGTCAAACACCATTTCGACGATAAATTTTTAGCCAACAAGGGTATCGATTACTAAATAAGCAATAACATTATTGGCACTCTTGACAGGAGAGTGCCAATTTGGCTATAATTTAAGTGGTGGAAGCCACCGTGCTAACTAAATAATTATCAAAGGAGGAAGTATGGCAAATCTAATACGCTGGGACGATCCATTCGCCGGCTTAACCAATCTACATTCCCAACTTGATGATATGTTCAACGACATGTTTAGCCGAACTGCAATGCCAGAGCTGCACAAGGCAGCTATGGACGTGTACACAGAAGACGACAAACAGCTGGTAGCCGAAGTACAGGCGCCGGGTTTTGATAAAGAAGATATTGCCGTCAGCGTCCATGAGGGCGTTCTTGAGATTAAAGGCCAGAAGCACGAGAAGGATGAAGAAAAGCCCGAGAAAGGCAGCAGGAAGCGCAGCTACATGGTGCGCGAATCGAGCGCCAGCTTTTATCGCCGGATAGCTCTTCCGAAACACGCAGACGGTGATAAGGTAGCAGCCCATTTCGACAACGGCGTACTAAAAGTAACCGTTCCTTTCAAAAAGCTGCCTGCTCCGAAGAAAATCGCCATCGGCAGTGGCAAAACCAGCAAGTAGCAGCCGCTTAACAGACCGTCGTACAGCTCCTCTTAAAATTGGGAGCTGTCCTATTTGCAGGCAGGTGTGTACTTTTCTTGGGCAAAGCCGTACGCTAATGCCATGCAGACGCTTTACCTAATGCTGGGTTATCCCGGAGCCGGAAAAACAACTGTAGCCAAGCTTGTTCATGAGCTATGTGGCGCTGAGCATGTTTGGACAGCGAAGTATCGGCGGAATTGGTTCGGCAACCCCAGGTATACCGACGAGGAAAACGCAAAACTTTATGACAAGCTCAACAATCATGTCGCCGAGTTGCTGGCAAAGGGTAAAAGCGTGGTATTTGACACAGCATTCAACTACTACCGCGACCGTGAAAAACTTCGTAAAATCGCAGATGAACATGGTGCTGAAACAGTGGTCGTGTGGGTACAAACTGCGCCTGAGATTGCAAGGGACCGCGCGGTAGACAATGCCCACCATCACATCTCGACCAGAATTTTAGGACATATGCCAGCTGAAAAGTTTGAATATCTGCAGGCCGAGCTGGAGCCACCACAAAAAAATGAAAAATACATTAAGTTAGACGGTACAAAAATTACAAAAGAATACGTAAAGCAGGCTTTGGGGCTATAGCATGGCAAAGCGCAAACCTCCCCTTTACCGGATTACCATCGCACTTCTTGCCGGGCTTATTTTGCTGATTGCCAACCGGACTTCGCTGCTTGACATGCCACACGAGCAGCTGACTGCGTCGCAGCCAGGCCTCTTCAGGGTCTTGGAAGTAGCTGATGGCGACACCATAACCGTCGATATGAATGGAGTAAAGGAAACCGTCCGCTTTATCGGTGTTGATACTCCAGAAACCCATGACCCGCGCAAACCGGTCCAGTGCTTTGGACGCGCCGCCGCAGCGTTTACCAAAGACCTTCTGGACGGTAAGGAAGTCCGGCTCGAAGCCGACCCTCTCAATACCAACCGCGACCGCTATGGCCGCCTGCTGCGCTACGTTTATTTGGCCGATGGTACGCTCGTAAACACCGAATTAATAAGACAGGGATACGGCTTTGCTTATCTCAGCTTCCCGTTCACCAAGCTTGATGAATTCCGCGATCTTGAACGGCAAGCCCGGGAGCAAAACAAGGGATTATGGAGTGAGTGTTCGCCAACGCTGGACGAAAACGGTTATATCAATTCCAACCCTGAATACCCATAGTCATTCTTTGAGGGGCTTACGGCCGAAGATTCTGGCAACCAATTCCATAACAAGGAGGAGCGGTGACAAAGCGTATAGGATTGCTGCACCGATCCATCCGAAAATCCAAGTCCACTGACCGTGATGCTTCAATGTCTGTGGCCACCACATTAAATTTGCCCACAGTTCTTTCCGGTTAGACCGTACCCGTCGCATCTTTACCCCTACCTGGATGGATGATCGAAAGGCAATAGCTACCCCGGCGCGGTGCAGGTGAATAGCGAGATCTAAATCCTCATGTATGTCCTGACGTCGACAGACGTCACGCTTAACCTGCAGCCACAATCGACGGGGCAGCGCCATATTCGACCCCCAAAGTATGTAGTGGCCTAAAAGTAACCGGTTAAACCGAAAAGCAATTTGACTCTGTGCCCAGCCAAAAAACTTTCGAAAACGTATGTTATAGAAATAGCCTCCGCCGGTAAGTGCGGTTAGGCGATGGTCCGGATCGGCATAAAAGGCCAGAACTTTGCGCACCCAATCCGGCTCCAGGATCGTATCGGCATCGATCCTGCCGATTATGTCGCCGGTAGCTGTATTAAAGCCCTTATCCCTGGCTGGGCCAGGGCCTTGCCGCTGTTCCGACACCACTCTGACTCCAGGGAAACGTTTTGCAATTGCAACCGTATTGTCAGTACTGTTATTGTCAACAACAATGGCTTCGTGCGGCTTGACGGTTTGGGCGTTGACCGCTTTTAGGCATGCCTCAATATGGTGTTCTTCGTTGTATGCTGGTATAACTAACGACAGTGTTAATGCTTTTTTCATGAATCGACGTCCGTCTGATAGTAACAAACAACGCCGTAAGCCGAAACCAAAAACAGTTGGTCGGGCACGCAATTGGTTCAGCGCGCGCACTAAGCTGCAAAAAGCCGGTATTGCGCTTGCCGCAGTACTAACGCTTTGGATAGGCGGCATGTACGGCATTGCTCAGTGGTATATCATGAAGCATGCCGATGAGCCCTTGCAGTTCGGCGTAACCTTTATACCGCGGTATGCGCGTTTCTTTGACTTGGACGCCAAAGAAACGATGCAAGCCATGATTGACGAACTTGGCGTTAAGCGTTTCCGTCTCGTAAGCTACTGGGATGACATAGAACCCGTCCAAGGAACATATAACTTCGAAGAGCTGGATTGGCAATTTGCCAAGGCAGAAGCCGCAAGCGCGAAAGTTAGCCTTGCTATTGGGCTTCGTCAGCCAAGGTGGCCGGAGTGCCACATGCCAAAGTGGGCTGAGTGGATGCCCAAAGAAGAGTGGTCATCTCACCTAAAAATATTTATGAAAGCCGTGATTGAGCGTTATAAAGCAAGTCCGGCGCTTGAGAGCTACCAGCTGGAAAACGAGTTTTTTATGACTGTCTTTGGCATTTGCCCTGACCATAGCCGTGACCGGCTGATCGATGAATATGAATTTGTTAAGTCAATTGACCGCGAACACCCGGTCATAATCAGCCGCAGCAATAACTGGGTGGGCATACCTGTCGGCCAGCCGCAACCAGACCAGTTTGGCATATCGGTCTACAAGCGTGTTTGGGACAAAACTATTACAAAACGGTATTTTGAATACCCGCTACCGGCATGGTTTTACGGCTTTTTAGCTGGAGCTGGGGAAATTGTTACCGGCAAGGATATGATAATCCATGAGCTGCAGGCCGAGCCGTGGATGCCGGACGGCTTTAACTTAAAAACCTCCAGTATTAGCGAGCAGGATAAGTCGTTAAGCCCTAAGCGATTACGTGACCGGTTTGAGTACGCGCGGGCCACCGGCGTCAAAACAATAGATTACTGGGGTGCCGAGTGGTGGTACTGGCGTAAGGTGCACCACAACGACCCGTCACTTTGGAATATCGCAAAAGAAGAATTCTCTCGCAAGTAACAGCACCCTATCTCTATATTATACCATACTAGTCAATATTTGTCTATATTTCTTACGGTAAAGCTGCTACAATAGCCATATGGCGAAAAAGAAGCTAAAAAACCAGCCGAAACAGATAGTGAACCGGCGGGC
>CAZUIL010000007.1:0-14461 GCA_964620175.1 uncultured Candidatus Saccharibacteria bacterium | reverse complement strand
ATATGGCGAAAAAGAAGCTAAAAAACCAGCCGAAACAGATAGTGAACCGGCGGGCAAAGTATGATTACGAGCTCGGTGATAGTTTCGTCATGGGCATTATTTTGAGTGGTGCAGAAACAAAAGCCCTTCGGCTGGGACAAGGTCATCTCCGCGGTGCGTATGTCACTGTTAAAGACGGTGAGCTGTGGCTCATTAACGCCACGATAGCGGGCAATAACCAGATCAGGATAGCTGAATCCGAACAGACCCGAAGCCGTAAATTGCTCGCACACAAAAGGGAAATTGACGCTATCATTGCTGCGAAGCAGCAGGGACAATCGATCATCCCTACCGAGCTCCTCACTCAAGGAAGGTATATCAAGCTACGTGTTGCCATCGGTCGCGGCAAGAAGAACTATGATAAACGCAATGTTATTAAGAAGCGTGACGAGAGCCGACGGATTAATGCTGTATTGAAGCGTCCCTAACTTCGGTGGTATAGTAGTAGAGTTGTTGTGAATGCACAACGAGAGGAGTTATGAGCGGTATTCGGGTCGCAATGTTGGCTCCACCGTGGTTGCCGATCCCGCCTGAGGGATACGGTGGCATTGAGAATGTGCTCTATGCACTTGTACCTGAACTTATGAAATTGGGCGTACATGTCGAACTCTTTACCATCGGCGAAACGACACTCAAAGCCCACAAAAACCACTCACTTTACGCGGAGAAACAATACCATCATATCCACAAGCCACAGTATGAGGCATTGCCGATTACTGCAGCGCATCTGTTGTTTGCCCTGAATAAGATAAAGAAAAGCGGCCAGTTTGACATTATCCATGACCATAACGGCTTTTTAGGGCCTCTGGTACTTGCAAGTACTGACAGGGAATTGCCGCCTGCCATTCATACCCTGCATGGACCACCATTCACCTTGCCAGGTCAGAAGAACTCGCATATCCCTGACAATATTCCGATGTGGCGCCAGTTTGCGACTGCCAAGGGGCTGTACTTTGTCGCTATTTCGCAAGCCATGATCAGGCAAGCGCCCCGAGCTCTCAGGCCGCTCATGCTGCCGGTGGTGCATAACGCACTGCCGATAGAACAATATCCATATCGCTCCAAGAAGGATGACTACTTTATTACCTTGGCACGCTTCAATGCGGACAAAGGGCACCATATCGCTATCCGGGCCTGCCAAAAGCTGGGGTACCGGCTCAAAATGGCCGGCATCGTCGGAGACTTAAAAACCCCGAAAAAACTTATGATGGAGCTCGCCAATCCGCTCAGCCTGTATCGCAGCCTGAGTGACTTCCGCTATTATTCCGATAAGATCTTCCCGCATCTGGAAGAAGGGCAAATCGAGTACGTCGGCGAAGTGAGTGGCGAAAGAAAACTGCGGTTTATCAGCCGTGCCCGGGCACTGTTGTTTCCCATCCAGTGGGAAGAGCCGTTCGGGATGGCGGTTATTGAATCTTTGGCTTGCGGTACGCCGGTGGTTGCCATGAAGCGAGGCGCTATGCCGGAGATAATCGAACACGGCGTGAACGGCTTCCTTGCCAAAAACAAAGCCGAGTTTATCCGCTATATGAAGCGAATCGACGAAATTGAGCCGGAGGCTTGCCGAAAATCGGTGGAAAGACGATTCTCAGGGGAAATTATGGCCAAGCGGTACATCGAGCGGTACGAAGAGGCCATCGCACGAGTACGGCCGCGCAAAGCTAGACGGCAGCAGCGTTAACCGGTATAGTAAGCCCTGTAACACGAAAGCAAAACAAACATGGCCGGTTTTAAAGAAAAGTGGGCCGGTTTCACCAAAGCCGAGCGCCAGCATCTCCTGAGCCACTACATCGTTTCACCTACTTTGGATGAAACATTTCTTGACCTGGTGCGCGCTGACGAAGGATGGGGAGTCTACGCCAGCACCGGCGCCAACTACCGCTATGCCATATTCGGACGGGACTCGATTGAGACAGCAGAAGATCTCTTGGAAGCGCATGAGGAACTCGCGAGTGAAATCATCGTATCGACCGCCCGCCTGCAAGGATTAAAAACCGATTCCCGCAACGAAGAAGAGCCCGGCAAAATCCACCATGAATACCGCTCGGCACACTTTAATGGCGGCCGGGTTCCACCCGCATCTTTCGAGCGTATGAGACAGCTGCAATGGCAATGGGGAGAAGATGGCGACGATATGGTCTACTATGGCACCGTCGATGCCACACCCCTTTACCTTAGGTTGCTCGGTAACTTCGCCGCGCGGTACGGCGAGTACGTCTGGCAACTTCAGTACATCGGCCGTGATAGGACGCAGCGGAGCGTCCTGGACAGCGCTTACATGGCAGCGGAGTGGATTGCCAGAAAAATTTCCAGCTCACCCTGGGGTTTCATTGAATACAAACGGCAAAACCCGCATGGGCTCGCCAACCAGGCATGGAAAGATTCCCAAACAGCCTATCTACACACCAATGGCGAGCCGGCAAATTATGACAGCGGCATCGCAGCGCTCGAAGTGCAGGGCTATGCGTATGACGCGCTCAAAGTGGCGGCTGCATTGCCTGGTATAAGCCCTGAGCGTTCGGCGCACTACTTGCAACTCGCCAAGTCGCTGCAGCAAGCAGTCTTGAGCAAGCTGTGGATGCCACAAGAGCAGTTCTTTGCCCAGGGGCTGGACCGGGACGGACAGGGGAAGTCCCGCCAAATCCGCACCCTTACTTCAAACGCCGGCCTGCTGCTGGACAGCAAACTACTGCTTGACCTGCCCGAAGAGTCACGCCGCCACTACACGCAGCCGGTAATCGAGCAGCTGCAGGGCCGCGAGTTCCTGACCGGCGCCGGCATCCGTTGCCGGGCCCTAAAGCACAAGGCCATCCCCGGCTATGTCGACTACCATGGCAGCTATGCCGTCTGGCCGAAAGAAACCTATGATATCGCTAAAGGTGCCCGCCGCCACGGATACGAAACCTTTGCTGCCCAGCTCGAACGCTACATCGTAGAATCAGTCATTGCCTCAGGGGAATTTTACGAGCTGTTTTACGTCGGTGACCACGGGGATATCTGGTACGACCGCCATGCGGCGGTTAGCCGCTTCTCGAGCCAAGTCCACCACCAAGCGCCGCCGGTACCGGAAACCGGCCAGGCCTGGGTGATATCAGCCTTTATGTCGATTGCCTTTCGCCGGCAGGCACATTTGGTATCGACTGGCAACGGCAGCTTGGCAGCTGCTTAAGCGAACAGTTGCAGCAACCTCTGTTATCAGCTATACTTTCGTGGACTTCCACCTAGATTGTGTTGTGGTACCATAACCTAGCAACCGCAGTGTAGGTTGGTTGCGTACATTGATATTCCGGGGTAGCTCATCCGGCAGTTGCCGGAGGGTGGCATATCCTCTGGAATATTATGTGCAAAATGATCCGGGGTAGCTCAGCGGTAGAGCGGGTGGCTGTTAACCACTAGGTCGCTGGTTCGAATCCAGTCCCCGGAGCCAGACTCAGCAGAGAAAAGCATAGACCCAGTTCTATGACTGACAATTACTTCTCTCTTTGGTCAGTCAAGAAAGAGTTGTACTGTCAAGAAGGTACAAATGTTGGAACCGCTAAAAATGGCGGTTCTTTCATTTTACCCCTGTAACATGGTTCGAGCCCAGCCCGTCCTGTCTCGAGGGAGTAAGCAGCCAAAAACCCGACTCGTTCCCTAGACCTTATCGACTATACGATGTATTAGCACTCTTGCATTGAGAGTGCCAGTTTACTATACTTAAAGTAAGGAGGCACATCATGCATCCTGATGACAACAGCAAAAAACCACTCGAACAATTTGGACAAGATTTCACTGCGCTTGCGCGTGAAGGCAAACTAGATCCTGTCATTGGTCGTGACGAAGAAATTCGTCGCTGTATGCAGGTATTGTCTCGAAGAAGTAAAAATAACCCAGTACTTATTGGTGAGCCAGGAGTGGGCAAAACTGCTATTGTGGAAGGATTGGCTCAGCGGATTATTAAAGGAGATGTACCGCAAAGCCTTAAAAACAAGCGTCTTATTGGACTAGAAATCAGTAGTCTGTTGGCTGGAGCTGGCTATCGTGGTCAATTTGAAGAACGCCTACAATCAGTTTTAAAAGAAATTGAAGAGGCCAACGGTGAAATTGTTCTGTTTATTGATGAGATTCACACCATAGTTGGTGCTGGAAAAGCCGAAGGTGCTGTTGATGCTGCAAATATGCTAAAGCCGATGATGGCAAGAGGTAAATTACACCTGATTGGCGCAACAACTTTAAATGAATATCGTCAATATATAGAAAAAGACGCTGCCCTAGAGCGACGCTTGCAACCAGTATACGTTGGAGAGCCGGATTTTGATGATACGGTTGCAATACTAAGAGGGCTACAAGAAAAATATGAAGTTCATCATGGTGTGAAAATTCTGGACGACGCTATTGTTGCCGCAGCACGACTAAGTGACCGGTATATTACAGAACGCTTTTTGCCTGATAAGGCCGTTGACTTAATAGACGAAGCTACTTCTGCTCTTAAAATGCAGCTCGATTCTAAACCAATAGAACTTGACCGACTTAACCGAAAAATCATGCAATTGCAGATTGAGCAAACCGCCCTAAAGAAAGATAAAAGCGATAGCGCCAAAAAGCGTAAATCAGAAATTGAAAGCGAAATTACTAAGTTAAAAGCTCAGGCTGATGAGCTAGAGTCTAAGTGGCAAAAAGAAAAAGACCTCATAGATAAACTAAATAGCGAAAGCGAAAAGCTAGAAGTAGCCAAGACTAAGCTAGAGATGGCCGAAAATGAAGGCGACTTAAGTGCTGCAAGTAGAATTAAATATGGTGAAATACCAGAAATTGAGCAAAACATAACTGAATATCGCCGGCAAATTAATATGATTCCAGCTGATCAACGATTGCTGCGAGACCAAGTAACCGCAGATGATATTGCAGCCGTTGTTGCCCGATGGACTGGCATACCGGTAGATCGCCTAAAAGAAAGTGAAACCGCGAAATTAAGTCATCTAGAAGAAGACCTACACAAGCGAGTGATAGGGCAAGATAGAGCTGTTGAAGCAGTAGCTAACGCAATCCGACGCTCGCGTGCTGGTATTGGCGATCAAAAGCGGCCAATTGGATCATTCCTATTCTTAGGCCCAACTGGTGTGGGTAAAACCGAACTTGCTAAAAGCTTGGCAGCGTCATTATTTGATGATGAACGAGCAATTACTCGCATAGATATGAGTGAATACATGGAGAAACATGCAGTATCACGACTCATTGGTTCTCCACCTGGTTATGTGGGCTATGAACAAGGTGGTCAACTGACTGAAGCGATTAGGCGTCGTCCTTATAGCATTGTGTTGTTTGATGAAATAGAAAAAGCTCATCAAGACGTATTTAATGTACTGCTTCAAGTACTCGATGACGGTAGACTAACTGATGGTCAAGGTAGAACGGTTAATTTTGCAAATACTGTGGTTATTATGACCAGCAATATCGGTTCCCATTATATTCAAGAGTGGGACGGTAAAAACTATGATACGCTTGAAAAAACTCTGCACAAAGAGCTGTCTACCCATTTCCGACCAGAGTTTATTAATCGCATAGACGACATTGTTGTGTTCGACCGCATTAAAGAAGATGATATGAAGCACATTGTTGAAGTGCAGCTTAAATATATGCTTGCTGAGATTGAGCGCACCAAGCAAATTAAAATTATTTTTACTACCAAAGCAAAAGAAGCGCTCGCAAAAGAAGGTTATGACCCTGCTTTTGGAGCTAGACCACTTAAACGAGTTATTCAAAAAAGAATCCTCGATATGCTTGCCAAGGAGATTATTGAAGGTAAAGTGACTGAAAGCAGCTCAGTGAACATTGATTTTGACGGTAAAAACTTTACGATTAAAAACAATTTTGAAAAATAACAGATGTAAGCTAAAGTAAAGCGAGCCTAAAGTTTAGGTGGTAGAAATACTTGGTTCGAATCCAGTCGCCGGAGCCAAACCAAGCAGTGAAAAACCCTGACCGGGTTCCCTGACCGAAAGGTCGTTTCACTCCTTGGTCGCCAGGAAGATGAACGTCAATGTTAAAGGTACGCAACAGGTTGGAACCGCCAGAAATGGCGGTTCTTTCCTTTTTAACTCTGTTAAATGGTTCCGGAATTGACCAGTCCTTATTATGACGGCCGTGCAGTTGAAAACTAGACCGTGTTCCATGACCGACTTCGAGCACTGCCAGCATATTGTTACTGCTAAAATAAGCCTATGAGAACAAAACATGCCAACGTCATTCGGTATCCCGCTACAATAGCCGCAGTCGTGGCGTCCGGTGTATTGTTTGCTGTCCTGCCTTTTTTGCCAGGGGGCTCTTTTGACGGGGCACGTACAGTGTCATTTGTGGCGCAGCTGGTCGGTGTTTTGGGCTTTGTCCTTGTCCCGGTGGGAGTGGCGTGGCTTGTGTTGGATAGACGCCGGAAAAACAAAGAGCAGGACTCTAGGGTATTGCCGCTGTATCTCATCCTTGTGCCCGGTGTCTTGTTGGCCGTCCAACTACTATTCGCGGCACCACTGACCGAGTGGAGCAGGAACCGTGTCATCAAAAATAGTGCAGAAATTGTTCACGATATAGAGGCGTATAAAACCAAGCATGGGCAATACCCCGTTTCGCTCTTTGCGGTGTGGCCGGACTATGCACCGGGTGTTATTGGCATCGAACAGTATGACTACGAACCGCAGGGTCAGTCATACAACCTGATTTTTGAACAACCAAAGTTTTTGCTGGATGACTTCGGCGCGCGGGAGTTTGTCGTCTACAATCCAAGCGACGAGCATCAGATAGTCAGCCACGCGGCATGGCGCCTGTCAGACCCAGAGCTGCAAGGATGGTATGCGGAGCGTGATACCGGAACGCCGCATTGGAGATACTTTTTGTTTGATTGATTTGTTTGACGTTCATGATCGGCATGCCGAGCCAAGAGCATATATTTTACAGAGAATCCAGTAAGCATTTACGTTACTGGATTTTTGTTATACTGGGTATGTGATAAAAAGCAAAAGGTTTCTCGTAGGTTACAAACTATTTTTTGGATTGCTCGGTTTTAGTGCGATCATAACCGAGATCTCGACGATTGCGGAACGCGGAAAATTCAACCCGATCAACTTCTTTAGTTTCTTCACCGTCGAGAATAACGTCCTTGTCTTCGCAACATTCCTGATAAGTGCGCTGTTCGTGATGTCAGACACAACACCACGCTGGCTCGACAAGCTGCGTGGCGCGGTTACCATGTACATAGCCGTCGTGGGTTTTGGATTTGCAGTACTGCTTTCGGGGCTTGAAAACACAGTACTAACAGCCGTGCCATGGGACAATATCGTCCTGCATTACATTATTCCAATCGCAGCGTTTATCGACCTTCTGATTGATAGACCAGCAACTAAATTGCATTTCAAACAAAGTCTTGTCTGGTTGCTTTACCCGATAGCATATGTGACATATAGCCTGGTTCGCGGTGCAATCACCGGCTGGTATCCGTATCCCTTTCTGGACCCAAGCCACAATGGCTACGTAGGCATAGCAATAACCTCATTGTCCTTGTTGGCTTTATCCGTGGGACTAACGTGGATTGTATGTAAGCTATCTAATAGTAAGCCGCAGCTGACCAAGGTCTAAGCGGGCAGACTATACCTCACCGCAAGGTCCGTGACCGGAGTGGGGAGCCAAGCCAAAGTAGATGAAGTCAGAACTGTAAAAATGGTTCTGACTTTTTATATACCCATGGCGTAATTGAACCCACAATTTTGATATGATTAGCGAATGATAGTATTCGTCATAGCCGGAGTAGGAGATCATACAAGGTATATCGAACGTCGTACTCGTAACTGGAAAACAAGATATGATCTTGAGACACATGTTCTGAAATTCGGTTGGAAGGGTGATTATTCTAAGAATTATTCTGCATTAAAGAACCAAGTAGAAACAATCTCAGGTAAAGAGAAGATTGCCGTAGTCGGTGTTAGTGCAGGTGGAAGTGCAGCTATAAGGCTCGCAAGCGAACTTAAGAACATTGAGAAAGTCATAACAATTTGTGGCAGAACTAGCAGAGGCGGTTTTAAGTTAGTGAGTCTCAAGTCTTTTCCTGCTTACTGGGAATCCGTAGATAAGCTAAGTGACGTAGAGTTCGACAAAGAGCTATTAGTTATTAGGCCTTGGTTTGATGAGATTGTATCCATAAATCATATGAACTATAAGAACGCAAAAGTCCTCAACGTACCCTACTTATTGCACATACCTTCCATACTTAGAATATTGACCAAAAAATCCGACGTTATTGCCGAATTTGTTAAGCACTGATTAAATCTTGCTTTATCACAGTTATAACTTCCTCTATTGTTGTGAGCCAAGCCGTACCAGATGAAGTCAGAACTGTGAAAATGGTTCTGACTTTTTGTATGCCCAAAGTGGAATTGAAACCACTCGGATCGGTATTATAAGTTTATGAAACTCTACGAAGAACAAGGGAGTTTGAATGAGGCCGATTGTATTATTGGATTCTCTTTCGGAACGAGCACTGATCTTAAGAGTGTTAACGCTCAGCTTGGTACGATTATGCTACGCTTAGCAAATCAACGACCTATTCTTGCTGACCGTACATTGGCAGAGGCAGTGCCAAATGGCGAAAAACAAATAACCCATATCATTGAGGGTGAGCCAACCCACGGCCTAAATCAAGGCCTAACAACACGCGGTATTTGGGTTGAGGCACAAAAATTCATGAACGATAATAATCTGAGCAATCCTCTGGTTGTTGCACAAGCACACCATGTATCTAGAGTTATGAGACAGGGAGCGAAGTTAGGCATGCGGTCCATAATTCCAGTAGATTTACCCACAGAATTCGATAAAAAATCTAAACAATTTTGGACTAGATCGAATTATCTGTGGTCCCCAGTAAATGCTATAACCATCCTATTCCTAAAAATACGTAATCAAATCTAATACATTAAATCTCGCTTAATCGCAGTTATAACTTCCTCTATCGTTGTGAGCCAAGTTCGGGTATTCGTTTAGGAGGATGCTCTGGCTTTTATTTTAATCTTTTAAGTTCGCCTTTTCGTTTTACGATATTTTTATAGTCCCACTGTATTTGCTCTGACAAGGCGAGCCATCTTGTTATATCTTCCGCCTTTTTATCTTTGACATCAGTATAGGTAACGCTTGCGTCTTTAAATTTACCAGTCCCAGGCTCTAACTCGGCTTCATTAAAGCTAGCTCCGCTCCAAAACATTAATTTAATACCAGCTTTTTGCGAGCTGTATCCGACAATCGGATTCCCGTTGATGAACCAAACAGGATGTCCATGCCAGATTTTGTTTTCGGTATAAGAAAGATTTTTATCGATGACTGCAAATAACCGGTCGCAAATCATTTGTCGTTCAGAAGGGAGACTCTCGTTATAGTGCTTAATGCTTTCGTCCATGCAGCCAGTATATCAGTTACACCTCACCGACAGTTCATCCATGACTGCGCTGTAGTCCTTTACCATTTTGTCTGTAATGGCCACGGCTTCCATTGTTGTTAGTCATGAAAAATCCGTCAGCTTATTGCTCTTGTTACCGATAGCGGTGCGCGATACTATCCCGTATACTAACTGCATATAAAGAGGAAGTGCCATGGCTTACATTCCCAAAACCAAAGTCACCGATCAAAGCGTCGATGAATTTTTAAAGACGGTAGACGAAAAGCGCCGTAAAGAAGCGTACAAGCTGACTGAAGTGATGCAGCGCGCTTCAGGCGAGCCGCCAAAGATGTGGGGGCCGAGCATGATCGGGTTCGGCACATACCATTACATCAGCATGAGCAACATTGAAGCCGACTGGTTCAAAATCGGATTTAGCCCGCGCAAGGCAAAAATTTCGTTGTATCTTACCTGTGATGCCGATGAGTTCGAAGCCGAGCTGCCCAAACTCGGCAAACACACCCGGGGCAAAGGCTGTGTCTATGTGAACAAGCTCGAGGATATCAATATGGACGTGCTCGAAAGCCTGGCAAAAATAGCTTACGACAATGCCCAGGATTATGACGCCCGCAAGTAGCGACTGAGCATGGCGTTACGCTTTTATAAACTTCCGGCAGGAGATTCTGCTACTATACATCTATGAATGAAATGCAGTTTTCAGTCGAGATTTCCGCGCCGAAGGACAAGGTGTGGGACACCCTTTGGCAGGATGCCACATTCCGGCAATGGGCGGGTATTATTGATCCCGGCACATACATGAAGGGTGAGCTGAAAGAGGGAAGTGAAGTACAGTTCATCTCCGCCGAGAACGGCTATGGAGTAACCAGCCTGGTTGAAAAGCTGACGCCAGGCGAATTCTTGCTGCTCCGGCACCAGGCGGACACGCAGGGCCACGGGCAGCAGGAGCGGGCAAAGGAATGGACCGGCGGAGCAGAAAGCTACCGGCTGACCGAGCATGACGGCATGACCACCCTTACCGTGACATTCGATGTCCCAGCGGAAATGGAAGATTACTTCAATACCAACTATCCAAAGGCGCTCGACCGCGTCAAACAACTCGCTGAACAGGCATAATGCTGACCTACTGAATATATAAGTCAAGGCTATTGGTTCAAAGAAACCACCTTAGATTGTAGCTTTATCTGGGAACTATGAGCTAAAAAATGTTACACTCTCACTAATGAAAGTCCTTGAGGGAGTTATAAAAAGTGCCTTCTTTGTACAGAAGGATTTCGTCTTATTCAATAATGATTCTATTGAATTTCTTAAAAAACTTCCCGAGGATTCAATTGACATGATCTTTGCTGACCCGCCATATAACCTTTCAAATGGCGGCTTTACCGTTCACGCTGGCAAACGAGTAAGTGTAAATAAAGGCAAGTGGGATGAGAGCAAAGGCGTTGCAGCCGACTTTGTATTTCATGAGCAGTGGCTTGTTCAGTGTTATCGAGTATTAAAACCAAACGGCACAATATGGGTAAGTGGTACATATCACTCAATTTACCAGTGTGGCTATGCAATCCAACTGATTGGCTACAAGATATTGAATGATATTGCCTGGTTTAAACCTAATGCTTCGCCGAATCTGAGCGGTCGATATTTTACTGCAAGTCATGAAACACTAATTTGGGCACGCAAAGATCCAAAAGGGAAACACACTTTTAATTACCAAGGCATGAAAAATGGTACATGGCATAAAACAGATTTTCTAAAAAAAGAAGGTAAACAAATGCGATCTGTCTGGGCAATTGGTACTCCTAAAGCAGAAGAGAAAACCTTCGGCAAACACCCAACGCAAAAGCCAATGGCTTTGCTGGATAGGATAGTTTTGGCGGCAAGCAAAGAGGGCGATATTATTCTTGATCCATTTACCGGCAGCTCCACAACTGGACTCGCAGCTGTAAAACATAACCGGAAGTTTATAGGCATAGATACAGAAAAAGACTATCTAGAGTTATCAAAAGAACGATATACTCATCAGCAAGAGAGATTATTATGAACCAGATCGTTACCCGCGTTATTGCTATTCAGAATTTAAAAAAATACATTGGCAAAGATTTGCGAGAGCTCGCCAAGCAACTTGGCATAACTACTTATGAAACCGGCAAACAGAATAAAGGGTGGAAAGGCCTTGTTCTTGAAAGACTTGCCGGATTGACGAATAACAACGATAAAGCACCGAATGGTCTTTCTTTTGAGCTTAAATCCGTTAGCTTCTACAAACTAAAGGGGCAATTCGTTCCAAAAGAAACCATGGCGATTACCATGATTAACCCCTCTGAACTTACTCAACACTCATTTTTTGAAAGTCACTGTTGGTCAAAGCTAAAATCCTTAGTTGTCTGTGCCGTAGAATGGACAGAGAAAAATGCCGAAAAAGCAATTTTACTTGATGTAACAAGCCTTGATTTTCTTGAGGACGCAGAACTTATCAAGGAAGTTGAAGCTGATTACGAATATATCAGAAAAAAGCTCATTGATCATGGCTTTGAATCACTAACAGGTAAGGATGGGAATTGGATTCAGGCACGCACCAAAGGCCGTGGGCATGGCTCAACCAGTCGCGCCTTTTATGCCAGGAAAGAGTTTGTCAAAAGGATATTTGAGGAGTCAAAGAATGGACAGATTTGAAGATATAGATAACCTAGTATTCACTAAACTTATCAATGAACATAAAAAGTTAATAATCCCTAATTTCCAGAGGCCGTTTTCATGGAAGAAAACACAGATTCTTGAATTCTTATCGTCAGTTCTCGAAAATGAACAGCCATATTATGTAGGTAGCATAGTCTGTTTAAAGGCATACCCTGAAAAATATGACAATAGATTAGTGATAGTAGATGGTCAGCAAAGACTTACAACACTATCACTGTTAATTAGTGCTCTTATCAATCGTTATGAAGAATTAAAAACGACAAATCTATATGATGAAGGCCGTATTGACAACCAAATTATACAACTTAAAGAATACCTCATGAACCGTGACCGGGATGTCTATCCAAATGTTGAATATACTGTTCTAAAGCTTGGTAGAGATGATTACCAACAAACTTTTGAGCATATTGTGATGACTTACCCTGACGATATTCAAACTGCAGGACTTAATGAAGTACAAAAACGATTAGCCAACGGTTACTTGACATTACGCGAGAGCCTTACAAAGCTTATCGAAGAAGATTCCAATGATGATGATCTTGCAACTCTCAATGAGATTTCAAGAAAGTGTTTGAATGTTGAGTTTATATGTATAGTTCTTCGATCAGAAAACGATATTCATAAAATATTTGAGGGCATGAATTCTACGGGACTCGGGCTAAACGTGGCCGATCTTATAAAAAGCGCTGTGATAGGCGCATCAACAAACAGTGAGCTAAGTCAAGAAATTGAGACGCTTTGGGATGAGTTAGAGTCTCTGTTCATCGATTATGACATTTCACTATTCCCTAAGTTTATTCGTCATCACTGGATATCGCGCAACGGCTACATTTCTGGGGATAAGCTTTACGAAGAAGTTAAAAAGAAAAAAATTGAGGGTAGGTCAGGTGAGTTCATAAAAGATTATCTTGAAGAGTTGTTGAGAGATGCGCGATTCTATCTGGGCATAAGAAGATATAGTTTGGCAAAAATTGATACCGGGATTGCACATGAAAGTCTTGTGAGCCTCTTTGAGGCATTCGGATCCCTCAATAATGACCAGATGTACGAATTATTGCTAACTTATTATCATTTAAACCTAGAAAAAGAATTTGTTACTAAAAGATCCCTAGAGAATGCTTTGTTCAGGCTTTGGATGTTTGTATTCCGATCACGGTTTGTATCTGTTAATCCTTCAGATTACGAGAGAAAATTTGCAATCTTATGCGAAAAACTTGAGAGCGAAATTACTTCAGCCCAGGAATTTAACGATTTAATTCAAGCAAAATTTAACGAACTTCAAAACTTGGTCAAAGATAGTGATCAATTCATTAAGACATTTGCTGAAGAGGTTAAGTATACCGATAGAGACAAAGACAAAAGATTTATACGTATTATTTTTGGACTGCTGTTTGCTGAAAATGACTCAACTATAAGAATCAATGGAAAACCAGAGATTGAGCACATTCTCCCTCAATCTCCACAAGAATGGGGTCTCACAAAGTCGCAAATAAAAAATCATGTCAATCGTATCGGTAATCTCACATTACTACACGCGGAAGATAATCGAGATGCAGACAATAAGCCAATGGCTTACAAAGTTGAAAGAGTATTTTTGAGTTCACACTTTGAACTAAATAGAAGCCTGGCTGAATGGGCAAGCGAATTTGAGCAAAACTTTGAAAATGCGATAGAGAATAGAAGTAATGAGCTTGCTACAAATCTTAACCGCATTAGCCTATCGAACCGAATAAATCCAAATGCTCTTGTGTGCGCATCATCATTTAATAAAAGTTGAGAATGGCCTTCTCGATATCTCTAGCAGCCAGTAGAAAAAACGTAATCGCAGTATTGTAAAGACGAACAACGGAACTGCACGTGCAGTATACTGCTAAACAGGACTAGCCACTCTTAACCGTAGCTACTTAGCTTGCTTTTGCCGGCTCAAAACCCACTTGACTGAGGGGCTTATGTCTTTATCGGTGCGGTGAATACAGCCAATCCAGCAGCAGGGACGGCGTTTGCCCTCTTTGAGCTCTTCGCAGGTGCGCTTGACGCGGCGGTTGCGCGTCTCGATCTGTTTGGCATTCTCGACCCAGCAGATAAATTCATTGCGGGCAAGGGGCGTAATGTCTTCCCACGCTGCTAGTACAGCCTTTGAAGAGACCAGGGCTTTTTTGAGGTCTGGCGGCATCTTGTGTACCGTACCACCGGAGATTGTCTTTATGGGCATACCGCCCCATGATACATGACCGTCACCCTCCTGTAAAAGTACCTAGTAACGGAACAGTGCAGCAATCGAGCTATCGAGCTCATGGTTATAGGTATAGAGTACCC
>CAZUIL010000006.1:35321-54416 GCA_964620175.1 uncultured Candidatus Saccharibacteria bacterium | reverse complement strand
GGACTAAGCGGCACTGGTGGGGTGAGTGTTAGTGGAGGACTTGCTGATACGGGGAGTAGCTTGGCACTACTCACTTCCCTGGCTGTTGCTATAGTAGTATGCGGCGGCAGCAGTTTTGCAGTCATTACGAGGAGATAAATGAAGTATCGATCCTGGAAGCGTCATAAACCTTATTCTTTACGTAGAAAAATATTGCTGGGCTTGTCCCTCCTAGCAGCTGCTACCGGCCTATACCTACTGCTGCTCGTCACCTCGCCGGGTCTGCCCGGTTTTGACCTTAGCAAGTATGAGCCGATAGATATCGCTACCGTCCCAATAGGCGATAGGCAACTTATCATTCCAAAAATCGGTGTAAACATCCAGTTCCTGGAAGGAAATGCTTCTACGCTTGAAAAGGCCGCGTGGCACCGCTTCCCGGAGCGTGGCAACCCGGAAGTTGGCGGCAACTTTATCGTCAGTGCCCACCGCTTCCGGCTTGGCCTAACCCCGGAGGGTACAAGAGCCCGCTCACCCTTTTACAACATCAATAAGCTAGAGGCCGGAGATAAGATTTATGCTGATTATAACGGCAAGCGGCACGAGTATGTCATCACCAAAAAGTACGCCGTTAAACCTCACCAAACTGAGATAGAGGCACCATCTGACTCACCTAAATTGACACTCTACAGCTGCACGCTCAAGGGTAGCCATGACGGCCGCGAGGTAATCGAGGCCGTTCCGTCAAATACGCTCGAGCAGACCTAATAGTTCATCCGTCGATTTTGCCTGCATTAACTGCTCACGCAGTTCCTTTGCGCCGTCAAAGCCACTGATGTACACCTTACAGAATTTATTAAGAGTCCGTACATTGCGCTCCCGGTTTTTATAAGCCTCGGCAAAGAGTTTCACGTGCTTTTTATACAGCTCTACCCGTTGCTGTTTTGTAAACCCTGCCCATGGGCTTTCTTTCGCAAATGCGAACGGATCATGGAAGACGCCGCGGCCAATCATAATGCCGTCCAATTTATATTCCTCGGCGAGCTTTTCCCCTTCGGTCCGGTTCGCAACATCGCCGTTACCAACAATCAGCGTTTCCGGCGATAGGGCATCGCGCAGCTCCCGGATCCTGCTAATTCCGTCCCAGTGCACTGGCACCAGGCTTAATTCCTTTTTTGTCCTGCCATGTATAGTTAACATGTTAAGTTTTTGTTTCAGAAGAAACTCGTGCCATGTCAGGTCTATAGCGTTAAAGCCTAGGCGAGTTTTAACAGAAATAGGGAAGGGAGCTTTATTGGCAGCTTCTGCCCCTTCCCTGGTGGCTTGGATGATTTCTGCGGCCAGATCCCGGTTGTTAATGAGCGCAATGCAGCAACCGTTCTTCACTACTGTCTTGTCGGGACATCCCATATTAATATCAATTCCAGACACTCTGGGCACCTTTGCCTGCCCACTGGCAAAGCCAGTTGCACTGCCGAGGTTCTTGGCAAATTGCTGTGTCATCTGCGTGCGAAGCTCCCTCACCGTACCTTGTGTACGACTCGTTCGCTTCTCCTTGCTTCCTAGCCCTTTGCTCAAGCCAGAGCGTCTGGTGCGCCAGTTTGCTTCATCAACTAACGAGCCTTCTACAAGCTGGTAAGCCGTTTTGAAGTAATTTTCGGGCTTGAGGCCCCATATCTGAGCAATGATTGGCTGCTCCTTTTTGATAAAAGCAAGCTTATGCAGCAGCGCCGGCCTGCCAGGGGATTGGAGGCCATCGACATTAACAAACTCCGTGAAATACAGGTCAGGTGCGGCTGTAGCGGCAATGACCTGCCGGAACGCCGTGTCTGTAACATCATCCATCGGCGCCAAGACAAAGAATGGCCTCGGTAAATTCTGCAAACTATCCATATTCTTCCCTGTAATTAAGACTATGCCGATTTGCCGTAGGCAGCAAGTTCGGCTTTGGCAGTCTCCACAACGCTGCTAAGCAAACGGCGTCCGCCAGGTAACCGCTTCACGTCCTTAAGTATTGTCATCCAAAACGCAGCCCGGCGTTCTTCGTTAGAGATCGCATCTGCCAGTTCCCTGCGGGCAACATTAACAGTGAGCGCCTCGGCGAGCTTGGATATCCGCTTAGTAAATGTCTCCTTCGGCTCTTTGGCCGTATACTGGTCCTCAATCGCTTTGTGTTTACCCTCGCCTTCTCTTGCCCAACGGCGTTCACGCGTGCGCATTGCCCTGTCTAAAATACTTGCCTCGCCTGCCTCCACTGCATTTTTCAGATCTATAAATCGGGCTAACGGCGCGTAAGCTGGGTGCTCGGCGCCAACCTCATCAGCCAAAGTAACATGAGGGTTCGGGCACTCGTTTACCAGGCGCTCGAGATCAATAAGGGCAGTGTGCGACGCCATCGCGTTATCCAGGAAATCCCCCATTTCATACACGATGCTTTCCAGCGCCCGCTTACCCGCCCGCCAACCATGACCATGCTTCTGCTGGTGCACAAACACTTCCATGAATTGGTTGTTGATACCGTTAGGGTAAGCTGTGTTCTTTAAGTAATCAAGATAGGTCAGCGTAGCCGTACGTTCCTGGGCGGTTGCCGGGAAAAACCCGGCGCGGCTGTCTTCCCTGATAACACGCATGCGTTCCAATCGCTCCAGGCTCTCAAGTTCGCTTGTTGAGGCAGGTTTAGCGGGCTTTTCAGGTACGGACGGAGCTGTCACTTCCTTGCCCTGCAGGACTTCGACGTTATGTGCAAGTTTCCGCCGGAACGCTTGGGCTGCAGTATAGTGGCGAGCCCCGTAAAACGACTTTAGGAAGTCCGAAAAGTCTGACTGTGCATCTTCCTTGGCCCTATCTGGGTTAACACCTGCCTCAATCATGGCATAAAAACCGGTAGCCTGTGCGAACTCTTTCTTCGCGGCCGTTTTCAGCCTGGGTAGTTGATTTTCTACGTTGGCCCGCACCTGCTGCGCCCGCTCACCGTACGAGCGCCGCGCCGGCTCATCGAACGACAAGAAGCCATGCTTCATATCTATTTCCGCAAGGTAGGAAATGACATTCTGCAACCTCAGGTTGCGCTCGATGAGATTTACGGAAGGTCCAGCGTTCGGATCCTCGGGCAAATTGAAGTCACGGGCCACCAGTTGTTTTGACTGCTCAGCCACAACAATTAAAGATTCCTGGCCCGGAATATGTTTCGGCATAAGCCTCCTACTTAGTCTTTGCGGCCGTTGTTTTCCCGACCTTGAATGTAACGGGCAGTTGCACCGCGGGCGTTATTTTTTACCCGCTTTTTGTTTGCCCCTTCTAAGGCTGTTCGGGCAAGCCCGATAGATACTTCGGCAGCTGGAGGTTCGGTGGTTTCTTTATCTTGAACTTGATCTTGCACTTGCCGTGATTCATTCGGAATCCAGCCCGGACCTTTGCTCAATGACTGCTTGGAGTGCGGGAAAGCAGTCTCATCGATAGGTTTGCGAAGACGCCATGCGTCTTCGTGTTCCGGCTGGTCACCCCAGTCCCGGTTATCTACATTATTTAAGCCACCTTCAGCACGACGGCGATTACTGTCCGCAATCATGTCTTTTATTTCTTGTGGTAGGGGGTACTGTTCTGACATAACTACTATTATATCACGCTTATGTATATTTTGCAATACCCTAAGGGTTACTCCCAGCGGAATACCCGGATTGCGATTGCGTAGATAATGACGGTCCAGCCGGCGATAACAGCGAGCTGCGGGCCAAGCGCCAATAGGTTTTGCCCTTCCGCGGTTATGAAGCGAAGGCCGTCTACTACCGGTGCCAACGGCAAATAGCCAGTGATGCCTTGCAGCCACTCAGGCATCAGGAACCGCGGGAAAAATACACCGCTTAAGAACATCATAGGAAACGCCACGAGGTTCGACAGCGGCGCCGCCTGCATCTCGTTCTTAGCCCAGCCACCGATTGCCAGGCCAAAGCCAAACATCATAACGATTGATACAAGCGAAAACAGGGCGAAGTCCAGATAGCTCCCACGCATATTGAAATCGAAAATGACAAGCGCCGCCACAACCAAGATTGCCACGCTGATGAGCCCGACCAGCAGATAGTTGAGCATGTTGGCAAAAATCAGCTGTGAGCTGCCGATCGGTGCCACCCTGAGGCGGCGGAATGACCCGGTTTTCTTCTCTACCGGAAAGCCGTTTGCCATACCGAAGATACCGAGCGATAGGATGGAAAAGCCCACCAGGCCTGAAAATACGTAATCAAAGGCGCTGAGGTTTGCTGTAGCGGTAGACCGTGACTCTACGGTAAATGGTTCGGCCGCGCCGGTCAGGTTTTGGTTGATTTCGTCCAGCGAGCTTTGCATGATGGCCGCCAGGGTTTGGCCGCTCTGGGGGCTGGCCTCTTCGTAATACACCACCAGCTGGCCGCTTGGCACTCCCTGTTCGTTCGGCTGGCCGAACGCTTCCGGCAGCTCGATGATGCTGTCTATTTCTCCACGGCCCATAGCCTCGCGGGCCGCTTCGAAGGAGTCAAGATCGGTATTAAGCGTAAAGGTATCGCTTTCTTCTATCTGGCTGACAAACTGCTCAGCGAATTCAGTTTGTGAGTGGTTAATCAGCACCAAATCAAAACTGATGCTGTCGTTGTCGCGGTTCAGCGCGCCAAATACCAGCAGGAACATGAGCGGAAAGAGAAAGGTAAAGAACATCGCCACCTTGTCACGGAAGAATCGCTTTATATTGGCGTATGTCAGGGCCCATATGACCGCAAAATACCGTTTCATCCTACTCCCTCAATTCCTTGCCGGTTAAATCAATGAAGACATCCTCCAGATTTGCCTGCTCTACTTCCACCTTCTTCTTAAAGCCTTTGGCGAGCAGGTTTTTTATGAGCTTTTTCGGGCTGTCAAGCGCAATAATCTTGCCGTTGTCCATTATTGCCACGCGGTCACACAGCAGCTCCGCCTCATCCATATAGTGTGTCGTCAGGATGATGGTGATGTTCTTTTTCTTAATTTCCTGGATCAGCTCCCACAGGTTGCGCCTGGCTTGCGGGTCCAGCCCGGTAGTTGGCTCGTCCAGAAAGAGAACCTTGGGCTTATTCACCAGGGCTGAGGCGATGCTAAAGCGCTGCTTCTGGCCGCCCGAGAGCTTATCGACATGGCTGTTGGCCTTATCACCAAGCTGAACCTCATCAAGCAGCTTCTTCGGGTGCGCACGCTCACCGTACATAGCAGCGAACATCTTGAGCAATTCTGTCAGAGTCAACTTATCGAAGAATGAAGTCGCCTGAAGCTGCACCCCAATAATTTCTTTGACTTTTCCCGGGCGTCGCTTTACGTCTATACCGTCTATATATGCCTCGCCCGCATCAATCGGCCGGAGTGCCTCCATCATCTCGAGTGTTGTCGTCTTGCCAGCGCCGTTCGGGCCTAAAATACCGAATACTTCGCCCTTGCTAACGCTAAAAGTAACGCCATCAACTGCGACCTTGTTGCCGTACTTCTTCTTCAGGTCAGTAACTTCTACTATCGTTTTTGCCACGTCATTACTATACCAGAGAGTAGCAGCAATACATTAAAAAACACCCCGTAAGGGGTGCTTTTTAATGATTGTTCTCTAGTGATCTAGCCGCGCTTGACGGTCAAAAAGCCGTTGCGTGGGTTTTCGTTTACTACGAAACCAGCTGGTAGTTCAGCTGCGCTCTCTGGGCGCTCGTCCTTGCTGAAGTAATAGATAGTTTGCTGCTTGCCACCGCGGAGTTGGACATCCTTGGAGTTCAGGTAGTAAGTAACCCCCTTAGAGTTTGTGTGCTTGTATGCCATTGCTCGAGTTTCTCCCTCTCTTAACAATTAGTAATGGTACCCCTAACATACTCTTAAGGGATTTTATTTGTCAACCCTGTTTCTAAAGTTTCAGGCTTTTGGGGTAACCCTGCTGTTTCAGGGCTGTGGAATGGGAAATAGCAAAGCCTTGCATTTAAATGCGCTTATGCATTACACTTACTTGCGTAACTACTTAACCATAAGAAATAAAAGGTGGAAGAACGCATGGATTTAATGAACCGTGGCGCAAGACCATCACAGCCCTCAGTGCAACCGGTTGGTCAGCCAGCTCATTCAAATAATTCACAATCAAACAGAGGCAAAAACAAGGGCAAACTGTTTAAAGTCGGTACCGTAGCTCTGTTATTCTCAGCAGCAATACTGCTCGTTGCCCTCGCTGCATCGATGTATTTCGGTAAGCCCGCATCTGAAAGCAAATACATCAATAAGGATCAGCTGCAGGCAGTATTCCTCAACGGCGGACAAGTTTACTTCGGACGCATCAAGACGCTCAATGACAACATTATGCGTGTCAGCGACATTTACTACCTGCAGGTCAGCCAGCAAGTACAGCCAGGCGAAGAAGGACAGCAGAACAATAACGTTTCACTGGTGAAGCTGGGTTGTGAATTGCATGGGCCTGTCGATGAAATGGTCATTAACCGGGACCACATCATCTTCTGGGAGAACTTAAAGGATGAGGGTCAAGTTGCTCAGGCGGTTGCAGAGTACGTCAAGCAAAACCCGAACGGCCAACAATGTAACACAAACACTGGTAACAATAATACGAACACGAATACGAACACCGGTACCAACAACAATGCTGGCGGTATCACCGAAACTGAAAACAACACCGAAGAGACTAACTAAAACATCTCACAAAACGAATAAACGCCCCGGCCAAGGGGCGTTTATTATTTCCTAAAGGTGGCGTTTTGCCCACCTGCCGACAGCAAGCCGTAAGATAGTGAGTGCAAGCAACACGCCCGAAAGGACGATGCTCCAGCCAGCGAGGTCCGGGGACCAAAGCGGTGATACGAAATCAAACTTATACAGACTATCGGCAACTGGCTGCTCTTTAGCCCCATGGCGTGACACATACTCTTCAATGCACGGCACCCGGCTGCCGCCGGAAAAACCGGTGGGGTTTTGCGCTTCGCACACCCGTTGGGCATCGGTGTAAATAGACTCATTGACTGCGGCTACTTTGGCTTTTTCAGCGGCCACAAGGCGCTCGTAGCGGTATTTCAGCTGGATCGGCGGCCGGACATTGGTATCGCCAGCCAGGTTGGTATTCATGTGGCCATGCACCCACTCCCTGAGCTCGCGCAGTGCTCCCTCAACATCACCGTTCTCTTCATCCGCCTGGTACACCGCCGCACGCAGCTCTAACATCTGTAGATTATTTGCCCTTAGTGCAAAAACAGCGATGAGTGCCACTACGGCAAAAGCAGCTAGCAGATAGCCGGTTTTGATTGGACGTACAAAGCGCCACGCATGGTGTAGTTTTTTCTTATCCACTAAAAAGCAGTGTAGCATAACCCGTATAACCGCATGGTAGACTAGGCGTATGCATATTTTCTTTAGCGGTATCGGGGGCACTGCCATAGGTCCGTTGGCCCTTATCGCCAGACAAGCCGGATACGAAGTATCAGGGTCTGACAAACAAGAATCACAGTATGTCGATTACTTACGCAAGCACGGGGTTACCGATATCCAGATCGGCCAGCAGTACGAACAAATTGCAGGCGTACACAGCAAGAACCCTATCGACTGGTATGTTTACTCCTCCGCTGTCGCGATAGAGAACCCAGAGCATCCTGAATTCCAGTTCGTACGGGACCAGAAGATAAAGATGAGCAAGCGCGATGAGCTGCTGAACCAAATACTGGACGATAAACACCTGAAATTAATCGCCGTTGCCGGCACCCATGGCAAAACAACTACCACGGCGATGGCCGTATGGCTGTTTAAACAGCTCGGGCTGCCGATCAGCTATTCTGTGGGCGCAAAGATAAGTTTTGGCGATATGGGACAGTATGAGCAAGGCTCAGAATTTTTCGTCTATGAATGTGATGAGTTTGACCGTAATTTTTTGGCGTTCGAGCCGCACGTGAGCCTTATCACTGGAGTGAGTTGGGACCATCATGAAATGTTCCCAACGCGTGAGGATTACCAACAGGCATTCCAGGAGTTTATCGCACAGTCTTCGTGGACATTTGTCTGGAAGGAAGACAACGACTACCTTAGTCTGCAGCCAAACCCGCGTATCCGCGTAATTGACTCGGCAGATCCGGGCATCAACAAGCTGACCCTGCCTGGTTTGTATAACCGGCTTGATGCCTGGCTCGTTATTCAGGGCGTACATGAGCTGACGAAAGAACCGGCTGACAAGCTTATCCCCTTAATGAACAAATTCCCGGGACTGCAACGGCGCATGGAAGAAATCGTACCAAACTTGTACAGCGACTATGCCCACACGCCGGAGAAAATCCGGGGCGCGATGAGCGTAGCTACAGAAATGGCCGCGAAGAAGGGCCAAAAGGTCATCGTAGTGTACGAGCCGCTGACAAACCGCCGCCAGCACTACATGAAGGACGATTACAAAGATTGCTTCGACGGCGCCGCCAAGGTGTACTGGATCCCGAGCTATCTCGCCCGCGAGGATCCGAACCAGCGAGTACTGCAACCTGCTGAACTCATTTCCCGCCTAGCGGACCCGTCAATCGCTGAAGCCCGGGAACGTGATGAAAGCTTGAGGGCAACTATCCAAAAACACCTGGACGCTGGCGACATGGTAGTCGCTATAGCAGGTGGCGGCGGTGATTCACTTGACGAGTGGATCAGGGAAAAATTTAAGCCTTAGCGGTTGTCGCCGCTGCCTCTTGTTACACCTCGGGATTGCCGACTAGATAGTTTTTTTAAGTTTAATTCAGCTACTTTCTCAAGCGGAATCTCAAGATAGTGCGCAACTGCACTGACGTACCATAGTACATCGCCTAGTTCTTTGGTTATCTCTTGCTTGTCAGCAGCAGAGACCGTTCCGTTTTTATCACGAACTATTTTTTTAAATTTCTCGGCTACCTCGCCTGCTTCACCAACTAGACCTAGTAGCTTCGCAATGAACGCTGGATCATGCGCCGACTTCATCTTGCCACTAAAGACATCGGTAGTAATCGCCTGTTTTTGATATTCCTCAAGTGTCATAGGCGCTGCACCACGAATCTTTAAAGCCCGAGCGTGGTGTCCGAGAGGTCGTTTTCACTAAAGCCAGTATCGTCCAGCTGCTCCAGTGAGCTATCGATGTCTTGTGTTACATCGTCAACCGCAGCCGGCGTAAGCGTCGTTTCGCTTGCGCCTGCTTCCGTAGCGTTCGTAGTATCACCTGCCGGCTGGCTCGCATTCCTGGTTGTCCAGTAGATATAGACCACCAGCGCGGCAAGGGCCAGCGCCACGACAACTGCGACAACCGCCGCTATCTTGTGGCCGCTGCTTTTCTTTGGCAATTGGTGCTCCGCTTGGGCGGCGGCTTGTTCTTCCTTCTTTTCAGTTCCACTGTCTTCGGCAGCGGGAGCCGCATCGTTCGCAAGCACAGTTGGCTCGCTAGCAGGCGCCATGTCGTTTGAAACTGCCGGGGCTGGAGCCGGTACCGGTTGGTCTGCCGATGGCTGCACGTCCATTACTGGCGGAGCCGGTTTGCTATCTGGAGTAATAACGCTCGCAGGAGCGGCAGGCGGAACCGGTGGCTCACTTTGTTCGTTGCCAAGCGTCGGAGGGGTTGGGGTAGGGTTATCTTGTTTTGTCGGCTCCATGGCTAGTTGCTCCCTTCGGCGTCAGATCCAGCTTCACCTTCCAGCTGACGCTTGATCTCTTGCAGCGTAGGTTTGACCGTATCAGTTAAGTAGGTGCGTATATCTGCTGCGCCAGTGGCGACCGTCTGCCGTAGTTCCCGAGCTGTTTCCAGCGCTGCCTTAAACGCTTCCGGGTCGCTCTCACAGTCCATTGCAACCATGTCGTTAACAGCTAGCCCGAAAGCATCGAGATCGCTCTGAAAACTGTCAATTTTCGTGTCAAGCTCAGCCAGCTGTGTCTTGAGCACCGTGGTATCGACACCCTGCGACTCAAGGTTAGCCGCCAGCGTATCAAGGCGTTCCTGTAAACTGCTATACACTTCTCCGCGTTTCTCTTTTATCGTGTCAATACGGGTCATGACACCCTCTAGGATCGCCTGGGCAGCTTTGCAGCGGCTCTTCAGCCGGGTGCTATCCGCTGCTGTAAGCCTCTCTGCCAGCTTGGCCTTGCGTTGCTCTAGCCGCTCCTGCAGCGTCTTCTCAGCTGCTTCCTTCCGTTGACGGATTTTCTCCTTGAGCGCCTCTTTTGCCTCCGTAGTGGACGAGACCGGCGTATCCGCCGCTTCGTCTACTGCCAGGACAGGAGCCGCAGCAAAAACCGGCACCAAAACCCCCAGTGCAATAAATAGATGAATAAGTTTTTTCATAGGATCGTATACCTTATACCTTTCGAAAATTATTTTACCATAAGCGCAAGCTAGGCAAGCTGGTAACGTCCGCCCTTCCTGACCACTAAACCTTCATGTTCCAGCTCATGGAGCACTGCCGGCAGCCGCATATCAGGCACCGCCTCGGCCAGCCTGTGTTTCTTAAGCGGGCCATCAAGCAGCAAACGGACGACCTGCCCCCTGATTTCCCGTTTGGAGCCTAGAAAGGCTGACTGCTTTTTGTAGCTAAGACTGAGGCGTGAGACATTGCCAACGCTGCGCTTAATGAACGCCCCGTAGTCCATGACCGCCCAATACCATTGCCGGGGCTCCTCTTTGTTGAGCGTAACAGCGAGCAATTCAGTTATCGCCTTATCAGTTACATTGCCGGCATCCGGAAAAAAGTGGTAAATATACGCTGTCCTGATATTAGTTTCTACAAACACTGCCGGCTGGTTGAACGCGTAGGCAAGGATAGCTCCGGCAGTATTGTGCCCGACGCCAGGCAATTCCTGCAGCTTGTCTAGCGCGGCGGGCAGCACAGCGTCATACCGGACAACCACGGTTTTTGCCGAATCGTGAAGGTATTTTGCGCGGCGGTTATAGCCAAGCCCGTTCCAAGCAGCCAGTACTTGGTGCAGCGGCGCACGGGCCAAAGAATGGAAATCCGGGAACTGCCTGATGAACTCAAGGTATTTTGGTGCTGCCCGGCTTACCTGGGTCTGCTGCAGCATCAGTTCTGAGACTAAAATTTTGTATGGGTCAAACGAGCCGTTTGGCTCGGCATTCCGCCAGGGCAGGCCGCGGGCATGCTTGGCATAGTAATCCCAAACCGTTTCAGTAAATTGCTTCAGCGCTTCAGGTGTATACTTCATATAAGACGCCCTAGTATGTTCAACTATATTTTTCGATTTGCCAAGCGTTTCGCGATACTGGTGCCCGGTATTGCAGTAACATTTTTCCTGGCTGATGACATCTACCATGCCATCGACCGTTGGCTGCCACGTGTTATCGCCATATTCCTTACCTACGTGCTCATCGCTTACGTACTCGTACCGGCAACAATACGGTTTATCCGCATGTTATTTCCCACCCGGCATATTCCCCTGTACTGCACCACGCCGGACGGGTTTGCAAGCGACCCGATCAACATCGGCGTAGAGGCGACACGGGCCGAGCTTATCCACGCCATGAAAAAGGCGGGCTGGTACCTTGCCGACCGCCGCACCCTTCACACTGTCCTGAAACTCATCATCGCGACGCTTCTTAAGCGGGAATACCGGACTGCACCGTTTAGCACGCTTTACCTGTTTGGCCGCTCTCAGGATATTGGCTTTCAGTTGCCGATAGAAGACGACCCGCACCACCGCCACCACGTTCGGTTTTGGGCTACGACGTTTTCAGAGGACGGCCACCACCGCGAGCACCTGAGTTTTTGGCAGAAATTCCGGAGCAAGCATGCACCCGGTAGGGTGCTTTGGGTAGGCGCTGCGTCGCTCGACAAAGGGATTGGCATCATCAGGCACAACGCGCAAATAACACACATGATTGAGCCAGATACTGATGCAGAACGCGAGCTCATCGTCAAGCAGCTGAAAAAGGCCGGCCTCGTTAAACGGGTCCGGGTAGAGCGGCTCGATAACCCCTACAAACTTATTAACCGCGTCTGGCGCGGCCACCTGAAAGCTGACGGGCGCATTAAGATCTGCGAGCTGAAATCAAATCCATGGTTTCCGGCGCTATAAGGCGTCTATCCGACTAGCCAGATGCCGGTCCTTGTCAGTTACCTTACCCTCGCTGTGTGTCGTCAGTTCAATCCTCGCCTTGCCCCAAGTAAGGTAAATGTCAGGGTGGTGGTTGGCGTCTTCGGCCAACCCGCCGACTTTATTCACAAACTCCAACGCCGACTTAAAATCCGGAAACGAAAATTCCCTAACTAGTTTGTTACCTGCTTCCTGCCACATTGTATTTGTTATGATACCTACTGTGAGCGAAGTCTACAATCCCGGTCACGAGTACCCGGTAGCAGGAATTTATGAACACTACAAAAGCACCCCGGAAGAGAGACGCTACTATCAGGTACTAGGCTGCGCCCGTCATACTGAGACAGAAGAAAAATTTGTGGTATACGTGCCACTTTATACAATACCGGAACATAAGGGTCTTCGATTACAGATCCGGCCGCTCAAAATGTTTAACGAAACTGTTGAATTGAATGGTGCGAGTATTCCTCGTTTCCGCTATATCGGCCAAGAACTCTAACGGCAGGATTGGGAAGAGAAGCGAATGGTCCCGCCAACGGCGGGATTTGAATTCATTTCAAAAGTGAGCGATGAGAAACCCAAGCCGGTGGGTCCCCGCCATAGCAGGGCCACGCATGGGTGTCTCATTCTTAGTAATAATACCAGCCGTCGGCGCCGCCAGTATTGGTGACGTCTTTCAACTTGCGGGCTTCGCCGCCCTCTGTGCTCATGACATAATCCGCTGATTCTTCATCAGTGTGGATGCGGTACACAATCGTCGTCGCGTCAATCCAGCGTACCGGATGCACCAAACCACTTTGGGCAGTCAACACCGAATCTTCGCCACCCGCAATATCGTAGACAAGTAACGTACCTTTGCCGTCCCGCTCTTCGACCCATAAGCTTCGCTTGCCGTCCGGGCTGTCAACGTAAACCCTGTCCTTTTGGTCGGCCGGCGGCCCGGTGAGCGCTTTGGATTGGCTTTCGCCAAGCTTGTATTCGTACCAATCCGAACCGGTGTACGCCACGACGGAGCTGTAGCTGGTACGCGGGAAGCTCCAGACTTCGCTCGTCATAACGGAAACTTTGTCTGTGCCGTCCGGGTTTATCTTGAATACCCCGATATTTTCATCGCTTTGGAATGAGCTGGAAGGGGCAAAGTACACTTTACCGCCCGACACCAGCACGTCGTTAAAGTAGTTGCTCGAAGCAAGCTCTTTGCTGAGCGCGTCTTTGTAATCGAACGATGTCAGTCGTGAACGGTTAGGATTCGCCGCGCTCGTCCCAGCCACCGTTTGCACGAATATGACGCGGTTGCCTACCCAACCAACGATCTGGATCTTCTCTGCGGTAGCCACTTCCTGGGTGGTGTTATCTGACAGGTCAATGATAGTAAGGGTACTGAGCAAGTAGCCGTCTTTGTTGCGTTCATTGTCGCGCGTAGAGACAAGCCCTACGACATTTGCCGACGGATGCGGCACCAGAGCAATATCATCGCGCTCGCTTCCGGTTCCCGCCAGCGCTACTTCTTCGTTCCTTCCGTCAACATCAATCTTGTACACGTCATACTTGCCTGACCGCTTGGATATAAAGGCATGTTTGCGAGCCGGCACCATGGCGACCTTGACCGGCTGTGACGGATCTTCGGGCAAGGCCACTTCCTCATCACGCCAGCCTTCGCCGATTATGGTTGCTATTTGCGCGTCATCGCCCTTTTCGAGTGTAAGAATAATCTTGCCCTCTTTGTCAGAGAACGCGCTCGCCTCGCCGCTGACCGCCTCGAGCTTTTCTATCGGCTTTTCAGACAAAAAGTGCGCAACATTAAAGGTATACTGGGTGCCGACGGCCAGCAGTTTAAAGTCGCCGAGCGGGTTGCTGCCCCAGCCTATGGTTATTTTGCGGTTGATTTCGGCAAATGCCCGTTTTTCTATCACCAGCTCGTTGGTACCGAGCCTGATCTTGTCAAAGCGTACGCTGCCAGTGCCATCGGTTTGCGAGGACTTGCCACCGAGTGTCACTTTGACGTTCTTAAGTGGCAGCTGGGTAGCGTCATCAAGGACGACGAGCGAAGCGCTGGACCGCACGCCGACGGTATTGAGCATAAAGTAGCGGGAGTTGGGGACCGTAAATGCCGCCGCGAGCAGCAACAAAACCCCTATCAATGTCGCCCACCTCGCCTTAGGGTTGTCCCACCACGCCTTTAGGAAATTTTTTACTTTTTCCTTCAGGGTTGGTTTTGGCTTGGGCGTGAAGGCTTCGGCAAGCTTTTCGTCCTCAGCCTTTAAGAGGTCATCACTGTCATTTTTAATGATGTCATCTACTGCTTTGCCGGTTTCGTCATCCCCCAGTTCTGCTGATACCTCCGGCTCTTTCACCGGTTCCGACTGTACCGGCTCGGCCTTCTTAGTTAACTGTGCCTCATTCGCTACCGGCGGGGCAGTGGACGCTTCCTTTGCCCCTGTTGCCGGTGTAACACTTTGCGGCGGTGCCTTTTCCGGCTCCGGGCCCATCAGCTCATCTATTTTTCTCTGCAATTCATCAGGGTCGCTTGGCGCCTCTCCGGCGTCAAGCTTGCGAAGGTCTTCGTCCTTGTCTTTTGGTTTGTCTGCCATCAGTTATTCCTGATGTACATTCTAGCAAAAACATAAGCTTATTTCACCTTAGTCACCCTCGGGCTTACATACTTGCTTATTCGAGAGTACTTAAGCGCTAGTTTCAACAGTTAAATACTTCGATTGAGGTTATTCCTCAGTCACTAAAATGCCAGAGCGGCGGACGAGGAACATTGCGCCGATTAAAACCGCCACGATAACAAGCACGAAGACTATCGCACCACTGCTTGAGCTCTGTTGCGGCGCCGTCTTGTTCGTACCGCTTGTGGGCTGGACGCTACCAAGGGAAATCTTTGGCAGGGAAGTCTGGCCGGGAATTGCGATAGTATCACCCCCGCTGCTGCCCGATCCTTGCAATCGGTTGTTTTGCGGCACCAGGTTCGGCCGGCCGATGTTCTGGGGATTGCCGGTGGTAGTCCCTCCGGCAGCTCGTTGTGATAAATCCATCGCTTTATTATACGGCGTTCGCCTTAGCCTGTAACCATTTTTATATCTTCACCGTTGACTACGAGCGCCTGGTTGTCTTTTAGCAGATACGGCTTTTTACGGCGCCCTGTGTATTGGGAAATTATGCCCTTCATCTCCTCAGCGTAATCGGGGCTGTCGATATGGGGGATAACCACGGTGCCAAGCAGCCCAAGGCCGTCATTGATGACCTCCGGCACAGAAGCGGCATCGTCCGCCGATTCAAAGCCTTGAAGCGACGTGCCGGCGCAAATCGCCCCTGCGCTCTCGCCGCCGTATACCTTACCCTTGTCCAGCAACTCTTTGATCACCGAGTCAAAGCCGCTACGGTGCATGGCGTAGCGCAGGGAAAAGGTGTTGCCGCCGCAAGCAAAGATAACATCATACCCCGAAAGTTCGACAGCCAGTTTCCCGGCGTCCTTATACTTGCGCAGATCGACAAACTCGGCCGACACGCCGAGGGCAAGCAGATCCTTAGCGAATTCGCCGAGCTTATACGCGCGCTCCTCTTTGGTATATCCGTAATCTTTGGCGTTTGGAATAATTGCAAACTTGGTATCGTTGTGTTTTTTACCAACCAACTTAAACAGTTCTCCGCTGGCCGGAAAGCGGTATGACGTCAGGAAAAGTTTCACGATACTACCCTGCTACTCCCCAGTACTTAACATGTTAAGTATATTCTATACTTTGTTGGTTATGGTGACAGGCGATTAATGTCCCGCGGGAATAAGGTAGCTTCTTTAACGTTATTGAGCCCGATTAGCTTCTCTGTCAAGCGTTCGATTCCCATCCCGAACCCGCCGTGCGGCGGCATGCCGGCTTGCATTGCCATTAGGAAGTACTTGAACCCTGGCGCCTCTGGGTCACCGCCGGCCTTTTCCTTTAGCTGTTTGATAATTTCACCATGACGGTGCTCACGCATACTGCCGGTAACAATCTCTAGCCCGCGGAACAATAGGTCCACTCTGTCAGCAAATTCGGGTTTGCCCTCCTGCGCCTTGTGGTAAAACTTCATGCTGCTCGCCGGCCAATCGGTAACAAATACCGCTTCGCTGCCGAGGTGCTTTTTGGCATACTCGCAGATCCAGCGTTCTTCGTCCGGCCTTAGGTCTTCCTCGCCGGCCGTGCTTTCGCCGGTAGCCTTGGAATACTTTTCATGGATTTCAGCCATGCTCATTGAGGGGATTTCCTTGGGCAACAATGGCTTGGTTGCGTTCCATTGCTTCAGCTCTGCCTCGCAGCCCTGCCACACGTGGCCAACCACATGGTTCAGCATACCGCTCAGGAATTGCTTGAGGTCATCCATGGTTATAAAGCCCATTTCGCCGTCCACGCTAACGTATTCGGTCATGTGGCGGGTGGTGGCGCTTGGCTCCGCTCGGTACACCGGCGCAATCTCAAACACTCGTTCAAAGACGCCAACCATAATTTGCTTGTAGAATTGCGGGCTCTGGGCAAGTGTTGCTTCCTGGCCAAAGTAATCAAGCTTAAAGACTTCTGCCCCGCCTTCGGTAGCGGCAGCCAACAGCTTCGGAGTTTGGATTTCGGTAAAGTCGTTTTGGTAAAAATACTCCCTGATTGCCTTGGTGAGCTCGCCCCGGATTTTGAATATCGCGGATTCACGCAGGTTCCGCAATCCGACGACCCGGTACTCAAACAACGTATCAAGGTTTTCCGGCTTGTGGTCGAGCGGTTTGTCGATTTCTATCGGCGGCTGGTCATCGACAGGCACCATGACAGCAAGCTTGGCGTCGTGCAGCTCCGCCCCTCCTGGAGCACGCGGCTCCTCAACGACCTTGCCGGTCACGCTCAGCACCGTACCGATCTGCAGGCCGCGCAGCTTTTCTACCTCATTTTTATCCTCTACCACGACCTGCACTAAACCGCTGCGGTCACGTACATTAATAAAAGTGATGCCGCCAAGCAGGCGCTTTTTGTGGATCCACCCTTTTACCGTAACTGATTTACCGACCTGGGCTCCCAGGTCTCTCGCCATTGTTCTCATTAACGGTATTGTAACGTAGGTAAATAGTATTAAGCAAAAGCAGCGGCTTTAGCGTTTCGCGATAACTTTAAAACTCATTCCACCGCAGACAATGAGTACTACTGCAAGTAGTACGTAGGTAGCTGTGTTGCCCCCCGTATCAGCAAGTCCTCCACTAACACTCACCCCACCAGTGCCGCTTAGTCCACTGACTAACCAGTAGCTGGTTCCATTGACGTCTACTATCGATACATTGTCATCAGCCTCAGTGTAGGTTTGTCCATTACTGCAGTCAGTGGTGACTTGTTCGAGGGTCTGGGCATCAGGACAAATGTGGACTGCAGTGTCAGTGTCTTTCTTTGGCACGTAGAGACTGTGGGTACCAGTGACTCCTGGAGCAGTAGACAGGCCAGACACTACAGACTGGTAGCTGGTAGTGTCACTAGACCCGGTAATACCAGACCAGTCTCTATCAGTCGTCATGTCTGCCGTGAAGTCAGCCAGTGGTATGCCAGTGTCAGTGGACAGGCGGAGTGGTACGTTGCTGCCCCGCTCAATGCCTTCATCGTCCTTGCTGGCGTCTGAGCCCGTGGAAACCTGGGTGACCTTTATACCACTGCTGAGGATAGCGTGTTGATAATACGTCGCGGTAAGCTTCACGAGAAACGCCTTGTTACTCGAAGTAGAAGTCCTCACGTCCTCACCCTCATAGGGATTGAAATCAATCGTAGTCGCCCTGGTACCTCCGGCCAGATAAATATTCCCGTCACTATCTTGAAAAACCCTGTTGACTGTTTCGAATTGAGGGCTTTGCCATAGCAGCACACTCTCATAATCGCCGTTTGAATCAAATATTGAGAGAGCGAAGTCACCGGACCATTCGGTTTCTGCATTTGCGACTATATCTTCATCGTCGCCCGGATCGAAATCGACAGTCGGGCTTTCAAAATAGCTGGGAACATACAACTTGCCATCACTATCAAATGCTAGCCCAGGCCGGGCTTCTTCCCCACCTTCACCACCCCAGGTCTTTACCCACTCAAACATCCCGTCATTGGTGAACTTACTAAGATAGGCGTCGTTGGAATTGTCACTGCTTGTATGCTCCTCTGTTCCAGCACCAGGGTCAAAATCGACAGCTCCCCGATAATATCCCCCCACGTAGACACTGTTTTCACTGTCTGCAGTGATGTTAAAGACCGTTTCGTTGCTATCATCACCCCAAGCCCTAACCCATTGATAGGCAACTTGGTCATCATACTTAACTAAATAAGCATCAGAATTTAATGCGCTGGTGCGATTGTCAGTATCTACCCCCGGATCAAAGTCAACAGTTTGATTAAAGCTACCACCGATAAGTATGTTGCCGTCAGCATCGAGCGAAACAACAGAAGCATGATCGAACTGTATACCGCCCCAAGTATTAGTGGATACATGGGCGCCATCGGCATTGTATTGGGTGAAGAAAGCATCAGCGTTGCCGGCACTCGTTTTTTCATCGGTGCCGGCACCGGTATCGAAGTCGACAGTGCCATTAAACCTTCCGACTAAATACAACGTATCATCGCTGCTTATTGCAATTGCTTCAGGATAATCAGATCCCGTACTTCCCCATGTCTTTACCCATTGGTAGGTACCGTCTGGGCTATATTTAACGAGAAAGCCGTCCTGGCTGCCGGCACTCGTTTTTTCATCGGTGCCGGCACCGGTATCGAAGTCGACAGTATTTTGAAAATTACCGACCACATACACATTTTCTTCACTATCGAGCGCCATCCCTGTACTATTATCAGATGTTGTACCGCCCCAAGTCCGAGTCCACTCATAATCACCGTCTGAGGAATACTTTGTTAAAAATATGTCGTTCCCGCCACTACTGGACCTTTCATCCGTTCCCTCACCAGGATCAAAATCAACGGTATTTGAAAACGTCCCTGTTAGATAGAAATTGCCCTCATTATCCATTGCAGCATCGACACCCCATGTGTTAATCGCCAGTAACTTTGTCCATCCATA
>CAZUIL010000006.1:0-35221 GCA_964620175.1 uncultured Candidatus Saccharibacteria bacterium | reverse complement strand
CCATTGCAGCATCGACACCCCATGTGTTAATCGCCAGTAACTTTGTCCATCCATAACTGTATCTCACCCGCTCCGCACTCACCTGCTGCGCAAAGGGCAGCGCTAGGAAGCTGGCAAGTAAGGTAACAGCTACCAACAGTCTCAGGAGCTTGGCGTTCATTTCACATAACTCCTCTTTCCCTGTGCTTGCCGTAGTCCGTACACTGCGCTGCACTGGCCTGTTGTTGGAGAGGAAAGGCTAGCATAGCAACAAGCAGTGCGCTGGCTACAAGATTTCTAAAAACTGGTTTTATTTTCCTCATTTTCTGTTTTCCACCGTTGGTGAGGTTTACAGTATCTAGTAAGTGCTAATGGTATTCACCTTACAGTATCTAGGACAACGGGGGATTTGTCAATGAATTTGTTGAGTAACTTACAACTGTTCTGTGGAAAGTCATATCTCTTTGTCACGTTGCTCATTGTGTGTCTGCTTTGCCTGCAGCTGGGCCACAGCGCGCAAATCTTCGTACTGGTCAAATTCATCTAAAATCTTTTTGCCGATAATGTGCTCTAAGACATCCTCTATAGTGATAATGCCGACAATCTCCTCGTATTCATTCACCACCATAAAAAGGTGATGTTTGGTCTTAAGAAACGCCTGTAGTGCTCGGTCAAGCGACTCATCCTCATGGACGTAATACACAGTTTTTTGCATGACACCACTTACTTTGCCGCCGGTTTTTGCCACTACCAGGTCCCGCGCGTGAAGCGTACCGACCACCTTATCCGGGCTATCTTTATACACCGGGAAGCGGGAGTATCCGCTTTCATGTAGCTCTGCCAGCAGCACCGGCCCGAGGGAATCATCCGCGGACACCATGCGTACCATATTGCGCGGCACCATAACATCACGGATCAGCTTATCGCCATACGTCAGCGCGTGCTGGGCAATGCGCAGCGCTTCCTCATCTACCCGGTTGTCCGCTTGGACTCGCTGCGTGGCAATAAGATCCAGCAGGTCCTCTTTTTGGTACAGACCGGTGTGAATCGTAATAGGATGAAGCCCATCGCTCAAACGGCTCAAGAGATTTAATACAGGGAATAAGAATCTCAGCAGCCACGCGACAACAGGGGTAAGTTTTGCCGTGACAAAAGAGTTTACTTTTGTAACCCGGCTTGCTGGCAGCCAGGCAAACCCCAGCCAGATAATCCCGGTCGTCACTAAGAACGCCAGCCAACCGTTCAGTTCCCGCGAAAGGATAACAAACACTCCGGCGCTACAGAGACCAATGATGAGCCATAGCAACACATCGAGACTCTGACCGTAGGCGACTGCCCGGTAAAGCAACGCTGCAAGCTCATCACCCATTTGAGCACGCCGCTTAAATTCCTTCCTCGGCAAGCTGGAATACGTTTTTTGCATGGCAACACCAACTAGCAATAACAACGCCAGCACCACGACGAGTAAAAACGTTAGCATAACTAAATCTTACGATTGATAGGCTAATTTTGAAAGCAGCCTCATATCGGGTATGATGTTGGTGCGAAATGAAAGAGGGATTTTAACCTATGAGTAAACGATTTTTTGTTGTGCTGCTCGGCATTATTCTGATCGGCGGAGCGTTAGTGTGGTACATGGGCGGCGATGATACCGACACACCGTCAAACGGCAGTACAGCCCAGCCGACATCCCACACATATGGCGACGGTGAGGCAGGTGTCGTACTCGTCGAATACGGTGACTTCCAGTGTCCAGCTTGCGGAGCTTATTACCCAATAGTGAAAGAGATAAAAGAAACCTACCGGGAAGATATTACCTTCCAGTTCCGGCACTATCCGTTGACGCAAATCCACCCAAACGCTATGGCGGCGCACCGGGCTGCCGAAGCAGCTGCCATGCAAGGCAAGTTCTGGGAGATGCATGACTTGCTTTACGAAGGCCAGCAAAGCTGGAGCAGCCTGAGCGGCAACGCGGCAGTGACAGCCTTTGAGAACTACGCCCAGCAATTGGAGCTTGACCTTGATAAGTTCAAGGCCGATTTTGCCAGCAGCGCTGTTAATAACGTCATAAACGCCGATGTCAAAGAAGGGCAGAACATCAATGCCACTTCCACTCCGACTTTCGTATTAGAAGGTAAAAAGATTGAGGAAAACCCCCGGACATTTGAAGATTTTTCAAAACTGATCGATGATGCGATAGCTGCCAAGGGCGGTGCGGCAGAGCAGGCTGACGAGCAATAAAAAAGCCCCAAAGAATGGGGCTTCAGTTTTGATAACCACTACCTCAGTTATCTAGTAATTTAGAAATTGCTGCCACCGTGGACGGCGTACCCGTACTTCCACTTTATACCCCCGTGTTGAAATAATTTTTATTTTGACAGGCATTTTGCCTCACCTCCCCACCACGCACAAACATTCGTCTGTACTAAAACTTTTTGATTTAATTTTTGTCTTCTACCAAAGCAGTGTCTCTTACTGCCCGCTGAAGTGATTGCATGTTCTCACAATCTGCTTGTGGTTGTCAACCTTATGGCGGGCTTTTCATATACTTCGCTTTAGCGAGCATAGAGTTTTGCAGTTACAAAACTTGTGAAAACCTACTGCGGCGCCAACTGCTATTTCTTGTCAATCGGTTTGGTGGGCGGTTTCCCCGCTGGTTTCCCGTCTTTTTCGTTTTTGTTGGGATTGAGTGTGTTGAGCGTCAGCATGTTGCCAACGGTACTGAGCACTTGGCCAGCCTGTTTGAGCGAAAGCCGGCGGTTGTGTTCGGCCTCGATTTTGGTGTGCAGCTTGTGCAGTGTCGGGCTCGGCTTTTGCGTATGCAGGTTTTTGAATTCTTCATCCAGCGCTAACAGCTCTTCGTCAGTCAAATCTTCAAGCCCGACAAACGTGTTGCGGGCAGTCCGTGAGGAATTAATAAGCTCGTCAAGCTTCAGCTGCATCGCCTTCCCGTCACGGTTTTGGGTATTTTGAATCAGGAACACCATCAGAAACGTAACGATCGTAGTCCCGGTGTTGATAATCAGCTGCCAGGTGTCGGAGTAATTAAACGTCGGCCCAGAGAGCGCCCAGACTATAACGACCGCAATCGCCAACATAAAGCCCCATGGACTGCCAGCGGCAGTAGACACTTTGGCTGCGATGAATCGGAAAAGTCGTTTCATGCTTTTATCCTATCTGCTTATGTTACATACAATACTATAAAAGGCAAGGATTGCATTGCTGCTTCTACACTTGTAAACGGGCCAGCGGCTCATGTAGCTTTGGTCAGCAATATAATTAAGAAGATCCCGGTGCTGTTAAGCATGAATGTGACGAGCAAAAATTGCCATTCTTTGATTTTGCTGAGTCCCAATAGGCCTATGCCCACTTCGTCCGGACCAGGCGAGGCAATAAAGATTGCGCCCAGTATCGGTGTCAGCCAGATAAAGTACGGCGTATAAAACAGCTTTGTGATACGGTGCGTGGTAAATTTCCTAAACAATGGCGTTAGCTCTTCAAACACCCGGTCGCGCATATAGCGGAAAATGATGTAATCGCCGACTACGCCGCCCGCCCCGGCTAAAACCGCGACTTCCATAGGATGCAGCTGGTCGGCAATATGGTATAACACCACGCCGGCGGGCGCTGCGGTATAGGTAGACACAAAGAAAATCCCCACAATAAAAGCACCGATATACCCTGAATTGCCTAAAGCATTGATAAAATTTCGCACAAACGGTGTCGTTGCCAGGAAGAAGAATACGAACATGCTAAGTAACAGCAGTGTCGTGTTCTTGTAGCGCCAATGCTTCCACTTTTTCTGCCAGCCAAGCTGGTGGACATGCAATCGGTGCATCTGCCGCTTATGGAAACGGCGGGCACGGCGACTCATAGTCGGATAAAGGTGTTTGTGTTTTCGGACTTTTCGCTTCATTGAAATGCTTACGCCTGTAGCCTATTGTAGCTGTTTTTACATGGTGTTCAAGGTAAGGCAGCGTAAAGCTTGCGCTCACGTATGTACGCCATGACACTGGGATGCAAGTCTTTACTGCTATGGCCCTGGCGCAATATTGAACGTACTTTGCTTGAAGAAACATGCTTATCTTTGATAGCAATTACGCTGAAGTCAAAGACTACCCCTCGGATAGCACTAATAGTTTCGACCTTTTTTCTCACGGCTGCCGGCGACTCGCGGCGAGCGCCAATAATAAAGCTTACCGTGTTTACCAAGTAGTCAACGTTCGGCCAGTCAACAAAATGGCTCAGCATATCGTCGCCCATGAGCATGACAAGCTCGGCTCCTGAAAACCGCTGCAGCAGCACCGGTAGCGTTTCCTTTGGGGTAAACTGCTGGTGCTCTAAAACAATGCTGCCTAAGTTTGGCTTGTCAGCAATCGCCAGCTGCATCATATTGACGCGGTGTTCAAACGCTTTGACAGCTTGTTTCCGCCGTGGCGTCGGCTCCACCAATAGAAACACTTTATCAAGCTTACACTCCTTCGCTGCTGCTTCAGCAAATGCAATATGGCCGTTATGGACAGGGTCAAAGGTTCCGGAAAATATGCCGACCCGTTTCATGACGTGCGGAAAATTGTTTGAAGTTTCTTTTTCAAATCCGGCTCAAATTCGTTGATATGCTTCAGGCAGGCACGTATTACCAGCAAAACGCCTATGTACTCCAGCAGCTCCTCTACGACGACATAGCCAGCCGTATATGCACGGACACCTTTGTCAACTTGGGTGGAAGCCATCTCCACGCCCACTGCCCCAATAAGATAGATGCCAAGGGCAATGATGAGCCGTACCAGCGTCCGGCGTGGGATGGTGCGGTACCAGTAGGCAGACACGACCAGCAGCCCGGCAATAATTACCGGCAGCAGTATCCACCAAGCATTGTCCCAAACCGTCTGCGTCAGGCCATAGCCGGCTTTGGCGTGCAAGTCCTGCAGCAGCAGTTCGTGCAAAGCCGATACTTCATCTATAGAAATAAAGAACGCTGCGGCCGCCAGCAGATACCAAGCCAGCCGCTTATAAAAGCTACCTTGTGCCTTAGCGATAAAGAATGCTATGAATCCGGCGGTGATACCGTAAAATGCGGCAAGCCAAGAGGGCACGCTCATTTCAGCATCAAGGCTAAGTCGATTAGCAAGATCAATAGCAATCGGTCCGGAGGGTGCTCCGCGATGAAGCAAAAGCTGGGTGACAAGGTGAAGAATAACAGAAACAACCAGCGGCACCAGCAGCCATAATAAAAATTTTTGGGACAACCCTACATTTCTTAACTTACGCATCGAGCGGTATTCCTTCGCAGCAGCCTTTATGAGACAAACCTACGGTTTTTCTCATCGCGCGGACAAAATGGAATACATTTTGTCCGGCTGCTCTTTTCCTTTTTATTGCTGCAAAAATACTAGTGTTAATCAAAGCCAAGCAACTGCCAAGCAGGGCCCGTTCTTTCCCATATATAGTACGTTTCCTAACCATCTAGCGGTATTCCTTCGCAGCAATTATCGCTTACGCTCATGAGAGGGGAACATCCCCTCTCATCGGCACTTTCGGAATAAATCAGAATCCGGCAAATGCCGGAACGTGCCTGCTCTCCCCTACTGATAATTCGAGTACAGCTAGACATCGAGCGGTATTCCTTCGCAGCACTTGGTGGGCATTTTGCACTGGGGGCAGACGAAGTGCCCATGAACTGGCTCTATCGGATAATAGCTGCAATTATCACAGAAGAACTCCGGAGACTGTTCCTTAATTAGTTCCTTATATACTTTTTCAGTTTCGTCCATGCCTTTATTTTACCGCTTTACGGTAACTTTGCACTCCGGACAGCTAATTGAAGTGCGCGTCAATAACGCATCCACCACCTGTTTGCAAAAAGGACAAGTGACGCAACGCATCAAGTCTTGCTTCTCCTGCAGCATCCCTTCGGTAATATCACATAATCCGTCACACACGGCTTTCTGCTGTGCATACTTTGCTACTGTCAGCCGTCTCACTACCTACTCCTTTTCTTTAAATTCGTATCACATGCCCTACAGATTCCGCATGGTCCGCACATTTTCTTCGGCTCATCTTTCTTTGGCGGAGCCTGGCAAACGACACAGTGCATTTTTCTATCGAATTTATACTTCGTTTCCTCGTCGGTTTTATTACCATACCCGAGTTCACCAATTTCATTTGCTGCCGTCATCTGACCGCTAGGACCTATGCTAGCACCACAGCCATTAAAAGCTTTACCGGCCGCAGTAGCCCGTTGCCCTGCCGCTTGCATTTCTCCATATACCGTATGCATTGAGTGAGGGTTAAATTCCATTGCGGCAAAGGGCAGTCTACCCTTCAGCGCCAAGTCATAGCGCTCCTGCATTGCAGCCGCAACTCCATACAGCAGCTGTGTATTTGCCTCTCCCTGCGAAAGCTTCAAATACGTGCCCAGCAAATCCTCCTGAGCCAATACAAATTCATAGGTATTGAACGGATTAGCTCCCTGAATTCCCGCATACCATAAACCGCCGTACTGTGCGGACAACTCCCGGTCATACACGCCCATTAGGTAGTCCGTTAAAAACTCCCGATCATCATCTGGAAGATCAAGATGCATGCGCTGCCCCAAAAGCTCACCTGGCTCCGCTCTATACCCTAAAGCCGTATACATCGCTTCAAGTGCCCGGCGATTACTCCCATCCAGACTTTGCGAACGCATCAGCAACCTGCCGTCCTCATGCCTGGTTATGACTCTTAGCATTGCCTGCTTCCGATGCACATTATAGCCGCCGACGTCTTCTGTCGCGTCCATCAGCTCCTCGGGAAAATCCGACACCACGACCATGGTATTTGGCAGCTCACCGCGTGCCATCTCCAGCATAGCCTCGTACTCGCTCCGTTCAATCTGGCGGCGGCGCAGCTCGAATGCCAGATTCGGCTCACACCTGGCAATTTCTTCAGCCGCGGTAATCGCATCATCAAAGATTGGCGCAAGCTCACCGCCATCCCGGGCGTAAAGCTCCCGCCCATCAAACCGGTATTCAAACAGTGTGCGCATCGTACCGTGTAGCGTTTCAGCCAGCCATGTCTTCAAATTGTCATGTACTCGCTGCTCTCGGTTAAATCCACGCTCCAGCGTTTGTACTGCTAACCTTTCCATGAAAAACCCTCGCTTTTCCGAGCGAGGGCTAGACGGCCAAAATATGGCGTGCTCCTGCTCGGGAGTCTTTATTTCCGTATCTGGCTTACCGGATGAAACAGGCTTGTGGCCTTTCTCATCGCGCGGCTTACAGTTGCGGCACAGCCCAGGATTCACACCTGGTTCCGGTTATGTTTTGTTAACTATTAGTAGTGTACCACGGCCATATAACGCTATATGTAGTATTTTTTGCCTGCAACCTACACTTTTGAGGCATTCCGTACTAGGCTGTAAGTGCTATGGCAAAACACGAAACTTTAACATTCCATGAACTGGAACAACGTGTAGCAAACGAGTACTCCAAGGCTGCCATGGTCCACGCTGAACGCTCGGGAGGCATGCTGGAAGTGTTTCCCTATGACCAAACCGACCCGTACGATCCCCAAAGACTTGATGTTTATCACGTAGAGGGGTCACCGGTAGACCCCGCGGTTGTAACCGGACTAGCGACCGTAGCCTATGATCGGTTCCCGCTTCTTACCAAACAACTTGCTACCCTGGAACAGCGTAATGGCACCATTACGCAATTGGGCGAGGCCTTGACAAGCGGTAAAAACGTAGTTGTGAACGCCAATCATGGCGAGCTGATTGACCCAGGTATCACGCTGGCAGCCTACTATGTGGCCCTGAAAGAAGCAGGAAGCACTTTCCGGTCAGGTATCATGCTTGGCAAAATGCTGCCGTTTTTGAAGTACCGGCTTGGTGGCGAAGCCATGCCGGCCATAGACATCCTCAAGCTTGTCAGCAACGATATGTACCTGACGATGCCAAACACTCCTTCGCGTGAAGCACTTGATATCGACCCGCAGATTGCAGCAGACTACAACGCCAAAAGCATGCTGCAGTTCGAAAAAGGGTTGCAGAACGGCGGCAACTTGATTGTCGCCATTATGACCGGCACCACCGAAAAGGCTGCTACTGGCAACCAAGATGTCATTCCGTTCGAACCTATTAAACATGGGGCCGCTAAGCTGATTCTTGGCGAGAACACTATTGTCGTTAATACTGCCGTCTGGCTGCACGGCGATGGTGACCCGGTGTTCGATATATGCGGCACGCTGCGTTCCGTAGGTTCGGTTGAAGAAGTACAGAACGGCATGGACTTGATTATTTCCCGTCTCAACGAGCGGGTACCGGGGAAACGGTTTATCCCAAAGGCATCGCTACCGAAAGCTTTGGGGCATGGCGCGATGCAATCGCTAACCAATGATTAAAGTTAGCAGCACAATACCTCCAAGCACCAACCGGTAGTACGCAAATAGGTGGAGCGAGTGGTTCGCCAAAAAGCGCAGCAGGAATTTTATTGCGAATAATCCGCTAATAAACGCACACGCTATTCCTATCAAGAAAATTCCTTGCTCATCTTTTATCTGCCCGATGGTGTCAGAATCGACCATTACTTTAATGATCGCACCGAACGTAACCGGCAGGGCAAGTAAGAATGAGAACCTGGTTGCAGCAATACGGTTAATTCCAGAAAACATCCCGGCTGTTATGGTGCTGCCGGAGCGAGAAACACCTGGTATTAGCGCTACTGCCTGGGCAAAGCCAACGAATATCGCTTGACGCCAGCCAACCTTTTCAAGCGATGTTTGATATTCCAACCGCTCCGCGTACTTCTCAGCTGCAAACATGACAAGCGCTACGCTAATAAGCATGATTGCCACTATTAGTGGCGATCGAAACGTTGTTTCTGCCGCCTCTTGCAGCAGGATGCCGAAAACAACGGCGGGCAATGTAGCGGCAGCCAACAGCCATGCAAGCCGGGTCTTTTCGGTGTGGATGAAGACGCTTTTTATGAGCTGCAGTATATCGCGCCAAAACAGGGCTACCAGCGCCAAAAACGTACCGATATGCAATGCTACGTCAAATACCAAGCCGCTTTTTTCCACTCCCATCAGCTCATGTGCCAGCACTAGATGACCAGAGCTCGATACAGGAATAAATTCCGTTAATCCTTGTATCAGGCCCAATAATAGTGCTTGCAACCAACTCATTCCTACGTATTATCTCATGGCTTCTTAGTCGGCTTAAACGCACTCAGACGGGGAATGAATGATTGGGCAGCACCATCAAGGCCAAGTACTTTTAGCGCGCCTATCAGCACATACAGCTCGTCTACTTGAGCACGTGAAGGATCACTAGTTTGCTCCGCCTGCCGGAAATAATGGTCCACCTTTTCTACCAGCCATTTTTCTTCCGACGCCTTAATCTCGTTAGATCCGATTTTTGGTGCATCACTGACGCTCACCACTTCTAAAGAACGGGCTGAGTAATCGCGCTTTTGCAGATGCCCCCGTTTTATCAGATTATTGACATGCAGGGCGACGGTAGCTACGGAGTTGTAATTAAGGCCGTTCATTATCTCCCGGTAACTGGGGCTGTAGCCATGCTCTTTAATGAACCGTTCAATAAAGCCAAGTAGTTCTTTTTGCTTTTTCGTCGGCCGTACAGTACTGTCCACTACGCCCTCCGCCGCCGCGCCCGCGCGAATTTTTCAGGAAATACCCAAAACCGATACCAAAGATAGTTCCATACGGTAAAGAAGCCTGAGGATATGAACTGGCCGATATACGGTGTAAGGCCAAAGCTTTTCAGCGTGCCGACGATTAAGTAATCCAGCACAAAATTAACAAGTGTGATAAGGATATATCTTGAGGTGACTTCAGTCTGGTGTTTGGCCAGTTTCGGATTATTGAATACCCAGTACCGCTGCAACAGATAATTGACCGTCCAGCCGAACAAGTTCGCGGTTAGCTTGGCCCACCATAAGTTCCACCCGAATATCGTGTCTGCCACGAAGAACATCGCATAGCCGGACCAAAAATAGGCGCCGCCGCTGACAAGGTATTCTGTTACTCGACGGATTTCACGCCGCTCTTTTTTCTTCAGGCGAAAAACGTTCATGTTTCCGCTTAAGTATACCAGCTGTCGGCATGCCAACCGCTATGCCAGCCAGTCCCCACCACAAATATGCGAGCGTACTGTCTGTCCACGCATGGGAAAGAAGATTAATAAAAGAAATACCGATCAAACTGCTGAACAACACTAATGCTAGCGTTTGGTTACGACGTCTCCAGAGCTCAGCAGCAATCAATATATTAATGTAAAGAAACAGCAGCAGGCCTATAACTCCTATCTCCTGCGCCAACTGTAGATAATAGTTCTCCGAAATCCGAGACTGGTTGTTATTATGCACCGACGCCGGCCCGGCCGTGCCTGGCCCCCGCCCCCATGGCTCTACCGTTACGTCCCTAAGCGCACTTTCTATAGAAGTTCGACGGACTTCGTTAGAGGTTGCTTCAGACGATGACTCCAAGTCAGTATGCAAAACAACATTTTGAACAAAATCGCTTCGCTGTATCCACCATCCGATTATTGCCGCCGCGCACAATATTCCAGCTGTAATTAATAAGGCGAAGTGCTTCGCTCTGTAGCGCCTTTTGGGATCACGATACAACCACCATCCAATAATAAATAGTGCGCTTAGTATGGTGCCAATGATTGCACTTCGTGAGTACGTATAGAAAAGCACCGTGGAACTCAAAAGTCCAAACACTATCCACCTGGTCCTGTGAATACGCCTGCTTAAAATAAAAACTAGTGCGGTACTTACTATTATCACCAGATATGCCCCCAACGGATTTGCCCCTCTTAGCGTAGACTGTACCCGTAGATACTCGGGGTCATTATCGACAAACTGGTACGGAAGGATGGTATCTTTCGAATAGCCAAAATTTTCCAGGAAGGCAGGCGGCAAAACAGATGCCTGCAATAATCCAAAAACTAAAACAACTACTGCAGGAATAATTATTATTCTCGGCCATTTTTTTACCCAATCACCAAGCCCAGCCGTTGCTATCAGATAACCCAAGATTAACGCAGCCATTAGCCGCAAGTTCGTTATCAAGCTAAAAAATAAGGCGCTCTTCCCTACCTCTCCAGCCAAGTAGGCAAACAAACCATAGTAAATAGTCAAAATGAAGTATGCTGCTATAGCGACAAAAAGTGGCTTAAACCTTTCGAGCTGGCTGACCATACTGCGATAGCCGTAAGTAAGAAGAAGTGTTAAATACAGGGATATCAGCAAGAACTCCTTCCATAATTGGACGAGGCGATAGTGCCCTGTAAATTCACTGGCCCACACAGACAAAAAAGCATGAAAGGGCATAGCTGCCAGCATGCCCATAAAAATCAAAGGCAAGAACCGTGCTACGTATGTTTTTATCGGTCTCTGTTTCATAGATGCTATAGTTAATAGTATATCGAGCAATGAATGGAGCTAGAAGTAATTACGTTAAAAACAACAGTCTACCCTGCTGTGTATTTAACTTGGTAAGGAATTCCTGACCTATGAAAAATAACGCTTCGTTGGTTTACAACCTTTTTTTAATCGTTGGTGATTTTTTAGCGCTCGTTGCGGCCTTTATAGGCGCCTATGTTCTGCGCGTCACAATCGACGCCAGACCGCTTATTGAAGCCATACCGGCGCGCACCTACCTGGGTGTATTTTTAACGCTTTTGCCGTTTTGGCTGATTATCTTTGGGCTGCTCGGGCTTTACAACAGCAGCATTTACGAAAAACGGTTTTCCGAAATAGGACGCCTGCTAGCAGGATCTTTTATCGGCCTTCTCTTTGTTATTGGCTATGATTTCGTCAGTAATGAACCGGTATTCCCCGCCCGGCTGGTGCCTGCCTATGGCTTCATATTAGCGTTTGTGTTTTTAGTCTTATTTAGAAACATTGCCCGCTTTATACGAATCGCCCTATTCCGCTTCAATGTGGGCATTACAAAGATCTTGATTGTAGGTACCACTACGGTCACAAAAGAGCTTGTGCATTCACTGCTGGACAGCCGCCAATCAGGCTATAACATTGTCGGACTTGTCGGCAATAAGCAGCAGCTAAGGCAGTTCGAGAAAGATGTAAGGCTTTTTAGTGACTTCCGCCAAGCCGTCCAACACATTGGGAAGAAGAATATCTACAGCATCCTACAAACGGAACTGTACCCTGAGACGGAAAAAAACAATGAAATCCTAACCTTTGCCCAGACTAACCATATTGCCTACCGTTTTGTGCCAGGCAACAGCGAGCTGTTCGTCGGAAAAATTGATGTCGAGTTGTTTCGTTCCTCAATCCCAGTTATTGCCGTACATCAAACACGGCTTATCGGCTGGGGCAGCGTCGTCAAGCGTCTGTTCGATCTTATCGTCGGATCAATCATGCTGATTCTCGTCTCTCCGCTGATGCTGGTGATAGCCATCGCCATCAAAATAACCGGAGGTCCCGTATTCTTCAGACAAGTCCGGTTAACTCGTTATAATCAAAAGTTTCGGGTTTATAAATTCCGGACACAGCAAGCAAAATACAACGGTATGTCGCCTGAGGAAGCGTTTGCGGCAATGGGCAAGCCGGAACTAGCAAAGATTTACCGGGAAAATGGCGACTATCTGGTAGACGATCCAAGAGTTACCCGGCTCGGTAAGTTTCTTCGTAAGACAAGTCTGGACGAATTACCACAGCTTTTTAACGTGATAAAGGGCGACCTGAGCCTGGTCGGTCCACGTGCGCTCGTTCCAGAGGAGTTGGATTTATATGCCAAACGTCACACTATATTAAGCGTAAAATCTGGTATTACTGGACTCGCACAAGTTTCCGGACGACGCAGCATCAGCTTTGAAGAGCGGCGCAAGCTGGATGTTTATTACGTGCAGAACTGGAGTTTTTGGCTCGATATAACCATCTTGTTAAAGACTATCCGGACCACTCTGCGCGGTGACGGAGCCCAATAAGCAGCAGTTAAACTTATACAATTTACATTTCCCATTTAACAATTCACAATTATTAGCCAATGACTATTTATCAAACAAAGCTTCAGCAACTAGAAGATAGAACCATAGATTTTAGCGTAACTATTGTAAAGAGATTTGGAAAATACAGCAAAGATCCCACTCTCCAGCCCTTGATAAATCAGTTAATTCGTTCAGCCACTAGCATTGGCGCTAACTATGCCGAAGCAAACAATGCAAGCTCAAAATCCGACTTTAAAAACAAAATACATATCGCGAAAAAAGAAGCGTCAGAAACCAGGTATTGGTTGCGTGTATTAAAAGAACTTTTGCCTAATGAAAATTTTGATAACTTGGAACAGGAAGCACTAGAACTTGTGCTAATACTCCAGAAAATCGTTAGTACAATGAAATTGAAAAATGAAAAGTAATTCGACAGATAGGTAATGACAAATGATAAATAAAGCTACCCCTTCAATTTCAGACAGGAGCCGTGCTTTGAGAGTCGCGATTGTGCATGATTGGCTCGTCGGTGGCGGCGCAGAAAAGGTAGTGCTGGAATTACACAAGCTGTTTCCTGACGCGCCGATCTACACCAGCTATTGCACTCAAGAATGGCGTGAAAAGCTCGACGGCAAAGTAGTTACTGGTTACTTACAGCACTGGCCTTTTTCGATGCTACGTAAATATTTGCCTGTACTTCGCATTCGATGGTTCCAAAGCTTAAGGCTAGACGGTTTTGATGTAATTATCAGCAGCAAAGGTAATGGCGAGGCAAATAACATTCGTGTTCCGAAGAACACCGTTCATATATGCTACTGCCACTCCCCTACGCACTTCTATTGGCGTCACTATAAGCAGTACCTCAAACAGCCAGGTTTTGGCTTGCTTAATCCATTAGCACGCGTAGGACTTAAGCTGCTGGTCGGACCGCTTCGCAAAAAAGATTATAAAGCAGCGCAAAACGTCGATTATTTTATCGCAAACTCAACACACATCCAGTCTGATATAAAAAAGTTCTATAAAAAGGATTCGGTTGTAATCCATCCGCCTGTTGACATTGAACGACTCCTACCAAAGTCAAACAAAGCCCGGCATGGCTTCGTAACCGTGGGACGGTTAGTGCCATACAAGCGTACTGATATTATTGTCGAAGCATGCAGCCAATTGCACTTACCGCTCACTGTTGTCGGCCGAGGGCCAGAATTAAAACGGCTGCGAAAATTGGCTGGTCCAACTGTCACGTTTGATACTAACGCCAACGATGAGGCTGTAGCAAACTACCTACAGACAGCTGAAGCCTTCCTTTTTGCCGCGCAAGAAGATTTTGGCATTACGCCAGTTGAAGCCATGGCAGCCGGTACTCCGGTCATTGCCTATCGGGCAGGCGGCGCGCTGGACTACATAAACGATAAGACCGGTATGTTTTTCGACGAGCAGACGCCAGAATCATTGAAGAAAGTATTACAAAGATTCAAAAATTTGAGTTTTAATCATAGAACGATCAGCCAGGCTGCTCAAAAATTTTCAACAGAGAATTTTCGTAGTAACATGCTTGATGTCATTCAACAAAGTGTAAAGGAATAATTTGAAAAATATACTAGTAACTGGCGGGGCAGGGTTTATTGGGTCGCATACGGTAGTCGAATTGTTTTTTGCCGGATACCATCCGGTAATCATTGATACATTTCAGAATTCAGAAAAGCACATACTTGACGGAATAACAGAAATTACTGGGGCTAAAATTCCGTATTACGAGGGAAAATTTCAGGACAAACGGCTAATGTCCGAAATTATTGATAATGAAAAAATCGACGGGATTATTCATTTTGCCGCAAACAAGGCTGTAGGTGAATCAGTAGAAATGCCATTGAAATACTACAAGAACAATGTCGCTGGCTTGATTGATCTACTGGAACTGCTTGAAGAGAAAAAGGTACGGAACTTTGTGTTCTCATCTTCTTGTACGGTGTACGGCGAGCCCGACAAAATCCCCGTAACTGAAAGTGCGCCAGTTAAGCCTGCGGTCTCGCCATACGGGGCAACCAAGCAGATGGGTGAAATTATCATTCGGGACACCATTCAAGCAAGTAAGCAATTAAGCGCAGTTGCTCTGCGGTACTTCAACCCCATTGGCGCACATGAATCTGCACTTATAGGAGAATTGCCAAGAGGCATACCAGCTAACCTTATCCCATTTGTAACACAAACTGCAGCAGGCATACGCGACCGACTTGTAATTTACGGTAACGACTATCCGACGCCCGACGGTACCTGTATACGTGATTATATTCATGTAGTAGACCTAGCCAAGGCGCATATAAAGGCATTGGAATATGTCGCCAAGCAGCCGGCAAGTTTCTATGATGTAATCAACGTTGGCACCGGCAAAGGCACGAGTGTTCTAGAAGTTATCAATACCTTTAAGAAAGCTACTGGCCAAGACGTCCCATACAAAATCGGGCCAAGACGCGAGGGAGATGTTATCAGCACCTATGCATCGGTCACCAAAGCTAAAAAAGTACTCAAGTGGTCGGCAGAAAAGTCATTAGAAGAGGCGTTGGCTGATGCTTGGCAATGGCAGCAAACGCTTACACAACGTGCAAAATCGCCTCGAGCGCAATAGCAGTATCCTGCCATCGGGAAATTTCGATGGAATCTATACCCATTGCCTTAACCGGGTAATCATTACCGCCTTCCTCAAGCCGGTCGCCGATAAATAAAATATCTTCTTTTGCCACGCCCAAAAGCTCCATCAGCTTCCGCATTCCGTATGCCTTATCAATCCCCGGTTTGGTAATGTCAATCGAGGTACCACCGCCAACACGAACTTCAAATTCCGGGATTAGCTCAGCCACATAGTCCCGCAGCTTATGTTTCTTGTTACCGGAGGGATCCCATGCTTCTTTTAGCTGTACGCCTTTTTCGCCAAGTTCGGCCACAATATCTTGTCCAAGTGCAGAAAACGTAATCTGGCTGCCGCGATCTTCGATAAGTTCTCCGTAAACCTTCTTTTCACGATAGCCAAGCTTATCTATACCTTCATTGAGCGCCTTAATGATTTTCTTTTTCTCCGGATCATTAAAATCTTCCGCATACACTGCTTTCCATCCCTTTTTCGCGAGATCATAAATATAGTAGCGGGTGCCGCAAGTTGGCATAATATGCAGTGCATTTAGCTTAACCGGTTCGACATTTAAATTAGCCAGCAGCTGTGTTTCAAACTGCTCAAACTTGCCGCCGGAGATGACACATACCTGGAATGTATCAAGTAGCCTGTTGAGCAGTTCGGCAATACGGTCTTCTACTGGTGACTTGCTTGCCGCCAACGTCCCATCAAGATCAAATGCAATTACTTTTTTCATTTATTTTGTGAACCTCTTACTGATGTCCCCGACTTTTTGGGATAAATCTTTACGGGCGACCAGCACACCGTGCGGAGTATTTACTACCACGATATTATCAAGCCCGATGACTGCCACTGGCTTATCCTCATGGTTCTGGATAAAGCAGTTTTCGATGTCTTCTGTTTCCACCTTTTCACCATGTACATGGTTTCCGGCCTCGCTGCTTTCTACCGCTTTATGCAAGTCGCTGTACGAGCCAATATCCATCCAGTCAAATGCTGCCGGTGTGACTAATAAATCATCTACCTTCTCAATCAGTGCATAATCTATTGCTATATTTTCAAATCCTAAATAAATATCTTTATATTGCGATTCGTCTTTTGCTGCTTTAAGTTGATTGAAATCTTCGAATAGTTCCGGCGAGTATTTTTGCATTTTATCTAAGAACGTTTTTACTGAAGCGACAAAATAGCCGCAATTCCATAAGTAATTACCGCTTTTAAAGTATTGCTTGGCAACGTCGAATTCCGGTTTTTCCTTAAACTCACCTACTTCAAAGACAAATGTCTTCTCATCAAACACTTTGCCCTTTTTAATGTAACCAAAGCCTGTAGCTGGATAGTCCGGTTCGACTCCAACAAGTACAATCCTGTTTTCTTGCCTGGAAGCTTCAGCTGCCACCGCAAATGAATGCTGGAAACCTTCTTTGTCCCGAATGTAGTGATCAGCATGCACAAATGCCACCGGCTCGTCATTGTCATTGTGGTGGTTACTGATGCGTACTAGTCCCGCCACAATGCAGCTTGCCGTGCCACGCCGCGCCGGCTCGACAACAAGCATGTCATCTTTGATTTCCGGGAGCTGTTCTCGGACATACTTGGCGTGCGAAGCATCGGTTATCACGTATACTTTTTTGCTGAAACCTTTTACCCGCTCATACGTACTTTGCAGTAACGACTCATTTTGTCCGTTTAGTCTTAGCAGATGTTTGGGGTAATCTGGGGTTGAGAGCGGCCAAAGACGTGTCCCAGACCCTCCTGCAATAATGGCTGTAATCATTCGCTCATAATAGCAAAGACTTGTCGCTAAGATTAGGCTATGTGAGGTAAATTTTACAGCCTCCTCTTGTCAACAGAGTTATCCAGGTGCATAATTATATTACTTAAATGAAAACTAATACTTACAAAAGAAATATAAGAAAACAAAAAAGCAAGAAGCCCCTGCTGCTGGTCGGCATTGCATCCGTTGCCGTTCTGGCATTAATTGGGTTTGGAAGCTATAAGTGGTTGCAGTCCAAGGATGATAGCCCAGCAGAGACGACGACAGGCGAAACAATCAGCGATCCGGAAACAAAACTAGACCTTAGTCCACCCACCGAGCAAGACAAACAAGCAGTCGATGAGCATAAGCATGAACTTACAGAACAGCAGGAACAACAAAATCAGGGCCAGGCTGCGAATATCAAGCCAATTATAATTTCCGCTTACTTCGATACTGCTCAACAGTTGGTAAGCATCCGCTCTTTCGTGCCCGGTATTACCGAAGAAAATGGCAACTGCACAATTACGTTAACAAAAGATGGTGCTACGATAACCAAAACAGCTGCAGCTACCAGGAACGCCCAATCCACTGACTGCGCGCCTACCACTATCCCTAGAAGTGAATTTGGACAACCTGGTGACTGGAAGGTAGCGGTCACCTATAAGTCTGCCAATTCAAGTGGCACATCAGACGAAGCAACAGTTAAAATAGAGTAGTTATGATGAAGTTATTTAGAAACCTGGTATTGATTACCCTGCTCATCGCAGCAGGTATTTTCACCGTCAATCTCCCACCGGGCCCAGACAATGCCTCAGCTTTGTCAGGTAGCCAGTTTCAAGCCGGACGTATCATTGACGACAGCGTATTCTTTAGGGCAAATACCCTTAATGTGCAAGATATTCAAAGTTTTTTGAATGCCAAAGTACCTGTATGTGATTCAAATGGCACAAAACTCATATTTGATTCAACTCATGGCGACACAGTAACGAGAGCGGTGTACAGCCAGAGACGTGGCGTAAGCACACCATTTACATGCTTAAAAGACTATTCGCAAGCTACCCCCAATAGAGGGGCGGAGAGCGGGCTTTGTACTGCTTATACAGGTGGTACAAAATCAGCAGCGCAGATAATCTTTGACGTAGCGCATAGTTGCGGCATTAATCCGCAAGTGTTTCTCGTTTTACTGCAGAAGGAACAAAGCTTAATAACAGATGACTGGCCTTGGCCGGTTCAATACCGCAGCGCTACCGGCTATGGCTGCCCTGATACTGCGCCTTGCGACGAACAGTATTATGGCTTTTTCAACCAAATCTACAATGCGGGCAGACAGTTCAAACGCTATGCGCGTGATGCTCATCTCTTTAATTATCGATCCAACAGCACTAGCTTTATCCTTTACAACCCAAATACAGCCTGTGGCGGCTCGAACGTACATATCCAGAACCAAGCAACCGCCAATCTTTATAATTACACCCCATACCAGCCCAACCAGGCGGCATTAAATAATTTGTATGGAACGGGAGATGGCTGCAGCGCTTACGGCAATCGTAACTTTTGGAGACTTTTCAATGATTGGTTCGGCGCGACCACAGGGCCAGACTATGCCTGGTCAATTGAGAACTTCTTTTATTCCGGCGGCGATAATCACATCGCGCTTGGGCAGACAGAAACGTTAACACTTAAAGCCCGGAATATCGGAAGGGTGCCTTGGTATAACCACGGGAATAACCCCATAAAGCTGGGTACCTGGGAACCAGCAAATCGCCATAGTATTTTATTTCAGACATTCCGCTTGGCAACCCTGAAAGAAAGTGTCGTGCAACCCAACGAAGTAGGGACTTTTACATTTACAGTTACACCTGCTTCGCTAGGCACCTACGTCGAGAGTTTGAACTTAGTAGCAGAGAATCATACTTGGCTAAGCTGGCCAGGTTTCAGGCCCACCATACATGTGACTTCACCATATAGCTGGCAAGTTCAGTCAGTAGTGTATGACAACGGCACTGGCATGATGGATCCGGGTATCAGCCAATGGATTACTGTGAAAGCCAAAAACACAGGTAGTGCAACGTGGCTCAAATCCGGTGGAGTGCCGATTCGACTGGCTACATGGGCGCCTGACCGCAAAAGCAAGGTCGCAGACGGATGGCTTTCCCCCAGCCGGATAACTACGTTCCAAGAGGAAAGCGTTGCCCCTAATGAAACTGCCACATTCCGTTTCCGAGTTCGTACGCCAGGTTCCGGAAGATACTATGAGCAACTAAACCTTGTTGCCGAAGGACAGGCATGGTTTAACAACACGGGGCTCACTTTGTATCTAGAGGGTAGAACTTATGCCTGGCAACCTCTCTGGCATAGTCATAGCACCGGAACTGCGAACATTCCTCGCAACACTGAGTTCACCTTGGTTGTAAAGGCCCGTAATACCGGTACAGTGACTTGGAAAAAGCATGAAGGATATCCAGTTCGGCTAGCTACGGTAGCCCCGCTTGATCGGGGTACTGCCCTATTCCATCCGGCAACATGGATAAAAGACACCCGACCGGCTACCCACCAAGAAGATGTGGTCCCACCCGGTCATGAAGCAACCTTCATTTTTAAAGCCCGTAGCCCGAGCTCACTAGGGCCACGCTTGGAGAGGTTTAGCCTCGTCGCAGATGGGATTACGTGGCTTAACGATCCGGGATTAAGTATTTACGTCAACTCTCAGTAACTTGCCAGCCAATTTCGTAAATCATCCCGCATCCTTGCATCAACTGGCAGCAGATAGTTATATGCTGGACTTTCCTCTGTTTCAGCGAGCAATGTCTGTAGTTGATCCGGCGCATTAATTTTTTGAAGGTTACCGGCTTTTACGTCGTAGTACCACGCTAGTTCAAGGGATAACGCCGACTTATATGTCATCACATGCAGACCATTCTCTGTGGCCGCCACTTCTCCTCGCTCAATCCTTCCAGGCGACAATGAGATCCCTCGTATGTCTTTTACGTCCGTCATAACACGCAAATAATTCCCCCAGTCAAGAACTTCATCGCTAAAAATTGTCTCATTATTAAAGTTCCTGCTTGTATATGTTGGAACATTAGCAAGTACCAACATGCCTGTTTGGTTGACACTATTTATTTTTGGTATGGCAGAAGCTGCGATGTTATTTCGTATACGGTTAGCTTCTATATAGTTTTCTCTCTGTAATAAGAAAGATAGGCTGTATGCGCTGAAAATTAATATTCCAAGTAGATACAGCAGTCGGTGTTTTGCAAATAGTGCTCGCCAAAGTAAACCCGCAGCAATTGCAACAAGAATTGATGCGCCTACAATCCCGCGATTATTATAGCCAACAATAGTTGGTGGTTGCTGCGCAATAAAATGAATAAATACTACACCCAAAAGCACCAAAGCAAGCGTTGCCCACATTAAGCTGTGGTTACGAAATTTCATGCCTTTTGTTTTAGGTAGGTTTTTAAGTTTGAGGGCATAAAAAATTAAATAAACAACCGCCATGTACGTAAGGAAAATTCCTACACCGTAAATTCTTAGCCGAGCAACAGCCCTAATACATAAATTAATAACGCTAAGCGTTACAACCATTAACGCATTAGCTACCGTACGAAGCAAAGAGTCACTAAGGTTGGCTCCATTTTTACCGATGCGAACTTTTGAAATGTATTCAAAGAATTGCGTAACAACTAGCTGCTGGTATAGCACAACTGCAAGCATGATTATGAATATTGGCAATATAAATTGTTTAGCGTATCGGACAAAGAAGTGTTTACTCAATTTTTCGTTGCTGACAATAATGGGCCACATTGCCGAGATTGCAAATAAGGGCAAACTCGACTCGTATAGCAAGAGCGAAGCGAGCATCAATGCATAGCTTAATAAGTACTTCACCCTACTTGCGCGCTTAAGATACCTATCGAGTAAATATAAAGATACACTCCATACCATGAACGCAAAAGCACCAATTCCTTGCATAGCAGGTGAGAATATAATTGTTGATGAAATAGAAGGAGTCGCAGCAATTATGAAGAACGGCACCGCAAATCCGGTACCGAACCTGTCTTTAAGTACTCTAAACAGTATAGCTACACCAGTAAGCCAGGCTGCTATGGCAACTAGGAAGTAGCCAGCCGCCCAAGCATGGAATAAGTTAGACAGAACTGAGTAATAGATAGACGCGAGGGGTCGATCGGGATATCCTGGCCAAAAGCACTGGATTGAGGTGCCAATACCAGGGCAATCCTTGCTTAGTTTTACGACGCTCCAGTCGTCATATATTAACCCTCCCCACCAAATTAGCGGCAGATATACAAGCGCTGCATAAAGAGCCAATAAAATATAGAGCTTACCGCTGGGTTCACGAGAAAACCGCCATAGGGGATGGAGTAAGTCTTGTAGCTTTTTAGGTATCATCTGATGGCTTTCCGGTTAGCGAGCTTTTGTGGCCTGTGAGTTCCTACTAGCTGCTGAAGTCCGCGAGCCGCAACGATATACGCTAACGGCAAGAACGGAACATAAAACACTATAGAATTTATATGGGTATGTATAATGCTGTGTTGATAACCAAGCACAAGCCAACTCAATGCCCCTAGCAATGCGAATGCCGTAGTTGCAAGCAAAGGGTCTTTGTACGGAAACTTAAGTCTATATCGCTTGTACTGCTTTATTGTGAAGATTCCTATTAGCAATATAAATGTAAAAATACTAGAGACAAGGCTATATGGGTAGCGAAGCACCAGGGGTAGGTTCACAGCCGGACTTGCTAGGTATTGGTATAGTACAATTCCGTTTTGCACCAACCTATCAAATACTGAATATCCAGAAAACCGCTCCAAGTTGATAGATCGATCAAAAAACTCATAGTCTTCTGGTTTCTGGCTTCTAAGTTCCTGAATGATTTCCCTACCCTGGACTACATTACCGATCCCGGGAGCAGATCTTACTCGTACTCTTTCAATAAGAATATTTAGTCCGCCACGTATGGAATTCTTCTGGTTCGAAACTTGCGCCCAATGAATGCAAAACGCAATAATAAAACTCCCTACCGCTATGAAAAACACAAGAAGAACTTTTCGTAGGACTTTTTTATAGTCTGCACGTCGTTTAAGTTCGTAATAAAGAATGGGGCATATCGCCGAAACTGTAATGGTACTTATATATTCGTAACCGGCTAGAAACTTCAACAGAAACAACAAGCTGAGTATGGCAAAGAATTTTTTTCTTTGTGTCTGAAAGCGTTCGTAAAAAATCCATCCGAACCAGCTCGGCGCTAGCAAAAGTGGCATTAGCCAATAAAGATTGTGTGCAAACAAAACTAGCCAGGTAGAGTTTGCAAGCAGTAATAAGACTAGTAACTGATAACGAATACGGAGGTTGGAAGCTAGCTTGAGAGCAGCTGTTGCCAACATTAGCGAGGTAATGATAGCCAGGACCAATTTTACTATGTGGGAGTAGACTTTTTGTGCGGTAGGATTTGATGGGTTCATGAGCCCCAAGACCAAAAACGGTAACCCTGATTGGGAATAATAGACCCCTGCCCTCGCACAGTCCTCTGCAACACTATTAATCAGCATTCCAGAATGGGTAAATTGGCCTGTCTCTTTTTGACAATGAAATGCATTATGTACAAGTCGCTCTGAATCATTCTGGAATGTCTTAAACGTAATTGGGTCTGTTACGCCCAGTGCGTTAGCCGCAAAAGAAAGTACTACAATTACGGTCAACAGGAGGTGCCAGGGAGTTCTGGTGATAGACTTTAGGGCTTGGTTCACTGCAATTTCTTATTTCTTTCGATGCTTAACGCCCTTTACCGGCTGTTCGCCTACCAATACTCTGATAGTAGAACCCTTCTTTATCCATTTCTTCCGGAGCAAATACGTTACGCCCATCGAATATCATGGGCATTTCTCCCTTCATTAGCGCTTTCATCCTGCTAAAATCAGGTGTCCTGAATGACTCCCATTCCGTAGCAATTATTAATGCATCTACTCCGGCAAGGGCATCATATGGGTTCTGTGCAAATGACAAAAGATCATTGTCAGGCATCGCACTTTCCACATTGGGTATTGCCTGCGGGTCGTAGGCAACTACGGCAGCCCCGGAGCCGGTCAATTGACGGATTATTTCAAGTGAGGGCGCCTCTCTTATGTCATCGGTATGCGGCTTAAAGGATAATCCCCAGAGTGCAAACTTTTTATCGCTTAAATCTTCACCAAAAATCTCTTTAATCCGCGCGGGAATTATTTTCTTTTGCTCTTCATTTACTGTAACTATTTGCTCAAGCATGCCGGAATTTACGCCTAGCTCTTCTGCCGTCCGTACAAGTGCTTTGACATCTTTAGGAAAACAGCTGCCGCCCCAGCCTATTCCTGCATATAAGAACTGGTTACCAATCCGGGTATCTGTCCCCATAATTCTTCTGACAGATTCAACATCGGCTCCAGCAGCCTCGCATATTCTTGACATTACATTCATAAAGGAAATTTTTTGTGCCAAGTAAGCGTTAGCTGCATATTTAGCAAGTTCCGCCGATGCCTCGTCAGTGTAGATAATTGGGTTTCCTTGCCTGACAAATGGTGAATAAAGGTGCTCCATGACGTCACGAGCCGGTTCTGAACTCGTGCCAATAACCACGCGGTCAGGATGCATAAAATCCTTAACAGCACTTCCTTCACGCAAAAATTCAGGATTAGAAACAACGTCAAACGGCACATCAGTACTTTTTGCAATTTGTTCGTAAACCAGTCTTGTCGTACCGACTGGCACCGTACTCTTATCGACAATCACTGTATAGTCAACAATAATTCTACCTATGTCTTCGGCTGCTTTTAGAATGTAGGAAAGATCGGCCTCTCCCCGTTCGCCTGAAGGAGTAGGAAGCGCTAAAAAAACTGCCTTAGACCCTACGACTGTCTTTTCTAAATCTGTCGAAAATTGCAGTCTTCCTTCATCGAGGTTTCTCTCGACAATCTCATCGAGCCCGGGTTCGTGTATAGGCACCTTGCCTGCCTGAAGCTGTGTGATTTTATCGGTATCAATATCAACACAGGTTACTTCGTTGCCCATTTCAGCAAAACAACTGCCAGTCACTAATCCGACATACCCTGTTCCGACAACCCCGATCCTCATTCCTGTTTATTGCCTTTCGTTACCAAGCCGGTTTTAGTAATGACTGACGACTCTTGGTATTCATAATCACTGTTGATGTTCCACAGATCATGGCCAGACTTGTCCATAATATTTTCTGCGGCCATCAATCCCATTAATATGCTATGGTCTTGGTTGTTGTATTTGAACGCTCCGTATCTTCCGATAATCTGCAATTTTTTGTATTGCCTTAAGAATTTCTCAACGACCTTGAGCTGTTTTTTGTAACCCTGACGATACACCGGATAGCACTTTGGCACTCTGACGACTTTCCCATCCAATATTTGATTGGGCTTTATCAGTCCGGTCTTAACGATTTCTTCTTTTGCAAGTTCAATATATTTTTTATCACCCCAATGCCAAAAATCATCTTCATCGAAGCACCAATATTCCATCGCAAGTATCGCCTCTTTTTTGCCTCGATTAATCGAAGGAACCCAGTTCCGGAAATTAGTAATGCGTCCGGTTCTTAGTTCGTCACTGTGCACGTAAATCCAGTTATCAGGAAAAATATTACGTGCTTTGACTTGCAAATACACAATCAGAGTATTTCGAAATTTAAGTGACTTATTTGCCTTTTCCACGTTTTTCGGTACGTTTTTTAACCGGCTGACCAATATAGTAAGCGGCATCGAGGAGACTACCTCGTCATACTCCCTTACCTTGCCTGAGTCCAATTTCACGCCCTTGACAGTCTTTCCGGATGTCACCAGCTCCTGCACCGGAGTTTTCAGATAAACCTTTCCGCCGTTTTTTTCAACATAATCTCTCATCCGGTTATATACTTCACCCGTCCCTTGGTTTGGATAGGCAAACTGGTCAACCAAAGTCTTGTGTTTTTTGCCCCCACCTCCAAAAATTGCGCTCTTAATTGCTTCCCAGAGCGATAGTTTCTTTATGCGTTGTGTGGCAAATTCAGAATCAAGTTCGGTAGCTGGTATGCCCCATAATTTTTCTGTATAGGTCTTGAAGAAGTGCCGATAAAGCCTCTTGCCAAACCGGGCAGTTACCCAAGATTCGAAAGTATCGCCTAGTTTATTGCTTCCCGGTTTTATTCTCTGCCACGCGTAACTTGCGACGCACAAAAACGCTTCAACAATACCCAGGTTCTTTAGTGCATCCCCCGCCTTAATTGGGTAGTAGTAAAATTTGTTCCGGAAAAATATACGGGTAAGTCGGTCAACCATCTCATAGTCTTTACCGATTACCTCAAGCCATAATTTATTGACCCTGGGATCACTGCTAAAAAAACGGTGCGGTCCAATATCTACAGTTTGCCCCCACAGCTCTATAGATCTTGCCATACCTCCAACAAACGGCGAGGCTTCGTAGAGGTCAACTTTCGCTCCCTTTTTCGCCAAAACGTACGCAGCCGTCGCCCCTGCGGGTCCGGCACCAATTACCGCCACCCGTTTTGTTGCCTTTCGTGGCACATTCCCTCCTGCAGAAATTATCTAAAATTACTTAATACAGTATTTTTTTCCTTGCTGCAAAATTCCAAAAGAAAACTGCAGCGGTGGACACCCCTTTTGCCACCCGGTAATCTACTTTAATTAGCTCCACCATTCCGGCAATGATAGCTATATTAAGTATCAGGCCAATAATACAGATGATTACAAAAATCGTAAACTCCGCTGATTGTGATGCCAGCTTTCTACTCGCAAATACCCACTTGATGCTTAATTGGTAATTAACAAGTACCCCTGCCAAAAATCCGACGACAGCCGCAACCATATAATTGACAAGAAAAATTTCTTTTAAGGTCATCAATAATCCAAAGTCAACAAGCAGCGCGATACAAGACACTGCCAGGCTTCGAACGAGCTGCACGGAAGCCCTGTCAGTAGGTGTCAGCATAATAGCTTCACGAGTAAGCTGCCTCGTCGAGTAGGCTATGTTTGTTTTTGCAAGTTCTGAATCGCTCTGCGTATAAGAGCCGTCCATTGCATACCTCTAATGACAATACTATCCTACCACTATGTAAGTGGTTTTTAAATCATCTAGCCCTTGCAGGCTCTGCAAGTAATGAACATGGTATACTTTATTGCGATATGTATTGGAATGGTAAGACGGTTTTGGTCACCGGTGGACATGGTTTTCTTGGCAAACATCTAGTAGACCGATTAAAAGAATTGGGCGCTAAGGTCATAGCACCAACACGGGAAGAATTCGACCTTGTCGACAAAGCGCAAATCATAAGAATGTACGCAAGCCATCCAAGTGATATGGTCATTCATTTGGCAGCCGTGGTCGGAGGGATTGGCGCCAATCGGAAACATCCCGGTAAATTCTTTTATGAAAATTTGATGATGGGCGTCCAGTTGCTGCATGAAGCATATGCCCACAAAATCCCTAAGTTCGTAGCGCTCGGAACCGTATGCGCTTATCCCAAGTTTGCCCCCGTGCCTTTCAAAGAAGATGACATTTGGAATGGCTACCCAGAAGAAACGAATGCCCCATACGGACTCGCCAAAAAAATGATGTTGGTCCAAAGCCAGGGCTACCGTGAAGAATACGGCTACAATTCTATTTTCTTAGTGCCGGTAAACCTTTATGGACCTGGTGATAATTTTGACCCGGAGACTTCACACGTCATCCCGGCATTAATTAAAAAGTGCGTTGATGCCGTAGAAAACGGAAGCGATAGCATTGAAGTATGGGGAGACGGTTCGGCCTCACGAGAATTTTTGTACGTTAAGGACGCCGTCGAAGGAATTCTGCTGGCCGCAGAAAAATATAACAAGAGCGACCCGGTTAACCTGGGCTCATCTTATGAGATTTTTATAAAGGATCTGGTTGAAATCATTGCCAGAGAGACTGGCTTTAAGGGTAAGATTAAATGGGATACCAGCAAGCCCAATGGCCAACCGCGGCGCAAGTTGGATACATCGCGCGCAAAAAAAGAATTTGGTTTTGCATCCAAAACTACATTTGAAGAAGGCCTAAGGGAAACAATCAAGTGGTACCGCAAAAACAAACATGCGTAGTTTATCCTCGACCATTCATATAAAAGCTAGCGAGCGTAGCAAGATTAGCTTGCGAGAATTGTGGCTTTATCGTGAACTTTTTTATTTCTTTGCATGGCGGGATATCAAGGTCCGTTATAAGCAAACTGCGATCGGCGTCGCTTGGGCAGTCATACAGCCCGTATTGGCGACAGGGGTGTTTATAATTGTTTTCAACTTAATTGCTGGCATACGCTCCACTGATATACCTTATCCAGTTTTCGCGTATTTAGGAATGCTTTATTGGAACATGTTTAACAGTTCGCTTAATACTGTAAGTAACTCTTTTTTGACTAACCAAGGCGTAGTTTCAAAAATCTATTTTCCCCGCCTCATACCTCCACTGTCAGCCTTAGTAGTTGGCCTGGTAGATTTTACTGTTGCTAGCGGCTTTTTTGTCGTGATTCTTATCATTTATGATTTATTACCGCCTCTGCAATTCTTTTTATCAATAATACCTGCCCTTGCAATGGTAACCGCTACTGCATTTGGTGCCGGACTATTTTTTGCTTCTTTGAACGTTAAATATCGCGACGTCAAGGCAGCACTCCCATTCCTGACGCAAATCATCTTCTTTATTACCCCAGTCATTTATCCAGTCAGTCTGATCCCAGAGCGCTTTCAGCACCTTATTTATATCAACCCAATAGCCGGCGCGCTCACTCTAGTCCGGGGGGGCCTTTATGGCCAACCGGTGAACTGGGGCGGTATAGCGGTATCGTGTCTTATTATTCTTGCGTTGATCATTATAGGGATTTGGTACTTTAAACGTGTGGAGAAAACCTTTGTAGACCTATTATGAAGCCAGTTATCGAAGTTAAAAACTTGTCAAAGTCTTATGTTATTAGCCATCAAAAAGAAGTTAGGCGAAAATCTCTACTTCAGAATGTTACTGCATTACTACGTAAGCCACTTGGCGGAGGTCCTAATTACACTAAAGAAACGTTTTGGGCGCTTAAAGATGTATCTTTTGAAATCCAACAGGGTGAAATTTTTGGCATACTTGGAAAAAATGGTTCGGGCAAATCAACTCTACTAAAAATCCTCTCAAGGATTGTCGACCCAACCAAAGGTGAAGTAACCATGCGTGGGCGTGTCGCAAGCCTACTGGAAGTTGGAACAGGATTTCATCCTGAACTTACAGGTCGGGAGAACATTTATCTGAACGGTTCCATGCTTGGCCTTAGCCGCCAAGAAATAACAAAAAAATTCAATGAAATTGTTGAATTTTCAGAAGTCGAGAAATTTCTGGATACTCCTGTGAAGTTTTACTCCTCCGGCATGTATGTACGCCTGGCTTTTTCCGTCGCGGCGCACTTGGAACCAGACGTATTAATCCTAGATGAGGTTTTAGCGGTAGGCGATGCCGCATTCCAGAAAAAGTCACAAAACAAGATTATGTCCACCATGCAATCTGGCTGTACGGTATTAATGGTAAGTCACAGCGCCGAAAATATACGTACGTTGTGCAATAGAGGGATTCTACTAAATTCAGGAGAGGTGCAGGCTATGGGCAAGATTGATAAAGTCCTCGTTGAATATAAGAAATCTCAAATTGCCCAATTAGAGCCCACCTCAACAATATTAAGAGAAGTAATTGTGCATTTTACAAAAATTAAGAAAGCAGAGGGCCTAAGTCAAGATTCGCCTTTCGAATCAGAAGTTGAATTTACAGTAGACAAACCTATTGAAAATTGCCATATAAATTTCATGGTTGAAGACAATACGGGTAAAATCGTTCTGCATAGCAGAACAGATTTTAACGGTTCAAGTCCGTCATTTTCGAAAGGTAACCATAAGGCAGTAATCAAAATACCCAGATTAAGCTTAAACGCTGGTACATATTCTTCTTGGTTTAGATTTTCTCATGAGACAGCTATAGGTGAGTACGCCCTTGATACTGGACGAAAAGAATTTGAGGTAATAGGTAGACCCCAGCCTACGCTATCAGCAGCTGATATTCCTAGTAATTGGAAATGGGAGAGAGCTAAGTCATGACAAAGGATGCAGCCAGAGATTTCATTAACAAACAAAGGCACACACCAATTACTTCTGTAGTCAATATTGTAGCTATTGCTGATAAACATACTTATGAAGGCAAATAAGCACCTAATTCCGGTTGTACTTTTTGCCTATAATCGGCCAGATCAGCTCGTCAAAACACTTGAAGGTCTAAAAACAAACCATATACCCCTCCTATATATTTTTTCAGATGGTCCAAAAACTACTGAAGATCAAGCCGCTATTCAAGATGTAAGGTCCATTATAGATGCCATTCATTGGACCAAGGTAGTTAAAACCTATAACAAGAATAATGTTGGACTAAAAAAATCAATCATAGTTGGCTTAAATAAGGTGTTTCGTAACCACGACAAAGCAATTGTTGTCGAAGATGATATCTACGTAGCACCCAATTTTTACAATTATATGTCAGTGTGCCTCAATAAGTACCAGGACAACTTAGACATAGCAGGAATAACCGGCTTAAGGTACCCTTTTAGTAAAACGCATTTAAAGGACGATCAGTTTGATGTTTTTTTATGTCCCCGAATATCTTCCTGGGGTTGGGGTACATGGAAAAGAGTCTGGCAGTCTATTGATTTTGATACAGAAAGTCTGGCTAAAAAAATAGCCGACCGTAAGCCCAATTTAGCACGCGGCGGAGTTGACATTCCAGAAGCAATCAACCAGCTGGTCTCTGGTCGCCTTACTACTTCGTGGGCAGTACCGTTCTTTATAAACATGGCCATCGATGAAACATTCTTCATTTGGCCAAAGAAAAATATGGTGGTAAATACTGGGCTTGTTACAGGCACACATGCAAATGAAGAAAACGAACCAAGCTGGAAATTAAAGTGGGAAAATCTTAGTAGCAAAAAAACTTGGCAACTCCCAAACAAGCCCACACTCAATATCGCGTTAATGAATGACTTTTATGCATTTTTTGAACCTGAAAATTTGTATAAGGCCTCGCTACGTAAAAATGTAAAACGAAAAATAAAGCTCCTTAACCAAAAGTATACAGAATTGAAAACACCTGTTTATTTTGCTAACGCTCGATTTAAACAATATAAAAGGGGCATTAGGGGACGATTATCTGCTTTTACCAGATTCGGTAATAACAAGAGTATCCATCCCAATAGCCATATGATAGTCAGACAGCCGCAATTTCGTATTGTAAATTACTCTACTGTTCAACGTAGTAAAAAAAGTAAGCATGCCCTGCTTAGTTACCTTACTCAACCTGTAGTGGATGAATTGCAAGGCGTAGCGACAAACAAGTTCAGCAATGATGGTATTGCAAGAGCTTGGCCAAAAGTGCTAAATAAGCTTGGCTACACAGTAGACATAATAAATTGGGACGACACTAAATTCGTACCAGACAAAGACTACGACCTGTTGGTTTGCCATGGCGCCATTAACTTTGATGCGCTCTACAAACATAAGGCCAGTTTCAAAAAAATCATTTACTTTTCGACAGGCAGTTATTGGCAATTCCACAATAAACAGGAAAAGCACCGGTTTGATTACTTCAAAAAACGCCATGGCAGGACACTTCCGCTAGACCGTTATATTGAAAAAGCAGAAGAAAAAGCTAATGCGGTTGCAGACGGAATAATTTGTCTGGGCAATAAGGATGTGGCAGAAACTTATAATAAATTTAGTAAAGTCATCAATTTGCCAATCGGCTGCTTTAAAGATCCGCTTGTTGGGAAAAAAGATCTTGAGGCCGGAAGATATAATTTTCTCTTTTTCTCCGGTGCCGGGAACATCCACAAAGGCTTGGATTTGTTACTAGATGTCTTTAGTCAAACCCCAAGATGTCATTTATATATCAGCACATTCCTGGACAGAGAGTTTGGCAAATATTATAAGAAAATTTTGGAACTACCCAATATTCATTTTGTGGACTTTACCGAATTGCGTTCGGATAAATATTACGAACTTACCTCAAAATGTAATTACATAATCTTTCCTTCCTGCAGCGAGGGCAGTCCTGGTTCAGTTGTAGAATGCATGCAGCAGGGTCTGATCCCTTTAGTGACTCAAGAGTCACATTTAGATGTCAGGAATGCGGGAATTGTATTAAAAAATGAACGTATAGGCGCCATTAAAAAAGCTGTGGACGATGTTATCAGCATGCCGAGATATGAGTTAAAGAAACGGTCGGAATTGGCTAGGAAAATCGTTAATGACAATCATGATCCTGAGCTCTTTAGGCGACGGCTCTCAAAAGCAGTAGAATCAATCACAAAGGTATAAAGGTATGATAAAGCCAAAACTTATTTCATACTGTTTGGACTGGCATATAAAAAATAGTGACGCCTTCAGGGATTTATTAGTTGAGCCCCTAAAAAACTATGCAGACATTAAGCTTGTAGCTTGGGATGGAGAAAATTTACCTAATAAACATGACCCGAAACTACCGTTGATATTTAGCATGCTGCCACCCCCACCCTCACTTTTAAAAAAAGCGGAGCAAAAAATTGTTTGGCTGCCCATGTGGGATCAAGCGCAAGGCTATGACAAAAAATGGTGGAGTCAACTTCCCAAGAACTTAAAGATAGTTGCTTTCTCTGACGCCATTTATCAACGGGCGCAGGAAGCAGGGTTACCCACTTTACGCCTTCGATACTATCCAGACCCTTCTGCAAGCACAGCAACTAGTTGGTCAAACGGCAGGATACTTTTTTACTGGAATCGCGTAGGAATGGTTGGCCCCAATTTCCTAAAAGCACTGTGTGCAAGCCTTCGGGTTTCAACTTTGATATTCAAGCCGGATATTGATCCACGCATTGAAGAAAATAAGTTTTATGAATTGCCACCAAAGATTGGAGACACCAAAGTTATTACCATCAATACAGTTAAAGACCGGTCAACTTACTTTAAGCTAACGGCTAGCGCAAATATCGTATTGGCCCCCCGTCTGACAGAAGGGCTTGGTTTAGTATTTTTGGAAGCGATGAGCAGAGGCTGTGCCATAATTGCCCACAACGCGCCAACTATGAACGAATACATATCGCACAAGAAAAATGGGGTACTGCTTAAAAAGGACTATACGTCCAAGAAAACAAAGCTAGCCAAGATGGTGGGGCTCAATATAGCAATCCCGGAGCGTAGCATTCCTTACTTGCTCAGCGACATTCAACCATGGAAACAACTATCCCAGCTGAATTATGAAAAATTAGGCAACCAGGCTCGACTAGATTCGATACGTGGCTATCAGGATTGGCAAGCAGACAAAGAGGCATACGCCAAATTTGTTATGAATTAATTTGACCGTTGCTTTAATAAGTGTATGGTTGGGTCTACTAAGTCTATCGGCTCAAAGTTTTTCAAAAACGTATATTCTTCGGTAGCCTGATTCATTAAAATGATGGCGGTAATATCATATGCTTCTAATTCTTCTTGTGCCTTAGCTCTATTTGTACTGAGTGCACCGAAACACTTTGCTCTTAAATAGTAGCAAAGCCCGATCGCGCTAAAATTATCGGAAGCAATATGTTCTCCGGGTTTAATATAAGGCTTCAGTAGCTCTGCTTGGTAACGAAGGGTTGCCGTCGGATTGCGCTTATAATACAAATGAGTGACAGGAGTATATAAAACCGACATGAAAGTAATAAATAATGCCAAAGTGACTATTTCGTTCGAATATTTGCTTAACTTAGCCTGATCTACTTGAAGCCCAGCCAGTAGGACTAGCATTAAAAATAGCGGCCACATGTAACGCGGTTCAATCAATATCAGCCAATAACCAAACAAATAAACAATCGTAGCGCTTAATAGCAGCCACCGCTTATCGTCGCGTTTTTTCACTCCTTTTTGCAAAGTCAGCAGAACAAATAGGGCTATGGCCGCAAGCGAAAACACCGAGAACTCTATAAAAGCAATTCCTGTCCGCCGAATATTATCAAATACCGTGCGAACATAGCCCCGCAGATTGCTAAGGCTTTCCAGTGGATTCCATGCTGCCTGTTTGATATAGGTGGGATCCTCCCAGGCAGATACCGCTGTTGCATTTGGTAAATCCATTAGACCGGCGTAGTTCATCGGGTGGCCTGGCTGATCTGGATTTAACAGCGAGAAGTTATAACTGCCTGCCGTAGAAACAGTCAGCCTATCATACTTGATTGATATAGCTATCACCCAAGGCGCGATAAAAATCAGTAGCGCAACCAAACAGACGCCGTAGTATTTAATTTGTTTGGAGCTTGGTTTTTTACTAACAGTCAAGTAAGTAATTGCAAATAGCGTTATTAAATGAACTGTGACAAAAAACAGAAAATAGCTTTTAACCATGTAGCCAGCGGCCCCGGCTAGGCCTACCAAAGCAGCATTCCCAAAACTCTGTTTTCTAGACAATAAATAAATGTACGTCATCATCGCTGCGACAATCAGCAGATCCGGTGTAATACCAAATGCTTGTGACCAATACCATACCAAAGGCACCATCAGGCTAAGCATTCCCAGCCTAATTTCGTGCTTTATACCCCAGTTTTTCATTATCAGCCATGTAAAAACTAGAGCTCCAAACCCAGCAAAAAGCCCTACCAAACGGCTGGCAGTCTGTAGGCTTAGATCGAGCCAAACAAACGGAACAAGCAGCCAAGAGAGCAAGGGTCCCCAATACCCGTTTATTGCTTCACGGAAATTTCCGCTTGCATATTTCTGTGCAATGGTAAGATAAGATATCCCATCAGGATTAAGCGGATAGCGGTACCAAGTAACCAATAGCAATCCGACTACAAGATAAATTCCAAAGATCGCGCAAAGGGTTTTATTAGCGCGCATCCAATCCAAGAGACGTTTCACGACCATATTGTACCCTACCGAATCAGTCTGCAATTAGTTAAAATAACAAGTACATGAGTGATAAACCGATTGTTTCGGTGGTTATAGGCAGCTATAACCGCTGCGATTTTTTGAAAGCCACAATTGACACGGTGCGCAAAGAGCTGGCTGATACACCGCATGAAATTTTCGTTGTCGATGGTGGCTCTACGGACGGCACTGTTGAGTGGTTAGTGCAGCAAAAGGACATTATCAGCATAGTCCAGCATAACCGTGGCGAGTGGCATGGTAAACCGATTGAACGAAAATCATGGGGTTATTTCATGAACCTAGGTTTCCGGGCTGCCAGCGGCAAATATATTTGCATGTTAAGCGACGATTGTTTGGTGATTCCCGGCGCAATTAAAAACGGCGTCGCTCTCGCAGAAAAAGAAGGAAAGAAGAAAAAGATAGGTATGGTTGCTTTTTACTGGCGTAACTGGCCAGAACAGGAAAAATATTGGGTCGGCTTGGCATGGGGCAACCGAATGTTTGTCAACCACGGTCTGTATTTAAAGAAAGCCTTGGAAGACGTTAACTATATCGATGCTGAAAACTATTCCTTTTACCATGCTGATGGCGATTTGGCGCTAAGAATTTGGGATGCTGGATATCAGTGTATTGATGGACCGGACTCATTCGTGGAGCACTATTCCGACGCAAACCCGGAAGTGCGGATCAGCAATCAAGAAAGACAAAAGGCGGATTGGGCAACATACACAAAACGATGGAAGCACCTTGGCACACCTGAGAGCGACTGGTTAGAAAAAAGCTTTGTTGATCGCCACAACACTGCAGAAAAATATTGGCGCAAGGAACAACCGGACAAGAAACGCTCGATCTGGAGGAGAAAACAAAAATGAAGTTACATCTAGGTTGCGGACAAGTCTATCTGGAGGGGTACGTGAATATTG
>CAZUIL010000005.1:0-55656 GCA_964620175.1 uncultured Candidatus Saccharibacteria bacterium | reverse complement strand
CCAGTTGCTCGATGAAATCGATGAGATCCTTGAAGTGAACGCCGAAGATTTCGTGCTGGGCTACATCCAAAAAGGCGGGCAGTGAGCTTCAGTCAGCTTGTTAAGCGGTTTTGGTGGCTGTATCCAGTGCTGGTTATCGGCGGAGCGGTAGTTGCCGCGGGTGTGCTTTTGCGCCATCCGGGCAGCAGCCAAAACGACCAATACCAGATAGTCGATTGCCGCAACGGCCGGGAAACGGACTTTAAATGTTGGCAGCAGCGGTACGAGGCGTTAGTGATGAACGAATCGACCAAGGCGGCATTCGAAGATGTCCGTACGGCGTACGCTGAAGTCCCGTATATTTATAGCAACTGCCACCAGATCGCGCATGTCATCGGCCGGACGGCCGGCAAGCGGTATGGCGATATCGCCGAAGCATACAACCATGGTGATAATTTTTGCTGGTCGGGATACTACCACGGGGTAGTGGAGGCCGTCGCCGCGCAGCTTGGGCCGAACGGTCTCGTCGAGCGCATCAACGAAGTCTGTGCGGCGGCAAAGGAGCGCGAAGAGTTCAGTTTTTACCATTACAACTGCGTGCACGGCGTCGGGCACGGGCTGATGGCAACCCAAAATAATGACTTGTTCAAATCGCTTTCAGACTGCGACAAACTGGAGGGCAGCTGGCAGCAGGAATCCTGCTACGGCGGCGTATTTATGGAAAACGTGATGAGCGAGGTGAATCCTGACCACCATACGGAATACTTGAAGGATGACGAGCCGCTATACCCTTGTACAGCAGTCGACGAACGATACAAGGGCCAATGCTATTTAATGCAGACTTCCCATGCTTTGCAGCTGGTAGATTATGACTTTGCCAGTGTTTTTGAACTTTGTATGGACGTTGAAACGCCGTATGACGCAACATGTTTCCAGAGCCTGGGCAGGGACGCGTCCGGCTCAACGACCAGTGACGTTAGCAGGACGAAAGAGCTTTGCCTGATCGGTACGTCCGAACTGGCCAGGGAGAACTGTATAATAGGCGCGGTGAAAGACTTCATTTCTTACTACCATGACGACCAAAAAGCAAAAGAACTGTGCGGCTCGTTTAATGATAGCCGACTGACGTCACTGTGTACCGGCACGGCCGAGGAGTACTACCGGACATTCTGATGGAACAACGTGACAGGACGAAACTAATCATAATTTTGGCAAGCACCTTTCTGGCGATGGTGATCGTCGCGGCTGCGGCCATCATTTTTGCGTTCCGCGATAACGATACGAACCAGGACGGTTCACAGACAGCGGACAAGAGGAAGGTAAGCCGTGAGGAGCTGGAACGTTCAAACGGTAGGATGGGCCAGCCCTGTCTGGTGGCGGTAGACGGCACAGTGTACGAAATTGAAGGGTTCTCCTTGTGGCGGGACGGCGAGCACGCGACTTCTGAAGGCAAGGCATACTGCGGCGCTGATATGTCTGACGTCATTGATAGTGCCCCGCACGGCCGCTCTAAGCTCAACCTTCTCGAGGTGGTCGGACCACTGGAAGACTAAACAAAAGAAGTTTGTCTTGACTCGCCGTAGCGACGCGTCTAGTCTGAGGAGAGACCATGATAACCACCCAAGCCAAGCGTTTGGCAAAAAAAATCGTACCAGGCAAAAAGCATATCCTCATCGACGACGTAAAACCGGCGCTGGCGTACATTGACGCCTATTGGCCAAAATTGGTAAAGACCCAAACTACCGACGAGGGGACGCTCATCGGTTTGCCATACCCGTACGTAGTGCCGGCGGCTGAGGAATCGAACCACTTCATGTTCGCCGAACAATACTACTGGGATACGTATTTCATTGCGCTCGGCATGACAAATCCGGAGCATCAAATGCTGGTAGAGGGCATGCTGGAAAACATGCTCTATTTGTTGAAGCGCTTCGGCATGATACCGAACGCCAGCAGGATGTATATGACAAGCCGTTCGCAGCCACCGATTTTAACAAGTTACATTCTGCTTGTTTATGAGCGGTACAACAAACCGCTGGAATGGCTGAAGGAAAGGATTGAGCTGGCCAAGAAGGAATACCGCGAGGTATGGATGAACGAGACACATCCCAACTGGCATTTAGTGCATAAGGGACTAAGCCGGTACTACGACGTGAACGTGCTGCACGACCTTGCGGAAGCCGAAAGCGGTTGGGACATGACGACACGGTTCGAGCGTAATTGCCTGGACTTTTTACCGGTCGATCTCAACGCGCTGCTTTATAAGTACGAAACAGACTTCGCTTACGTTGCCGAACTGACTGGCAACGAAGCGGAAACCGAGCAGTGGCAGCTCAAAGCCAGCGCGCGCAAGAACGCCATGGACCATCTGATGTGGGACAAACTACGGGGCTTTTACTTCGATTACAATTACGAGCGTGACGAGCAGAGCGGGGTTTGGTCGCTCGCCGGTTACTATCCGATGTGGGCGGGCATGGTGTCGGAGTCACAGGCGCAGAAATTGGTGGGCAACTTGTCGAAGTTCGAGGAAAAAGGCGGCCTGGCGACTACCATGCGAACCATCGTTGACTTTACGATGTTCGGCTCGCTCAAAACCCAATGGACACGGCCCAACGGCTGGGCACCGCTGCACTATATTGTCACCGAAGGGCTTCGTCGTTACGGCTATGAAGATGAGGCGCGCCGTATCGCCCTGAAATGGTTGAGGACGAACACCAAGTGGTTTAGCGAGCGCCATGAATTTATTGAGAAGTACAATGTGGTGCAGCCCCACAAGAAACCACAGGAGGGCGTGTACCCTTCGCAGCGGGGCTTCGGCTGGACAAATTCCCTGTACGTTTACTTTTGTAATGAGTATCTGGACAGTGATGGATGACCAAGCCGCTGATTGCGCCGACAAACTAGCATTTGATACGCGGGAAGCGGCGGAAGCCCAGGCCGCGACTGCCCAGTGGCAGTACGGCAGCAAGCTTGGGGTTTACCGGTGTCCGCGCTGCAGCTTATGGCATTTGACTTCGCAAACGGCTCAGGCAGATGAGTGACGTGGAGCGGTCTTTGGCAGGTAGTGTCGTTGTGTATGGCTGCTAAAGATGGTAACGTAATGGTCAATGAACGGACTAAAGTACTTTATTCGCCATGCGTTGATGCCCGGCCGGGCAGCCTAATATCTCTTTCCTTTTAATTCATCATTTTAAGCAGGTACAATACTCTTATGAATTACTACGTAACTACGTCTATTCCTTATGTCAACGGCGAGCCGCATCTCGGCCATGCCATGGAATTTATCATGGGTGATGTTCTGGCACGCTATGCCCGCAAGCAAGGCAAGCCGGTAATTTTCAGTACTGGCACGGACGAACATGGCGGAAAGATTGCCGAAAAGGCCAAAGAGGCAGGGCTGGATCCGAAAGCATTTACTGATAAGATGAGCCAACAGTTTAAGGACCTGCAAAAGCTGCTTAACATCAGCAACGACCGGTTCATACGTACGACCGACCAGGGGCACGAGCAGCGCGCGCAAATCATTTGGCAGCACCTGAGCAAGGATATCTTTAAGTCCAAATACAGCGGCCTGTACTGCACTGGCTGCGAAGCATTCGTTACCGAAGCGGTTGCCAAAGAGCATAATAATATTTGCCCGCACCACAACAAGCCGTATGAGAAGCTTGAGGAAGAGAACTACTTCTTTAAGCTGTCAAAGTATGCCGACCAGATCCTAGAAGCAATTGAGACCGGCGCGTTCAGGGTCGTCCCAGCGAGCCGCAAACATGAGATTATCCAGGTCATAAAAGAAGGCCTCGACGATATTAGCATCTCCCGTCCAAAAGATAAGATTACCTGGGGCATCCCGGTGCCTGGCGATGAAACGCAGGTCATGTACGTCTGGTTCGAAGCGCTGATGAACTATATTACGGTACTCGGTTATCCTGAGCATAAGGATTTTAAGGAGTACTGGCCGGCGAACGTGCAGGTTATCGGCAAGGATATTTTGCGGTTCCATGCTGCCATCTGGCCGGGAATGCTGCTTGGTCTGGGAGCCAAGCTGCCTAAGATGCTGTATGTCCACGGCTTCATCAACATTGATGGCGGCAAAATGAGCAAGAGCCTCGGCAACAGCGTGGCACCCAAGGAAATCATCGACAAATACGGCGTTGATGCTTTCCGGTACTACTTCCTCAGGCACATCCCAAGTTACGAGGACGGCGATTTTACCTGGGAGCGGTTTGCTGCTGCCTACAACAACGAACTAGCCAACGAACTCGGCAACGCGGTGCAGCGCACCACGGTCATGATACAAAAGTATCTCCAGGGCATGGTCGGCCACATGCCCGAGCCATCACATGATGTTAAGCAGTACGAAGACGCGCTTGAGGCCTGCCGGTTCGACCGTGCGCTTGATGAGGCATGGGACCAGGTGCGGGGACTCAACCAGTATATCGATGAGCAAAAACCGTGGGAGCTGGCTAAGGAAAACGACCAGGAGCACCTGCGGGAAGTACTGGCTTACCAGGCATCGTCACTGCTGCAAATAGCCGACCTGCTGGAACCGTTCATGCCTGAAACCGCAACCAAAATCCACCATATCTTTAGCCAAGGGGTGATCCGGCCGCTTGAAGGTACGCTGTTCCCCAAGGATGAAACTGAAACAAACAGCACAAAGCCGTAAGTTGATGGAATTAGTAGATACGCACTGCCACATCCATTTTCCTGATTATGCACTTGACCCGGAGGAAGTGCTGCACGCTGCCCGGAGCAAAGGGGTGAAGAGAGCCATATGCGTTGGTTGTACGCTGACAGACAGTAAGCTGGGCGTGGCGTTCGCCCGGCGCCATAAAAATGTGTGGGCCAGCGTCGGCATCCATCCGCATGAAAGCAGCGTCTACGTGAATGATCACATCGCGCTGCAGCAGCTGAGGGAGTTGGCGACGGCCGACAAGGTAGTGGCAGTGGGCGAAATAGGCTTGGATTACCACTACATGCATTCACCGAAAGCGGACCAGAAAAAACTGCTGCGCTTCCAGCTGGATATCGCGGCGGAGCATGGGTTGCCGGCCATTTTCCATATCCGTGAAGCATTTGATGATTTCTGGCGGATATTTGACCGATACAGTGGTATTTCGGGAGTCGTACATAGCTTTAGCGCCGCCGGAAGAGAGCTCGATGCCATAATGGATCGGGGGCTGATGGTGGGACTCAACGGGATAATGACGTTCACAAAAGATAAGGCGCAGCTAGAGGCGGCCAAAGCAGTTCCGCTTGACAAGCTGGTGCTTGAAACAGACGCGCCGTTCTTGACGCCGACCCCTTATCGTGGTAAAATCTGCGAGCCTAAACACGTACGGGTAACCGCAGAGTTTTTAGCTGAGTTACGGGGTGAAGACCTCGGCAAGCTAGCTGCGGCCACCACGCGAAATGCGAAGGAATTATTTAACCTGCAATGAATAACGTAGTACCGTTTGAACAAGACAGGCCCCGGAGCCCTGAAGAAGTGGCTCGGGAGGCAATGGAAACTCGCCGCGAAACTGCACGGCGTGGTGTTGCCAATTTGGCAGTTAATCCTGATGTACTAATTGGTTTACAGGAATTGCAGCTCAAGGCAAATCGCGTAATGCCCCCGGAGAACAAAGAACCGGAACAGGCAACGAATGTGATGAGCATGGATGACTACCGAAAAAAGCGAGCTGAGAAACTTACAGATGAGCCGGTTGATATTGCTGAGGTAAGAGACTACATCGACCGGTTATATGATGATACCGCCAATGATGGCAGCGAGCCGGGTTTTGACGGGAGGATTGCAGCGTGATCCTAAAGAAACTGTTCCAGAATATTAGCATTCAAAAGCATGAACAACGTCGGACCGAGCTGTACCGCAATCTTATAAGGCGAGAAGCAAAAATCGGCGGCCAGGTGTTCGGTGAAGTGCCGGCAGACAGACGACGCGAGTTCTTTTGCCTGGATGAACATACGTGGGTATGGCACGAGGAATGGCTTGATAATGCCGGCCAGCGGCTGGCGCGCACGACGCGCTATGATGTGCGGCCAAACGGCATCTTAAAGGCGCAAGACGGGCAAGCATACCAGCGTGTCAGTCCGAAAGAAGCCTACCGGCTGTATCAGGCAGCACAAGCCTACTCTACCCGGATCAACGACGAACTCTATAAAATCGCCTAAACCTGCCCCGGCGAGTTGTTAGGATAGAAGCATGACAGGCAAACAGCCAATTTATTTTGATTATGCCGCCGCTACCCCGATGGACAAGCGGGTTATTGCTGCTATGGCGCCATACTTTGCTGAGAGGTTCCACAATCCGTCGGCAACCTACCTGGCCGCCAAGGAAGTAGCGAAGGATATCGAGAACGCGCGCGCAAGTGTCGCGCGTTGGTTGGGCGCCCGGCCAGCGGAAATCGTGTTTACGGCCGGAGGGACAGAAGCGAACAATCTGGCGATTCACGGAGTTATGGGCAAGTTTCCTAAGGGAAATATGGTGGTCAGCGCTATAGAGCACGATTCAGTATTGGAGCCAGCGCACAACTATGAGCACAAGATAGCGCCGGTAACGCCTGAGGGATTTGTTGACGTAGCAGCGCTGGAGGGGCTGATTGACCACCGCACGGTACTGGTGAGCGTGATGTACGCCAATAACGAGATCGGCACCATCCAACCGATCCGGCAGGTGGCCCAAATAATTGGTGAAATCCGGCAGCAGCGCCGGAGGGAAGGGAATAATACTCCGCTTTTCCTGCATACCGACGCCTGCCAGGCAGCGGCTTATCTTGATTTACACAATGCCCGTCTCGGCATTGATCTTATGACCGTTAACGGCGGGAAAATTTACGGTCCGAAGCAAAGTGGTGCACTTTTCGTAAAGACGGGTACGCCGCTTATGGCGGTGCTGCAGGGCGGCGGACAAGAGCGGGGACTAAGGAGCGGTACCGAAAACGTTGCGGCGACCATAGGTTTCGCCGAAGCACTCAATCTTGCCCAGGCAAATCGCCGGGAAGAAGCAAAGCGGCTCACCGGTTTGCAGCAGCTGTTGATTAGACTGCTGAACGAAAAGGTTGCCTCGGCCAAGGTCAATGGTTCCCTCAAGCATCGGTTGCCGGGCAATGTGCACATCACCTTTTTAAATGAGGACAATGAACGGCTGCTGATGCTGCTTGATGAACACGGCATCCAGTGCGCTGCCGGATCGGCTTGCAGTGCTGACAGCGGTGAGCCGTCGCACGTACTGAAGGCTATCGGTCTGAGCGATAAAGAAGCGCAGGCGAGCTTACGGTTTACCATGGGGAGCCAAACACGTGAGCAGGACATCAAGACGCTGGTAGATACCCTGACGTCTATCTTGCACAAGTAAGCAAAACCGCTATAGTATTCCCCAGTAGATGCACGCAAAAATAAAACGCTATTTTTCAGTCGCAAGGATATTCGCCTTTTTGGCGCTGCTGCTGCTGGTGATGCTTAGCTACACCAACCCGCTCGGTGCCCAGTTCCCTGCCGTAACCCAGGGTTACGGGAGCGAGGGGTTCTTGCAGCGGGGTATGATCGTGCGGCTCAATAAAGCCGACCCAACCAAAGTGGAAGCGCTCAGCAGCGCTGACATCGACCACATGCATGGAGTAGTAGTTGACGCCAATGACGCGCCAGTGACACTGTCAACCGAAGATACGCGGGTGTATGTCGCGACAGTCGGCCGCTATGACGTTTTGGTAAGCGATCAGAACGGGCCGATTAACAACGGCGACAATGTGACGATTTCGTCTTTAAACGGCATCGGGATGCGGGCAACCAGTGAGCAAAGGATGGTTATCGGTAAAGCCGTCAGCAGCTTTGACGGCAGTAGCCGGATCAGCACCAGCGAGCTGCAAACGCAGGATGGGCAACAGGCTACCGTCAATATCGGCCGGTTGCAGGTGGACATCGCGGTATCGACCAATCCGCTGCTGAGGACTTCCCAGGGCGGGGTGCCGGACTTCCTGCTCCGGGCTGGCGAACAAATTGCCAACAAACCGGTAAACCCGGTAAAGATTTATGTCAGCCTGGCAATACTGCTCATCAGTACGGCAATCGCGGGCAGCTTGCTTTACGGCGGCGTCCGGAGCAGCATTGTGGCAATCGGCCGCAACCCGCTCTCGCGGCGTTCAATCGGGCGAAGCTTGTGGCAGGTAGTCCTAACGGCCTTTATCGTTTTCATTATAGGGTTGTTTGGGGTATATTTACTACTGAAACTATAAGCGTAAGCATAGAAGCGGCAGAGGTGGGTTACTTGTGGAACTTTGGAGCCTGATTTTAATCCTAGCGATGTTAGGGGCAGGTACGGCGGCATTTCTGTGGGTAGCGCTAAGGGTTGGTCCCACTGCGCACCAAAAAAGATCCGGGCAGCGCTCGGTCGTTGATGCATCCGAAAAGGGTGTCGAGAATATATTTGACGAAGCGTTCCGGGAAGAGCTCCGTAACCGGGGCAGGCTCCACTTCGAAAAGATTATCGGCGAAAACGCCATGTTCCTGCAGCAAGACCTGCGGCTGACCACCTCGCAGCTCAACGATTACATGAAACAGGAAATCACCCGCACGCTGCAGGAAGAGTTTGCAAAGTATGAAAAGTCAATCACCGACGCCAAGCAGCTTGCCATAGACTCGATTGAAAAGACCAAAACGGCTATCGAACAGCAACGGCAGGTGATGAGCCAGGAGCTGCAGCGCGAGATCAACGAAGAGAAACTACGTATTATCCAGCGGTTTGACCAAAACATGGCCGACATTATTAACCACTACGTTCTGCAGGCCATAGGTGACCAAATTGACCTGACTGACCAGCTGGAATATATCTTGGGCAACCTTGAAGCGAACAAAAAAGCCATCTTAGAGGACATCAAGAATGGCTCATGACCAAAAAACGTTCATCCTGCCGATAGCTGTCGTCGGAAAAGCCGATATCATGCGGCTGCTCAGAGAGCTGGGCAACGTGGATGAATTCCTAAAGCAATCGGCGCTTAGGGCTCCCGGCACGAATGTCGTGGCGCCAAGATCCAGCCGGCTGTTGGAGGCTGTCGCCAAAGAAAACCAACTGAATTTATTGGCAGCCGGGCACCGGGAAGTTTTACGGCAGCAGCTGGAAGCTATCAGGGACCATGCGCCCGGCATTCATATGAGCTTCGCAGCTGATCCCTCACCACTGTTTTTACAAAAAATCGTGACATGGCTCAGGACGGAAATCCATCCCAATGTTCTGCTGCAAATCGGGCTGCAGCCGACTATCGCGGCTGGTTTCATAATGCGTACGCCAAACAAATACTTTGATTTCTCGCTGCGGAAACACTTCTCCCGGCAAAGGAAAATCCTGACCGATAAGCTGGAGGGCAAATAGTGGGAGGCAGTAACCGACATTTTGACCAGCTGGTCGAAGCCGGCAAACCAGTCGGCGAAGTAATTGCTGTCGAAGGGTTTATCGTCAAGATTAAAGGCCTTCATCCTGTGAACCCAAGGGCACTTTTGATGTTCGAGGACGGCAGCAAGGGGTTTGTGCAGCACGTTTACGAGGAGTACGTACTGGCGCTCCATCTTGGGTCTGAGAGCCTGGTGGTGGGCATGGTCGCGGCTGTCCAGCACTCTGAGCTGGTTTGCCGGGTCGGCAAAGATTTTATCGGCCGGGTAGTTTCGGTAACCGGCGAACCGCTCGACGGCAAAGGGCCGATTGCCGCCGACGCCGCCTGGCCGGTATTTAATGAGGCGCCAAAAATTTATGAAAGGGAAATGCTTGATACCCTGCTGGAAAGCGGCGTGACGGTAGTCGATTCGCTGTTTCCGCTCGTCCGCGGCCAGCGCCTGGCAATACTCGGCGACAGCAAAACGGGCAAGAGTACGCTGGCCAGCCAGGTAGTGATAAACCAGAAAGACACTGACGTAGTGACAGTGTACGTCCTCATTAGCAAACGCCGCAATGATGTCGATATGCTGCTGTCCCGCCTGGAGGCACAGGACGCACTGAAGAATACGATTGTCATTGTGTCGACGGCGTTCGAGTCGTTGATCATGAGCTATCTTGCCCCGTACGTCGCTTGCGCTATGGGAGAGTACCTATGGCAGAAATGCGATACGGACGTGCTGGTTGTCTATGATGACTTATCCAACCATGCAAATATCCACAGGGAAATTGCTCTGCTTTCCGGCACCAGCCCAGGCCGCGACTCCTACCCGGGGGATATGTTTTACGCCCACTCGTCGCTATTAGAGCGAGCAGGCAAGTTGAAGCGTAACCATAAGTCGTTCACCTGCCTGCCCATCGTGCTGGTAAGCGGCGGCGATATCACCGGTTACCTGCCCACCAACATAATGTCTATTACTGACGGGCAATGGATACTGGACATGGAAGTGTTCCGCGACGGCTGGCGACCAGCTGTCAATACCGGGTTGAGTGTTACCCGTGTCGGCGGCCGGGGACAGGCGGAGCGGCACAAGCGGTTGGCCGACCAGACGCTCAGGGCGCTCGCTGCATACCGGCAAGCCAAGGAATTTTCGCATTTCGGCTCTGAGTTAGCGCTGGAGGCTGGTAAAGATTTGCAAACGGGGAAGCTTATTACCGAACTGCTAAACCAATCACCGGCTGAAAAATATTCAGCCATGGCGCAGCAGCTGATGCTGGAGATTATCCTCAACCTGGAGGAGGGCGAAGTGCTTGACACGCAGAAACTGAAAGCAAATGCCAACGGGTTTGCTGCTAAAGTAACCGACGACAAAAAATTCCCGGTCACTCGTGACGACTTAAAGGCTATGTGCCTGTTGGAGCTTAAGAAATGAGACGGCCGCAGGAAATCGCTAAGGACGAAGCGGCTATGGATACGCTCGTAAAGCTAACTAGCGTTTTCGAAGGCATTGCCAGCATGCGTATTGCGAAAATTAAAAACCAGGTGCTGCAATCACAGGAGTTTTTCCGGGAGCTTTGGAAGATTTATACCCAGCTACGGGTAGATAGCTTTTTCCGGTTTGGCCGGATCAGCGACGAAGAGAAAATCATCGATAAGGAGCTGTTTATCATCATCACTGCGGAGGGCGGGTTTAGCGGCGATATCGACCAGAAGCTCATCAGCTGGATGCTCGAACAGTACAACCCGGCCAGGAATGACATTATCGTCATCGGGCACCATGGCGCCTTGCAGCTTGCCCAGCATAACGTGCAATTCAAGAAATACTTTAAACTGCCGGAAAAGGACCAGGACATCAACGTGGCGCCGCTCATTAAAGAGGTGCAGCTCTATAAGTCGACCACGGTATACTACCAGACGTACGTATCATTGATGGTACAGGACGTGAAGCGTATCGAACTGGGCAAAGTGGTGCAGGAGCAAGGCAAGAACGTGCAGGAAACTGATGAGATTATTAGCGAGGCGAACTATATTTTTGAACCGAGTACCTACGACGTAGTCGGTTACCTGGAACGTTCAATGCTCAACATTGCGCTGAGCCAGGTTATCCTGGATTCCAAATTGGCGCAGTACGCCAGCCGTTTCCAGGCCATGAGCATGTCACACAAGAAAGCCGATGAGACGCGGATTGATTTACGCCTCAACTTTAACCGGGCACGGCGGGCGCTAAAGGATGAACGCCTCAAGGAAATCATCAACGGGCTTAAAAAAGCGAGGCTGGCATGAACAGCGGCACCATCCGCGTCATCAAGGACTTGACGGTGTTCGTAGAATTCGACGAACATAGCCCGGCAATCGGCGAGCTATTGCAGGTCGAGAACGAGCGCCGCAGTTTGCTGCTGGTTGATTCGCTGAGAAATGGCGGCATAGCGGTGTGCCTGAATATCCGATCAGACTATTCCGTGCAGAAAAATATGACGGCCCAGCGTACCGGCAAAGGGATCGAGATACCAGTCGGCGACGACATGATTGGCCGGATTTTTGATTCGCTCGGGCAGGTGATTGATGGTGGCCAGCCGCCACAAAACCTGCAGCGCAAAGATATTATGAAACTGCCCGGCCGCAGCGCTTCATTCAAAGCCGCCAAGCCGGAAATCCTGGAGACCGGCATTAAGGTGATTGATTTCTTTACACCGTTCGTGAAAGGGCGGAAAATCGGCATTATTGGCGGTGCCGGTGTGGGCAAAACAGTGCTCACCATGGAACTTATCCATAACGTTGCGAAGAGCGGGTCGGGACTCAGCTTTTTCGCGGGCATTGGCGAGCGCATCCGTGAGGGCCATGAGCTTTATGAGACGCTCAAAGAAAGGGACTTGCTGAAAAATACCTGCATGTTCTTCGGGCAAATGGACCAGAACCCTGTCCAGCGAGCCCTTGTTGCCGTGTCGTCTGTAGCAGCGGCTGAATATTTTAGGGATGAGAAGGGCAAGGACATACTGTTCTTCGCGGACAATATGTACCGTTACGTCCAGGCTCAAAATGAGCTGTCTACTATCCTGGACCAAACCCCGTCAGAAGGTGGATACGAGCCGACGATTTTTAGCGATATCAAAGTGTTGCAGGACCGTCTGAGCTCCAATGAAAAGGGTTCAATTACTGCTGTGCAAACGATATACGTGCCCGCTGACGACCTGTCTGATCCGGCAGTGCAAATGATCCAGCACGAACTGGATTCAGTCATCGTCCTGTCGAGAAAAGTCGCCGAGCAAGGCATCCGTCCGGCTGTTGACCTGATCCGGACCAGCTCGTCGCTGCTTTCGCCTGAAGTGGTCGGCGAACGGCACTATTTGCTCAGCGTGCAGGTACAGGCACTGCTGCAAAAGTACGAATCGCTGAAGAATATCATTGCGATTATCGGCGAGAACGAGCTGAGTCCGAGCGACCGCGCTGACTACGCGAAAGCTAAAAAACTCATACAATACTTTTCGCAAAACCTGCATGTTACCGAGGATCTTAACGGGGTAGAGGGCCAGTCGTTCAGCCGCGAGGAAACCCTCAAGGGAGTGGAGGAGATAATCGTTTAATACGCATTATGGATGAGACGCAAAAAACTCCAGCACAAGCCTCCCCTTCTCTAGGGACAAAGCAAAAGACAGGTGAAAAGCCGCTGATGCATGCCAAGGTCTACTCGCCGTTTAGGGTTTACTTTGACGAGGACGCGTACAGCGTGTCAGCAGAAAATACTACCGGCCCGTTTGATATCCTGCCCCGGCACCATAACTTCATGACGTTGCTCAGCCCGTGCGAATTAGTAATACGCATGCCGCGTGGTACCCAAAAGATACGGATATCACGGGGGATCATGCACGTAAAAGCCGACAAGGTGGTGGTGTTTCTAGACGTCTAATCAATGGCGATATAGTCAAAGATGTAAGTTCTGCCGGCGGCGGGCGTACTGGCAGTGCAGACGCTGAAGCCGGCAGTGTTGCGGCTAATATAGTAGCTAAGCTGGGCGGCGTCAGAGCCAACCGGGGTGATGACGACATGCGGCGTGGCATTGAAGGCCTGGGCAAAGGTAACGGTAATAAAGCAGCCGGCAGACGGGCTGCCGCCTGTATTGACGGTGACTGTACCGGCAGTGTCGGTGCCGTTGACCGAGCTTGTCCCGCCGCTGCCAAGCGCCGCGCCGTTTGTCCGACCTGGTGTAGCCCCGCCGGCGTCAATATGCCGGTTAAGCTGCAAATCGTTATTGAGCTGGAGCGTGTCAATCGAAAGCTGCGGAGCTGATAATGGGCCGCCGAACGTGCCGGAACCGCTAACGGTCAGATTGTTCTGGATGGTCGTAGCGCCTTGTATCGCGGTGTCGCCTGATATGGCAATACTGTTGGCCTGCAACTGGTCGAACTGGCTGACGCCGCCAACTGCAATTGACGGCGCGTTCAGTTCCCCGCCGATAGTTAAGGTTCCGGCAAGCTCCAAACTATCCCTGATGAGCACTTTGCCGGCGAATACGGCGTTTGACTCAATGCTGAGGATTTGTTGCGCATCACCGATAGTTGCGTCAGTATTCCTAAGCCGGTCGATGGTTTCCTGGGTGAGCTCCTGGGTGCTGACTACAGCGACGTTCTCACTGTCGCGTCCGGAATTAATGGCGACGAACACTATGATGCCTGCAACAATGAGTACCAGAATAAAGGCCAGCAGGTAAACGTTTAGCTTACCGGTGACCTTCTTAGCGAAGTGGAGCGGTGAATGCCGCTTCCTGCCAGGGCGCTCCGGTGCATCAGCCGGTCGGCTATTTTGGGGTGCGTCACTACCGGCAGTAGGCGGTGGCTGGCTGGCCGCGCGGTTGGCGGCAGCAGACTGTTCGACCACCGTACTTGGCGATTCCAGCGAATTGGTTTCTAGCGTATCCTGTTTGTCCGGCTCCATGGTGTTTCTATTTCCGTAAGAGAGGCTATCCCCACCATAATACTACGGACAGGGGTAAAAACGTAAACGGTTTGCACTCACGGGAAGTTTCATACACAATGAAGTGGACTGAAGGGAAATAAACAGTGGTACGACGCTACACCAATACGTCAAACGTTCACCGGCGATGGCAGCGGGTACGGCGTGCCCATGCGGTCCTGCTGGCTGTGCTGGCACTCCTGGTGGTGGCTGGCGCGGGCATATGGTGGTGGTTCATGCGCCAGCAGCCGGTCGGACAAGTCAGCCCTGCCCAGGAGCATAGCGAAATCTTTGCCGGCACGCTCTACAAGACCATAGGGAACGAGCATTTTTACTTTGAGTCCAAGAGTTCGTGGGAATATGTCGAACGTGACTCCGTGCCTGGCCAGAAATATGTCTACCACAACATTAAAAATAAAGTGATTGATAAAGTGCTTACTGTCTATGTTGGGGAAGTGCCGGCCGATACGAAGGTTTCATATATCTTGCCGGTCACGGTGGCCGAAACCGGACAACCGGTACCCGGCAAACTTTCGCCTAATTGCAGCGAGCTGAACCCGTCGCCACGGAAAGACCCGCTGCCGATTGTCTATGAAGGGGTGCGGTTTATCTGCGTCCCGGACACGCAAGCAGTTATCATTGCTGCCGCCCAGCCGGGCACTGGCTATTCGCTGCATATGGGTACGGGAGCGGCACAGAAGACCGTCGGCTTAGTGTATAACGATGTATCAATTACCCCTGACCCTCAGGTATTCACCGAACTCGTCGCTACTTTTAGGGTAAAATGATATGGCAATGAGGGGAACAAAAAAACTGCAGGACATGCTGGCGCTCGTACTCGGCGTACTCATGCTCGTCATTGGCAGCGCCTCGCTTGCCAGCGCCCAATCATCATCGCCGAACTACCGTGTGGAGGAATCTTTCTTTGGCACCGGCGGGGAACTGGATGCCAGCAGCCCGAACTACCGAGCCAAGCAATCGGCCGGCGAGCTAACCGTCGGCAACACCGCCAGCGACAATTACCAAGCGCAGGCCGGCTTCAACACCACTGACGTTCCGTTCCTGGAGTTTACTGTTAGCGGCGGGACATTGGACCTTGACCTGCTTAATACGGCCACAACAGCGACTGGTACTGTGACCTTCACCGTACGCAACTACCTGAGCCACGGCTATGTTGTGACAATCGCCGGGCCGCCGCCAACAAGCGAAGGGGGCGCGCAGATCGATCCGCTCAGCACGCCTTCGGCCTCTTCACCAGGTACTGAACAGTTCGGCTTGAACCTTCGTGACAATTCCAGCCCGAATATTGGTGCCAATCCGGTCCAAGACCCGGACAACACTTTTAGTTTCGGGCAGGTCGCCGGCGATTACAACACTCCCAACCTCTTTAAGTACGCCCTCGGCGATACGGTCGCGTTTTCTACTACCAGCAGCGGGCGTACCCAGTTCACCGTCTCGTATATCGTGAACATCGGCGCGCTAACGGAATCCGGCAGATATGATACTGACCAGGTGTTCGTGGCTACGGCAACTTTTTAACGAAAGCAATTGACAAGCATAAGCGACTACTAGATAATCTCCTTGAGAAGGCCGTATAAAAATTAAAATACTCACCAATGATAAAAAGCCACTCTTTTAAACGCTTAAGGCGAAGCGCAGGCGCCGCTGCCGTAGCTTTGCAGATTTTTGCATTGGTCCTGGCCTCTTTAGCGCCGGTGCTACTGCGCCAGACGGCTTTTGCCGCCCAGCTGACCCAGCGAAAGATTACACCAGGCACGTCGGAAGTCAGTACGTCTACGACCTACGCGGTGAGTTTCCGCCCTGCCGCTACCACGGCAATTGAAGGAATTGTGGTGGAGTTTTGTATGAACAGCCCGATCATCGGGCTTGCCTGTACGACTACCAACGGCGTTACGGGCTCCCCGACCAACGGTACTATTAGTGTCGCCCAAACAGGCGCCACGCCGGCGAGTGTCAACTTTAATGTGAATGCCAACGCAACCAATACCGGCCGTCTCATACTGACACATACGACGGGATTTACGGGGCCGGTTACGAACGCGGATATGACGTTTAGCTTTACGGCTACCACACCGTCGGCTAATGGCTCCTACTATGCCCGTATTTTGACGTACGGCGACGAAGCCGTCGCCGCTAACTATTCTTCGACCGTGCCTGGCACACATATCGACGACGGGGGTATAGCGCTCTCAACCGCTAACCAACTGACGGTAAACGCGCGGGTACAGGAAGTGTTGCAATTCTGCGTTGGCACTACCGACGCCAACGCTGCTGATGACTGCACCGATATAAGCGGCACGACGATTGACCTGGGCGTAGTCGATTCTGCCACGGTGGCGGAGAGCGCGGATGACGCCGGAAAAGCCATGGTAAGAACCAACGCTGTCAATGGCGTGGTAGTTGATTACTTCGCTGAACAGGAAAATTCCAGCGGCAAACTTAAAGTAGTCGGCGCCACCTGTTCCGGCAGCGCAACCACTGACCAGTGTTTTAATAGCGCGGGCACCACACAGAACGCCATATCAGCCGGTACCGAGGAATTCGGAATGACGGTAGAAGGGGTCAACACCACAAATGGTACGACCACCAACATTACCCGTGATGCAGAGTACGACGGCGTGGCTGGCGGCGGTTACGCCTGGGATGACACCGGGACTACCGATCGGCTAGCCGCTTCCAATACCGTAGTTGATGATGAAATGCTGGAATTCAAGTTTGCCGCAACTGCGTCCGCAACGACCCCGACTGGCGCTTACACGGTGACCGCCACGTTCATTGCAACCGGCACCTTTTAGCTTTCCGTCCCCGGGAAGGGCTATGGTTTAATGGGACAGGAAAGCGCAGGAAATAAAAATATGCGAGCCATCAAAACATTGCCCAAAAAACCCGGACGGCCGCTGAGGCGAATCCTTTCCAGCTTGACCGTCATTTTTGGGGCAATCGGTCTGCTCATCTCCCTGCACTCACTGCAGGCCGCACCGCTGACCTATCGCTCGGTTTCGATCTCAACACCGATACCCGGCGCTACCGCAACCCACACGTTCGAATTTACGATTACGTCCGCATCAAACGTGGGCTCGATAGAGTTCGAATACTGCACCAATGACCCCTTTATCGGCACGCCGTGCGTGGTGCCAGACGGGCTCGATACGCAGTTGCTGGCTATCAATGCCCAATCGGGCGAAACGGGGTTCTCGCTCCACGCCAACTCGACGGCAAACCGTATCGTCCTGACGCGTCCGGTGAGCGAGACCATACCTGGAGTATCGCGGTTTGAGTTCAGTAATATTACCAACCCTTCGTCGCCGCTTGCGAGCGTCTACGTGAGAATAGCCACATTTTCCAGCACGGATGGCACTGGCCAGAGGACAGACGCAGGCGCAGTAGTTTTCAGTACCAATGGTTCCCTTAGCGTCAGCGCGTTCGTGCCGCCATACTTGCGTTTCTGCACCGGGTTAAGCGTTGATGGCTTATGTGCGAACGTGGTTGGGGCTTACATCAACCTTGGTACGTTGTCGCCGCGCGAAACCCGCTTCGCCACCAGCCAAATGGCGGCAGCGACGAACGATGACACCGGCTACGTGGTGAGCGCGCACGGCACTACTATGACCTCAGGCAACAACACCATTGCTGCACCGGCAACTGTCCAGGCAAGCCAAACGGGTACCGCGCAATTTGGGCTGAACCTGCGCAACAACGCAGTGCCGGACATTGGGCAAAACCCCAGCGGCAGCGGGAGCGGCACAGTCGCTGCCAGCTACAACCTACCAGACCAGTTCCGGTTCCAGTCAGGTGACGCCATTGCCTCCTCTGATCTGCCCACAGAGCCCAACATATTTACCGTCAGCTATATCGTTAATGTACCGCCTGGACAGGCGCCGGGGACTTATACTACGACGCTCACCTATATCGCGGTGGCCCAGTTTTAATTAATGAAGTTCTCTGTTACAATTTTTGGGATTTGCGTGTTAGAAATAAAAGGTGAAAGTCGGGGGTAATATGGGCCGGATCCGGGATCAAATCAGGCGGCTGGCAGCGTTGGCAGCGGTAATGCTGCTGGCAATTCCGGTTTTCAACATCGGCGCCCAGTCGCCAGGCAGCGGCCTGCAGATATCACCGACCAGACATGAGGAGTCGGTTGAACCCGGCGCTTCTAAAACCGTGCAGATTTCCATAAAAAACGTCTCTGGCGCCGATATTATCGCCAGGGTTGAGGTGAATGACTTCGAGTCCGATAATCGCACGGGACAACCAAAAATTAACATCCAATCCACCCCGGCCTCACCGAACAGCATTAAAAATTTCCTGCCGGGGCTTGAGGATATAAGCCTCGCTAATAATGAAACCAAAAACATCGACATAGCCATTGACGTGCCTGCGAACACGCCTGCCGGAGCGTACTACGGAGTTATCCGCTACCAGGCAGTACCGGTTACGCAGGCCGAAGACAGTGGCAATGTGTCTTTGACAGCCAGTGTCGGCGTGATCATGCTCATCGAGGTGCCAGGCCAAATTACCGAAGGCATGGAACTGGAGTCCCTGTCTGCCCGCTCCGGCGAACGGGCCGGCGGTATCTTTATCAGCGCGCCGAATAACATGGCCATATCCGTTAAAAATACTGGCAACAGCTTCCTAAAACCGTTCGGGCGCGTAGCGATTACCGACATGCGGGGACGGGAAGTGCATTCGTACGAAGTAAACAACACCGACCCGCGCGGTAACGTACTGCCAAACTCCAGCCGCATATTTACCAACGAGATAAAGAACGTTGGCTCCATCGGCCGCTATACTGCCACGGCCCACATTGGTTTCGGTGAAGGAAGCGAGGTTTCTACGATAACGGCGACGTTCTGGGTCATTCCGCTCTGGGCAATTCTTGTCCTGGCGGCAGTGTTGCTTCTGGTGATTGGCGGTATTGTGTACCTGCGCCTCAAATTGCGAAAGCGCAAAAAGGCCTTCAGGCGCTAACGGCGCCTATTGCCTTAAGCACCTTGGTTACTTAAGATTAAGCTAAGGCATCTATGGGCAGCAATTATTTAATGAAAATTAAAAATGTGGCGGTCATTTTAGTGTGTCTGGCCGTTGCGTTCGGCAGTGTGCCTGCGCATGCCCAGTCGACGCAGAGCGGCTCGATCGGTATTGAGGGGACCGTGCCGGCGGATGCGCCGGACCAGGCTGCTACCATCACCGTCCCCGGTAACGGCCAGGTATTCACCGAAATCCCGATCACCGTCAGCGGCCTTTGTCCGGTCGGACTCCTAGTAAAGATATTTAAAAACAACGTTTTTGCCGGATCGGTGCAGTGTGGCAGCGGCAGCTATTCCATACCTATCGATTTGTTTAACGGTCAGAACGAGCTCGTAGCCCGCGTATATGACGAACTAGACCAGGCGGGGCCGGACTCCAACATTGTGACGGTCACGTTCAATGACAACCGCTTTGCCACGATTGGCACAAGGGTTTCGCTCACCAGCGCCTACGCTAAGCGGGGTGCTAACCCGGGCGAGCAGCTGACCTGGCCGATAATTTTAAGTGGCGGCACCGGCCCGTATGCCATCAGTGTGGATTGGGGAGACAACACCGATCCGGACCTTATCAGCCAACCGTTCGCCGGGACATTTGACATCAAGCACGTATATGAACGGGCAGGTGTCTATAACATTATCGTAAAAGCGACTGACAGCAACGGTGCGGTTGCATTCCTGCAAGTCGTTGGTATAGCCAACGGGGCAATTGCCGAAGAAGCCGCTCCAACTGATGCTGTCCGTACTGTCATTCGAGTCATCTGGTGGCCGGCGGTAGCCCTTTTCCCGTTGCTGCTGCTGGCATTTTGGCTGGGTAAACGCCACGAGGTTACCGCGCTTAGGCAGCGGCTCGAGCAATCAAGTAAGAACTAAGCGTTCTTAAACTGCGGTTCCTCTGTGAGAAACATTAATGTATAATGTAATTGATAAAGTGTCAAAGTTAAGCGGGGTGGACGTGTTTTAAGATGGCTAAAAAAGTATATGTTGGTTTGAGCGGCGGGGTAGACTCGTCAGTTACTGCGGCGCTGCTTATAGAGCGGGGCTATGACGTGACCGGTGTGTATATGAAAAACTGGAGCAAGGACATCCCCGGCTTTGCCTGCCCCTGGAAAGAAGATTTCCAGGATGCCAAACGGGTGGCCGTACAGCTTTGCATTCCGTTTAAAATGTACGATTTTGAGACCGAGTACCGGCAAAAGGTCGTCGACTATATGATTGGCGAGTATAAAGCAGGACGTACACCGAACCCGGATATTATGTGCAACCAGGAGGTGAAGTTTAAGCTGTTTTTGGAAACGGCGCTTCAAGAAGGGGCTGACATGATCGCCACTGGGCACTACGCGAGGGTTAAAGATGGTAGGCTGGGTATCGCTGCCAATGCTGACAAAGACCAGACATACTTTCTGTACCGAGTGAAGGGAAGTGCGCTTCAAAAAAGCCTCATGCCGATAGGGGAATTTAAGGATAAGGCCGAAGTACGGGGAGTTGCCAAGCGGCGAGGGTTGGTGACGGCGGAGAAAAAAGACAGCCAAGGGATTTGCTTTGTCGGCAAAGTTGGCATAAAGGAGTTTTTACTGCACGAGCTCGGTCCGCAAGCACCGGGTGCGATTATTGACCAGCACCGCACGGTAGTCGGCGAGCATGACGGGGCGATTTTTTACACCATCGGCCAACGGCACGGGCTTAATGTCGGCGGCGGCCTGCCGTATTACGTAGTCGGTAAGGACATGGCAAAAAACCAGGTGTTCGTAACGACCGACATCGATGATGTGCGGCTTTGGAGCAAGGCTTTGCGGCTGACTAGCTTGCATTGGATCAACGAAGCGCCACAGGCCGGTAAGCGGTATAGCGTACGGACACGCTACCGCGCGCCGCTCGTCGGTTGCAAGATAGTTGAGGAGGGCGAGGGAACGCTCCAGTTGGAGCTCGAAGTTGAGGTGCGGGCTGTCACGCCCGGTCAGTCAGCGGTAATTTACGACGGCGAGCAGGTGCTCGGCGGCGGGATTATCGTTTAGGACTCCCCCTCAAGCCATTGGCGATCGTGGGGGGTATCCACTTCTTCGGGCAAAATACTGTTTAAGGTTGCGCGCAACTTAGCGGTCACATGTATGCCGTACTCTTCCGAGGCGACGTTATGAAACGAGTCACCAGTGATTGCCATCGTAGAGTATGAATTTTCCAACAAGGCGCTAACGTACCTGCTGAAACCACGGATTCGATTAAAAAACTGTCGGGCGGTTTCTTGGTCCATTGTTACCTCTTTCGTTTCTCCGTCTGATAGCTCGTTCGCTGAATCCTCCTCAATCATTCTCGCTTTCCTAAGAGCGATGTTAATCCGGTGGTTCTGGAATCGCTTATCATACGTTGAAGCCTCGAACAGGTATGATTGGATGACAGCCATAATCTGCTCGGCGTTCAATTCCATAACAAACCGGCGTTCTGTCTCGTTAGGGGGTAATTTCTCAGGTCCCATCTTACTATTATACCATATTAGTCAATGCTAATCAATAGCAGTTTGCACCAACTGTCATTGCGAATCGTGCCACCTCTGTTAGAATAGGGTAAGATTATGATAAAACTATAATTCTCATCTGGGAGAATGATGAATGACAGCTCAAGAAATCCGTAAAGCGTACTTGGACTTTTTCACGCAAAGAGGCCATTCGGCAATTGCACGCGCATTGCTCGTACCCTATAACGACCCAACGACGTTGTTTACTGGTTCAGGCATGCAGCCCCTGGTGCCGTACTTGCTTGGCGAGCCGCATCCGGAAGGCAACCGGCTGGTGAACAGCCAGACCTGCCTAAGAGCCCAGGACATTGATGAAGTCGGCGATAACCGCCACACGACGTTTTTTGAAATGCTTGGCAACTGGAGCCTCGGCGACTATTTCAAGAAAGAGCAGCTGCCGTGGCTCTTTGAGTTCCTGACTGAAGTGGTCGGGCTGGACCCGAACAAACTCTACGTCACCTGCTACAGCGGCGACCCGGCGAACGGCATTCCCAAGGATGAGGAATCAGCCAAAATCTGGCAGGAGTTATTCAAGCAAAAGGGGATTGATGCCACGACTAAAGAGATCGGAACGGAAGAGCGAGGGTATGAGCTGGGTGACGAAGGCGCTCGGATATTCTTTTACAGCGACAAGAACTGGTGGGCGAGGGAAGGCAAGCCGGCGGACATGTCGCCAGGCGAGCCGGGTGGCCCGGACAGCGAGGTATTTTACCGGTTCGATCAGGTACAGCATAACCCTGAGTTTGGCAAAAAGTGTCATCCGAACTGCGACTGCGGCCGGTACATGGAAATCGGCAACTCCGTATTTATGGAATACGTCAAAACCGAAAGCGGCTTTGACAGGCTGCCCAAGCAAAACGTTGATTTCGGCGGTGGCCTGGAACGCATTGCGGCCGCCAAGTTGGACAGCCCGGACGCGTTTAAGATCAGCTTGATGTGGCCGATTATTGAGACACTCGAGAAGCAGAGCGGCAAAGACTACGAACAACACACCGGCAGCATGCGGGTGATCGCCGATCACCTGCGGGCTGCGACATTCCTGGCCGTTGACGGCGTGAAGCCAAGCAACAAGGAGCAAGGCTATGTAATGCGGCGGCTGGTGCGGCGGGCAATCCGTTTCGCCTTTGAGCTAGGGATTGAACAGAATTTTATGGAGTACGTGGTACCGGTAATCGCCGACATATATCATGAGGATTTTCCGGAAGTTGCCGAAAAACGGCAGGAAGTGATTGACGTGTTGGTGAAAGAGGAAAAAGCTTTCCGCCAGACGCTCAGAAAAGGGCTGAAAGAGTTTGAGAAGATGGTTGAGGGTAAAAGTTACCCCACGACTTACCCTGCTACGATAGGTGGTAAAACATTGAATGGTCAATTAATTTTTCTGCTCTATGATACCTATGGATTTCCTGTGGAACTCTCGGTAGAGGAAGCCTACAAGAGAGGTATTACGATATCTCAAAATTGGCGTGAAGAGTTTGATGCGAAAATGGCCGAGCAGCGTGAACGTTCACAAACTGCTGCTAAGGGTACGTTCAAGGGCGGGCTTGGCGGCCAGACCTTACAGCATAAGAAGTACCACACGGCGACGCACCTGATGTACCAGGCGCTGCGTGACGTACTTGGTGACCATGTGATACAGCGGGGCTCCAACATTACTGAAGAGCGCCTGCGGTTTGACTTTTCCCATCCGGAAAAGGTGACCCCGGAGCAGATTAAGCAGGTTGAGGATATAGTGAACCGCGAGATCGCCAAAGATCTTAAAGTAACCTGGGCAGAGTACCCGACCGAGGAGGCGACCGGCAAGCTTGGCGCGCTGGGCCAGTTCGGCGACCGTTACGGTGACACGGTGAAGGTTTATAGCATGCAGGCCGAGAACGAGGAAAAGCCGTACAGTTTTGAAATCTGCGGCGGTCCGCATGTGGAGCACACCAGCCAATTGGCTGAGGACGGCAAGCGCTTCAAAATCATCAAAGAAGAAGCCAGCGCCGCCGGCATCAGACGAATAAAAGCGATTTTAGAATAATACTATTGGGGTCCCCGCGGCGAGAGGATTCGCCGTGGGGAGAGCGAGCGGTCCGCTGACTAGCGGAGGCGGATTTATTCCGCCAGCAAGCGAGAAGAAGCCAGCGCCGCCGGCATCAGACGAATAAAAGCAGTCTTACAGTAATCGATTATGCTGCCCGTGCGGGTGGTATAATCATATAGATTATGCTTAAGGGAAAAATTAAGACGTTGAAAGAGACGGTGGCGACCCGGGCCAACCGTCCGAAGCGGGTTACGAAAGACCAGTATCTGGTGGGGCTCGATATTGGTACCGAATTCGTCAAGGCTTTGATTGCCCGTACCCGTGGCGACGGGCTTGAAGTTATAGGTGTCGGCCGCGCTCATCAGGAGCTGACCGATATGCAGGCCGGCGCAATTTCCGATATCACAGCTGTTGTAAAAAACTGCGACGAGGCTCTCAACGCTGCCGAGCAGCAGGCCAACGTCAGCGTCAGGACGGCTGTCATCGGTATTGCCGGTGAGCTGGTCAAAGGAACGACCACGACAGTGCGCTGTACCCGTAAAGATCCCAGCAAGGCGCTTGACGTCGCTGAAGTCGAGCAGATTATCAAATTGGTACAAAACCGGGCACAGGCCAGAGCAAGGCAGCAGCTGGCCTGGGAGTTGGGGGGCAAAGAAGTCGAAATCCGGCTGGTGAACAGCGCGCTTGTGAGCATTGAAATTGACGGGTACACCGTAACCAATCCAGTTGGGTTCCAAGGCAGGGAAGTGCTGGTACAGCTCTATACCGCTTTTGCACCGCTCATACACATCGGCGCGTTGGAGCGGACTGCCCAGGAGCTTGACCTTGATTTACTGGCGGTAGCCGCTGAGCCGTTTGCCGTTGCGCGATCGGTAATCGGTGATGATCCAAACGCTACGATGAGCGCGGTCCTGATGGACGTAGGGGGCGGTACGACTGATATAGCGGTTATTAACGATGGCGGTGTGCAAGGCACCAAAATGTTTGGGATCGGCGGCCGGGCATTTACCCGTTCAATCGAGCGGGAGCTTGAAATAGATTTTGAAAAAGCCGAACAGCTTAAGCTGGCACTGTCAGACAACCGAATAAATCCTGCCAAGCGGCCGACGCTTGAGACGGCACTCAACAAAACGCTCGATGTCTGGGCGAGCGGTGTAGAGCTTGCGCTTGGTGAATTTGACAAGCTGGACCACCTGCCCAACCGGATACTGCTTTGCGGCGGCGGCTCCTCTTTGCCGTCATTGGTCGAGCGGCTGCAACAATCTGATTGGTACGCCGACCTGCCGTTTACTAAGAAGCCGGTGGTGCAACATATACGGCCGGGTGAAGTGGTCGGTATTGTTGACAAAAGCGGAGCGGTTACGGATCATACATTCATAACCGCGATGGGCCTGCTTCGGGTCGGCATGGACACGCTGCAGCAAAACGACAGCGCTACACATTCCATACGGGAACGGATTGATAAAATACTTAAAGTATGAGCACGAACCAAAAAGATACAATTTACGTTGATGTTGATGATGAGATTACCGCTGTTATCGACAAGGTAAAGGCGGCGGAGCATAAGATAGTTGCCCTGGTGCTGCCAAAACGGGCGACGGTATTCCAAAGTATCGTTAATATGAAACTGCTCAAGCGCACCTCTGATGAGGAAGAAAAGAAGGTGGTGCTCATTACCTCAGAGCAGGCGGTTATTCCGCTGGCCGGTGCCGTCGGGCTGTATGTCGCGAGGACGCTGCAATCCAAACCAACGGTACCACCCCCTCCTACCACCAAGGGTGCTGCAGATGAAATTATCGACGAAAAGGCGCCCGAGAGCGTGGAGGTCGACAAGGCTAAAAGCGTTGGCGAGTTGGCCGGGATGCCGCCGGAAGACGAGACCATTGAAGTAGATAACAGGACGCCGGAAAAGCCGTCGGCGGCCAAACCGCCGAAAGTAAAAGCCAAGAAGATCAAGATCCCCAACTTTAACAAGTTCCGCATGAAGCTGTTTTTGGCAGGGCTCGCCTTGCTGCTGCTCGTCGGGGGATGGGTGCTGGCATTTGTTGTGCTGCCGAAAGCAACGGTTACCATCCGTACTGATGCCACCAGTATCGCTGCGACTTTAACACCGACCGTGAATGCGGCAGCAGAGGAGTTTGATGAAGAGCAGGCAATTGTGCCGGCAACGGTAAAAGAGGTAAAGAAAACCGAGAGCGAAAAGGCGCCTGCTACCGGCCAAAAGGACATTGGTAACAAAGCGAGCGGTACGATGACAGTCTATAACTGTACCGATGACCCGGTGAAGCTGCCGGCCGGCACGTCGTTTACGAACAATGGCCTCTCGTTTGCCACCTCGGAAGAAGTTACGGTGCCAGCGAGCGACTTTTTCAGCAACGGAAACTGCAAGAAAAACCGAAGTGATGAGGTAGAGGTGGTAGCTACCGCGGCAGGCGATATGTATAACATCAGCAGCGGCAGGGAGTATTCATCGAGTTTCGCCAGCACCATAACGGGCGTGGGCTCTTCTATGACGGGCGGCACGTCGCAGATCGTGAAAGTGGTGAGCCAGCAAGATATCGACAGCGCCCGGCAACGGCTGCAGGAAAAAGCTGCTGCCAACATCACGGAAGAGCTCAAAACCGCCCTGCAAACTGACGGGCTGTACGGCATAGAAGAATCGATGGTCACTGGTACGCCGGAAATCACCGCATCGCCGGCAGCCGGTGAACAGGCGAACGAGGTAACGGTTACCTCGACCATTACCTACACTATGGTGGGCGTAAAGGCTGAGCATCTTAAGAAGCTCATTGAAAACGAGGTAAAAAAGCAAATCGACACCAGCAAGCAAGTGATTTTAGAGGACGGGTTTGACGCGGCGATACTACAGATAACCGACAAGAAATCGCAGACTGAATTTACCCTGACGATGCGTGTGGCGGCATTGGCCGGTCCGGATATCGATCCAGAATCGCTTAAGCAAGAAATTGCCGGTAAAAAACGTGGTGACGCGCAAAACATCGTCCGTAACCGGCCAGGCGTGCAGGATGTAGATATTGAGTACAGTCCGTTCTGGGTCTACTCAACCCCTAAAAATGCCGGCAAAATCACCATCGTGTTCGAGGAAGCGGACGAACCGGAAACTAACGTAGATGAATCAGCAGACGAATAATTCCGTCCTGGCGCTCGATGCGGGTGGCAGTCGGGTCGGTGTAGCAATTGCTTCGTGGCGTACACGCTTGCCACGTCAACTGGTAACACTCAAGAACGACGGCACTATCTTCCACCGGTTACAGGAACTTATCCAGCAGGAGTCAGTGACTGATGTAGTGGTTGGTTTGCCGCGCGGCCTCGATGGACAGGAAACCGGGCAAACCGCAGCAGCCAGACAGTTTTGTGCTAAAGTAGAGGCTTTACCAGGCATTACCGCCCATTTACAAGACGAAGCAGTGACGACGAAGCAGGCTGAGTCCGAGCTGCGGGCCAGGGGTCGCCCGTATAGCAGGGAAGAAGTCGACAGTCTCGCAGCCGTTTATATCCTGGAAGATTTTTTGAGAGAGCATAAGGAGCCTAACTGATGGCAGCAGGGTACACTAACCAACCGCGCAAACGCCGGTGGCCGAAATGGCTCGCGGTACTTCTGGCAGTCGGCGTCATCATAACCGTCGGGTCAGTGGCCTACGTGCGGCAAATGTATACCAACAACTTAAAGCCGGTCAGCAATAACCAGAAGCGCATAACCGTTACCATTCCCCTCGGCAGTTCGCTCAAGGAAATTTCCGCGCTTTTAAAGCAGCAGAATGTAGTGAGGAGCGATTGGGCGTTTGAACGCTACGTGCGCAACGCCGGGTTGGAAAACAACCTTAAGGCAGGCACTTACGCACTGCGGCAAAGCCAGAGCGTACAGGAAATCGTTACTATCCTCACCGGGGGGCTCGTATCAAAAGACCTGGTGACGATCTTTCCGGCCAGCCGGCTCGACCAGATAGAGAATAGCTTGATTAACAGCGGGTTTAGCGAGCAAAGCGTGGTGGATGCGCTGAAGCCGGAACGGTATGCCAATCATCCGGCGATCGTTGATAAACCAGCGGGCGCCAATCTAGAGGGCTACCTTTACCCCGAATCGTTCCATAAGACAGCTGACACTTTGCCCGAACAAATCATCGAACAATCCCTCGATGAAATGCAAAAGCGGCTTACGCCTGCGATACGAAACGGCATAGTCCGCAAAGGGCTGACCGTTTACGAGGGCATTATCCTTGCTTCCATCATTGAGAACGAAGTTTCCGGAGAAAACCCGCAGGACAGGCCCCGGGTGGCGCAGGTGTTCCTAAAACGGCTTGGCATGGGTATGAAGCTGGAATCCGACGCTACAACGCCGTATGGGGCTGTTTTGGCAGGGTCAGATGATTATGAGCGGTTTGATTCGCCCTATAACACCTATCTGTATGCCGGGTTGCCGCCTACGCCAATTAGCAATGTGAGCGAATCTTCGCTGCAAGCCGTAGTTGATTCGGCAACTACGGATTTCCTTTACTTTGTTACCGGCAATGACTGTGAAACGCGGTTTTCCCATACCCTCGAGGAGCATGAACGGTTGCAGCGTGAGTATGGCGTCGGATGCGACGAATAACCAGTCTCACAAACCTACTTTATGGGAAGTAACAGGGGTGGATGAAATTGAAATTCGGCTACGTTTTTGCTATTATCAGAGGTGCGATTGCCTTTGCTTTATCTGTTAAGGTAATTGCCTCTGACGCTGAGCTTTAGTATTGAACAGTCACATAAAGAAATTTACTTTGTGTTGAAATGTACAAATTAAAACAGCTTAAGAGTAGGGCATTAGCCGGGAGACTGGTATTCGTACCATCGAAACGCTAAGCGAACAGCTTAGCAATACCCAATCAAGCAAGTTATTGAGCCGTGTCCGAAGACGGCTCTTCGGTAAATCCAAAAAACGGACAGTACGTTACGGTTTACTGCTCCTGAACGCAGTGGTTGTCATTGCGGCGGTTAGTTTTGTGGTGAAAAATGCCGAATCTGGCGACGCGGTTCGCCGCGGCGCGCTGAATACTTCATCAGACCAGGAGATCATCAATCCGCTTGACCAGCTGTCTTCCGCTGATATCGCGGTGCATATTGCCCGAATGGTGCGGCTGGACGAGGCTACTTCGGTCGTGAACCATGCTGACTCTGTCAACGCGCAGCTGACGACTGCATCAAGCGACGCTAACATTATTTCCAAGCCCCAGGTTATATCTACTACAACCAAGACACGCAAAGATATCCAACGTTACATTGCCAAGGCGGGTGATACGGTGAGCAGCCTTGGTACCCGGTTTGGCGTTACCTCGGATACGATTCGCTGGTCTAACGGGCTTTCCGGGGAAAATATCCAACAAGGTAAGGAACTTTGGATTTCGCCGATTAATGGGATTGTTTATGTGGTCCGTGAAGGCGATACACCCGAAAGCCTCGCACAGAGGTACCGGGCGAATAAAGACGCCATCATTGCATTTAATGACGCCGAACTGACTGGCCTGCCGGTTGGCGAGCGCATTGTGATACCGGATGGTGTGCAGCCTACACCGGTCCGCCGGTCAACAGCCTATGCTTCGTACGGGTTTGCCTTTGGGAACTCGGCAATTTATGGGTATAACGGGTATGACTACGGATGGTGTACGTGGTGGGCAGCCAAACGTCGGGCTGATATTGGCCGGCCGATTCCGGCAAACTTCGGCAACGCCTGTAACTGGCTGCGTGCTGCCCAGCGTGCTGGAATTGCCACTGGCGGTACACCGGCAGCCGGCGCGGTTATCTTCACTAAATCTGGCTGCTTAGGTCACGTTGGCTTTGTTGAGCAGGTTTTGCCTGACGGCTCGGCATGGGTAAGCGACATGAATTCGCGCGGCCAGGTTTCACCTACTGATCCAAGGCCGGCAGGCGGCTGGAACAGGGTAAGCTGGCGGCTGGTGACACCCGACCAGTTTAGCCGATACGCTTTCATTTATTAAGCTTCACTACGTTTGCTTATCAGAGGGTAATATACTACGACTTCCCAGCAAGAATCCTTTCTTGCTGGGGCCTGTCAATCGCGCCGGTCCGCTGACTGGCGGATCGGGCTGCTCACCCATCGGTGGTTTGTTTCTCATCCCAATCAATGAACAGTCTCATAATCGTATATTGTGCAAGCACCGCTACCCCTGTATTATGTGTAATATATGGAGCGAGCACTGCAGGTGGATGCAGTACAAGGAAAAACCGAGGAGCAGAGTAAGGCGTACAGTAAAGTACGGTGCACGAGCACCGCAGGTTTTGACGCAGTAATGCGCCACAAGTATGGCGGAGTCGGCGACGCAGGTCGTTGAGCAGGCCATACGGTGCAGGAGGTTGCGAATGTTTGTTGATAAAGCCGATGTAATCATTGAAGCAGGCGACGGCGGCGACGGGCTTGTCAGTTTTCGCCATGAGAAATTTATTGCTAAAGGCGGTCCCGACGGTGGCGACGGCGGTAAAGGTGGTGACGTAGTGTTTCTGGCGAGCCGCAACCAGAACACGCTGGCTTCGTTCCGGTACCAAAAACTGCTCAAGGCCGAGTCGGGCAAGCCGGGCGGCAAGCGTAAAAAGCACGGCAAAAGCGGCGAAACGCTTGTTGTTAAAGTGCCTATCGGCACTGTAGTTTCAGACGAATCAGGGATGGTATTGGCTGACCTGGTTAACGACGGACAACAGGAAGTAATTGCCAAGGGCGGCAAAGGCGGCTTTGGCAATGCACACTTTACCTCTTCTACCCGGCAAGCGCCTCGTGTGGCTGAAAAGGGAGAAAAGGGTGAGCAGGTAACGGCTACACTTGAACTTAAAATGATTGCCGATGTCGGCTTGGTCGGGTTGCCGAACGCCGGTAAATCTACCTTGCTGGCAAGCCTCAGCAATGCTCGGCCAGAAATTGCCAACTACCCGTTCACGACGCTTCGTCCCAACTTGGGCGTAGTTGATATTGATGAAACCTCCAGCCTGCTTTTTGCTGATATTCCGGGGCTGATTGAAGGAGCAAGCCAAGGCAAAGGGCTTGGTGATGAATTCCTGCGGCATGTGGAGCGTACCAATGTGCTAGTGCACCTGATTGACATTTATGACGAAGATATCAAACAGTCGTATGCAACCATCCAGCAGGAGCTGAAAGATTATAAGGTTGACCTGACCGACCGACCGCAAGTGGTAGTCTTGAATAAAATTGATGGCCTCGATGAGGATATAGTCCAAGACAAACTAAAGGAGCTGAAAAAAGTGGTTCCAAGAGGAGCCAAAGTATTTGCCGTATCAGCGCAAAGCAAGCAAAACGTGCGTGAGTTGCTGTATGCGCTCCAGGAATTAGTTGAAAAGGAGCGTGTACAGAGAAATGAGGCAGCCGACAGGCAGGAACTGCCTGTCATTACCCTGGACAGCGAAGATGATGCGTGGATGGTGGTTAAAGAAAAAGACCACTTCTTAGTAACCGGCAAAAAGATTGAACGGTTTGCCGCCAGGACGGATTTTAGTAACCCTCATGGTGTGCAGCGGCTGCGTGATATCATGCGGAAAATGGGCATCATGCACGAACTGGAGCGTAAGGGCGCAATAGCAGGTGACCGTATTGTAGTCGGTAACTTCGGTGAAGTCGAGTTTTAAGCCTACACGCCGTGAATTTTCATTGGCGGTAGAGCTAAAACGCCGTACCATCTAAACTATGACGTTTTATTTTTACGACCTGGAAACGAGTGGCATTAACCCGAGAGAGCAGCGGGTGATGCAGTTTGCCGGGCAGCGCACTGACCTTGACTTGAATCCAATAGGTGAACCACATAACTTTATGATTAAGTTGTCAGAAGATGTTTTGCCGGAACCGTATGCAGTCCTGGTGACCGGCATTACTCCACAGCAGTCAATTGCCGAAGGAATTACCGAGGCAGAGTTTTTACGCGTTTTCAACGAAGAGGTTGCGACGCCGGATTCGGTTATGGTCGGCTATAACACGGTGCGGTTTGATGATGAATTTATGCGCTACATGCACTACCGTAACTTTTACGATCCGTACGAGTGGCAGTGGCAGGATGGCCGCTCGCGCTGGGATTTGCTTGACGTAGTGCGGATGACGAGGGCATTGCGGCCCCAGGGAATCAAGTGGCCGTTTGACGCCAGCGGCAAACCAAGCAACCGGCTAGAGCTGCTTACCGCCATCAATAAGCTTGACCACGCCAATGTGCACGATGCGCTTGGCGACGTGCAGGCTTGCATCGCGCTGGCACGGCTGGTTCGGAACAAACAAGAGAAACTGTTCGACTTTCTCTTTAGTATGCGCACCAAGCAAAAGGCTGCCGAGCTGGCGCTTGCCGGCAGGCCGTTTATCTACACCTCCGGCAAGTACGACAGCACAACGGAAAAGACTACGATCGTCGCAACTATTGCCGAGCACCCGAAAAAGCAAGGCGTACTGGTATATGACCTGCGCTACAACCCGCGCAAGTTCGAAAAACTTTCCCCGGCTGAACTTGCCGAAGCCTGGCGCAAACGCAATGATGAACCAGGCCCAAGGCTGCCGGTGAAAACTCTGCAGTTCAACCGGTGCCCGGCAATCGCACCCTTAAACGTATTGGATCCCGAAAGTGAAAAGCGCCTGAAAATTGACATGCAAAAAATCAAGTTCCATCTTGGCGAATTGCAGGCGATGAAAGACTGGATAAAAAAGGTGTTGGAAGCGCAGGAAATCCTCGATAAGCAGCAGCAAATGCGTTTCCTGGACACCGAGCAGACCGTGGACACGCAGCTGTACGACGGGTTTTTTGACAATCGTGATAAACAGGGCATGAGCGTGGTGCGGGCGGCGAACCCGGAAGAGCTCAGCTCGCTGAGCATTGATTTTAAAGACAGGCGGCTAACAGCACTGTTGCCCTTGTATAAAGCCAGGAATTTCCCGAAAACCCTTTCCAGCGAAGAGCGTGCCGAATGGGAGCGGTATCGGACCGAGAAATTACTCGGTGGCAAGGAGACAAACCGCATGGCCAAGTTCTTTAACCAAATTAGCGAAATTGAGGCCAAAGGCAACTTGACTGACCATCAACGGTATCTGCTTGAAGAGCTCCAGCTCTACGCCCAAAGCATAATGCCTACTGATGACTAGCGGCGACGGACCCAGTGGTATAAACGCTGTATCCGGCGACGGTTTAAGAGGAATATGCCGATGCCGAAATACAGGCCGGCAATAGCTATGGACTGAACAATATTTCTCGTCTGCAAGGCAATCACATAAATGGCGGCAATCACAAGTAACACGCTTATCACATCAAAACCAATTTTAACGATTGGGTGATTGGTAAAAAGCCGCGTAAGAACTGATGCTCCATGCACCTTGACGTACTCTAAAAGCCGCCGTGCCCATTCGTGGTTTGCCGCAAGCAGTGACAGCCCGGCAATCAGCAATGGAATGCCGCCGGGACCGGGCATCCAGCCGAACAGCACCACGCCGATAAGCATCAGGACGCCCACCGTATCCATAAGGATTACTTTTCCTAGGCGTGACATCTTGCGCATAGGGCTAGTATAGCCTGTTATCGGCCGGCGCGGTATGACCCGAGCTGGATAACTTCGCATTGCTGGCTTTCCAGCTCTTTAAGCGCGGCTTGCAGTTTGCCCTGGTCATTTGTTTCTACGTCGACATAGAACATATACTGCCAGGCTTGGCCGATTATTGGCCGAGACTGCAGCTTTGACAGATTAATACCGCGGTTAGCAAAGGCGCCGAGCGCCTTATATAAAGCACCGGGCGTGTGGCTCGTGATCAGCACCAGCGATGCCTTATCAGCGTCAGAGGCGGGTTGTGCTTCAGTACTGAGGACGACGAAACGAGTGTAGTTTTGTTTATTAGTCTCAATCCCGCGGGCGATAATCCGCATGCCATGTAGCTCAGCCGCCGCCGCACTGGCAATGGCTGCCCGACTCGCATCTCCCCACTCTTTAATGTCAGCAACGCTGGCAGCGGTGTCATGGTGTTCAAACCGTTCCGCGTGAGGCAGTGTGGTGTCTAGGTACTCTTCGCATTGGGCAAGCGCAACAGGATGGGAATGGACCTCTTTGATGTCCTCCAGTTCAGCGCTAGGGAACCCAACCAGGCACTGCTCAATCTGGAGATAAACTTCACCGATAATCCAAAACCGGTATTTCAGCAGCAAATCATATACCTGGTTGATAGAGCCGAACAGGGAATTTTCTAAAGCAACCACCGCATAGCTGGCCTTTGCGTCATGCAATGTCGCAAATGTGTCGGCAAAGGTGTCGCAGGGTACGGGTTGGATTGTTCCGCCAAAAAACTGCCGGGCGGCTATGTCGTGGAACGAAGCGCCATAGCCCTGGATTGCAACTTTTTTAATCACGTACTTAAGCCTAGCATAAGTTAACCGGTACCGCACCAAAGCTGCTTGCCGCTCCGTAGAGAAATGACATACAGACTGGAATTTTTCTCTGTTTTTCGGTATAATCTCCCCGTTTATGAGCGATGCAATTACCGTCAAGGGAGCACGAGAGCACAATCTCAAAAATATCGATGTCACCATTCCGCGCGGAAAGCTGGTGGTGATTACCGGCTTGTCTGGTTCGGGGAAGTCTTCACTTGCCTTTGATACTATTTACGCAGAAGGCCAACGGCGCTACGTTGAGAGCCTAAGCTCCTATGCCCGGCAATTCTTAGGACTCATGGAAAAGCCGGACGTTGACCAGATTGACGGACTCAGCCCGGCGATTAGCATTGATCAGAAATCCACGAGCCGCAACCCGCGCTCTACGGTTGCGACCGTGACCGAGATTTATGATTACCTGCGGCTGCTCTTTGCCCGTGTCGGCGTACCGCATTGTCCGATCTGCGGCAAGCCGGTAGCCCGACAAACGACGCAGGCAATTGTCGACCAAGTGGCAGGGCTGCCCGACGGCACCAGGCTAATGGTACTGTCGCCGGTTGTAACTGATAAGAAAGGTGCTTTTGAGCACATACCTGAACAATTCCAGCGCGCCGGTTTTGCCCGGGCGCGGGTAGACGGTGTAGTCTATTCGCTCGACGAATTTCCGGCGCTCGATAAGAACTATAAACATACCATTGAAATTGTTGTCGACCGAGTGGTGAATGACGAGGAAAGCCGCGGCCGTTTGGCACAATCCGTCGAACAGGCACTGGACATCGCCGACGGCAAGCTCAAGGTGCTTGACGTTGATAACAATCAGGAGTTCGTCTATAGCCTGATGTACGCCTGCATTGACCATCCTGACGTTGTCATACCGGAGCTGGAGCCACGGACGTTCAGTTTTAACAGCCCGCATGGCGCTTGTCCGGTTTGCACCGGCCTGGGATCGCGCTTGGAAGTTGATCCGGACTTGGTCATTCCCAATGGACGCCTCACCATCGCCGAAGGGGCGATCCGGCCGTTTAACAGGGTGAGCTCGGACGCCTGGTATATGAAGAAAATGCAGGCAGTAGCTGACCGGTACGGCTTCAGTTTGCAGGTACCTACGGGTGAGCTGTCCCAAGACGCGCTTGATAAAATCCTGTACGGGACAGGGCGCGAAACGTACCGCGTGGCACTCGGTAGCGGACGGCACTTTGATACGACGTATGAAGGGGTAATCCCGAACCTAGAGCGCCGGCACAAGGAAACTGAAAGCGACTTTATGCGCCGTGATATCGAGCGGTTTATGCAGGAGCGCCCGTGCCATGCCTGCAAAGGGCTACGCCTCAAACCGGAAGTGCTCGCCGTAACTGTAGCAGGCAAGTCAATTATGGATATTTGCACCCTTTCGATAGATGAAGCCCTGAAGTTTTTTACTGACATAGAGCTATCTGAAAAAGAAGCGCATATTGCTCAGATGATACTGAAGGAAATTTGTGCCCGCCTGCAGTTTCTCCAGGACGTTGGGCTCAACTATTTGAATTTACTGAGAAGCGCTGCCACGCTTTCCGGCGGCGAGGCGCAGCGCATTCGTTTGGCGACTCAAATCGGCTCCGGCTTGATGGGGGTACTCTATGTTTTGGATGAGCCATCAATCGGACTTCACCAGCGGGATAACTCCCGGCTTATCCGTACGCTTGAAAACTTAAGGGACCTTGGCAATACGGTTATCGTTGTCGAACATGACGAAGAAACGATCCGTACCGCCGACCATTTGATTGACATCGGGCCGGGTGCCGGCATACATGGCGGCCACATCGTTGCTTCCGGTACTCCCACGGCAGTCGCCAAAAACCAAAGGAGCGTTACCGGCCAGTACCTTAGCGGCAAAAAGTCTATACACGTTCCCAAAAAACGCCGGCCAGGAAATGGAAAATCGTTGGCTGTTAGAGGAGCCAGGGAAAATAACCTGCAAAATATAGACGTCACCATCCCGCTCGGCCAGTTGGTGGTAGTGAGCGGCGTATCGGGTTCCGGCAAGTCGAGCCTCATCAATGACATTCTCGCGAAAGAATTATCGGCGAGGCTGCATCGGGCCAATGTGGTGCCCGGCCGGCATGATGACATCGAAGGCATCAAGCAGCTTGACAAAGCGATTATTATCGACCAGTCGCCGATTGGCCGTACGCCTCGCTCCAATCCTGCAACGTACACCGGTTTGTTCACGCCGATACGAGAGCTGTTCGCCACTATGCCGGAAGCGAAACTGCGCGGCTATGGGCCGGGACGGTTCAGCTTCAATGTAAAGGGCGGCCGGTGCGAAAACTGTGCCGGCGACGGGATAATTAAGATTGAAATGCACTTTTTGCCCGATGTGTATGTTCCTTGTGAGGTGTGCAAAGGCAAACGCTACAACCGTGAGGCGCTGGAGATCCACTATAAAGGCAAGACTATCAGCGATGTGCTGGAAATGACGTGTGATCAGGCGCTGGAATTCTTTGAAAACATCCCGTCTATCGCCCGCAAGCTGCAGACCTTGGTTGACGTCGGCTTGGGATACATCACGCTCGGGCAGCCGGCAACGACGCTTTCCGGCGGCGAGGCGCAGCGGATCAAGCTTGCGTCCGAGCTCTCCCGCCGTCCGACCGGACGGACGCTCTATATCCTCGATGAGCCGACAACCGGCCTCCATATGGCGGACGTTGAGAAACTGCTGCAGGTTCTGCACGCACTGGTCGATGCCGGCAACAGCATGATCGTGATTGAGCACAACCTTGATGTGATTAAGTCCGCTGACCACATCATCGATATGGGGCCGGAGGGTGGTGCCGGCGGTGGTATGGTGGTCGCCGAGGGTACCCCTGAACAAGTTGCGAAAAACGCTAAATCCTACACCGGCCAATTTCTTAAGAAAATTGTATAAATATGGACTTTGCGGAAGTTAGAGCAGAGATGGCCAAGCAAATCGCATCCGAGCAATTTGTCGGTATTCTTCATGATCCAGAGACTGGCCTTGAGGAAAGGAAATATGCGTTAGGCAAGTTGGTGGTTGCCCACGTCATTTGCCGCAGCGACCGAATGTTAAATTACGAGCTCATTGACGAAATTGGCCGCAGTATAACCCAGGCAGGCGCTGATTCGGAGTTGCAAGAAAGAATCACACGTTTACTCAAAACCCCGTCAAGGCTGGGCGGGGTGTTAAGCGAATCGTTACAGCTCGAACATTTTCCTGGCGCACAGCACGCCCGGCATAGCTGGACGCTTGACGAGGAAGAATTTATAGAGCATTTGCTCCAAACTGGCCGTAATAATCAAGCTGAGTTAATCGATTTTTTTATTTAGAAAGACATTTCGTAACCACAGATGCAGGCGTTCCTTGAGGATCCGGCGGGAGTCCGGCTCCCTGAGGATATGGAGGCCGGCAAGGCCAACACTCGAGACGATTACCAGCAGCAGCACAAGATGGATGTACTCGTCGAGGTGCGGTATCCGGCTCCCGAACCAGTAACCGAGCAGAGTGACTCCGGCGCCCCAAATCATTCCGCCGAATACGTTATAAAACATAAACCGACGCCTTGGCATTTTGCCTATGCCGGCGACCACCGGTGCGAATGTCCTGACGATGGGGATAAAACGTGCGAGGATAATAGTCTTTCCACCATGCTTTTCATAAAATTTTTCGGCACGTTCGATATGTTCGTGCTGGAATAAAATACTTTCCTTTTTCTTGAAAATCCTATGTCCGGTCCGCCGCCCAATGCTGTAGCCGACATTGTCACCAACGACCGCCGCGATTACGATAGATATGATGAGCCAAAGAATGGGTGGATTGCCCTGCGATGCCAGAATGCCGGCGCCGAGCAGCAACGTGTCGCCAGGAAGAAAGAAACCGATCAAGAGGCCCGACTCGGCAAAGACGATACCGGCGACTATCAAGATACCTATAAGGGCACTACTGCCTTCTATCCAGCTGTTAAAATCTAGCACGCTCTAAGGTTACCGGAATTGGGAGTTCGAGTCCAGCTCGCGGATTTGCTATAATACTGCTTACACTAAACGTTCGATAGGGAGCTCAGAGACTACTATGCAAGACATAACATTGTCACTCGAAAAACGTGAGGTTGTCGGTAAAAAAGTTAAACACTTACGCAATTCAGGCAAGGTACCGGCCGTTATTCATGATCACGGCAAGGAATCCGTACACGTCATGGGGCCATACGTTGAACTTATGAAAACGTACCAGTCGGCAGGCGGCCACCATCCGATAACCTTGGAGGTCGGCAAACAAAGGTACATGGCGCTCATCAAGGATGCCGACTTTGAGCCGAAAAAGCGTAAACTCAGGCACCTGGTTTTTAATGCTATCCGTCAAGACCAAAAGGTTGAAGCAGAAATTCCGGTACACATCGAGGGCGAAATTCCTGCTGAAAAAGCCGGGTTTATGGTGATTAAGCAGCTCGATCACGTTTTGGTTGAATCTTTGCCAAAGGATCTGCCTGAGGGGCTAGCAGTTGATGGCGCTAAGTTAGCTGAGATTGGCGATAGCGTCACGGTAGCAGATATTCCGGTCCCTTCTGGTGTGGCTATTATGACTGAAGCAGAGCATCCGATTGCCGTGGTGGAAGAAACCAAGGCCCAGATATCTGAAGAAAGTACTGAGGAAGGGACAGAAGAGGCCGGAGAGGTTCCCTCCGAACACGGCGGCGACAAAGCTGAAGAAGCTGCCGAAGAAGAGTAGCGCACAGAAATTAGCTGGCTTGGTGGCTCCATAGTTTCGCATACCGTCCATTTCGCGCTAAGAGTCCCGCATGCGAACCCTCCTCTATAATATTCCCATTCTCAAGCACCACTATCCTGTCCATTCTCTGGACCGTACTCAACCTATGTGCTATCACTATTGCCGTCCGTCCTTCCATCAGCTTCCACAATGCATCTTGGATTAGTTTCTCACTTTCTGAGTCCAAGGCGCTGGTCGCCTCATCAAGCACCAGTATCGGCGCGTCTTTCAGCATGGCCCGGGCAATCGCGATACGCTGGCGTTGTCCGCCGGAGAGTTTCACACCCCGTTCGCCAACCAAGGTATCGTAACCCTGAGGAAGCCTCTCAATGAACTCAGCCGCATTTGTCCTTTTGGCGGCAGACTTTATTTCGTCATGCGTGCTGGATTGCTTTCCATAAGCAATATTCTCTTTAATTGTTCGGTGAAAGAGAAGAGGCTCCTGTGGAACGTATGCAATATGCTGGCGTAAGGCATTCTGTGATACGTTTGCAATGTTGTGTCCGTCTAGGAGTATTTCGCCACCATCGATATCCATAAAACGCAGAAGTAGTTTAGTGAGCGTTGATTTACCAGAGCCGGAATGCCCAACAAGCCCAATTTTCTCGCCAGCTCGTATGGTCAGGTTCAGATTCTGAAACAACACATCATCATTGGAGTCCTTATGAGCAAAGACAAGATTTCTTATGGCAATTTCGCCCGATTTGACTGCTAAGTTTTCAGGTAATTCCGGATCAGTTACATCTGGTGAAGTCATGAGGGTACGTATACCATCCTGGGCATCACCGATTGCACGGTTGTAGCTTCTGAGAGTCGTTTGGCTAAACTCCCATAAACGGTGCACGATGTTAGCAGTGTAGGTAAGCACTAGAAAAACAACCGCAATGTTGGCATCAAACAAAACAACACTCGCAGCTGCCATTACAAGGGCCAGGACATCTATGCTCGTTGTAACGAAGCCAAAGTACGTGTCACGCTTCGTTGCAGCCCGCATCACATCGAGGCTTTTGATTCGGGTATCTTCAGTGGCATGTGCGAACCGCTTATTCTCAAGTTTATTGGTAGCAAAGCTTTTAACTGCCAAGACATTGGTAATCATATCGGCCAGGTAGCCGGTTTGCTTGTTTTGTGCCGACGCTTCAATGGCGTTCAGCTGCCGCACTCGCTTAGTAATGAATATCGCACTGGTAATAAAGATTGCGGAAAATGACAGCAGCAATATGACAAAAATCGGAACTTTAGGCAGTAGGATAATGGTAGTAAAAAGTAGCGCAAGGAATAAGGTATAGACTTGGAATACAGTGGTGTCGGCAATTCGTACATAAGCGCCGGCAAGCTTATTGGTCTGTGAAACAAGTGAGCCGCCAAAGCTATTGGCATGGAAAGAGGAGCTTAAGTTCATCAAATGATTGAACATGGTTCGGTACAAGTCACGCAGCACGTAACCTTCCAAATACCATATAAGTATTATGACTATGCGCCAAAATAGGGCACCTCCAGATATAACAAGTGCTGCGTATAACAACAGGTGTCATTCCCAAAGCTTCCCCATAAATCATTTGGCGTAAAGTCACCGGCGCTGAGGCGGTCCAGAACGTTCGCTGCTATGATCGGTGGCAAAAACTGATGCACCAACATCGTTAGCGGTACGCTAATGAGCAGCCCTAAGACGTACTTGGGGTAACGCCAGGCATGCTGCCAAAATATATACAGTGTTTTGCGGGTTGTGTTCATGAAGAGCAGCCTCCTGCTGCCCAAAATTAATACAAATGACAATGATTAGTATTTTTTATTTTGGAGTTTTTTGCCGCCTCTAGGTTACGTTTCATCTGTTGAAACTGTGTAATTGCAGTTTATAGTAACAGGTGCTTCAGGTAATGACAAGGGGCGTATTCTCCAGTAAAATGGGTGGGCGTTATGAATAAGGTGATTTTGTACTACAAGTTTGTCCCGCTTGCTGACCCGGAAATGACGATGCGTTGGCAGAGGGAACTCTGCTCTCGTCTTAACCTAAAAGGCCGGATTATCGTTAGCAAACATGGCATCAATGGAACGCTCGCCGGCAACATCGAGAGCCTGCGCGAGTACAAGCGTGAAATGAACCGCTCAGGCATATTTCGCGGTATTCAGTATAAATGGAGCGATGGAACCGGTAGTGAATTTCCACGGCTTAGCGTAAAGGTCCGGCCAGAGCTTGTCTCATTCGGCGTGCCGGAAGAAATTACGGTCAACGAGAAGGGTGTCGTCGGCGGCGGCAAACACCTGAAGCCGGAACAGCTCCATAAATTGGTGCGTGAGCGCGGTGAAGACGTGGTGTTTTTTGATGGCCGCAACGCATACGAGGCTGCAGTCGGCAAGTTTAAAGATGCGGTCGTGCCGGATACAAAAACGACCCGGGATTTTATGAAAGAGATCGACAATCCAAAATACGATGCGATTAAAGACAAGCCGGTAGTGACGTATTGCACCGGTGGCGTCCGTTGCGAAGTGTTGAGCGCGCTTATGAAAAAGCGCGGCTTTAAGGATGTCTACCAAATCGACGGGGGCATCGTAAAGTACGGGGAAAAGTATGGTGATGACGGTCTGTGGGAGGGCTCGCTGTACATCTTTGACGGTCGGATGAATCAGCGATTTTCTGAAAAATCTAAAGATATTGGCGAGTGTGTACATTGCCGTAGAAAAACTAGCAGGTACGTGAACTGCTCGAACCTTGCATGCAACCGACTGGTTCTGGTGTGCGAATCATGTGATAAAGATTTGCGACCTGTTTGTTCGAAAAAGTGCGAAGCGAATACCAGCATTGCCCAGTAGTTTTTTACAACAGGCTATTGACAAACAGGCAACAACAATTTATATTGCATGTTACAAATAGGCTGTAGGCCGTGATCTGCAATCCGTAATTTGGTCGCTTGGATTGCCAGGGAGCCAGTAGCGAAACCGGACAGTCGAGCCTCATTTTAGATATTGAAGCTCGGGCGTCCCCCGAGCTTATTTGTTGCAACTCACAAACTAACGCCAAAGGTTTCTTAGGCGCATCCGTATATTTCTTCTGCTGGCAGATGCCAAAGCAGGAGTTGTATTAAAGGCGTCCTAAAAACGGCCGTTAGCGCTCATTAACAACCGTAGTTACATGGCTGGAGCATACCACCCTTGGAACCCTGCTCCAGTTCCTCATGAGCTTTGGAGAAACCATGAAAAAGTGGATTACCCCCAAGAACATGGCGATATTCATCGGTGCCTGGCTTGTCTTCATCGGCGGCTATACCGTCCTCAACCGTACGTTCGGTTGGTTCGACAGTCCCGAGGTGGAAAGGCAGGACACCTTCCGAAAGCACGGCCCGGTACGCATCGTCAAGATCGTCCCGGAGGCGTTGGAGTGCCGTGCATACGTGCAGGCAGAGATTCCGGTGAAGGGAGAGTCCCAGTACATCTGGAAAACTCCTCTTTTCTCCAAGACCCTCAACACCGACACCATCACCTTCACGGCGATAGGAGATGTGGAGGTCTGCTTCCCGGCGGAAGGCGCCACGGTTCATGCCAAAAATGATGGCAGCTGGTTGGTGGAGATAGACAGTTCCCAGGCAGTCTTCAACCGTCCCCGGGTCGATGCCTTGGCCACGGAGAACAGCGTTGACTACAAGCCAGGTGCGGGCCGCGAGATCATCGAGTTCGTACCGATTGTGGACTACTTCATCGATACCAATGCCCATGAGCTGACCGCCGAAGCCTTTGCTTATGCCCAGGCTCTGATCGGTGGCAGCGACTGCATGAATGCAGCTTGGCAGCCGGTTCAGAAGGCAATCGTCCTCTCTTACCAGGATCAGGCCGCCCGTAAGGGAGCGGACCCTGGGGCAGTGGAAGTGATTTTCACGAATCAGCCTGATTTCGAACAGCATGCCAAGGTGTTTGACACTGGTGTTTTTGACGGCGTGGAGTTCGAAATCGATACCGAGAACGACCGTTGCGTCGTTCTGGAGGATGCCCTGCCTGCATCATGAGAGGACACCAGGACTGCGGGCGGAGCGGCAATTTTTATTCAAGTCGCTCCGCCCGCTCGGTGGATCCCAGGTGGTATGCTCATTTTCCAGCCATGTAATTACGAAACGTGCACAAACAGAGGGACATAAACCGTGATACCTTATCAGCCATGACCAAGGAGAGGACAAAGATGTTCAAGCGAAGCTTCAAGGAGTTGAGTGAGCATCGGCCACGCAACCCTGAGCAGATAGAGCATGACGGCTGGCGGCGCTACAACATTACCGTTCTGGTGTTGTTCTTGATGGTGTTCGCCATTGCCTTTTCCATCGTTGCCCACCACACCGTGCTGTTCTGGGACAGCGATGAACCGGTGACTGCCCGGACTTCCCACCGCTGGGGCATCGCCACTGGTGCCGTCTCTACCACTGGCGTGGTAATCGTAGCAACCGCGATGTTCTACACGTTCAAGGGAGCCAAGACGCCGCGCAGGCGGGATTCGGCCGATACGTAGGGGCCAGGGCGCAGAGACGGTGCTGTGCAGCAATTTTGCATACCGTCTCTCGCCCGGAACCCCCTCTCATTTATGTCCCCTTTACTCTGTTTGTGCACGGGCAAGCTACTACAGGAAGGAGGAAGTATGGAGCGGTATGAAACCGCAGGAGCACAGCTATCAAGCTATCAAACAACCTGTCACGAACAGGTGTTTTTGCATGACCAAAATGAGATCACAAACTCACTGCATTCCGTTATTTCAGTCCTGCGCGAAGAGCTAAAGCCGTACCGGGAGACCGTCGTCGCGCTTCGTAAGGTCGCGATCAGCTACTTCCAGGAATCCTTCGACGACCGGCAACCGGAGCATAGCCCACGGCATATCGACAATCGTTTGCGCCTGGCGAACGAGCTATGGTCGCTATCTGACACCATTGAAACAACCCAAAGTGTCGAATGGGGCATTATCGAATACCAAGCGCTACAGGAAATCAAGCGGGCAAGGGCTGAAAGCGGTCGGAAGTCGGTCGTCAGGGAGCCGCTTAATCACTTTAGCCGGCAGGTTTATGATTATGAGCAGGATGAACCTAATACTGTTGTATTAGAAGCAAAAGACGCGGCAGCTGAGGCAGTGCTCAACCCGGATTTTGAATTGCCGGTGTATGACGCCGGCATTTCAAAAGACGGTAGTGAGGTGTTTATTGCCGTCAGCCCTGCAAGACGCTACACAATTAAAATTCCCGATGCCATTCCCCCTGACTTTAATGTCATGGAGGCGAGGTCACGGAAGCTCTATACCCCAGCGGGAATCAAAGAGCTGGAAAGCCTGGTGAGTGGGCGGATGCTCGGTAGAGAGCAAGAAGACCGGGCACTTTTTGCGCTCGCCATATTTGCCAAGTCCTTGGACATCATATGGCGGCGGGCGCAGTACGAATGCGGAGACATCCCGAATGAAAAGACCAACTACGCGGCACAAGTGAAGAAGCAGGCGCAGCTTGACGGCGTGATTGGGGCACGGAATGGGGAGCCGGTTGAAGCAGTATTTAGTAACTACACCGAACAACAACTGGAAAGGAGTAACGTATGAACAACCAAACCACAGGAGCAAGCGGCGAAGACGTATTTGCGTTTTACGAGCAGGCGCAGGCATTTGTTGCTGACTCGGCCATAACAGAGGGGATCAAGGTGCTTGGCCGGTCAACGCTGCAGCTCAAAGAAAAAGGCCAACATGTGCTTGCCGCCGGCGCTTTGTCCGGTGCTATCGTGCTCGGTGCGAATGCCGCCCCGGCTTCGGCTGCCGGACATAACACGGAGGCGGTTGTCCATGAAGTGGAGCATGGCGACACATTGAGTGATATTGCCGCCAGGAATGGCGTTAGCGTAACGGCAGTGCTTGCAGCAAACCCTGATATTGCCAATCCGGATTTGATAAAAGTCGGGCAAAACATCACTGTCGGCTGCGAGCCAGGCGCTTACCTGGCCAAGCCTGGTGACACAGCAACAAAGATAGCCAACCAGCACGGCATGAGCGTGGAAGCGTTTGCCGAGCAGAATTCGGAGGCCGTCAAGGATATAAATAAAATCTACGCCGGAACCTGCTACGATGTCAGCAAGCCAGAAAACGTGGTACCGGTGACAGTTGAGCCCGGTTTTACTGTCAGTGAAATTGCCAAGACTATCAGCGAATTTACTGGCATCGATGCTCAAGAGCTGCAAACGCAGATTACCGTAGTCAACGAGCTTGACGAAGAGGCGACCATCTACGCCGGTGAACAGCTCGACGTTCCGTTGCCACCTGCTGCTCCTGAAGTGCTGCTGGATGCAGCGGCGCCGGAAGCGCCTGTCGAGCCTGAGCCGCAGCTAGCAATCACAGAAGGAGCCGCAGTAACCGTTCCGGAGCCGATAGCCGTGGTGAGTGAGGTGGCAGCACCGGCTCCCGTGCTCCGATACGAGAACATACCAGAGACGAAACCGGGCGTTGACCCGGCACTGGTGCAGGAAGCTGTCCGCTACATGGTGGAAAAGCATGGCGCGTCGCCATTGGCAGCCGCCTACCTGGCTGGAAATTTTCTGCAGGAATCGTCGCTCAACCCAAGCGCTTATAACGCCGGCGAGGGGGCGATGGGTATTGGGCAGTGGCGGTTTGAGCGGAAAGACGGGTTGCCAGCCGGTGATATCTATGCCCAAATCGACTTCGCATTTTTCGAAATGACACGTGACCCAATCAGCCGTAAGCACAATGTGCTTGGGGTGATGACTGACCAGGCTGCAACGCCTGAAGCGGTCAGGGCTGCAATGAAGGAATGGACACGCTGGGGCGAAGAAGCAAACCGCATGGTGTGGGGCCAGCAAATCTATGAGGCATTAACTGCACCTGCGCCGATATCCGAAAGTACGCCAGCTGAGACAGCAGAAGCGGCGCCAGCGCCTCCCCAGCAGGAACCGCCGGCAGAAGCCATTGCTACAGAAGTGGAAACCGTGCCAACGATTCCTGTCTTGAGCCATCCGCTGATTACGAATAAGGAGCCGGTCATGCAGGACAACGGTGTAACTACCGTTGAAGTGCTCGGCGAGCCGGTCAATATTGAAATCGCCGGTTCGCTTGCCCGCATGCTCGAGCATGCCCGCACAGACGGGGTTGAACTGATCTTGCTTGACGCCTTCCGTTCTAACGCCGACCAAATCAGATTGCGCGAGGCAAACGACTGCCCTGACCTATACGAATCACCTCCTTCTTCATGCCGCGTCCCTACGGCCCTGCCAGGGCATTCGAACCATCAAGATGGAACAGCCATAGATTTCAGGTATATGCAAGATGGAGTTGAAATGAAAATCGAAAACCATAGTAACCCTGCGTTTGAATGGCTGGAACGCCATGGGCCGGAATATGGATTTTATAATTTGCCCAGCGAACCATGGCATTGGTCCCTGAGCGGCAGATAAGGAGGAATATACATGGATAAGACAATGTCTGAATTTGAAAATCACCTGAAATCAGTAGTGGACAGCGCCTTCGCGCCCGATATGGCGGTCCAAAGTGCTCCAAGGCCAGTGAGCGCCCGCCGTATCACCTTTTTGTACTTTGCGGACAATGACGGCACCATACGGAACGAACAATCACCGATGGCGTTTGTCAAGGAGGATCCTTCGCTGCTCAGCGACCTGGTACTTAGAAAAACCGTATTTCCATCTGGGGATACGATGGTTGAGCCATACGTTGAGTAAACGGCGAGACGCATCTCTGTCATAATTAATGGCGTGACAAAAGAGATCCAGAAAAAACTCGAAGAACTGCCGAAGTCTCCCGGCGTATATTTCCATAAGGATTCGACCGGGGAAATTATTTACATTGGCAAAGCCGCGGTGCTGCGTAACCGGGTACGGCAATACTTCCAAGCGAGCCGTAACCGGGATCCTAAGACTGAGGCACTGGTTGCTGAAATCGCCGATATAGACTGGATGACGGTCGAGAGCGAGATGGACGCCCTGTTTCTAGAGGCGGAGCTGATCCGCCGCTACCTGCCAAAGTACAACATTTTGCTCCGTGACGACAAAAGCAGCCTGTTTGTACGCATTACATATGACAGTGAACACCCGGCCGTTACCACCACGCGCCGACCGCTCGACGACGGCGCCAGATACTTTGGGCCCTACTACAACGGCGGCGAAGTGCGCCGGGCTTTAAAGTTTTTGCGCAAGGTCTTCCCCTACTCGACCCACACTGGGAATATCCCAAAACGGGCCTGCCTGCTGTACCATATCGGTTTGTGTCCCGGACTAGAAGAATTTCCAGAAAAGCTGCTGGACTACAAAAGCAATTTGCAGAAGCTGATGCAGTACCTAAAAGGCGAACGGGTACAGTTGGTACGTGAAATCGAGCGGGAGATGAAGCAGGCTGCCAAGCATAAGGAGTTCGAACGTGCTGCAGAGCTGCGCAATCAGCAGTTAGCGTTAAAAGGCCTCACCAAGCAAATTGTATTCTCTGATAAAGAAACGCTGGACCTAAGCAAGGACCAAGGCTTAAGCGACTTGGCGGAGCTGCTTGGCTTGCCAAAAATACCGCGGGTCATTGAAGGCTATGACATCAGCCATATGCAGGGTACCGATAATGTCGCCAGTATGGTTGCGTTCGCAAACGGCGTTCCGAATAAGGCGGCATACCGGAAATTCAAGCTTCGTATTCCTGGTAACGATGACTTCGCGCACATGAAGGAGGCGCTCTCCAGGCGCTTTAGCGAAAAGAACCAAAAGGCCTGGGGATTGCCGGATCTCTGCTTGATTGACGGCGGCAAAGGGCAGCTGGCGGCTGCCGTCGAGGCACGGGATGCAGCAAACCTCTCTATTCCCATGGTAGGGCTTGCCAAGAGAGAGGAAGAACTGGTCATCGCTAAGGAAGGTTCCAATGTGTCACTAAATCTGGACGCGCTGACAAGTATGAATGCCTTTGCAAAGGAATCGGGCAAATTTATTGTCCTTGCTTTGCCGGAAGGCTCCCACCTGGTGAAGCTGCTACAGCGTATACGTGATGAATCGCACAGGTTTGCTGTGAGCTACCACACAGTCCTTAAAACCAAACGCCAAACCGCCAGCCTGCTCGATGAGATACCGACAATCGGGCCTGCGACCCGCAAAAAGCTGCTTAAGACATTTGGCTCCATGCGGGGGGTGCTTCAGGCAAGGCAGTGGGAGCTTGAACGGGTTTTGGGAGCTAAAAAAGCCGCGTTGCTGAGCCAGTACCTAAGACCATATAAAAGGCAATCAAAGGATACAGGGTAAGGAAGCGGCGGATGAAACTTGCTATACTGCTTTACTGAAACGCTATGAACCCGAGTTTTACCGCTGATTTCTTTATTGGCAACCGAAAGCGGCTGCGATCCCTGTTTACTGGAACGGCACCGATAGTCCTGACGGCGAATGGGGCGCTCCAGCGCAGCGCTGATTCGGCGTACCCCTTTACCCAGGATAAAAGTTTTTGGTACCTGACAGGCATCAATGAGCCTGATGTGGTGCTTGTCATGGACAAAGGCAAGGAGTACCTCATCGTACCGGAGCTGGAGACGAGCAGGCAGGTGTTTGACGGGCCGATAGACGCGGAAGAACTCGCCAAAATATCAGGCATTGAAACAGTTATAACCGAGAAAGATGGGTGGAAACGTCTCGGCAGCCGGCTAAAGAAGGTGCAGCACGTGGCTACGCTGGGGGCGCCGGCGCCGTATATCGGTAAGCTGGGCATGTATACTAATCCGGCGCGCGCCAGGCTGATCGAGACCATAAAGTCGCATAACGAGGCTGTCGAATTGCTTGATCTAAGGCAACATGTAGCTGTGATGCGGATGGTAAAGCAGGATATTGAGCTTGCGGCGATCCGTTCGGCGGTAAAACTGACAGAAACCGTACTGGGGCGTATCGCGCCAAAATTGCATAGGTACGGATACGAATATGAAATCGAGGCTGACATATCAGCGGCCTTTAGAAAAGCAGGCAGCCATCACGCCTATGACCCCATTATTGCGGTAGGCAAGAACGCCTGCATATTGCACTATGTTGAGAATAAAGACGCGGTCAAAGAAGGGAACCTGATAGTTATTGACGTGGGTGCGAACGTTGGTGGTTACGCGGCTGACATAACCCGTACCTATGCGGTTGGCAAACCGAGCAGACGCCATCAAAAGGTGCATGCGGCGGCACTGGCAGTCCAGCAGTATGCCAAAGGGCTTTTGAAGCCCGGCGTAATGATGAAGGAATATGAGCAATCGGTTGAGCAGTTCATGGGCGAGAAGCTCAGGGAGCTTGGCCTTATCAAAACAATTAGCCGGGAAGCGGTCCGCAAGTATTATCCGCACTCGACTTCACACTTCTTAGGGCTGGACGTGCATGATGTTGCCGACTATGAACGTCCGTTGGAAGCAGGGAACGTGTTGACGGTGGAGCCCGGCATCTATATTCCGGAAGAAGGGTTTGGCGTGCGGTTGGAGGATAATGTACTCATAACTGAAAAAGGGATAGAAGTACTTTCTGACAAACTGCCGCTCGGGTTAGCGTAGCTTCACTGGCAGTGCCGTCACTGGTACAATACAGAAGTGAATAAACCGTTCAGCAGATTTTTAGTTCGTTGGTTTGCGAGCAGCTTAGGGCTGTGGATCGCCGCCGGGATTCTAGGCGAGCGATTAACCTACCAGAACCGCTTGGGTGTCATCATCTTATCCGGTCTGGTGCTGGCAATTGTCAATACGTTTATAAAACCTATCGTTATTATACTGTCATTACCTGCGATACTTTTTAGCCTCGGATTGTTCATGATTGTGATCAACGGACTCATGGTGCTGCTTGCCAGCGCACTGTACGATGGCCTGGGCGTGTCCGGGTTTGGCACGGCAATGCTTGTCGGTATGGTAATCGGCTTGGTAAACTATCTGGTAACGACGATTTTGGAGGAACGATGAACATCTTTAACTATGTAACTTTGGGCTCGATGATCCTGATGACTATCTTGATATTGGTGCAAACGAGAGGCGCCAGTCTCGGTGCCGGCATGGGTGGCGGCGGCGAAGTCCACACCGTACGGCGCGGGGCTGACAAAACTCTGCACCAGATTACGATAATCTTGGCGGTAATGTTCGCTACATCGATTATTCTCGGCGTGATAGCCTAGAAGGTAATGATTAAACGTACGACGAAATTACGCTGGCGGCGGCACATCCGTAACCGTAAACGGCAAGTTGAAGATATCGGCTTGCAAGCCGAGGAGCAGCTTGACCGGCATCTAATACGGCGGATTGGCCGGCTCGTAGAGGTGCGGCGGTTTATTGTCAGTTGGCTGGCTCTGTTCGTACTCCTCATCGGCGGCGTGGTGGTGCAGACCAGGGCGCTGGGGCGCTATTACCAGGATTTGCAACCTGCACCGGGAGGCACATATACGGAAGGGATTGTCGGCGCGTTTACCAATGCGAATCCGCTCTATGCTACCGGCCTGGTGGACACCTCGGTTTCGCAGTTGCTCTTTTCCGGGTTGTTCCGGTACAACAGCAGTAACCAGTTAGTGGGTGACCTGGCGCAGAAGTGGGAGGTTAATGACGATGGAAAAGTGTATACCGTATCGCTAAAGCCGGAGCTTCAGTGGCATGATGGCAGGCCGCTCACCGCAGCCGACGTTGTATTTACCTATGAAACTATCAAGAACCCCGACGCCAAGTCGCCACTCGCGAGCGGCTGGCAAGGGATTGAGATAAAGGCAGCTGGCGAGCATACAGTGACCTTTACGCTCCCGACTTCCCTCACGTCCTTCCCGTACTCCCTTACTAACGGCATTGTCCCGAAGCACTTGCTTGAAAATGTACCCGCGGCCCAGTTGCGTTCAATCGCTTTTAACACTGTTGGTCCGGTAGGCTCCGGCCCGTTTAGGTGGAAAACCATAGAGGTGACTGGCGAAACTCCAGAAGAGCGCGAGGAAATCGTCGCCATGGTGGCTAATGAGGTGTACCATAACGGCCGGCCAAGACTGGACCAGATAGTTATCCGGGCATTCAGGGATGAGGACAAACTGATTGAGAGTTTTGTCAATAAGCAGCTGAATGCAGTGGTGGGAGTCGATAGCGTACCAGATACCGCTGTCGACAACCCTAATCTCATCCAGCACGATGTGCCGTTGACTGGCGCGGTCATGGTGTTCTTTAAGACCAACCACGAATACCTGAAAGACAGCAAGGTGCGGCAAGCCCTCGCCAGGGCCACGAACACCTTGGAAATAGTCAAAGGGCTCGACTATCCGGCGATTATCGCGAAGGGACCGCTTTTAATGGGCCAATTGGGGTTTGATAAAAACCTGACGCAATTTACGCAAAATCTAGAAGAAGCAAATAAGCTGCTCGATGAAGCTGGCTGGAAGCTGGGGGATGATGGCATACGGGCCAAGGATGGCAAGCCGCTCACTTTCCAGCTCTACTCACAAAGCAACAGCGAGTACGCGTACGTGACAGGCCGACTGCAGCAGTACTGGCGGACAATCGGCGTAGACGTCGAGGTTCTTCTGCAACCCGACGAAGAGTTTCAGGAGACGCTTACCTACCACTCTTATGACGCTGTGCTGTACGCCATATCCATAGGGGCAGATCCGGATGTATTCGCTTACTGGCACAGCACTCAGGGGGATGTTTTGTCCCAAAACCGCCTGAACTTCTCTGAGTACAGCTCCAAGCCAGCAGATGATGCCCTCGAAGCAGGAAGAACCCGTTCCGACGAGGCGCTCCGCGCACTCAAGTACCGGCCGTTCCTTGAAGCTTGGCGAAATGATGTACCGGCAATCGCCCTGTACCAGCCGCGCTTCCTTTACCTGACGCACGGCGAAGTATTCGGCTTGGATTTGCGGGTTGTTAACAGTGCAAAAGACCGTTTTGCCAACGTTGAAAACTGGATGGTGCGCCAGGAACGGGCGCTAAAGTAGCAATATCTTAAAATCCAGTTTAAAATTAGTGCGTGAAACGGGGATGTGGTGGAATTGGTAGACACGCATGCTTCAGGAGCATGTGCCCATAAAGCGTGAAGGTTCGAGTCCTTTCATCCCCACCATCCTCCGTCGCCCCGCCTTTTGGTAGAGCTATGGAGGATTGTTGATTATGAGGGCTCGAACCGGAGGTCGAGAGTAGCCAATGGTTGCTCGATAACAGCGGCTATATGACGAGCGAAGCGAAGCTATAGTTTTCCTTGCGTGGCCGAGCCTTGAGCCCGCCAGCAAGCAGCCGTCGGCGAACATACAGGGACGAGTCCTTACTAGCTGGATGCCGGTACAACTTATAAACAGTTGCCCAATAATTCTTGTGCTATAGTAGCTACCAGAATAAATAATACTTATTACAGAGGTATAACAGAACGGCCATGAACAAAGTTGCGCATTACTTACAGGAACATTTAAAGGGCGAAGTAATGACCTCGGCGGATATGCGCAAATATTTTTCGACAGACGGCGGAGTATTCACGGTTACCCCTTCGATTGTCGTCTATCCACGTAATGAAAACGACGTACGGAAGACTGCCCGTTTTACGTGGCAGCTGGCTGAGCGGGGGCGAGTGATTCCGATTACTGCCCGCGGTTCGGGTACTGACCAAGCCGGCGCGGCGGTTGGCAGCGGCATTTTGCTGGTCTTCCCGGCACACATGAACAAAATTCTGGAGCTCGACGGCAAGTCTGGCGACGTTACGATTGAACCGGGCATCAACTACGCAAAACTACAGCAAACGCTACACACCCATGGCCGTTTTTTGCCGCCGTTCCCATCATCTATAGATTTTTCAACGGTGGGCGGCGCTGTTGCCAATAATGCTGGCGGCGAAAAGACGATCAAATATGGCTCTACCCGGCAGTATGTCAAAAGCCTGCGGGTTGTGCTGGCAAACGGTGAAATTATAGAGACAAAACGCCTCAGCAAGCGTGAGCTTAATAAAAAGCTCGGCCTCGCAACGTTCGAAGGGGAAGTCTACCGCGCGCTCGATAAGCTCATCGAAGAAAACCAGGTAGCTATCCAAAGCTCACAGCTTGCGGTTACCAAAAATTCCGCCGGCTATGCCTTGGCGGATGTTAAGCGCAAAGACGGATCCTTTGACCTCACGCCGCTAATTGTCGGCTCACAGGGGACGCTCGGCATTGTGTCTGAAGCCGTGCTGTCTACGGAGCCGCACAACCCGAGCACTACGCTGGTGGCGGCCTTTTTTGATGACATGCAGACGGCGCAGCAAGTGGTTATAGAGCTGCGCAAGTTGTCGGACATGCCGAGCGCGATCGAAGTCGTTGATGAAAACCTTTTAAAGTTTATTGCGTCTACAAACCCTAACCAACTCAAGGATATCGTCAAAGAGCCGTTCCCGAAACTCATCGTGCTCATAGAATTTGATAATTCCAGCGACCGGGTGCAAAAAAAGCTGGCTAAAAAAGCCGTCAAGCTGCTGAACCGTTTCGAAGTGGCACACCAAGTCGAAACAGATGAACGGCGCCAATCGGAACTTTGGAAGATCCGCCACAGCGCCGCCGCGGTCATCGCCCACACGGAAGGCAACGCCAAGGCCCTGCCGATTATCGAGGATGGCATTGTGCCGATTGAGCGGTTCGATGAATATCTCCAAGGGGTGTACGAGATATTCAAGCGATACAACCTTAAGATTGCCGTATGGGGCCACGCTGGGAACGCGAACCTGCATATGCAGCCATTCCTCGACCTGAGCCAAACCGGCGACCGCCAAAAGGTATTTAGGGTAATTGACGAGTACTACAACATGGTTATCGATATGGGCGGCAGTACCAGCGGCGAACACAGCGATGGCCGGCTGCGTGCGCCATATTTACGCAAGCTGTATGGTGATGAAATTTACGGCCTGTTCCAAAGGGTCAAACGGATATTTGACCCATACGGCATCCTTAATCCCGGGGTTAAGATAGACGTGACACTTGATGATATCAAGCCGCTGCTTCGCCATGAGTACTCGATGGACCATCTCTACGACCATCTTCCGAGATCCTAAGTAGGCAGCTAGGGCTCACCAGGACAATTCAGCTGCCCCACGTCGTAAAGATGCCGACTGCCAGCTCAGCCCAGATGTAGGCAACCACTAGGCCAAGCACAATGCCGATTACCGGCCAGTATTGCTTGTCTACTTTCCTTGCGGCCAGTACGAACATGCTGCAGCTGCCAAAAATGAGAACTCCAGCAGCTACGAAATCTAGCGGTCCCCAGTTTACTGTAGAGAACTGCATCATCACCAGAGGTATCAGCAGGAAAAATGCCGTTGCAGCGCCGATTAAACCAAACACCTTGTTTTGCACAACAAGGCCATTCTTTTTAGCTTTCATGGGTATAGCCCCTCTCAGGTTTATACTCCAGGATGTCGCCGGGTTGGCAGTCCAGCGCCTTGCAGATTGCTTCCAGCGTGGTAAGTCGGATAGCTTTGGCCTTGCCGTTTTTGAGGATGGAAAGGTTGGCCATTGTGATGCCCACCTGTTGGGCAAGTTCAGTAACGCTCATCTTGCGCTTTGCCAGCATGACATCAATATTAATGATAATCGCCATTATACGCCTCAGACCGTTAAATCGTTTTCAGATTTTATATCGATCGCATTCTGCAGCAGCTTCTCTAGCACGGCAGCCGCCGTGACAATAACAAAAGAGGCTCCAACAATAATCAGGGCGAATGCGAATAAACCCGGAGCATCGTCCTTTTGGGCAACATGGAAGATATACGGCGAGCCGGCTACAAACAGCCCGCTGATGGCGAGTGCACTGCGTTTAATGTTTTTCAACGCCTTTACTGACAGCTCGGAAAACACCGTATTATTTTCGATGTAATCGAGCAGCTTAATAGTTTGGTACAGCGCAAAGTAAAACGGTACAGCCGCCACGTACAGGCCAACCCAAATCGGTGTGCGGTAATTTTGCTTACCATCCGTTATCAAAAAGCCAATACCTACGCATAATGCCAGAACGACGAGTCCGAGAAGGATAACAGCGCCCCTTAAGACTAATGTAGAGCCTTTTCTCATACTTGTACCTTTCGTATTTATTATGGCTGCAATTTTAACGTATAATTTATCGAATTGCAATATATATTTATCGTATTACAAGGAAATGATAAAATAAGGGTAATGACAAATTACTCAGTGAAAAACGTTGAAGAATATATTGCCGCGGCGCCAGAAGAAGCCCGGCTCCACCTGCGGGAATTGAGAGAGGCAATGCTATCGGCTGTTCCGGAAGCGGAAGAAAAGATTGGCTATGGCAAACCGTATTACAAATACCACGGCTGGGTTGCCGGGTTTGACGTATACAAACAGCATATCGGCTTTGAGGTATGGGACGGGCTTGAAAGCGAAGACCGCAAAAAACTTGAGGAGCTGGGGTATAAAACCGGGAGCGTAACTTTTCAGATCAGATACGACCAAAAGGTGCCGGCCGCAATGGTAAAGAAAATGGTCAAGGCACAAGTTAAATTAAACGAAGCCAAAGAAGCGGCAAAGGCTAAGAAGAAGTAAACTCTCGCTCAATAAAAAATGCCCCGAAAAGGGCATAAGATTACGCATATACGAATAATGGTGCGCGAGAGAGGACTTGAACCTCCAAGCCTTGCGGCACATGCACCTCAAGCATGCGCGTATACCAATTCCGCCACTCGCGC
>CAZUIL010000004.1:0-57529 GCA_964620175.1 uncultured Candidatus Saccharibacteria bacterium | reverse complement strand
CGGAACAGTGCAGCAATCGAGCTATCGAGCTCATGGTTATAGGTATAGAGTACCCGTCCGCTGTTACGCCACGTATGAAGCGCCACATAGTCAACGAGCTTGTTAGTTTGGCTGTTGTCGGTAAAGCCCAGCCTTGGTACATCGCTTGTGGTAGCCGCAGGAACCAGCAATCCGACAAACAAGGTATCGATGCGCCCTTTTTCAGCCGCATCCATTATGGCAGCGGCAGCGGTGCTGGCTTGGCCGTCGCCCAGCCCCAGCTGATTATTCAGCTCAGCGAGCGCCGTTTGACGGGTTTCCAACACCAGTGACTCATATACCAGCGGCCAGCTGAGTGTGTGGAGTTCGGCAGTCGTGGCATCGGCATGGTTGCCTTCCAGCTCTTGCTTCAGTACCGTCGGATACTTCGTAACACGCCGATAATCAGCAACCTCTTTTGAAGTGCCGGACAAGAGCAGCGGCAGGGAAGTATCACCAGCCTTGCAGAGTAGCTCGTCGAGTATGGCGTAAAACCGCTGGGCGTCGCTGCGCTCCGCATCCCGCACGTCGCCATGGCCGTGGAACCTTGCACCTGCGCCACTGGCAATACGGAACTGCTGGACGCTCCGCTGATACGTCTCATCAATTCCCAGCGCTTCCTTAGGCGACTGCGGCAAATCAATGCCGCTATCAACCAGCTGGTAAGCATTGCCTTTGTATAGCCGTGGGTTGCTGCGGGCGACATGTAACAGGTAAAAATCCGCCATTTGTTGGACCAAGGCATAGACCGGGGCAAGATGATAATGCGTATCAACCGCCAGGTACTCATCAGCCGGCAGCGGCAGGCTTACAGCAATTGATTGGGTAGGGCTGACGCACACTAACAACCCCCGAGCTTGCTTTTCCCAGAATTCCATATTTTCTAGATACGCTTCAAGCTTGGCTTCTACGCGTTCACGGGTCGCAGTATCAAGTTCTGTTTTGTTACCGAGTATTTTTTTAGCCCGGCTTACTAAGTTTTTGTAACGGATACGGTCTTCGCTTAAGTTGGGCGGAGCTGCCGCCAGGTTTGTCGGCATATAGAGCGTAACCATCGGTGATTTTGGTTTTTTTGGATGGAGTTTTTTGAGTAGTGCTTGAGATATTTGCTGCAAGGGCGCCTCCTTTTTTATCTATATATGTACTGTATCCTGCCGGCTGGCTTATTGCAGCAATATTTTTCATAGCTGTAGCTTCCGGCGTACGGCTCATTGTTATTGTTAAATTTCTCGTAGCCCGCTTAGCCCATGTTGATTACGCTAAAAGTACTAACATCAAACTAAGTGTCGAAAGGAGGGTAAGATGCAGGCATCAAAGGCGAATACATTTGGTGCGATGCTTGTTGGCGCGGCGGCAGGAGCAGCGCTAGGCGTGCTGTTCGCTCCGAAGAGCGGCCGGGAAACGAGGCGGCAGCTCAAGGATGAAGCCCACGATATGAAATTGCGCGCCAAGGACAAGCTCGAGAGCGCTACGTCAAAGGCTTCGGCAGGCTTAGAAAAGGCGAAGGAAGCGAAAGCCAACTTCAGCGAAGCGGTGAGCGAGGCTGCCCGCAAGACCCGGCGCAAGGCAGATGAAGCGGAAACGACCGCCAAACCGGAAGTCCGCTCAACGCTTGCTAAAGATTGGGATAAGGAGGTGTAACTATGATCTGGAACATTATTTTATGGATACTTTTCGGCGCCCTGGCAGGTTGGATCGCATCAATGATTATGCGAACAGACGCCGAGCAAGGCGCGCTTGGTAACATCATTATCGGTATTATTGGCGCGATCATCGGTGGAGCTCTCTTTAGGTTGATTGGTGGCGAAGGCGTTACCGGTTTTAACCTTGGAAGCTTGCTGGTCGCCGTTGTCGGCGCGGTAATCCTACTGGCACTTATCAAGGCGTTGGGCGGAGGCCGCGAACCAACAGTTTAACACTGCTTGTTAGAATTCTCGTAGTGGCTACCTGGTCACATCAAGTACTATGCAGGCATGGGAGAAAGGAGGGAACTGGGATGATAAAACTGTACCGAAGACGTAAGCAGAGGAAAGAGGAACCGGTATGGAAGCGCGATGATTTCTGGGGATTTGAAGACCCATACCTGATTGAACAAGCGTCTGAAGAACGTCACATTTACCTCGCGAATCCCGTCTTTCTCTCATAAGCAAAGCAATTTTACCGGCCGGCAGCTCCCGGCATACGGGGCGCGCTATTGGGCAAAGTTAACCTTAGCAGCGCCACCAAGATAAAGGGAGCGGCCGGTTTTCTATTTGCGGCTATTTTGGCTTCTTGTCATCGTTTTGGGGAGTATAGACAAAACCAGGATAGTTGCTTTGCTGTTGGTTTTGCGGACTGGCCGGGTTGTTTTCTGGGGTTACGACAGTCGGGTTAGGCGCAATACCGCCGTGCTGGTGCTTATCAACACCAAAAAAGGCAAGTGAGGCCTTACGTTTTTTGCGGAGCACGATAGCGAAGGCGCCGCCGGCACCAAGCACGAGCAGTCCCAACAAGGCCATTATCCACGTGGTTAAACTTTTGCCGCTTGCCAGCGTAGAGGAGACGGTACTGCCTTCCGCGGAAGCTGCATCCACCTGGCTGACCGCATCAGCTTGCAGGGCATCATACTCCTCCTGGCTGATTGACTGGGGATCAGGATTAGAGACAGTAACCGTGGTATTGCCATTTGGTGTACCGCCGGATTGACTAGAGCCACCCGAGCTGTTGCTTGGAGGCGTTGTCCCACCACCCGGTGAAGAAGGCGGTGTTGGGTTCGGCGAACCGCCGCCGGAAGGTGGAGGGGGAGGTGTCGATGGCGGAGGAGTGCTCGGCGGAGAGGCGATGGTATACGTAGCCGAATTAGCGCTCGTACCCATTGATTCTATATTAGGGTCTTGGGCAATCACTGAGCCAAAGGTGACACCGATTGTCTGGCCTGGCGTAGAGCCTGCCTTCAAATTTATGGTTCCGATACGTACTTTGCCGGAGCCGCTGCTGCCGCCGGCGTACGTAGCGCCTATTTCCAGGGCAGTCGAGGTATTGACAAACGCGTTGTTCAGACCGGTAAACGCGCCCGGGTTCGGTGAATACCCTTGGTTCGTTGCGTTGGTAAAGGTAAGCGGCACCTGGACAGCGAAGACATTCGTAGCGGTATTGGTTGTCACAAATACGTTTACGGTGAAGTTGGCGTTCGGCTGCGGTGAGTTAGTGGACGCTTCCAACGTAAATGTTACAGAGCCGGCCGCGTGTGCCGGTTGTACTGAAGCCACTAATAAGCCCACGGCCGCCAGCGGTATAGCAAATAAGGTGATAAGTCGATTGCGGAATGATGTGCTTAGTAGTTGTCTTCTCATATGTTTGTTACTGGTGCTTATTGGAACTTACTGAAATAATATATGAAATTAGGCATAAGGGGAAATACTTTTTAAGCGGTTATCCCGCTAACTTGTGGAGTAGCCTCTTTCTTCTTTTCTTAAGCACCGCGGCTCCCAGGACAAACAAGCTGGCTACCAACAAAACGCCAGCCAGTACCCGGTACGCTTGACGGGAGTTTGCTTCGCCTGATGCTACAGAAGCGGGGTTGCGATTACTGCCTTCAATGAGCCCGACTGCCAACGACTTGATAATGTCAAATTCGCCTTGTTCGACGTTCCGAGCTTCCGTTTCTTCTGGAATGGTTACCGTGCTGTCAGGGGACTGGCCGCTGGCCGGTAAGCTGCCGGCAGCAAGAATGGGGAACGAAAGGTTCGTGCTGGTTACCGGCATCGGCTGCAGCGACGTGTCGATTGCTGTGGCGCCCGTGACAGCGAGCGTGATTGCCTCACCAGCCTGCCCGGCGACCGTAAAGTGCAGGGTGCCGATTTTAACCTTACCCGATGAACTTCTGTCGCCCACATGTGTAGCCGATATGCTTACATTTGACACTGTAGGCTCCACCGCTTCGTTATAGTCAAATGACGGCGGAGACGGTGCTTCGTACCGCTCGTAGCGCAGGTTTTCTACCGTTAGCTGAAGCTCTACCGAATAGATGCTAGCCTCGCTTGAAACAAACAGGTCAGCGCTAAAAGACTGGTTGTCTTCTACGGCGCTACTGGAGGGTTCCAAGCTGAATTGGGCACTGCCTGCGGCTGCAAGCCGGCCTTGGCCCAAACCCGCGATTACAGCAATTGCCAGCACGATGCTCGATACCAGATTGATGCGGGCTCTCGCCAGCCGTAGCATTATTGCCCCCACTTGGAGGCAACATATGCTAAGTCTACTATGTTAACCGTCCCATCACCGTTAAAGTCAGTTTCCGTAGAAGCTTTGCCCCAGTCGCGGGCTACCATTGCAAGGTCAACGATGTTCACGGTGCCACTGCGGTCGATGTTAGCATGCCGCAGCCGAAGCGGATATTGCTTCTCGCTCTCGTTCCCAGCCGCGTCACGCACGACAATGCGGAACGTATAATCGCCGTTCTTGTTAGGTGTAGAGTAGCGGCCGCTTACCGGATTAATTTGCTGGCCGTTTACATAGACGGCCACTGAGGCCACCCCAACGTTATCGGTGGCATTAACAGTAATTGAAATGTTCGTGAGTGATGTCACAATCGCGTTGTCTGATGGGGCAGAAGGCAAACCCTGGATTTGGATCTGGCCAATCACCGGTTTTTGCGTGTCAACCGGCGGCGCAGTCGATGTAATCGTGAAGCTTAGGCTTTGCGTTGGACTGGTGCCATTAAAGTTCGATTGGGTAACGCTTACCGTATGGGCACCCACTGCAAGGGCTGAGGACGTACATTGCCACTGACCAGCAGCTGTAACCGCAGCGTTACATAGCTCAGTGCTGCCTTTCTTAACGCTCACTGTTGCGCCATTTTCACCTGTTCCACTAAAAGTGGGGGTTGTATCGGTAAAAGAACTGCCGTTGGCTGGTGCATTAACAACTGGGGTTGCTGGCGGTGATGGGGTAGGCTCAATATTCTGGATAAAGTCTACCCAGTCAAGGTCTATCGGGCCGGAATTGTTAGGACGGACAACTTCAACAGTATGGTTGCCCTGGGACAGCGTCACTTCCGCTTCAACCGTGGACCAGTTCGCATCAAACCAAGTACATTGACAGAGCGGGAAGTCTACAGTTTGGCCCACACCGTCAACATTAAGCGTTCTCGTCACATTGGCTGATTGCGGCTGTTTGTAGCGCATAACCAGGCGGTATTCGCCAGCCGTTGCAACTGATACGTTGAACCGGACATAGGAACCAACGTTATTCCAGCAGCCGACATAGCCGCCATCGGCACTATTGGTCGCCTGATTGGCAGCGACAATCTTAATCGGCATGTCCGCCGTACAATTGGTTGTGCCGGCGTTCGGACCGACTGTGGCCTCTTCAGCCTGTAATTTCGCGGGGATAGGCGTTGGGGCAACGTTTGTTTGGTTGCAATCCTCGGCGCTCGTAGGTGCAAACGTACTGCTGGCGTGCAGCACGACACAGTCAAGATACACATTATCCTTGTCACCTGCTAACTGGACACGAGCCTGGCCGCCGCTCCACGCGAGCGTACCGGATGCCTTTTGCCAGACATAGCTATTGTTGCTAGCCTTGGCGATCCGCTGGTCGCACAGCTTGCCGCCGGCACCGTCAATACTGATAACAAAGGAGGCCTCCCCAGAAGCTTTAATACGCGCCCAAACGTTGTAAGGCGTTGTCGTCGATGGCAAGTTGGTAACCGTATAGGTTTCTTTACCATAGGTATCTGAAAGGCTGGAACAAGCATTCACCTGTGCACTGGCTGTCTCGGTCGCTACGCCAGGGCTTACTGCAAGGCTGCTGCCAACCAACAGGAGCGCGGCAAGAACCAAAAGTTTCTTACTATTTTTTATAAAGAGCGTGGGCTGTGTCATGGCTTTACTACCGTATTTAAGGTTTTAAATAGTAATGTTAAAGCTATTATTACACTGTGCTATTGATAAAACAAATAAAAACATAACCAAGTTGTGGATTTATGGCTTAAACGTGACGGGCTATTCGTGCCGCAGGGCTTCAATAGGGTCTTTACGCGCGGCAATCGCAGCCGGCACGATACCGAAAAACGTACCAATGATCAGCGATATGCCGCCGGCCAACGCAATCGACGGCCACGTAACCACCGGCTGCAGGTCAGTAAGTACGCGGATAAAATACACGACAATCATCGAGAAAGTGATGCCAATGATACCGCCGACCAGGCTCAGCATAACGGCTTCGACTAAAAACTGGCCGCGTATTTGGCGGTTGTTCGCACCGACCGCCTTTCTCACGCCGATTTCGTGCGTCCTTTCGGCGACTGATACGAGCATGATGTTCATAATGCCGATGCCCGCCACGAAAAGCGATATGCCGGCAATCGCCGCCACCGTCACTGTCAATACGTCCAGCACTTCGCTAAACACTGCTACAGTGTCCCGCTGTGGCAAAACGGTAAAGTCCTCTTGGCCGGCATGCGCTGCCAACAGTGACTGCGACACCGCTGCAATAGTTTGCGGCGTCTCACTAGGCAGATTCTGGGCTACCAGTATTTCCCGTATTTGCGGTACGCTGCCAATTTGGTGCTTTGCAGTCTCGAATGGAATGATAATCGTGTTGTTGAAGTCGGTGCCCAGGCTGAGCGGGCTGCCGTTAAATTCAGCCAGCACGCCGCGGACAATGTATTCTTCGCCCCCTAAGGTAAAGATCTTGCCCATCGGGACGTTCTCTCTGAATAACCGCTCAGCAACCCGTTTGCCGATGATAGCGACATGCTTGTTGGTATCGCTTTCGCCAAAAAAGCTGCCGTACTGCACCTTGTCACCCAGAATTTGCCCCATGGCAGGATGTGTCGCAATAGTTTCTACACCCGCTAACTGCCTGCCTTCATAACTGGCATTAAATGTAATGAAGCTTAAGGGCGCGGCGGCCTTAACATTCGGCAGGGCGGTAATGGCAGGGATATCCTTTTCGGTGAGCGTGCTGGTAATCGTCGCCCGCGACAGACGGAAATTAGACAGGCTGGTTGGCTGCTCGCCCGGGAATTGTCCGGGGACTACCGTAATAAGGTCTTGGCCAAGCTCCGATACCTGCTGTGACATCTGCCGCTTCAAACCTTCGCCCAGGCTTATGGTAGTGACAACCGAGACAATACCGATGATGATGCCGAGCATGGTAAGGAAGCTGCGCCATTTCGAGCTGCGCAGAGAGCTGACTGCCATCTTAATATTGCCGTGCGCAAGCGAAGTCATCGTTTAAGCTTCCGTTTACGCTGACGTGGTTTTTTTGGCTTTGGCTTCTTCGCCGTTTTGCGCTTAGCCGGCGTCTCGTCTTTCGGAATAGCTTTCATGAGCGCTGAAACACCGGCCAAATCGTCTTCTTCATTTTTCTTTGGCAGCGTTATTTGCATACTGCGGGCCTTCGGCGCCACCTGGCCGATAGCCGAAGCCTCGTCATGGATAATCGTGCCGTCACGCATGTACACCACGCGGTTGGCGTAGCGTGTAAGCTCAGGGTTGTGGGTAACAATGAGTATGGTATTGCCGTTTTGATGAATTTCGCTGAGCAGCTCCATGACGAGCCGGCTTGAGGCGCTGTCAAGGTTGCCAGTAGGCTCGTCAGCAATGATGATGCTCGGATTATTAATGAGCGCCCGGGCAATAGCTACCCGCTGCATCTGTCCGCCGCTCAGGTGGCGCGGCATATAGTACGTACGGTCGCCAAGCCCAACCCGTTCCAGCATATCGAACGCGTATTTGCGTCGACGTCCAAGCGACATGCCCCTATACGCAAGCGGCAAGGCAACGTTTTCCCAAACACTCAGGCGCGGCAAGAGGTTGAACGATTGAAAGACAAAGCCGATCTTGTCGCGGCGGAATTTGGCCCGTTGGCTGGAACGCAGCTTAGTGACCATGCGGCCGTTCAGCTTATAATTGCCATGCGTCGGCCGATCCAGCAGCCCGATGATATTCATCAGCGTCGACTTACCGCAGCCGCTCGGCCCCATAACAGCAACGAACTCGCCCTGGCTGACGTTCAGTGTCACTTCGTCCAGAGCGACAGTCGTGGCATCGCCAAAGCCATACAACTTGCTGACTTCCTCAAGCTCAATTATGGTCATGTAACCTTAGTTTACGCTGTAAAACATCTGTTAGACAAGGTGTAAAATGTAGTATTTTTCGGTATAATCAGCACGCATGCCAAGGAAGAGTGTCCGAGTGGTTGAAGGAGCACGCTTGGAAAGCGTGTATGCGCCGCAAGGCGTATCGCGGGTTCGAATCCCGCCTCTTCCGCCAAGTTATTAGATTGAGTTTTTCAGCAATTAATGCTTGTGTTTATCTGTAGACTTAGATATGCTGTGCTTGTGATTACACAACATTAAACACACCAAAGAAAGGGTGGGAACTCTTTATGCAAGTCAACAAAGCTAACCAACGCGGTTTCACTATCGTGGAGCTGCTTATTGTCATCGTCGTTATCGGTATCTTAGCGGCACTGGTTGTGACAACCTTTACCGGTATCCAACAGAAAGCCCGGAATACTGAACGGCAAACTGACATTAAAGCTATCCATGGGCAGGTGGAAGCCTACTATGCCCAGCATGGCAAGTACCCGACACGGGACAACATCAATGATGCAACCTGGCGGGCAGCCAACATGAAGGGGCTTGACAGTGAAGCACTGGAGGATCCAAAGGGAAGCAGCGCTAGCTTAGCGGCTACGGCGGCAGCCAACACTTACTCCTACGCTGTGTTTGCAGCTGACGGGACCACAGCCTGTGACAACTCAACCAATGACTGTGCCGTCTATACCCTGACGGCAACTTACGAGGGCAGCGGGACGTTTGAGAAGAAGAATTTGAACTAAAGTCCGCATACCACAAAAAGAGACCTATGTTTCATGGGTCTCTTTTTATTGCTTATTAAAACCTGATGCTGGCACAGCGCAATTGCGGCAGCTATACTTATGGCATGATCAAGCTCTACTCTTGGAATGTGAACGGCATTCGCGCCGTCCACAGAAAAAACCTCTTAGTTCCGTTTGTTGAGAAACACCAGCCGGACATCCTATGCTTGCAGGAAACGAAAGCCGAGCGACACCAATCGGAAGTCGATTTGCCTGGCTACACCGAATATTGGAACTCAGCGGAAAAGAAGGGATATTCAGGTACGGCGATCTTTACCAAAGCCAAGCCGGTGTCAGTAATCAACGGCCTGCCGGAAGCTATTATTAACGAATACGGCCTGGCTGCCGACAGCTACGGCGACCCGAACCGTGAAGGCAGGGTAATTACCGCCGAATACAAAGAATTTTTCGTTACCACTGTCTATACCCCAAACGCCAAAGATGACCTCAGCCGCGTACCGCTGCGGCACAAACAGTGGGATCCCGCTTTCCTGGCTTACGTTAAACAGCTCGAGCAGCAGAAACCCGTCGTGTTTTGCGGCGACTTAAACGTTGCCCATACCGAAGACGACCTGGCGAGGCCAAAAGAAAATGTCGGCAAAAAAGGCTTTACGGACGAGGAGCGGGAAGGCTTCCAGAAATTTATCGACGCCGGCTTCGTTGATACCTTCAGGCTATTCAAACAGGGTAACGGCTACTATACCTGGTGGACACACTGGGCGAACGCGCGTGCCCGGAACGTCGGCTGGCGCATCGATTACATCTTGGTCTCCGACAGCTTGCGTTCCAAGGTAAAAGACGCCGCCATCCACCCTGACATCATGGGGTCGGACCACTGTCCGGTTAGCATAGTGCTCGATATATAAATCCATGTTACGCCAAGACCCAACCGCACCATTGTTCCCGGAACTTTTGTGGAGCCGGCCGGAAAACCGCCGCCTGGCCGGCAAGCTGCTGATAATTGGCGGCAACCTGCACGGCTTTGCCGCGCCTGCCGAAGCATACAAGTTGAGTGTGGAAGCAGGCATCGGCACGGCAAAAGTACTGTTGCCGGACGCTTTAAAGGCCACAGTGGGCAGCGTACTGGAAAACGGTGAGTATGCCCCTAGCACGCCAAGCGGCAGCTTCAGCAAGCAGGCGCTCGCTGAAATGCTCGACCATGCAGCCTGGGCAGACGGGGTACTCCTCGCCGGGGACTTAGGCCGCAACTCAGAAACGGCGGTAACGCTTGAGCAATTTTTGCAAAAGACGCCGGGTATCATCACCCTTACGAAAGACAGCGTTGACTACTTTTACACGTCCCCAAAGACCGTCCTTGGACGGCCGGCAACAACGATTGTCCTCTCCATTGCCCAACTGCAGAAGCTATGCCTGGCCGCAAAATTCCTGTCGCCAATTACCTTTAGTATGGACCTGATGAAGCTCGCTGCAAGCCTGGAGGCGCTAACCACTGAATACCCGTGCAGCCTTGTTGTCCAGCACGCCCAGCATTTGATTGTCGCCCATGGCGGCCGGTCGTGCGCGGCACCCAACACAGAAGACGAAGCTATTTGGCGGGTAAGGACCGCCGCCCGCTGCTGCGTCTGGGAGCTGCAACATCCATCAAAACCGTTTGAAGCCCTCGCCACCGCAATTTTGCCACCCACTGATGAGTAGCAATTTATAATTACCTAAAAAATTATATAATATATTAAATGGCCTCAGCACATCCTCATAACGAATTTGCAACATTCGGTGATGAGCTATGGAATATAGCTTTCGCCAGCGAAGGACAAAACACGGTTCAGCGCACCGAACGATTACAGCAGTCATCCCATATCATAGGGCGCATGTTGTTAACTGATTGGGAAGGGGACGACACCCAAAACCACAATATGCTCTATAACGCTACCATGCTCGCGTGTGTGCCGAGTATTGCAACGCTAGCCGCCAGCAAAAAACATTCCTTAGCAGTCGCAGAACAAGTTTCTGGTAATTTGCAGTTACTCGATCGTCACATCATGGACCGCAAATTAGACCGCACCGGCAATCCGCACCTGGTGGGCAAAATCAGTGAAATCAGTGTGCTTTCACTACTGTGGTGGGGCATTGCCAATGGCTATCTGTCAGAAGACAGCTATGCGCTTTTAACAGATAGCCGACATGATCGGGGGACGCTGTTAGGCATGAGAAACGGCGTCGATATAGTGCTACGAATGAACAGTACCAAGTCAGGCAAACGTCCAATTCAGGTAAAAACATCGCTGCCATCCCGTGGCACTATCAATAGCTATAAGCCTGGTATTGCCGTCATCAGTCCAGTTGAGCTCGTGTCCAGCAGGCGCGGCTCATCAGCAGCTGGACAGCTGCTAGAAGCGGTCGCCAACAATGATTTACCTGTTTTACGGCCAGCTTTTGAAACTGTTATCACCAAGGTCGACAAGGCTCATCAAGAAGAAAAATCATATCGTGTCAGCCTAAGAAAGACCGCCTAGCAGTCAATCGAGCTGGGGAATCACTAGCATAATTGCAAAATTGAAGGGTTTTTCTTGATGGTGGCGCGGGTGGGACTCGAACCCACATGGCATTGCTACCACCGGATTTTGAGTCCGGCGCGTCTACCAGTTCCGCCACCGCGCCATTGAAGCAGCTACCGTTATTAATTACCCATACCAAGACAGCTGAAACGCCATGCTTAAACAAGTATGCTACAGGGGTATATTGTACTATACTTACTCCCAGGGAGCTAGCGAATCCAGCTAGTCACGCAATGTATCCAGACGATATTCAAGACACCGGTGCCAAACAATACGCGCTGCCTTCGAAAAAGAAGGGTGCTATCAAGCCGCCCGAAAACACTGATGCCAACGACCAGCAGGCGGCCATTGAGGTAATTCGCAAAAAACTTGATGCCTTGTATGCCGCCGAACCACCGGCATCAGAGGAAATCGAAGAAATCAAGCACACACCGGGACGGCGCAGCAAACACCAGGAATTTATGCAAAAACTGAGCACTTCCGGGATGCCGCTCGCTGAAATCCAGACAAAGTGGCATGAGTATTACCAGGGCTTGCCAGACAATGAGAAGCACGAAGTCTGGCAGGAGTTCTACCGCAACCATTCCCGTTTGTCGGAGCATGAGCACCGGCCGGCTGCCGCGCCGGAACCGCAGAGCCCTGCCCAACCGGCAGCGCACCGATCCGCTGTATCCGTTACGCCAAAGGTACGGGCAGCGCACCGGACTACTCGCCGGACAGCCGACCAGATCAAACATCAGCTCGTACGGCGCGTTGAGAAACGGGGAAAACTCAGCCGCAAGCAGCATGCCCAGTCATTACTGTTTGGCCTCGGTATCGGCGTGGTTGCGATTGCCATCTTGCTTTTCGGCTTTTTTAACGAGCGCTTTATCGCGCCATTCATTACGCCAAGCAAAAACGTCAGCAGTACGCCGATAATCATTGACCCTAACAGCGCCGTGGTAGACACGGTACCGAAGATAATAATCCCGAAGATCAATGTTGAGATCCCTGTGGTGTACGACGAGCCGTCAGTTGAGGAAAAAGCAATCCAAAACGCGCTGGAGCGGGGAGTGGTGCACTACGCGACAACACCTTCACCAGGAGAACAGGGAAACGCGGTGATTTTCGGCCACTCCAGCAATAACATTTTTAACCGGGGCCAGTACAAGTTCGCTTTTGTGCTCCTCAGCCGGCTGGAAGCAGGAGACACCTTCTACTTAACCAAAGGCGGTAAACGTTACGTCTATAGGGTATACGACAAGAAAATAGTCAAACCGACTGACGTATGGGTTATGGGCAACACCGATAAACCGGCTACGGCTACGCTCATTACCTGCGACCCACCGGGAACGACAATTAACCGTCTAGTGGTAATCGGCGAGCAAATCAGCCCAGACCCAGCTGCCAACGTCGCCAGTACGGCAATCGAGGCCGATCTGGAACCTGCCATCGTTCCAAGCAACGCACCATCGCTCTGGCAGCGCCTGACAAGTTGGCTTACGTCGTAACCGGCTACTGCTCTTCCACCGTTAGCGGCGCACGAACCAGGGCAGATCTTCCCGGCACAACGGCCGATGGTCCAATGGTATAAATAGCGGTATAGTCACGGTCAAAGTAGGGGACAAAGGCATTGTTGGACTGCAGCAAGGTTTGCCTATTAATGCCGTCATAGTCAAACACTTCGACTTTGCCCTCATGTACTACGGTTAAGCGGTGGCCATCCATCCAAGTCAGCTGCTTCTCGGCCGGCAGCGCCATGCCAAGAGCATAATGGTAGTGACGGACTGTCTCAGCGTCATACACCCCGACATTTGAGCTGCCGTGTGCCATGATGAACCGTGCGTTAGCTGAAAACGAAAGGTGCCTTGGATTATCAACTTTTAAGATACCGGACGGTACCGGCAAACGGTCGGGCTGACGTTTAATGAACCCGACAGCGTCCCGGTAGACATACACTTTGTTTTCGCCGGCCGATCCGGCCGCGACGTACCACTCGCCATTAAAGCGTGCGACATCGAGCAGGTAGAGCTCGCTGGCAGCCAGTTCACGGATCGTGTATGTATCAGCGCCTTGCCGCAGGTTGATTTTGACTTTCTCAGGCGAGGCCGATTCGGTAGTGGCGTAAAGAATCACATCGCTGCCGTGCGTTTTATACGCCGCAACGCCGCTTAGCACCGGCACAAGTGTCCGGTTCCTCAGGTCACCAGACTGCAACGTCTGTGCCGCAGCGTCATAGAAGTAATACTTGTCATAAGCCTTATCCCTCAGCACCACCTGAGTCGGGCTAACACTAAAGGCAGAGTTAATGTTCAATGAGTTTTCCGGCATTACCCGGTCTATCAGGATAAATTCAAAGCCGCCCTCAAACAGGTGCTTAAGCAGCACGTGGCGGTTATCTGTTGACCATTCGACCAACTGCCAGCTTTGTGCACCGGCGCCAGTCAGCACGCCATCCGGCACCGTAACGGCTTGGACCGCCTCGTCCGGGGCGTTAAGGTTCACCATGTCAAACGTCCCCAGCGAACCCGGCTGCTGCACGAGCAGCCACTGCCGGTCCGGACTCTGTGTCGCAAAGGCAGGGGTGTCGGCATAAAGCTGCATATCTTCTGGTACTAGTTCATTCGGGAAAAGGAACGGGTACGCAAACCGCTCTACGACGCCGCCGTCCAGCGTAAAGCTCCGCTTCCAGCCGCGGTAGCCGTCGGCGCGCAGTTCCAGCTCGTAATCCCCGGCCGGCAAGACAAGCCGCGTGTCGGTCCGCGCATTATTGCGCTCGCCATTTATATAGATAGCTGCCGATGCCGGCCGGCTCGAAACAAATACCAGCCCGTTTTGTATGACTTCGCCGGTCTTGCGGTCAAACCCGTACCCAAACGAAAGGTACAGCAGCAACAAGCTGCCGATACCGATAGCAATAGCTACCAGTATGTAACCGATAAAGAGCCGGATAGTATGTGCTCGTTGCTTTTTCGGATCAAGGAAGTCCATAAGAATCGAAACTTTAGCTTACGTGGAAGCACCTAAAAACATTCCGCGCGTAACGGCCAGTGTAAGCTTGCTTCATTATGAATCTACTTGCAGCAAAGTACAAGTGGGTTTACCATAAGTAATTATCGTTCGGCTGTCGGATTTTGAACGTAGCGAGGGTAAAAGGCACACGTGGGAAATAGCAAAACCAGCATTGAAATTAACGGCAAAACGTATGATGCCAAAACAGGCAGGGTCATCCATTCTTCGGGAAAAGCGCCATCACGGCCGCTAATGCTGGATGGCTTTATGAAACCGCCAAAACGGCATACCAAACAGCCGCACCATGCCGCACCGCCGGCTGCGCAACGCAGCCGTAGCGTCCATAAGGCCAGCAGCGGCAGTGCAGCCCACCATGCCCGTACCGAGCGGGCCCAGACGCTGATGCGTCACGCCGTCAAAAAGCCAGCGGTTCATGCCTCGGCCGCGCCAGTCGCTGCAGCACCGGCAATCAACTTCCAAGTCCCGCAGCCAGCCGTACCGGACGAAGCACTGAAAACACGTTTCAACCGGGCAAAGCGCGTCCACAAGAGCCAGCTTATCAGCCGTTTCGGGGCACCGATTCCAAACGTAGTACGCCGCACCGAGCCAATGCCAGTCAAACCCGAGCCCAAACACCGCGCTCCCCATCCGGCAGCCAAACCTGCCGCCATGCCGCCGCGTTCAGCACCGGCCAAGGCTGCCCAACCGCACCATAACCCATTTGAAAGGGCACTGCACCAGGCCACCTCCCATCAGCAGCACCGGCCGAAAGCGAAAAAGCAGAAGCTGCACCACAAAGTTGCCCGTAAGCTCAAAGTCCATCCTAAAGTAGTCAGCACGGGCGCCGCCGTTGCGCTCCTGCTGCTCATCGGCAGCTTCTTCGCCTACCAAAACGCACCTAACCTCACCATGCGTCTCGCTGCCGCCCGGGCCGGTTTTGGCGCCACGATGCCTGGATACCAACCGTCAGGCTTTGCCCTCCAGGGCCCCATTAAATACAGTCCCGGCGAAGTAATCCTGACATTCCGCTCGCAAACGGACGGGCGGCAGTTCCAAGTCATCCAGCGCTCTTCGAACTGGAACAGCGACACACTGCTCGACAACTTCGTTGCAAGCACTAACCAGCCGTACCAGACCTACCAGGAAAAAGGCAAGACCATTTATATTTATAGCGGCTCCAACGCCACTTGGGTTGACGGGGGAATCTGGTACCAGGTAGAGAGCAAGGCAGGTCTCTCCAGCGACCAGCTCATACGCCTGGCTGCAAGTTTGTAAGTTCTTTACTTATATTGACATATGTGATATAATATAAGGATGGTTGAACAACACTTGTACCCTAGCGACAGCACTGCCAGCCCTGATATAGACATGTCAGGAGGGGCAGGGCAGCTCACGATTGAAGTCGACACCTGGAAGATACCTTACATCCCGTTCCCGTTCGCGGAAACAGAGGCGGTATCTGTCCAGCAGGACACGCCTGAGACAATGACCCTGAGTGATGTAGAGGCTTGGGGACCGATAGTCGCTGTGGCAGCACTGACGTCCGTCTTAGCATTCAAATCCAAAAAGAATCGGTAAGCCCGTTCCCTTTATAGGGGTTTTTCTTTACAATACCCCTAATGAGCAACGTCCGGACCCGCTTCGCACCCAGTCCTACCGGCTTCCTGCACGTCGGCGGTATCCGCACGGCGCTTTTTGCGTGGCTGGTGGCCCGCCAGGCAAAAGGGCAGTTTATTGTCCGTCTCGAAGATACCGATAAAAAACGGGAGGTCGCCGGTGCTGACCGGCACCTTACAGAGAGCCTAAAAGCCTTAGGTCTTGATTATGATGAAGGGCCAGACACCGGCGGCCCGTATGCCCCGTACCGGCAGAGCGAGCGGCTCGACAGCTACCGCGCATGGGCACAAAAGCTTATTGACGCCGGCCGGGCCTATGCTGACCCGTATACCCCGGAAGAAGTACAAAAGTTCCGCGAACAGGCACAGGCTGAGAAAAAGCCCTTCCTGTATCGCAGCCATCGTCCTGATCCGCTGGACAACGGACCGGCGTGGGATGGTACGCAACCACTGCGGTTCAAGGCCGATCCCAAAGAATATTCCTGGCATGACGAGGTAATGGGCGACCTCAAGGCCGGGCCGGAAGTGATCGATGACTTTATCCTTATAAAATCTGACGGCTACCCGACGTACAATTTTGCCCACATTGTTGACGACGCAGAGATGCGCATCACGCACGTCATCCGCGGACAGGAGTTCCTCGCCAGCGTGCCAAATTACCTAAACCTGTATGAGGCCCTCGAAATTACGCCGCCCGTCATGGCTACGATGCCGCATATTCTCAACGAACAGGGCAACAAGAAACTCTCCAAGCGCGATGGCGCCAAAGACGTGCTCGATTACATCCGCGACGGCTTCTTGCCGGAGGCATTGGTGAGCTTTATCGCGACACTTGGCTGGAATGACGGCAGTGAGCAGGAGATCTTTACCGTCCAGGAATTAATTGACACCTTCAGCCTACACCGAGTCCAGCGCAGCGGCGCACGTTTTGACGAACAACGGCTCCACTGGGTCAACGGCCATTTCATCCGCCGCCTGCCGCTTGACGAGCTGTACATAAAAACAGACGGCTTTTGGCCTGAGGCGGCAAAGGCTTTTGGTGACGATTATAAAAAACAGGTGCTCGCACTTGTGCAGGAACGCCTCAAGTTCCTTGCCGAGCTGCCGGAGCTCACCCGGTTCTTTTTCGTTGACCTGCCAATCAACCCTGAACTGATCAGCAGCCACAAGCAGTTAAAAAAACTGCCGGCAAGCGAGCTGAGGTCACTGCTCACCGAGGCTAGATCAAGCTTGGAGCAAAGCGACTTTACCGTCACTGACCTCACTGAGCGGCTCAACAGCTTGCTTGAGCAGACTGGCCAGAAACCAGCCGTCTTGTTTAGTTTGGTCCGCATCGCGACGACGCAAGCCCCAGCCAGCCCGGGCTTGGCTGACACGCTCCACGTACTCGGCAAGGAAAAGTCGCTCACGCGTATTGACGCGCAAATCGCCCACCTATAAGTAGGTGGCAGGCTAGCGCAACTTAATGACGTTTTCTTCGTCGAAGTGATTTGGCGACTGCGCTTGGTTTGGCTGCACTGGGTTGGTAGCGGTAGGTTCGGCCTTCTTTTTGTTCCGGCGCCGGCGGCGCTTTCTTTTTGGTGTTTCGGCAGCCGCTTCGGCCCGCATGCCGGCAGACACCTGGTTAAGCTCGGCTTCGGTAGGCTGTTGCAGCGACGCCGCCTTGAGCGCAAAGGTGGCAGGCGAAGCGTTTGCCGGCCCGGCGTTTTGCTCGTGCGGCTTTTTGGCGGCCGGACGGGCAGGCGGGGCAGACCGTTGCTGAGTGGTCGCGTTTTTGCTCGGGGTTACGTACCGGTCATGCATGAATGACTCGATGTTACCCCGACCGGCGGCGTAGCGCTGCCGGCTATTTTCAACTATGTGTTGGCTGTAATCTTCGCCAAAGGCCGGTAGCCGAAGCGAAGTGGCGGAGAACGCCGGCATTTTTTCACCCTCGATAATCATGCTGATAGCAAAGTGCAGGTTGTGCATATGTACCAGATCGTGCTCTTCAAAATGCGGCTCGAAGTACTTTTGCATGACCCTGGCGTCATCGGCGCTGGTGCGGAACGCGATGATCGAGCCGACGTTGCCAAAGACGGCGTCCCGCACGTCCTGGCTCATTTGGGCAATGTACTGGTTGGCAACCGTCAGGTTCAGGGCATATTTGCGTGCCTCGCTGAGGATAGTGGCAAACGAATCGGTGGCAAAGTTCTGGAACTCGTCGACATAGAGATAAAACGGTATGCGGTCCTTGTGGTCGATATCTGCCCGGCTCATCGCCCCCATCTGGATTTTGGTGACCAGCAGCGCACCGAGCAGGGAAGCGTTATCCTCGCCGATCAAGCCCCGCGACAGATTGACAATGAGAATCTTGCGCTCGTCCATGATTTTTCGGATGTTAAAGCTGCTTTTCGGCTGGCCGATGATGTTGCGCACAATCGGGTTGGCGGTAAAGGCGCCGACTTTATTCAGCACCGGCGCGACGGCCTCGGCGGCAAACTTATCGTTCCAGCTGGCAAACTCAACCGTCCAGAAATTCCTCACCACCGGGTCCTCAACGTAGGTAAGGACTTCTTCGCGGAACTTTTTATCGGTTAAGATGCGCGTAATGTCCAGCATGGTGGCATCCGGGCAATCAAGCAGTGCCAGCAGGCTATAGCGCAAGATGTATTCCAGCCGCGGCCCCCACGACTCGAACATCCGCTTCAGCACGCCGATGAGTTCTGAGGCCGTATGGGTCTTGAGCTTCGGGTCAGTTACCTCCATCGGGTTGAATGCTATCGGGTAATCCGTGTCCGCCGGGTTAAAGTAAATGACGTCATCCTTGCGTTCAGGCGTTATCCGCTTGAGCACATTCTGGGCATAGTCACCGTGCGGGTCAATGACCGCGAAACCATACGGGCTGTAGATATCAGAAATCGTCAGTAGTTCCAGCAAACCAGACTTACCGACGCCGGTCTGGCCAATGATATAGAGATGGCGGTTTCGGTCGTTACGTGAAACGCCGAACATGGTATTGTGCCCGCGGAAGTTGGTAATGGCTATCGGGCTGACCGTGTCACGGTTGGCGTCAGTAACAAGCGGCAGGTTCGCCGGCGGCTCGGCCGTTTTGGCGTTTGCCCACAGGATGTTGGGGGTTTCCACGTTGGTATGCGGCAGGTGGTACAGGCTGGCGACCTCCTCGATGTTGCAGACAAAGCCGCGGCTTACAAATGCCCGCTGCCGGTAGGAGATAACAAATTGCGGCTTAGTAATGTACCGCTGGGTAAAGCCGTTGAGGTAGGTAGTGTTAAACTGCTTGAAGCTTGCCGCAATAGCCTGGAGGCGCATTTTCGCCTGGGCAGGGGAAGACTGGCCGCGATAGATAACCCGGATAGCTACCTCGTAGGCTAATTTATGGCTTTTTTCTTCGGCAGCGTTCGCCCGCGCCGACTCGTACTCCGCGAGCTTGGCGTTGCCGGTGGCCGGCTCGGGGGGTGTCCACAGCGCCGTCAGCAGCCCGCGCCCGCCGGCGCTGCCGCTACGGATGCCCGTGGCGTACCGTTCGCTTTTGCGGTACCAGTTATCACGTGCCGGGCGCAGTACAATCTGCAGCCATGCCTCTTCATGCTCTTCAAACTGCGCCAGCGTCGCGGTAATGGCCGCCAACGGATCAACCTCGAAACTCGGAAAGGTCTTTATCGGCAACGCTTCATGCGCGGACAGCTTGAGCTCCACGCCCAGCTCTGTCGTGCCTGGTGATTCTTCGACCTGGCTGTAATCAGGCACCTCTGAAATATGCACCATGGGGTACTGGGCGTAAATCTGGTCTTCAACAAAACTCTTAAGGTATTCCGGAACCCATACGAAAAATCCGATCCGCCGGGATTTTACGGCAATTTCAAAACTGATGCGCTCCCGCACCGAGCCGCGCAGCCGGCTTTTGGGGCCTGTCAAGAGGCCATGCAAACTCGCAAACATTTGCTCAGCTGCCAGCTCCTTTTTGTCGTTGGTGCGAGGCACTTGCAGCAGCAGCACAACACCGGCGGATGTCAATTGTTTGGCGGAGTGTTTGCGTCCTAACATAGGGTGAGTATTATAGTATTTTTTTCAACAAAATTCAATTTCATGCGGCTTACGCTTTATCCCATTATAGAACGAAAGTAACCTACATAGCTATGCGAATAAACATAAGCTGGTACAATACTATCTAGCTATGATGGATGACGTTAAGCCACCAGAGCGGCCGCAGTCTGAAGACGGCCCGCCCCCAACGCCGCCCGAGAACGAACCCGCCCATCAAACCGACGGCCTGCCGGCGGAACAGGGCAAGCAGCTGCCGGCTAAAACCAAAACCGGCCGGTTCCATTCGTTTAAGCTGAAGTTGTCCAAACTATCAAGGAAACAGTGGGCAATCCTTATTACAGTGCTGGTGTTGCTGCTTGGAAGCGGCGGCGCAGGCGCGTACTACTTATATAAAAAATTCCGGAAGCTGCCCCCAGTGGCCGAGGAACCAGCCGTCAAGGTGGAAAAGCCGCCAGAACCAACTACCTTGCCGTCACCCTTGACCGGCGTGGAAGTGGAGCCGGCGCTTGCCAAGCGGCCGGTAACCGGAGTCATGATAGAGAACAGTCCGGATGCCCGCCCCCAGGCTGGCCTGGTTGACGCCGGCGTCGTATTTGAAGCGATCGCCGAGGGTGGCATTACCCGGTTTTTGGCACTGTTCCAAGAGAGCCAGCCGGAGCACATCGGGCCGGTCCGGAGTGCACGGCCGTACTATCTGGACTGGGCGCTTTCGTTTGATGCCAGCTATGCCCATGTCGGCGGCAGTCCGGAAGCACTATCGCTCATTAAGAGCCTCGGTGTAAAAGACCTCGACCAATTCTCCAACAGTGGTGCCTTCCAACGGGTATCGAACCGCTTTGCACCGCATAACATGTATACCAGCATGGCGAAACTTGATGCCCTCAACCAAGCCAAGGGCTTTACCGCCAGTACCTTCACGCCGTTTCCGCGTAAGAAAGATGCGCCCAGCGCCACGCCGACTGCCAAAGCCATCGACCTAAATATATCGAGCGCCAACTATAAGGTCCACTACGATTACGACCCGGCCACAAATACCTATGCTCGCGTGATGGGCGGCAAGCCGCACACTGACGAGCGTTCGGGTGCCCAAATCAAGCCAAAGGTCGTGATTGCACTTGTTATGCAGCAAGGGCTGCACGCCGACCGGCAGCACACGACGTACAACACTGTCGGCAACGGCAAGGTATATATCTTCCAGGACGGCATCGTGTACGAAGGCACCTGGCAGAAAGCCGACCATAAGGCGCAGATTACGTTTACTGACGCCGCTGGCAACGTCTTTTCGTTCAATCCCGGGCAAACCTGGATAACTGCTGTCGGCAGCGCCGATAGGGTCACCTTCGCCCCGTAGAGCACCATGGACCACCTAAAGAAGCTCAACGATCAGATCAGGAACCAAACGTTCCTGGTACTGTTCAGCGGGAACCTGCTTATCGTCATCGGGTGGCTGGCGGCCGATACGTTTTTTAGCTTCGACAGCGTACTGGTAGCGATCGCGTTTTGCATCGTAGGCGTATTGCTCAGCACAGCCCTTTCTGTGTACATCACGAACTATGCCCTGGAGCCGCTGAAGGCACTTTGGCAGGCGATTTTGCATGTTGCTCCCACCCACAGCCATGCGCCTGCACCTAACCTCGAGGCCGTTAAGACGGGGCGTGAGCTCGTGACAAGCCTGGCGCTCGAAGTCTACCAGCTTGCAAGTACGGTGCCGCACACGAATGCCAAAGCCAAGTCAACGGATGAAGAACCACTGCTCAGCAGTATCGCCGCCAACTTGCCGCTGCCGCTGCTCGCCATCAGCAAATCCCAGGAAATCCTGTTCGCCAATGAGCCGGCGCTCAGGTACTTCAGCTTGGCGAAAAGCGATATTGTCGGCAGTAATTTCTACTCGGCTATTGATATGTCGTTCCCCAACGAGCGCACGTATGACTCCTGGCTGGCAGATTGCCGCGCCAACAAGGTCACCGACGCCCGGACATGGGAGCGCGTACGGCTAAAGCTGCAAAGTTCGCCTACCCGCAAGCAGCTTGACCTGGCTGCGGCGTACAACAAAGCGCTGCCAGGGGGCGTAGAGACAGTCGTCATGTTCTTTGACCGTACCGCGAGCTACGAAAAGGACGACCAGGCTATGAGCTACGTGGCGCTGGCCGTCCACGAGCTGCGCACTCCGCTTACTGTTCTGCGCGGCTATATCGAGGTGTTCGAGGATGAGCTTGGCGCCAGCCTTAATCCGGAGCTAAAGGATTTTATGCACAAGATGAACGTTTCAGCGCAGCAACTGGCAGCATTTGTTAATAACATCTTGAACGTCGCCAGGGTCGATGAAAACCAGCTTGTCTTGCAGCTTACCGAAGATAACTGGGAAGAGATCCTTCGCTCAGCATTGGACAGCCTGCGGCTGAGGGCCCAGGTGCACGGCAAAACCATCGAGGTGAACATACCCCCGGCGCTGCCACGGGTCGCAGTGGACCGCGTCAGCATACATGAAGTCATCAATAACCTGGTAGACAACGCCATCAAATACAGTAACACCGGGCAAAAAATCACTGTCAGCACACGACAACGGACTGACGGCATGATTGAAACGACCGTGCAGGATTCCGGCGTCGGCATCCCTGAAAGTTCGATGCAAAACTTGTTCGAGAAGTTTTACCGCAACCACCGCAATCGCTCGCAGATCGGCGGCACGGGGCTTGGCTTGTACCTCAGCAAGGCGATCATAACGGCGCACGGCGGTGAGGTCTGGGCCCAGTCAAAAGAAGGCCAGGGCAGCACCTTCGGCTTTACGCTGCTGCCGTACGATAAACTTGCCGAAGAGAAGAAGAACAGCAATAATAAAGATATAGTACGGGGAGCACATGGCTGGATCAAAAACCATTCTTTGTATCGAAGATGAGCACTTTATCAGTGAGCTGTACGTCCGCGCCTTAACCAAGGCCGGACACCAGGTGAAGGTAATTCTGGATGGGATGGAAGGGCTGAAAGAGGCCCAGACGAATAAATATGACATTATCCTGCTTGATCTCATGATCCCCTCCATGACGGGCATTGAAATACTCCGTCGTCTGCGCGACCCTCGTGAAACGCCGAACCTGCGCTCTAAAATCATCATCACCACCAACTTGGACCAGCGCGAAGAAATCCGCAATGACATAGAAAAGCAGGCGGATGGCTACCTGGTAAAGGCCGAGATTACTCCAAAACAGCTTGTAGAATTTCTGGAAAAGGTCAATTAAGCGCCGTATAATTACCGTCAGCAGTGTACGTACTTCTGGCGGCTGCCGGATTTTTACGTACAAGCTTGTTGCACGTATATCACCGCGGTTCGGCATACCCGACTCGCCCTAAGCCTCACCACTCCGAATCCTTATGCTTTTTTGATAGCTAGTAAAGCCCGACGCACGGAGCGACGTATGTTAGCGGCATGATGCCATGCGTGCCCGCAGTCAGAGGGCGAGGAGGTCTTATGCGTGAACAAAGCCAACCTAACGGCGTATCTGTCCATAGCGGTTTCCCGAATCCCGCAACCGACCGCAGCCTGCAGGCACTTGATATCCACCAATTACTGGTCAAACGGCCGGCCAGCACCTTTTTCATGGGTGTCGCTGGTGACCAATGGGGCAATGTTGGAGTTTTTGACGGTGATATTGCGGTCGTGGACCGGGCGCTCGATGCGTCAGCCAACGATCTAGTAGTGTGGTGGGGCGGTGGTGAGTTTTGCATTTCTACGTTGTCCCGCAGCCGCCCTGGCAGCCAAATATGGGGAGTGGTGACTGCTGTCATCCACCGGTACCGGCCATGAACCGCGTAAAACAGCCCCCGGTTTTCGCGCTCATCGACTGCAACAACTTCTTCGTAAGCTGTGAACGGGTATTTCGGCCTGACCTGGAAGGCAAGCCGGTGGTCGTCCTATCCAGCAACGACGGCTGCGCCGTGGCGCGATCTAATGAAGCAAAAGCCCTCGGCATACCGATGGGCGCGCCGGCTTTTAAATACCGTTCGGTTTTTGAGCGGCACAAGGTAGTACGGTTTTCCGCTAATTTCGAGCTGTATGGCGATATGTCCAGCCGGGTCACTTCAATCCTCGCCGAGGTAACGCCACGGATCGAAATTTACTCGGTCGATGAATCGTTTTTAGATATCAGCCAGCTCGGTATCAGTGATTACGCCGCTTGGGGAAGCATGCTGAGAGCCAGGATACTCAGGGAAATCGGCATTCCGGTTTCAGTGGGGATTGCCCCGACAAAAACACTCGCCAAAATCGCTACCGAACAAGCCAAGCATCAGCCCGAACACGGTGGGGCGGTTGATACAGTGCGCTGCACGCCGGACCAGCTTGCGCGTTACCTGAAAAACACCCCCATCAGCGATGTATGGGGCATCGGCTGGCGGCTGGCTCCCAAGCTAAAGGCGCAGGGCATTATGACCGCCTGGCATTTAGCCCAGGTCAGGCCCCAGCTGGCCCAAGCCTGGATGGGTATCCACGGGCGCCAGCTCGTGAGCGAACTGAACAGCATAAGCTGCTGGCCGCTTGAGAGGGAAGGCAAGGCCGCGAAGAGTATTGCCCGTACCAGGACCTTCGGGAAAGACACCGGAGACTTCCATGTGCTCGAAGCAGCCATTGCAAGCTTTACCGCGCAAGCAGCTTTCCGCCTCCGTAAATCCAGACAGCTGGCGAGGCGGGCAGCCGTATTCATTACCACCAACAGACACAAGCCAGGGTACGGCAGCTGGAGCAAGGAAACCAAATTGCCGGTTCCAACCGCTGATACCGGTACCCTGGCCAATGGACTAGTAGCCTTGCTCAGGGAAATCTACCGTCCCCGGCAGCTGTACCATCGCGCCGGGGTACTGCTATACGACTTCGTGCCCGAGTACCACTTGCAGGCCGATTTGTTTGGCCAAACCGACGTGCAGCACCATGAGAAAGTACATCGTGCTATGCGGGCCGTAGACACCATCAACGCCCGGTTTGGCCGACGCCGGATCCATTTCGCCGCGGAGGGCTTAGGGACATCATGGGAACCCCGACACCACACCCGCAGCCCCCGGTACGTCAGCCGCTGGGATGAGCTACCGACGGCACGGATCCGCCCCTGATTCAACTTCAATTCCCAGCGTCAAACCATACTAAATAACACATCAGATTTTGCTTGTGCTTTGAAAGGCGGACGGCATATAATTGTTACCAGCAATACGCGTGCTTCCGACAATCGCCGGATTCTTACACGTAAGCTTATGTGAACCAAAGGCCGTACACACACTATCCGCGAGCAGCGGAAAAGCGTCACTGCGGAACCCTCAGACTCCAACTCTCTGGTTACAGGAACCGTTTTGAACGGGTACAGGTTCTTAGCCCAGACAGTTTATACTCCAAAGCCCGTTCACTGATTAGCCTCACGCTTATCAGCACTCTTTTCTTTTATCAATTCAATAAAGCATTCCGCCCTCAATGCTTTAACCACAGGGAGGTTCACTATGGGACACGCTACTGCTATCAATAAAGAAATTGCCGTTACCGCATTATATTTCCGGGGCAAGCAACAATTTAAGACATTCCCTAAGCGCATCCAATATGGCAATAGGGAAATCACCTTCCTCGACTCAGGTATGCAGTACCTCATCCAGAAGGGGCACCAGGTCATCCGCCTATTCGATATGACCGACGGTGCCCATACCTACCGCCTTAAGTTCGACCAAGAAAGCTGGACGTGGACGCTCGTACGGATCTGCGAAGCCGCACGTGCTTAGGAAACGAATTGGACAGCAGGAGAATGTTGTTTTTTGCCATGCCGGATAACTAACAGACCCTCCTATGCCGAGCCGGTACCATAAGGCTACGTCTTATTAAGGAGGGTGCCCTATGAAGAAGAAATACTTCTCACGCGCTATGGCTGTGCTCGTCGCATCTGTTAGTGCATCGTTTCTCGGATTTACTCCGGTGTCAGCGAACAACGCAACAATTAAAAACACTGGCCCAGGGTCAGACAATTCAATTAGTTATGAAGTCGATTACGACTGCGACATCGAAAACCGCAACAATGTCTCGGTCGATAATGATACCAACCAGTTTGCCCGGACTGGTGACGCGACCGTAGCCGGCAATACCGGTGCCTTTTCTACGAACTGGGGCAGCTGGGATCCTGCCGTCTGGCAAGCCAAGGGCTACTCCTACGACCAATGGCATAGTGCCTTCACCAGCTATATGAAGCAGAACAGCGGTTCATGGAAGAGTAACTGGGGTTCGCTCAGCGGTGGCGGTTCAGCAACCACCGGTGACGCCACGAACGTCAGCAGCAACAACACGACTGTCGTCATCGACAACAGCGGCGGGGAAGAGGGAGTTTGCAACTTCCCAGGCAGCAAGAACGGCGGCACAATCGATACGACCGGTCCTGGTTCAGACAACCACATTAACGGTGTGCTTGGCAGCAAAACTGATATCGAAAACCGCAACAACATCCTAGGCAGCAATGACACCCGCCAAGGAGCAGTGAGCGGTAACGCCTTCAGCGGCTACAACACCAGTGGCGGTCATGGTGCAACAGGCAGTGCCTCTAACGGCTCACAAAATACAACTAAGGTTGATGCCAAGAATCCAGGCAGCGGTGGCAAAGGCAGCAATGACGGTGGTGACAAGCCTTCCAATAACGCTTCCATCAACAACACGGGGCCAAAATCTGACAATTCCATCACCTATGTAACCAAGACAGACTACAAAGTCAATAACACCAACAACGTTGTGGTAACCAATAATACTTCGCAAAACGCCAAGAGCGGTAACGCAACTGTTAAAAACAATACCTCTGGCAACGGCGCAGGTAGCGGTTCGGCAGGCAACACAGCCGGCAACGGCACCAACGTCGGGCTAAACAACTAGCCGCAGTAGCCTACTAAAGATAAAAGGACGCCTGAACCGGCGTCCTTTTAAACTGCCACCGGCAGTTCTCACCCTGTTGGGCAACAGGGGCTCAAGCTCAAGAACTAACCAGTAAAAAGCCCCACTACAAGAGTGAGGCATTTTGCTGGTGACCCCAAGGGGACTCGCTTCATAAAATGCTCGCAAACGGCTAAAGCCTATCTGCTCGGCCAAGCAAGGAAAACGTACAGCCAAGACTTTGGCTGTCCGCCCTCTCGGGTTCGAGTCAACTCTAATGAATTGCCATGAAATAAGACCACCAAGCGGTGATCTTATTTCATGGTGACCCCAAGGGGACTCGAACCCCTGTTGCCGGGATGAAAACCCGGTGTCCTAGGCCGCTAGACGATGGGGCCGTGCGAAGACAGCTAATCTGGTAGATTTTAGCATAACACCTTATAAAAATCCATTTACCCGGGTTTGTAAATAATGGGCAAAACAGAGATAATGATTATGGTTAACCATAGCAGGCCTAACAAACATGAAACATGTTCCGGAGCCATGGCTACGCAAGCTCCATTTCGCATACTCCATAGCCACCATACTGGTTATTGCTGGCTATCTCACGGCTAAATTTGCGAAAATTGACTTCTTGCTGCAAATAGTCGGCGACACGCCAGTTCCCGCTGCCATTGGCGCTGTCTACTTGCTCTATTCTTCATCGCTGTTCCATATTGTGAAGAAACGTCACTACTGGTCGGCCTACATCGTTCCGCACACACTGCTCATCCTAACGTTCGCAGCCGCTACCGTGGCAACCGGCAACCACAGTTCGCACTTTTATATATTCTGGGCAGTTACCAGCTTCTTTGGCGGCATGTTAGGAGCCTACGCGCTCTTCTTGCCGATTATCCTAGAGACAATTGGCTTCGGGCTGATAGCGGCCGGTGTGTTTACTAGCCAAAGCGGCTTAAAGGAAGCGGTCATCACGCTTTCAGTGAACTGGTCGGCGGCAATAGTCGGCTGGTTGGTGTGGCGTAACTTTTACGGGCAGCAAACGCCAAATAGCGGCGGCAACAACCGGGTCGTCAGCCAACTCAAGAAGGAACAGCTTAAAACCGAGTTCATCCTGAACTCAATTAACGACGGCGTCATTGTGGTAGACCAGCAAGGTGCTATCCAGTACATGAATCCAGCTGCAGCAAAAATTACCGGCTGGGAAGTGTCTGATGCCGTTGGCATTTCGTACCAGGCAGTGTTGAAGCTGCGGGACGCTGAGCACAAGCCATACACGCCCGATAAAGATCCATTCCAGGCCGCCGAGCAACGCAAAACCCCTGTGCGTGATAACAACGCCGTGCTGGAAACCAAATCCGGCAAATTCATATCGGTGGTGGTAGACGCCTCGATGCTTGTCGACGCCCAAGGGTCCCAAACGGAGAATATTATCGGCGTCTTCAGGGATGTCAGTAAGGAACGTCTCGAAGAAGCACGGCGCGCCGAATTTATCAGCACCGCCTCGCACGAAATGCGCACGCCTGTCGCCGCTATCGAGGGATACCTGGCACTCGCTCTGAATGACAAAGTCAGTAAAATTGACAGCAATGCCCGGTCCTACCTTGAGAAAGCACATATTTCCACCAAGCATCTGGGCAAATTGTTCCAGGATTTGCTGACATCCGCCAAAGCCGAGGATGGCCGGCTCAGCAACCATCCGGTGCCGATTGAAATGGGCGAATTCCTGGAGAAGCTTACTGAAGACCTCAAGTTTGCCGCTGAAAAGAAAGGCTTGTTTATGGAATTCGTCACCGGTTCCAGCGAAGCGACGATCGATGCCAGCCATGCCGGCAATACGCTGGGCGGCAATAAGGTCGTACGCCCGCTCTACTACGTCAACGCCGATACTGACCGTTTGCGGGAAGTCATTACGAACCTGTTTGATAACGCCGTGAAATACACCGAGTCAGGGAAAATAACCATCGGGCTTACCGGCGACAAGGACATAGTCCAGTTCTATGTCAAAGATACCGGTGCGGGTATCCCGAGTGAAGACATCCCACACTTGTTCCAAAAGTTTTACCGTGTCGATAACACAGCGACCCGCACGGTTGGCGGAACCGGCCTGGGCTTGTTCATTTGCCGCAAAATCGTGGAGCTATATAACGGCCGCATTTGGGTAGAAAGCGAACTGGCTAAAGGCACTATCTTCTACATCAACTTGCCCCGCCTGTCGACCCAGAAAGCAACCGAGCTGCAGGCAGCCGAAAAGGGCAAAATACCGATGCCTTCGGCAATGCCTCCATTAACGCCCGTATCATGATACAATACCGTTAAACATAAGCTACAACGTTAGGAACAGGGGAACCAAAACAATGGCAAAAATCATGCTCGTCGAGGACGACAACAATCTGAGGGAAATATACGAGGCACGCCTCTTAGCCGAAGGTTATGAGATCGTTTCAGCCAAGGATGGTGAAGAGGCGCTTGCCCTGGCTGTAAAAGAGAAGCCGGACCTTATTATTGCAGATGTCATGATGCCGAAAATCAGTGGTTTCGATATGCTCGACATTCTCCGCAGTACCCCTGAGATTAGGGACACGAAGGTGATCATGATGACTGCACTCAGCCAAGCTGAGGACAAAAGCCGCGCCAACAAACTTGGGGCTGACCGATACTTGGTTAAATCCCAGGTTACGCTGGAAGACGTGGCAAAGACAGCGCGTGACGTATTGGAAGGCAATGACAGCCAGCCACCAGCGGCACCGGCCGATACCACAGCTGTTCCTTCCGCCCCGCAAGCTGATGCCGCTACTCCTGCAACCACGGCAGCCGCGCAACCAGCTGCAACGGACAGTCCGCCGCCACAGCCTGCAGCTGCCCAACCGGCACCGGCCGAAGCTCCGGCACCTGCTTTGGCACAGCCGCCAGCAGACCAGCCGGTAGCCAGCAGCACTCCGCCGCCCGCCGATCCTGCGCCAGTGTCAGCGCCTGCACAACCACCGGCAGACATCAGTCAAACCACCGCTGAAGAGGCAGCGACTATTGATAAGCAGATCCAGGACTTCATCGCCTCGAACCCCACGCTCAGCACTTCTGCCGACACTCCGGCACAACCTGCCCAGCCGGCGAGCGGGAACCCGCCGCCCGCCACAGCAAGCGGAGCCGACAGTAATATCGTCGCCCAGGCTGTAGACAATTTAGTTGCCGGAACAAGCCAACCGGCAAGTGATACTGCGGCGCCCGCACAACCACCGGCCGGACAGCCCGAACCCGCTGCGGATATGACGCCCGCGCCTCCGGCTGATCAAACGAAGAGTGAGAACTCACAAGTGGCCGGCAAGAAGGTTATCCAGCCCATCTCTGATTTTGTGAACAAAAAGCCAGATTTACAGAAGCTGCTTGAGGAAGAGGAACGAAAAAGCGCACTAAACAACCAGCAGAATGGCGTTGCCGCTCCCGGTGGAGAAATTATGCCTCCGCAAACCGGCACCGACCCTAATTCAATCTCCCTGTAGCTGCCTGTCCGCATAACTGAAAGGGTCCTCGACGCACTGGCCCTGTGCGGCGCAGTAACGGGAACTGCAGTAAATGACTTGCCCGAAACGCCTGACAGGTGCGACACTTATTGAATGAGAATCAACCGTTATGTCGCGCTGTCTACCGGCTTATCGCGCCGGAAAGCCGAGGAATATATACGTAACGCCCAAGTAACTATTAATGGTACTGTGGCAGACCTTGGCAGGGTAGTGGCCCCAAATGATACGGTTATGCTCAGCGGCCGGACAATTGTCCCTCACAAAACCAGGAGCGTGGCACTGAACAAACCGGAGGGCTACGTGGTGAGCCGAAGCGGGCAGGGAAGCAAGACAATCTACGACCTTTTGCCGGCGGAGTACCAGGACCTAAAACCGGTCGGGCGGCTCGATAAAAACTCGTCCGGACTGCTGCTGCTCACCAACGACGGCGAATTTGCCAACCGGCTTACGCACCCGAGGTATGCAAAGAACAAAACCTATGAGGTAGACGTCCACAAGCCGCTCACTGACGCCGATAAGACGCACATAACGGATCGAGGCGTCCAGCTGGACGACGGATTAAGCAAGCTTATGCTTGCGCCGCTCGACGCAACCGGCAAACGGTGGCAGGTAACAATGAGCGAAGGCCGAAACCGGCAAATACGCCGGACTTTCAACGCACTCGGATACCGGGTAATGCGTTTACACCGGACCGCCTTCGGGCCATACCTGCTGGGAACGCTAAACAGTGGCAAATTGAGAGAATTATTGTAAAATATAGAACATATGAGTACCCGTAAAGCGCCCATCGTCGCGATAGTCGGACGTGCCAATGTCGGCAAGTCCAGTCTGTTTAATGCTGTGCTTGAGCGCCGGGAGGCGATAGTTGCCGCCGAAGCAGGAACGACCCGGGACAGCATCATGGCGAAAGCCTCGCTGCCGAGCACCGCTGGCAGCAAAGAAGATAAGGCCGGGCAGCAGGATTTCTGGCTCGTCGATACGGCAGGGGTGAAAGACCCGGAGGACAAGTTTGAGTTTACGATCCAAGAGCAAATCCAACAGGCAGCCGACAGTGCGGATATTATTTGGGTAGTTGTCGAAGCCGATACCATCATCAACGAGGAGGACCGCCGGGTCGCCAAAATGGCTCTAAGAAGCAAAAAGCCGGTGTTTTTGATCGTCAATAAGATCGATAAGGCAAAGGGCGTGGACCTGTCATACTTTGAACGTCTGGGTATTAAGCCAATCCTCGCAACAAGCACCACCCAGAACCGGGGCATTGATGAGCTACTGACTACCTTGTCCCACTACATCCCGAGTGCACGGATCAGCGAAGCGCCGGATCGGATACGTCTGGCCCTCCTCGGCCGGCCGAACGTTGGCAAGTCACGCCTCTTCAATACGCTCGCGAAAAAACAACAGGCTATCGTTGCTGACCGGGCGGGAACAACCAGGGATATTAACCGGGCGACCGTCCGCTATCAAGGCCAAGAGATCGAGCTGCTGGATACGGCCGGCATACGACGGAGCGGCAAAATAGGGCAAGGCGTAGAGCGGTTCAGCGTGATACGCGCTTTGGCCGCCATAGAGCAGGCTGACGTTTGCCTGCTGTTAATCGATGCCAATGAACTCTCTGTCCAGCTCGACCAAAAAATTGCCGGCATGGTAAAAGAGGCTGGCAAGGGGCTCATTTTAGTGGTAAGCAAGTGGGACTCAGTTGAAAAAACCGCCTTTACCCGTGATGAAATTGCCCCGCAAATCCAGCACGATTATGCCTTCGTGCCATGGGCGCCGCTCATATTTACGAGTGCCGTTACCGGACAAAATGTCACAAGGCTCTTTGAGCTGACACGCGAGATCGTCCAGCGCCGCGAGCAAAAGATTACAACCCCTGAGCTCAACAAATGGCTGCAGGCAGTCACCGTCAAACATCCGCCTGCGGGATTAAAAAACCGCCAGCCAAAACTGCACTACATGGTACAAGAGACAGACAACCCTACGCCAAACTTCAAAATCTTTGGCGCACATACCAAGTTCCTCCACTGGAGCTACAAACGCTTTATGGAACGTGATTTCCGTGAACATTGGGACTTTACCGGCTCGCCTGTAAGATTCTGGTTCTTTGACAGGGCAGCGCCCCGGCACAAACATCAAAAGGAAGGCAACTGACACTTGCCACATTACCGGTAATACTCAATACTTGTCCCATGGCATTGTTCCAGAAGAAACCGCAAGTCTCCAGCAGCATACCGCTATATACGCTCGGCATAGAGCAGACCTATCTGATAGTAGGCCTTGGCAACCAGGGGAAAAAGTACATTGGTACCCGGCACAATGTCGGTTTTGCCTGCGTGGATGCGTTTGCTGAAGCGAACGGGTTTCCGGCATGGACAGAAAAAAAGGACTTCAGCGCACAGCTCACGTCTCAACTTATGGGTAATGTACGGATCATACTTGCCAAGCCCACGACCTATATGAATCTCAGCGGTCGGGCAGTGGCAGCAATTTGCCAGTTTTATAAGATCCCTCCACAGCAGACCATCGTTGTCCAGGACGAACTGGATATACCCTTTGGGGAACTACGCAGTAAATCAGGCGGCGGCGCAGCCGGACACAAGGGCGTCCTGTCGATTATCGAAGCCATTGGCAGTGACTTTAAGCGCATTCGTATCGGCATCCGTAACGAGCTGGCAGAGAAGGCCGACGGCGCAGATTTCGTACTGGGAAAATTCAACAAAGATGAACAGCAGCACCTCAAGGCGCTCACCAGAGAAGCCAGCGCCCTGCTATCCGAATATATCTATGGTGATATGACCACTACGGCCCAATCCCGCAGCTTTATCACATAAAAAAAGAGCCTCCAGAGGGGGTGGGCACCGCTGGAAGCTCATTTTCAGGCTCAAGCTGTCTTGAGCCTATATTGCACCCTTCAACCCACCTTGAAGGCCTCCCGGCAGCTGCCGGGCCCACTCATAGGTATTACCGTCATATCACCGCCACTCAACTACAACGAGGGGGGAATGCGGGGTTAAAGGGAACAGACCAGCCACGATACCGGCAAACGATATCCTGACGAGTCTGTTGTTTTAGAGCGCTTATTATCCGCTGGAAGCGAAAAGTGCTGTACAAGTGGAGGGTAACAACTTGTGTAGCACGCTCTAAAACAGTCTAACCTTGTGGGTCCGCAACTAGGGAATGGACGCAAGGGGCCATTGCCCAGCTGCGGATCCATAGTTAGAATTGGGGGTATAAGGTACGTAAGTTCCACCTCTGGCGGACTTACAAGTTGCGATTTTAGCAAAAATATGCTTTTGTGTCAATACTAATTAACATTATTGCATGAAAATCAATAAGCTTACGCTTGATAGGGGAACCATCCCCCAAACACTTACCCTAATACCGCAGCCGCCGAAAGAGCTGTTTGTTATCGGCGACCTGGAACGCCTCTTGTCACAGCCAGTACTCGCTGTAGTCGGCAGCCGCCGCATTACTCCATATGGTAAAGCGGTCACCTACGATATTGTCCGCAGCCTGGCAACCAAAGGCATAGTAATAGCCAGCGGCTTGGCATACGGCGTTGATGCTGCCGCCCACCAGGCGGCGCTTGAATCGGCTGGCGCGACCATTGCCGTGCTACCGGCCGGCCTAGATGCCATATACCCAAGCGCGCACAGGGGGCTTGCCGAAACAATAGTGCGGCAAGGTGGAGCGCTTGTCAGCGAATACCCGGCCGGCACGCCGCCGCTAAGGCAGCATTTTATTGCCCGAAACCGGATCGTATCCGGTCTGGCAAAAGGGGTGCTAATCACTGAAGCCGCCGCCAAGAGCGGAACGATGCATACCGCTAACTTTGCCCTTAACCAGGGCAAGGATGTTTTCGCCGTGCCAGGCAATATTACGAACGCCAGCTCAGAAGGTACAAACAACCTGATTAAGCAGGGTGCCATACCGGTTACTGAGGCCCGGGACATACTAAATGCCTGGGGCATCGCGCAGGAGACTGCATCCGCCAACACCCTGTATGCTGACACACCAGAAGAATTGGCTATCCTAGAGCTCATTCAAAGTGGGGTCGCAACAACCGACCTTTTGCTGCATGAAAGCAGCTTGTCACCCGAGACGTTTAACCAAGCCCTTACGATGCTCGAAATTAACGGCCGCATTAAGAGCCTCGGTGGCCAGTGGTCACTGATCCGCTAGTTTTACGCCGTAGTTCGTAATAAACATTTGATTTTATTGCTCCAGTCCAGTAGGCTTACGCCTGTCGTAATGCAGCAACCATATAATAAGCATAAGGTATACTAGGCGTACATGGCTTCAAAAAAACAGCTGGTAATTGTCGAATCGCCGGCAAAAGCGAAAACAATTGAAAGGTATTTGGGTAAAGACTACGTAGTAAAAAGCAGCTTCGGCCATATCCGTGATTTGCCAAAGAAAGGCCTATCAGTAGATATTGCCCACAGCTTTAAGCCGACGTACGAGATTAGCAGCGACAAGCAAAAGGTGGTCAGCGAACTCCAAAGGGCTGCAAAATCAGCTGCCGCCGTCTGGCTCGCCAGCGATGAAGACCGGGAAGGAGAGGCTATCGCCTGGCACCTCTGCGAGGCACTTAACCTGGACCCCGACAAAACCAAGCGGATTGTATTCCATGAGATTACGAAGCCAGCCATCGAGCACGCGGTAGAGAACCCCCGCACAGTTGATAAAAAGCTGGTTGATGCCCAGCAGGCTCGTCGGATACTGGACCGCCTGGTTGGTTACGAGCTTTCGCCTGTATTATGGAAAAAAGTGCAGGGCGGCCTGAGCGCCGGCCGTGTGCAATCAGTCGCGGTGCGGCTCATCGTGGAGCGTGAGCGCGAGATTAAGAACTTTACCCCTGAATCAAGCTTTAAAGTATCGGCAACCTTTATGGCCGGAAAAGAAGCCATAGCTGCCGAGCTCGCAGAGAAGCTTAAGGATAAAAAGGCCGCTCAAGCGTTCCTGAAGTCATGCCTAGGCGACACGTTTACCGTCAAGGCGATTGATAAAAAGCCTGGCACCCGCAATCCGGGGCCGCCGTTCACCACCAGCAGCCTGCAGCAAGAGGCAGCCCGAAAATTAGGCTTTAGCGTCAAGCAGACCATGATGCTCGCCCAACGATTGTACGAGAACGGCCATATCACCTACATGAGAACTGACAGTACCACGCTCTCTGCCACGGCGTTAGCAGCTGCCTCAGCCTACATCCGGCGGGAGTTCGGCGACAAGTACCACCACCAACGCCAATACCGGACGAAAAGCGCCGGCGCCCAAGAGGCCCATGAAGCAATCAGGCCAACGGACTTCGCTAAGCTTTCGGCAGGTGCAGACAACCAGCAAAAGAAGCTGTATGAGCTTATCTGGCGCCGGGCAATCGCAAGCCAGATGGCGGCTGCAGAAATTGACCGCACCGAAGTAACTATTGCCGGCGCCACGTCACGGCGCCCGTTTATTGCCAAAGGTGAAATACTGCTATTCGACGGCTTTTTCAAAGTATACGGCGGTGGCAAGGACGATACGATCCTGCCGCCGCTTACCGCTGGCCAGAAGCTCAGCTTACAGTCAGCGCAAGCTACAGAAACGTTTAGCCGACCACCCGCCCGCTACTCTGAAGCCAGCTTGGTAAAGAAGCTCGAGGAGCTTGGCATCGGCCGCCCCAGCACGTATGCGCCGACTATCAGTACTATCCAAACCCGCAAGTACGTCGAGAAGAGTGATACCGAGGGTACTGAGCGCGAGGTCACCACCTTGCTGCTAAAGAACGGCAAGGTATCCGAAGAAAAGACGACAGAGATTACCGGCGCTGACCGCGGCAAGCTCATCCCGACGTACCTCGCCGAGATTACAACGGATTTTTTGGTCAACAATTTCTCCGATATCGTTGACTACGACTTTACCGCCAAAGTAGAAGAAGATTTCGATGAAATCGCCGATGGGAAACAAGACTGGGTAAGTATGCTCAAGGATTTCTACAAGGGTTTCCATCCGCTCATTGAGCAATCCGAGCACATCAGCCGCCAGGAGACATCACAGGCGAGGGTCCTGGGCACGGATCCTACATCCAAAAAGCCGGTCATCGCCCGCTACGGCCGGTACGGACCCATGCTGCAAATAGGCGAAGCAGAGGACGAGGAGAAGCCAAAGTTTGCCCCGCTGCCCGAGGGAAAATCGCTTGATAATGTCACGTTAGATGACGCCCTGGAAATGTTTAAACTGCCACGGCACGTCGGCGAAACAAAAGACGGCCAGGCTATCACCGCGAACATCGGGCGCTTTGGGCCATACATCCAGGTGGGCAAGACCTTTGTCTCGATCAAGCCGCGTGACCCGTTGCATATTACTGAGACGGAAGCGAGAAAGCTATATGCGGAAAAGCTTAAAAAGGATGCCGATAAGTACATTAAAGAGTTCGACAGCGGCATAAAGGTTGTCAACGGGCCGTATGGACCGTACGTCACCGACGGTAAGAAGAATGCCAAAATTCCGGACGACAAAAAACCGGCTGACCTCAGTGAAGAGGAATGCGTCGAGCTGCTCAAAAACGCCCCGGCTAAGAAACGGTTTTCACGCCGCCGTACGTCGTAAACCCGCAAGAGCTAAAACCTTCATACCTACTAATTGGTCGGCCACCGGCCTTTAGTACGCACTACAGCAGTGCGCTGCATGCTGTAAAGTCATAAAACCATAAGTTTTTCCACAGGTCTTATAGATGAGATAATAGTATTGCTACACATCCTATGCGCGAAAGAGTCCATTTCGTGCTAAAATAATCATAAAACAAAGAGGTATTGACTTTTAGGGGTATTGGTTTTATAATTAAGCAATAAACACCGAGCTATCAGATAGGGAAAGACGCGAAATGCCGAGCACAGCAACGACCAAAGAGGTGGACATCGAAAAAATTATCCAAGATATACTGGCGACAATCGATAGGGAACGGGAGCGGGAAATCGTTGCCCGTCGTTTTGGACTCTTTGACAGAAGGGAAACGCTTGAGCAAATAGGGGAATTGCTTGGTATTACCAGGGAACGGGTGCGACAGCTGGAGAAAGCAGTCATCGCCCGCCTGAAAGCAGCTGCCGACAGCAACCTGCCGCATATTGATGAGTTTCAAAGCCAATTCGTTGACACTTTAAGGGAAATGGGGGGAGCTGCAAGGATTGCCGACCTTTCCGCCCGCCTCACTGAAGAGAACACTCGTACCGACCAGGCGCGTGTATCTTTTCTTGCCCAGTTGTGCCCAAAGCTGGCCGTCATCGATGAGCATGATGATTACTACCATAGCGCCGGGTTGGCGGCCCTCCATGACGAAAAGGCAATGAAGGCGCAGGTCGAAAAGATAACCGCCGCCGTAAAGAAAATCGGTGAGCCGTCACGGATCGAAAAAATCGCTGCTGAGGCAAAAATGGACGACCCAAGACACGCCAAAGCCCTTGCCAGTACCTCCAAGAAGCTGGCATCCCTTAACGGCCGCTGGGGGCTCGTAAAATGGCCAATGGTCAACCCCAAGAACATCCGTGACAAAATCTACGTTATTTTGCACGAAAACGGCAAGCCGATGCACTTCAACGAGATTGCTAAGGCGATTAAGGCGTCTAACTTTAAGCGCAAGGATGTTACCACCCAAGCCATCCACAATGAGCTTATCAAGGACAAGCGCTTCGTGTTAATCGGACGTGGCATTTATGCATTGAAGGAGTGGGGCTTTGAAAAAGGCACTGTCGCCGACGTAATCGCAGAAGTCCTTCGGAAAGCCGGCGAGCCGCTGCACCGTGACGAGATCGTTAAGCGTGTGCTGAAGAGCAGGCAAGTGAAGGAGACTACCATTCTGTTAAATCTCCAGGGCAAGCCGCAGTTCAAGCGCGTTGCCAAAGCCACTTACACACTTGCTGAATAGCCGTAGCGGGGTCATCAACTAATTTAGCGGCTATGGCCGGTAATGTACATTTTGCGAACATTGTTATTACAGTTAGTAAATAGGCTACCAGCAGCAAATAGTGTCAGTACGACGTATTTATAGTCTGAGCAGGGCAAACGACAAAAATTTAAAGTGCATATAGCTGGAAAATAAAATGTGAGGGGCATCCAAGCAGTAGTGCACGAGCATGCGACATTGTGTCGTACAATGTATATTTTGCGTCTTTACCTTTATGGTTGGCCAGGTCTTATGATACCTCCTGCTAGAGGGAAGAAATGCAGCATCTAATGGTTGAGCTGTGTGCTGCGCTTTCCAGGCATGCATCGTATTAATTTACAGCCTTTGGCCATGGCGCTTTGTAGTTTACCAATATGCTCTTTTAAGCTCCTGGGCTCATATGCCAGCTTAACTGCTGCTTTTATTTTCACGACATTTCACGACTTTTCCACAAGTGTATATTTGCATTTCTTGCTTTTTGTACTGTTCTATTGTTTTTTATATGTCTCTCCCATTGCAGCCTCCTGCCCTTGCTATATTTGACTTTTGATTGTTTATGTATAATCGTATAGTTTTTCACCAAATTACGGCATTCTAAGGTATGAACAAAATACGAACTAGTAGAGGAGAGCGAGAGGGGTTTTGGCTGCTTGAATAAGCTCGGCATAAGTTATAGTACGCCGTGCTTATCTAGCAGTGATAGGCACGCCAAAAGTTTGCCTTACCGGTAGTAAGCTTTCTCCTCTACCCTAACGTCAATGTACTCACCAGGGATGCTGCCTTCGCCTTCCAGACGCTCTTTAACGGCAAAGAAGGTACCGGCCTGCTGCCTTGCATCCCCCTCCGTAAAGAATTTGATGCTATACGGAAGGCCAGTAATACGGACATGGACCTCATTGGCTATGGCCGGTAACACAAGGGATTCTACAGTTAACCCTTTGGTTTTCAGGTGCTCCAGCAACGCCAAGATAAACGTAACGTTATCCTTTGGCAGCGCCCCGTGTCCAAGCTCTACATTGGTACCCACTTCATCGGTAACGCTGGGGAGGCTATAGGCGCTTAAGCCTGGCGCGTCTTTAGCGTTGATAATCGCCCGGCCATCACCATCAAGGACGAATGCGCCGCTATTGTTGACCAGCAACAGCCGGGGCACCGCCGGCTCGATCTCGAGGATCGGACGCCGGCCAAAAAACGGTAGCGTTAGCTTAACGGTTGACAGCTCAGGAAACTGCTGGCGTATCTTGTCAGTAATCACCTGGGTATTGATGGTGAGTTTGCTCCGGTTGAGCAAAGAGTCTTCCAGCAAAGCTTGGGCAAACGTCCGGTAGACACTAAGGTCACGGAGATACAGTTTTTCGCTTGGGTTAACGTAGTGCGTCACCTTCGGATTTGTTTGCAAGCTGGTAACATACACGATGCTGATTACAATTGCCGCAGCGGCTATGTAGGTGGGGACATGACGCCACCAGGCACTCCGCTTTTGCCTCGCCGCTGTAGTGACGGTTTGCCTGCCAATTGGTTCCTCGCTCCGTTCACGGCTGGCATAGTAGGAGAACACCCCTCGGCGGTGGTTCGAGCCTGCTGGTGCCGGACGTCGGGTTTGCGGCTGCCTTTTCTTAAACATAGGGTACTGCTATTCCTGCGCCTTGGCCTGGTTTACTATAATCGCTGCGAGTTCATCAGCAGCGCTTGGATTGGCCAACGTATGGAAAGCGCCAGCTAAACGTGTCGTATGTTGTGGATTTGATAACAATTCAATAACGGCGTCGCCTAGCCGCTCAGGTGATTGCCGTAATTCGTCCTCGCTGACTATCATAGCCGCTCCCCTGCCCGCCAGCACTTTCGCGTTCTTCACTTGATGGCCGCCAGCCAAGAGAGGGTTAGGTATAACGATACTGGCCTTCCCCATAGCTGCCAACTCAGCCAGGCTGGTTGCCCCTGCCCTCGTAATGACAATATCTGCAGCCCCCATATAGCGATAAATATCGGCTGCAAAATCTCTTACGATAACCCGCTTTTTATCAAAGCCCTCCAATTGTGCGAGCTGCTCGTTAAATAGCCGGTAGTTTTTCCGGCCGGTAAAGACCGCCACGTACAGCCGTGGTTGTTGCTTCAGCAGTTGCGGCAGTGAATGTAGTAACGCTTGGTTAATACGCATTGCCCCCAGCCCGCCGCCGGTCACTACCACGAATTGAGCATCCTCCGGGATGCCGGTTTCCTGTTTATATTGCCGCTGCTTTTCTGGAGTAACGAGTTGGAACTCCTGGCTAACTGGTACTCCGACCTTGATAGTCTTTTCTTCCCTGTACGGATACAGCTCTACCGGCATCGCGACGGCATGCTTCGCCGCCCACCGGCTGACCAGCCGGTTAGCGAGTCCAGGCTGACTGTCAGAGTCATGAGTCACGTACGGGACACCAAGCAATGCTGCGGCAACACCGACAGGCACTCCCACGTAACCGCCTTTAATAAACACTACCGAAGGCCTTAGCCGCTTCAAGAGCGAATAGCTCTGCCACGTACCTGCAAGTACCCTGAAGAAGTCCCTGAAATTCTTCGCAATAGTTGGCAGGTCAAATAGCTGCCTCCACCCCGATCCATGGTATCTGCGGAACTTACCAGCGCTGACCATCCGGACTTCGTCGATTGCCTCATGGTCTCGTGTCAAATTGGTAAAGACGTCGCCCTTCTGGCCAATATAAACGAGTTTGGCGTCAGGCCGTATTTTTTTGATTGCTTCAGCGACTGCTAATACCGGGGTAATATGACCCCCGGACCCGCCGCCTGCTAGAATTACTGTCATAGTGTTTTCTTTCTGTCGGGTTTTGTTCAAGGTTTACTCCATACGTAGTATACCGTGAAATCTGGAATGCCAAGCCAGCTGCAGCCGAGACGAACACAACGCTCGTACCGCCGTAACTTATAAACGGCAACGTGATGCCTTTAAGCGGCAAGAGTCCGAGCATTGCTCCCATGTTAATGATTGCCTGGGTGCTTAACCAGGCTAACACCCCGGTGACCAGGAGCCTCGAATAGCTGTCCGGCGCCCGCTCCAGGGTACGGAACAGCCGTGCGAACAGTGCTATGAAGAGCCCTATCAGTACCATGGTGCCGATAAAGCCGAACTTTTCGGCATAAATCGCAAAGATTGAATCATTCGCCGCCTCGGGAAGATAACCGTAGGCCTGTACGCTATGCGCCAGTCCCTTGCCCACCATACCGCCCGATCCGATTGCAATAAGTGCCTGGCAGGCCTGGTAGCCGGCGTCCAAACAATCCTGCTCGGGATTCATGAACGTAAATATGCGCTCCCGGCGATATGGGCTACTGGCTATCAATAGCACCGTACCAAGAAGCACTACGCCGCCGACCGCCAGTATGCGCCTCAGCGGTACACCGGCTACGAATACCATCGCCGTCATAATCGCTACCATGACCCCTGCTGATCCAAGGTCGCTTTCCAGCCACCCTACGACGCCTGCGATAAGCCCGAGAGCGATGAACAGTGGCTTAAACATCCTTTGGTAATCATTCAGCGTCCCTCCCCTAGCCCGCTCCACCAGGAACCCCGCCAGCCAAACCAGCAGCGCGAATTTAATCAACTCAGCCGCTTGGAACGACAACCCGCCGATATGCACCCAGCGGGCAGCGCCGTTGACCTCTTCGCCAAACAGCTGGACCGCTACCGCAGCCACAGCCGCCGCAATAATCAGCGGCTTTTCAGCATTCCGCCACCACCTTACAGGCGTGTGTGACACAATGGTGAATGCTACTAACCCTAAGACTATAGCGATTATCTGCTTGCTCACGAAGTAGTTCTCGCCCACCTGCCGCTGGACGCTAAGGCCTGGGCTAATGGCGTAGACGACGATAACCCCGATAACCATTAGTGTCAGGATTATAATAATCAGCCAGTAGTCCGGCCGGTGTCGGCGTTGGCTTTTATCGCCGATAACCGCACGTCGTCGGGGGCGCCACGTATTCATTGGCACCGCCTACAGGTATCGCCCAGTTAAGAACATAATTAAGCCGAGGAAGGCGGCAACTTGCCCCACAACCCAAAACCGCATGGTGACTTTGGTTTCCGGCCAGCCGCTGGCTTCAAAATGATGGTGGATCGGCGAAGACTTGAATATCCGTTTGCCGCCCCGCAGCTTCTTTGAGGCAACCTGGAGGATGACTGACCCGGCTTCAGCCACGAACACAATGCCGATTATCGGCAGCAGCAAGACGGTGTCGGTCAACATTGCTACCACGCCAAGCGCCGTCCCTAGAGAGAACGACCCGACGTCTCCCATAAAAAATCGTGCCGGATAGATATTGAACCAAGTGTAACTCAAGAGCGCCCCGACCACTGTCATGCAGAACCCGGCGATACCATACCTGTTTTCCAAAAACGCGATAATCGCGTAAGCCCCGAAGGCAATCGCTGCCAGTCCGCCCGCCAGCCCGTCTAAGCCATCAGTAATGTTAACCGCATTTGCCGTAGCAACGACCACGAGTACGAACAAGGGAATGACGAGCCATCCGATATGCCAATCGATGCCAACAAGCGGCAGGTGTATGCTGCTGACGTCCAGCTTGGCATAGAAAAACCACCCGCCGATGAGCGCGATGAGCGTAATAAGCAACAGCTTAAGCTTTGACGGTAAACCCGCCACCCCTTTGCCGTTACCCCTGATATTAATAATATCGTCAACGAGTCCGACGAATCCGGCACCGGCAAAGGCAGCCACCGGCAGCCACGTCTCTGCCCGGCTTAAATTGAGCGCCACAGTTACCAACCCGACCGTCACCACGAATACAACGCCCGCCATGGTCGGTATGAGGCGCTTGTGTTTAGCGGCGTGCAGTTTGGCGAATACTTTCGCTACTTCACCAGTTATCGCCGTGGTTCGGGGCTTTTTCCACCACTCAAACCGGTACGCTAACGTGGTATAAACCGGTGTAATGAGCATGCTGAGCGCAAAGCCCATAAAACCGAGAATGAGTATTCTGATGAGCGTTTCTGTCTCTACGAATATTTGAAGGGATGAATCCATACCGTTAGTTCCTCATTATACGCTACTGGCTCCTGGGCAGTATCTTAAAATTATCGATCAGCATCGTAATGACACTGGAGAATATCGGTCCAGCGGCCCTTGACCCGGCATACCCCGGGATACCAGGTTCGTCCACCCGCACCACAACGACATACTGTGGCTTATCGCCGCCCACAAAACCCATAAATGTGCCATTATACTTATCTTCGAAATAGCCGCCTTCCGGATTGGGGATTTGTGCGGTTCCGGTTTTCGCGCCTATGCTGTATTGCGGGCGTAACTGCGGCGTACCGTAAACGGCATGGTTGCGGGTGAAGACTGCTTCCATCATACCTTTTACCTGCGCGGACACTTGGGCAGATATTACGTCACGGCGGACAACTTCAGGCTCCTTTTCCTCTACCTCACCGTCTGCTGCGGTAACTCGGTCAATAAGCCGCGGCTTGTAGTAGGTGCCTCCATTGATAATGCTGCTAAGCGCTGCTCCCATTTGCAGCGGCGTAGCAGTCATGCCCTGTCCGAAGGCGGTATTCGCAAACTGAATATTCAACCCGAATCCTTCGGTGGGATCAGGTATGTTGCCGCCCGACTCATAGCCTTGCTCGATCCCTGTCAGTTTGCCAAGCTGAAAGTGATTTGTCATGTAATCATGCCAGGTAAGGCGGGCTTGTTCGTTTATTTCCCCACCGCCCAACCGCTGCAGAAGATAGACCGCACCCGTATTGAGCGACCTTGTCAGCACTTCGGTAACTGTTCTTGTTGCCGGACCGCTGACTTCTTCGACATTGGTAACGGTTTTGCCGTCAACGGTAACAAAACCGGGGTCAAAGAAGCTGGTATGCTCATGTACGGCACCCTGGTCCAAGGCGGCGGCTACCATCAGGGGTTTCATGATCGAGCCGATTTCCAGCGGCGAACTTACCGCAGCATTCGTAAAGACGCGCGGATTATCAACCTCGTAAAACTTGGCTGGGTCAAACGAGGGGTAGTTGGCCATAGCCTTTATCTCACCGGTGTACGGATCCATAATCAGCGCACTGCCGGACTGCGACTGCGCCTTGTCCAATCCTGCCTTGAGCAGCTCTTCAAGATGCTGCTGCATGGAAATATCAATCGTAAGCAGCACGCGTTTTCCGGCTTTCGGCTCTATCACCACGTTGTCCTCGTTAGAGACCAGCGGCACGCCTTGGGCGTCGGTAATTGCCCTCAGCTGCCCAGAAGTGCCCCGCAGCATGCTATCAGCGTACTCTTCTAGGCCGTATGTGCCCTTCCCCTCATCGTTGACAAAACCGAGCACCTGCGCTGCGAGATCGCCTTGCGGATACGTCCGGTACTCCTCTTCACGTGTCCCAATCCCCTTTAGCTCAAGTTCATCGAGCTTTTCCTTGGCCGTTTTATCAAGTTTTTTGGCGAGTATGGCATAGCGGTTATCCTGGCGCATTGCCTGCTCATACTCATCGGCGTCACCGCCGATTGCCGCCTGCACTGCTTCTGCGGCTTGCTTAGGATCTTCGATAAACTTTGGGTCAGCGAACAACGTGTACAACTTTTCGTTTAAGACAATCGGCACCACCGTATCGCCGTTATACGCTTCAATGATGCCGCGTGAAGCCGGAATTTCGTATTGCTTTAACTGGCCGCTGAGCGCCGCTTTTTGGTAGTAATCATGCTTGATGATTTGCAGATAAAAAAGGCGTACCAAAAAAACGCTTGCCACGGCTAAAAGCAGGCCGTACCAAAGCCGGACCCTCAGCAATGTATTGGTTGTTGACGCCTGCTGTGGCTGCATAAAAATTCCTGTTTATTGTTGGACTGTCGCGTTTGGCGCTACCGAAACCATATTTTTTGCGACCTCACTCCCCTTAATCCTATCGAGGGCCTGGAGACGCGCCGATTCAACTTGCAGTTCGTCATGCTCAGCTTTCAGGGCACTTTGCTGTTCGTTTAATTCGTTTATCCGATATCCGTAGGCGTTGGTTTTGGTAACTTGTGTCAAGTACAGCAAACCAAGCAGGCATGCCAGCACTACTAAGATAATGGTATTGCTGATAGGCCCGAGACTGCGCGTGGTACTACGGAAGCTCACCGCGTTTTGGTTGCGGTTCGAAAACCGCTGACGGCTCATTGAGAGCGAACTGGAGTATGTCATTTTCTTTCTTTCTGTTTTTGTTTTGGCGGCGGACACCGTAATGGTGCCCGCCTTTTTGCTTACAGGCCGCAGTAACCTTAGATTACTTTAACGCGGACCTTGTAAGTGCGGGAGCTACTTTTGACCTGGATCGGCATCAGAGCTCCTTTCCCTTTGTATTTTTATTTTCGCTGCGGCCCGAAGCTTGGCGCTCCGTGCACGCGGATTGGAAACAATTTCACTATCGGTGGCTATCACTGGCTGCCTTGTCAGTATGCGCAGCATTGCATCATACCGGTCGCCAGCTTGTTCCCTGAATGCCTGTTTGACAATCCTGTCCTCCAGACTGTGGAAACTAATAACCCCGATCCTGCCCCCGGGGGCAAGCAGATCAATCCATATCGGCAACGCCGCTTCCAGCAGCCGCAGCTCGTCGTTGACAGCAATGCGCAGTGCCTGGAAGGTACGGGTAGCCGGATGGACCTTGCTTTGGTGGCGAGGCCATACCCGGGAAACAATTGACGCGAGGCTGGTGGTTGTATGGATTGGCCGGTTTTCAGTTATCAGCCGGGCAATCTTCTTCGCTTTCGGCTCTTCGCCGTACGTAGCTAAAATTGCGGCTAATTCGGCTTCGGGATAGGTATTGACTATCGTCTCAGCCGTCAGCGTTTGCCGGGTATCCATACGCATATCGAGCGGTCCTTCACCCGATAGCGCAAACCCCCTGCCCGCATTGTCAAGGTGCGGCGACGATACACCAAGGTCTGCCAGTATCAGGTCGAACTGCCGCCCCCCTTTCTTTAGCTGCTTGGCTACTGAAAGGAAGTCTCCCTGCTCAATCTGTACTGCCTTGCCAGCGAACGCTTTGGACAATGCCTTGATTGCCTCTGCATCCCTGTCGACAAGTACCGCTTGCTGGTAATTGCCGGTCCGTTCCAGTACTTCCCTGGCGTGCCCGCCGTAGCCTGCCGTCAGATCAAGGTAAGTTTCACCGCTTGCTGGCGTTAGGTACTCGAGCACTTCCCGGACGAGTACGGGAATATGTGGTGTATTGTCGTTGTGGTGCATACTTGCATATTTTTGTTTTTATTTTTTGTTTTTGCAAGGTCACCTAATCAGCAGTCAGCTTTTTGTTTTTACGAAAGTTTTTGTTTTTGTGTACCAAGAGCACATGTTGGAAGGAAAGCGTTTGCAAGGAAAGTTTCCTTACTGCTTCTTCTAACTGCTCTTAGCAAGTTTTGAGAGACTTATGTGTGAGGTGGAGTTTTGGGAGGTGTTTTATGTAAGGTACGAGGGTTTTTAAAGTGGTGCCCTGGTTACCACTCGCTGACTGCCAATTAGCTAACCTCGAGCCGGTACCGCTAATTGGATCAAATTGTTAATGAACCGCCTTACGCCGCTATGACCCGCCAGTAATTACCGGCGCGGATCGCTACAATATCTTTCCCTATCCCGGCATAGTCGAGCAAATGCTGCTCGATGGTCACCCTGCCCTGCTTTTGGTCGAGCGGGCTCTCCGTCTTGCCCATCCGGAACTGTACGTTTAGGTCGGCCGTCTGCTCGTCTAGGATACTTCCCTTCAGCTTCGGCTCTACCTGCTCGTTCCAGACATTCGCCGGATACAGATGCAAATATTGCTTGAAGCCCCTGGTAATGACTACTCCGCTGGCAAACTCGGCTCTAAGTTCGGCTGGTATGGTTAACCGCCGCTTGTCGTCGAGCTTCCTCTCAAAATAGTCTACCGTGGCCATAGTTTAGTTAATTTGCTAGTGGTTTTTATTTTTCCGCGGATAGTCTGTGCTTTTTGGGCTACCCACGTTTACCCACTGCCATGAGTGTACTACCCACTCTTACCCACTGCAAGCTTTTTTAGGAAAAAACGGGTAATTACTGATAATTTATCCACAGCTTGGTAAAAATAAAAATAGCCCCACAACATATAGGGTTTTCTGGTAATTTCAAACACTAGCAAAAACAGCATCGTGCCCACCCGTCTTTGCCTATTCCGGAAGCTTCGGAACTCTAAGCTGGTCACCAGGATGCAAACCATCTTGAGCATCCGGTTGTCGCTTAAGCGCGTCTATGAGCGCCCGCGGATCATCATTTGTCCGCTCGTCAGCAATACCCCAAAGCGTATCGCCGCGTTCCACGGTAATTACTTCTGTGTTTTTATTATCTTCTGATAAATCTTCAACTTTCGGCCCCTGTACAACATCAACCGCGCGTTCCGCTACGTTGACTCCGCCAATGCCAAGTCCCAGGGCTAACCCTGAAGCACCAATGCGCCTAAGCAAGTAGTTCGGCTTTTTTGAATTGTGGTCTTTGTATATTTCTGGCATAGTAATAACATTATAGCATATGCAGGAAAAATTGTCAATTCTTACGTCTCGTTGCGATTCTTGAGCCAGTTCGCCCACCACACCGCACTGGGCCTTAGGCTGCGCCGCATACCGTGTTCACGGTCTACCTTTACCAGCCCAAACTTCGGCCACCAGCCGTATTTCCATTCGAAATTATCAAGCAAGCTCCAGTGGAAGTAGCCCTTTATCTGGACGCCTTCGCTCATTGCCCGCTCCATCGCCAGCATCGTTTCCTGCAGCCACCACTGGCGGAACTGGTCTTCAGCGTCGGCAACGCCGTTTTCGGTCACGATAATCGGCTTCTTAAACCGCACCCACGCCCGGAGCAGCAGCGGATACAGCCCCTCCGGTTCCATATACCAACCCAGGTCATTGAGCGGCAGCTCCGGATTAGCCCGCTTGTGCGCCTTGTAGTAGTCGGTAAAGTAGTAGTTGAAGCCCAAGAAATCCTGGTACCGTCGGATACGGAGCAAAAACCACCAGTTCCAGGCGTAACGCATCCATTTGGTTACCGCCTGGTCAATCCAGTTATGCGGGCGCTTGGCCTGGATGTTGGCCAGCTGCTGGGCAACACCGATCTGCAGTGTCGGCCGCTTGCGTTTCAGTACTTTATAGGCAATTTTGTGGGCCTGTGCCAGGTTCCAATAGACATAGAGGCACGACAGCAGGTTTTTTTCCTGTGGCGGCCATTCGCCGGTCAAGTAGCCGAAGCTGGCGTAGACGTTCGGCTCGTTGACCGTGATAACGTAACCAATTTCCCGGCCGTACTCCTCGGCAATCTTACGCACAAACCGCTCGAAGTAGCGCAGGTTAGACCGTTTTTTAAAGCCGCCCTTTTCCTCAAACCACACCGGGTGCGTCCAGTGCCACAGGTTGAGGACCGGCTCGATGCCCTGGGCTTTCAGCTCACGGATGTACTTTCGGTAGTGCTCAAGCGCCGCTGGATCCCACGTCCCTTCAACCGGCTCAAGCCTGGCCCATTCCACACCAAAACGAAGCGAGTTGAGATTGAGCTTTTTAAGGAGATTGAAGTCGTCTTTGTACTTTTTATAGTGTTCAACGCCCCGGCCGGAAACGTAGTTTTCAGGTGTAGCCGCTTGCCGCTTCACTGATTTCCATACCGGCACGTGGCTGAGCCGTTGTTCCGCCGTCCTGGCCAGCTCCGCCGCATGGGCAAGCTCCCACACCGACCACTGGTTTACCGTCCCGCCTTCTACCTGGTGGCTCGCCGTACTGGCTCCCCAAAGGAAATCCCGGGGAAATATATTGTCATCACGCATTGCTCGTATTATACATGGCCGGATGCGTAAAATACGGCCGCTACTCCATATCGTTCGGATCCCAGCAGGTGCGCATACCATTGCCTAAGGCGTTGAGGCTTGCCATATCCTGGGCGGAAAGCTCGAAATCAAATACGTCGATGTTTTCCCTTATCCGGGACCCGTCTGCCGATTTCGGCAGCGGTACCGCTCCATGCTGCAACGCCCAGCGAATCATAACCTGGGCGCTGCTCTTACCGTGGTTGCGGGCGATCTCCATAACCGTTGGGTGGTTAAGACACCCGGCAGAACCGTGTGCCAAGGGACTGTAAGCTTCGACGACAATGCCTTGCTGGCTGCAGTACTCAAGCAGCGCCGCCTGCTCGTCGTACAAAAACGGGTGCAGTTCGATTTGGTTGACATCGGGCATCTTTTGGGTGTGCCGTGCCAATTCCTCCAGGTGCCGGACCGTAAAATTACTGACTCCGACAGCCTTTGCCTTACCTGTTTGTTGGATTTCCAGTAACGCCCGCCAACTATCTAGCCGTTTGCCGCTCACCGGCCAGTGGATAAGGTATAAATCAACGTAGTCCAGGCCAAGACGCTTAAGCGATGCTTTAAAGGCCGCTAATCCTTGCTTGTACCCTTGGTCACTGTTGGCAAGTTTTGTCGTTACAAAGATTTCGTCCCGTGGGATGCCGCTTTCAGCTACCGCCCGCCCGACGCTTTTCTCGTTTCCGTAAACTTTGGCGGTGTCAATCAAACGGTAGCCGGCCTGCAGTGCCGACAGCACGGCCCGCTCAGCTTCCGGCCCGTCGGGGATTTTCCAGGTGCCAAAGCCAACCGCTGGCATTGAAACGCCTGATTGTAAGGTATGGCTTTCCATAGCAAGCTATTATAGCCCCTTGCGGCGGTCAGTTCCCGTCCGGCTTCAACAGAACGTTCTGGGTCTGAGGCGCGGTATTGCCGTTGACCTTTTGGTAGACGATAAGCACCGCAGCCGCTGCTAGCAACAGAAGGAACAGTACAATGCCTGCTAAGGCTAGCCTGCTGCTCTTTTGGGGCGTGTGTACCTGAAATTCATGGTCAGGGTTGTCCGCTACCGGCTGTTGTTGTCTCGTAGGTTCCATAAGTGCATCATACCACAAGCGGTTATGGCCACCGGGTATAAAAAAGGAGGCGGGTTACAGCCGCCTCCACTTTGCCGATACTTACCTGATTTACGGCTGCAGCCAGCCGATAACAACGCCCATCACCAGCAAGCTCACTAGCTGGAAGCCAACTGCCAGCAGCGTCAGCATCCTCGGCCGTTGCTCAAACGCGTTATGGGTAACAATTGTTGTCGCTGAAATACCAAGCCAGAGCCAAAAGGCAGTCTGGACAGCTGACTGGAAGAACGATACCCCAAAGAAGTATTCTGATATGAATGCTACGTGCGCCAACACGTAGGCAGTAATGACAGCGGCAATAAACGCGATAGCCATTCCTTTCACCGCGCCTTCGCCCATTTTTTTATCGTCGAGCTTTACAAGCTTGCCCCACATGGTGCCAAAGACCGGCTTGGCGTACCAAACCGCCCCCACTACCATGCTGGCGACGGCAGCCAACAACACGGCTACCCAGTTAATTTGGACTTCCATCAAATAGACCCTCCTTGGATTACATATACTGCGATTATGCTCCAGCTATTGCTGTTTGTCCAGCCTGTACAAGCGTTAGAAGTAAACGAGCGTCAGCTTCCACAAGCTGAACTTGGAGGTGTCATTGCCGGAGAGCGCAAATCCGATCTTTACCGTTGCCTGTTCAGACCCGTTGAAGTATTTTGCTTTGAATGCGTCAGAGTAGTCATATTGCACACAGCCGGTGCTATAGCCGCTGTCGCCGCTCAAGTAGTCAGCGGTACGAAGTTCTGGGAGTGCGGTTTCATCCGCTTTTTCTAAAGTGACGGCCAGGATACCGGACACGTCTTTGGCATGTGCGCAAATTTGTACGCCATTGTAAGCGGTGTTGTTTTCCCCGGCCAGGCGCAGCTCCGTCTCTACCGTAGCCGCGGCGGCCGGACTGTTTGCGCTGTCGCTGACTGACCACACCATGTTCCTTCCCCGCTCAAGGGCATCATCCCGTACGGTCGTGACGTTCGAAGAAGCCTGCGCCGCCTCCACGGTAACGCCCTTGGAGGAAACACCCCACTCTCCGGGGGCACTACGGCCTGATTTTGTGCTGGCGTACAGCAGCACGAGGCTGCCAGCCAAACCAAGCAGCCCAATGAGCAGCAGGATGGCTGTCTGCCTTGGCAGCCTCGATAGTTTTCCAGATCTTACTTTTTTTATCAGCTTCGCACCCATAGTTCTTCCCTCTTATGCTTTGTACTATACGGTTTAGCAGTTCCGGGTCAAGCACTATTCTGTGATTTTCTTCGTTTCGGCCGGTCACGGTACGCCAACTGTCGGCGCATTTGGTCGAGCCGCACGATGTACTGCTCGTATGGCTTTAAGAGGCTGGAGTACTGCCAGTTCGGCGTCATGATATGCAACAGGCGGTTTTTGCTAGCCAGGTACTCCGCCAGGCAGTAAAAGTCGCCATCGCCGGAAACGATGATCGCCTTGTCGTAATTCGGCATTTCTTTCATGGCATACAACACCAGTTCAGCGTCAATATTGCCTTTTACGGCTGGTTTGCGCTCCTCCTCTTCTGCTTGCGGCTTGCCGCCATCTTCCGCCGGCTTCTTGGGCTGCATCATCTCGAGCGTTGGCTTCAGTACTATCAAATAGCCTTGCTCGTGGAGCTGTTCGTACATCGGCTCGTATTCAGGTACGTACCCGATAAACAGATAAACCTTGGAGGCTCCGTGCTTTTTCTCGAGGTAATGCCGGAATTTAGACCAGTCCAGCTTCCATCCCATTTTTTGGATGCCGAGGTTCAGGTTCTGGCTGTCAACAAATACGTACACCCGCGGCTTTTTTTGCGGTGGTTGCGCTTTTGGCCGTCTCATCTCCTACTAATCATACCATGCGCTTGGTGGCTTCTGTGGCATCCGGCTGGGTCTTTTGATCCGGTGTGCCTTCCCGGTCCATTAGGTATATGTTCGCTTCGTGCGCGAGCTGATCCGCGATTGGCGCACCCGTATTCTGGGCCTCCCAACCCCGGTCAGGCCGCGGCTCTTCCCTGCTGAGCACATTCGTAATACCGGTGGCTAACTTGCCTATGGCTAATCTGCCCGCCCTTAGGCCGGTGCGCACCTGCCTTTCACGCAGGCGTGACAACTGGTCATAGGTATAGTCCTTGTCCATCATTTCCCGCTCAGAAAGGCCAAGGACAACCTGGTCGTGCAAACGATGGTCGTCAAGCGCGCCGCCTGCAGCGAATCGTTCCCATCGCCGCAGCTCAGCCATTTCAGGTTGTGATGTTTGTTTTTCCTGCATAATAAACATATATTATCATAATTCTATTAATTAATCAAGTTTTCTTAGTCCCTTTGGGTCTGTGTACGGACAAGCTATCTTTGGGCTGAGCCTCTCAAGAGGGTTAATTGCCACTGACGTCAAGCACAGAAATTTCACGAATCGTGCTTAACAAGAACTTTTTCACGCTTGCCGCCGCTGTACCGGCCTGTTCGTCTCGCGCAATGCCTGTAACTAGTACGTCATAATCCACCGATGAGCCCTCCGTTGCCATATCAAAGTAGCGGACTGGCTCAACACTAATAGTATTTAGGGTTAAATATTCGGTGCTGACGTCGTCTTCGGCATGCGCGTCGGCGCTGCGCGGAGGCAATGCTACCACCAGCCGAAGCAACGACTCGCCGGGCGTAAGGGCCAGTTCTTTCATAAGGGCATTTGGGTATTGTTCGAAGAGCCCTGTAATGGAATTCATTTTAAAATCGTCGCTCACTGCAGCTTTGCCAATATCAGCAGCATACATTCTTGCCCCCTCGAAATCCCGGCGGATAGATTCAACGTCTAGAGGCCGGTAGCTGGGGACTGAGGTCTTTTCATCAAAATATGGAACCGTTTCACTCATAGCAAACACCTCGCGGTAACTAATCTTTGTAGCGGTGTGACTCTTGTGCCCGAATTGAATGGTTGTTAACCATGAGACGCTTCGCTGCTTGTCGGGCCGTGGCAATCGAACCGAAGAACAAAGCGCCAAGGGTTATATACTGGCCCTTCTCGGCCAAGCTGTAGTGCGCTGCATCATTCACGTCCTCAATGCGCTGCTGGGCCTCAGCCACTTTTTGGTATTGCACCCTGGCGGACGCCGCGAGCGATCGGTTGGTGCCGCCCACGTCTCCGCATGTCTCGTTCAGTACAATCTCAAGCCTATCAATATCGCCGAGCGCCTCAGAGCTGTCCGCACGCAATGCGGAAAGCGCGATGCTGCCGCAGCTTTCAGCGCCGCCTAAGCTGTCAAACCGGGCTGCCTCTTCTTCATAGGCCTGGCCGGCATGCAGCACGTCTTGGTTTGGCGTGTCATTACGCAACTCCCCTGCCTTATAACCGCCAAACATCATGGCGCCGGCAAGGATTGCGTTAGCTACAACTTTTTCTCTGCTCATGCTCATCAACTCCTAAAAAGTTTATTATACACTTTTATTATTACTTAATCAAGGCCAGCTAGTCTTCAGCAGTCTCTACTATGGACCATGGACGCAATTTATCGATATGCCGTTCAAACACCTTCTGCACGATTTTGAACTTGACATTTGATGTCTTTCGAAGTGACTCTGGATCGTACATGAAGGCTACGACTGATTCGCAGATGTCTTCTTCAGGACTTTTCCTGGCATAATCGGTTACACAACGTTCGCCACCAACAACCGGCACCAGCTCCCGTACACCATTTTCATCTTGTAAGTACTCCCATTTTGTCCCGGCACGACTTTTCCAATCTTCTTCAAATTCATCGGTTACAAAATGTGTCAATTCATGGGCGATTGTTGCTACAAGCGGCTCGCTGATCTTGAGCTGACCGTTATGGTATTCGGCTGCGTTAATGGCGTGCGGCGTCAAGGCAATCATCCCTTGGTCGATAAACGAATCAGCCAATTTTGGAAACTTAGCTTCGTTGCCGTAGCTGGATTTTGGTAGCCTATCAGAGACAGTTATGGCGTTAATTTTCGTCACTGCTTCGGGAAAATGATACTGGTAATCGGCAAGCGCAAAGGTAATAAGCTCTAGCTGAGCCTCTGATACTGCCACTTCATCGCAATAATTCAGTACATCAATGCTGTGCTCACCATCAGAGAGCTGCCAGTGTTCTTTAGGCTCCAGTCCGTCAAATTCCGGCTCGAACCGCCAGTCCGGCATGCCCGCCGCCCTAGCCTCAAGTTCAACCCCCGTATGCAGTCGCTCCAATGCCATTATGTCTATTTTACCACTCTTCGTCTTCGAGAAGCTGAGCCGCAAACACACCCTGGGGTTCCGGTGCTACCGGCAGCTTTTTCAATATCTCGCCATATGGTTTACCGGCCGCATTGTAGCAATGTGGATGATAGTGCTCAGTGCGTTGCCATACTTCATCAACATAGACATTGCATATCACGACTACGCCTCGACCCAGCTTGCGCGACTTGCTAGTCGGAGCATATCGTATATGTCTTTCCAGATTGTTGTCGTGCTCTGCGGCGCAATCGTAATCTGCACCTTCACGAACAGCACGCAATACAGCCCTCGATTCGAACATGCTTTTCGGTTGCGGCTCAGTGTCTAAAAATTCACTCATTTGCTACTTTCGCACTTCTAATGATTGGCCTTGCCTTAGTAATCCGCCAAACTGCTCGTCAAAATAGTCCAGGTAGTACGCTTCCCTGATAGAAAACAGTTCATCCGTCCGCAGATCTTTAATCTTTACCTTCGGCATGCGCCTAATTGTTCCCTGCTCAACTTTTACAATGCAAGTGGTATTTTCCATATCGTTCAAATCCTTATCGACAAAAACATGTTTAACCGCGTAAAAACCGGCACCCTTCGCAGCCTGAATTACCCGGGCAGCTTGCTTGGATGCGTCCCATTTTTCGCTGTCCAGCAACATCGCAATCGTATAAAAGCTATCCTCTTGCAGTTCTGAACCATCAACGTGACGATCAAAACCTTGCTTATATTCCTCATAACTGCAAAAAATGCCGCTCTCCAGAAATGCCATATACAGCTAGAATAATCCTTTGGCACAAAACTGCAAGCGCAAGCAGTTTTACGCAGCAGCGCGTGCACTTAAGTTTGGGTAAGCATTTTCGGTTTTCGGGTTACCAATCGCATTGCCTTTAAGCCATTGAATATAAGCAACAAATCGTTTTTTGTAATTGACGATAACGGCTCTTCCATTTCAAACATATCGAAGTGACCGGCCATCCGTTCAGCACTGCCCTGGGAAGTAATGTTAAAAACGTTAAACAGGTTCGGAGCATAGCCCAAGACTTCTCCAATTGGATCAAGGTCTCCATCTAGGTTTGTAACCGAATAGACTTTCATAAAACTGCAGGCACGTTTGGCGGGCTGGACGGTAAATAAATAGTTACACTGCGGAACGCTGTGCTTTAAAATGTCCTGATTTTCGGGGTCATACAGCGCTTCATCAAGAATAACTGGTGAATCACCTTCGTCAACCGCCTCGTTTAACGCTTCATCAATCACCCGCTTAAGACCCATAATGCTCCAGCCGTTGTCGGACGCCAGATCGGTGCTGACTGCTTCGATGCTTCGTGTTTCAAAGCCGTATCGAAACACTTCGCTTCCTTCAATCGCACCAGAGTCCTGGTCCTCATCCACGTAACGGGCAGCGCGAAATATTGCCACGCTTATTACATTATCATTGAGCATTACATCTTCTTGAGCGCGCACGCTCCACCAATCCTGCAAGCCTCCTGCACTGCGAATCGTAGCTCTAGCCAGCACCTGGTTCACAAAACTCAACGCCTCCTGCTCAGTTATCGGACGAAGCCAGCTTTCATCAAGACATTCGTGCATACCTATTGTTATACAACGTGCTCGCTTAATTTGCGAATAGTTCAGAGGTAGCTTGTTTGCGCATGCTTATATGCAGTCATTGCCAATACGCTATAATTGACCGCAATGGTGGCACCAAAACTAAAACGCTCGTTATCTACTCCGCTCCTTACCCTCTTTGGCTTGGGCAATATCCTTGGCGCCGGAATATATGTGCTGGTTGGTGAAGTAGCCGGTGCGGCAGGCATTCACGCGCCGCTAGCATTCATTTTCGCCATGGTTATCGCCGCGCTGACCGCAAGCTCTTATATGGAGCTTTCCAGCCGCTTCCCCAAAAGCGCCGGCTCGGCGGTGTACGCTTTCCAGGCACTCAAAAGCCGCTGGCTTTCCCTGTTTGTCGGCTTGTCAATGATCCTGGCCGGTATTACTTCCGCGGCGGCATTGTCGCAAGGATTTGCCGGCTACCTCAATGCAATCGTCAACGTGCCAAGCTTGCCCGCCAGTATCGCGATACTTGTCTTCCTGACAATTATCGCCACGATGGGCATCGGCGAATCCGCCAAGCTAGCAGCTGCCTTTACTATTATTGAAGCTGCGGGACTTATTGCCATTATCTGGCTGGGCCGCTCATCACTTGGCAATACTACCGTGGGTGAAATTCTTTCGATTCAGCCGCACATCGGCCTGGGCGGAATCCTTGCCGGAGCCTTTTTGGCGTTTTACGCGTTTATCGGCTTTGAGGACATGGTAAACGTAGCAGAGGAAGTCAAAAAACCCGCGCCGGGCAATGCCGATTGCTATTTTCAGCTCGCTCGCCGTAGCGACGGTTTTGTACATCCTCGTCGTACTGGTTGCAGTCGCAGCGGTTGTACCGGAAGAATTGGCTAAAAGTAGTGCGCCGCTCAGCCTGGTGCTCGAACGCGTCAGCTCGATAGACCCAAGAACGATCAGTTTCGTTGGTATGGCTGCCGCTTTCAACGGCATCATCGTCCAGATCATTATGGGTTCGCGGATGCTTTATGGCATGGCTGGCCAGGGTTGGATGCATCGTCATTTCGCCAGCGTCCATGCTACGCGGCGAACTCCTGTCGTCGCAACACTTTTCGTTGGTATGCTCATGGTAATCGGCACAGCCATGTTGCCCTTGGTGTCCCTTGCAAAAGCTACGAGCTACCTCGTGTTATTGATATTTTGCCTCGTTAATATTTCGCTTTTGGTTGTGAAGGCTCGCAGTCGTGCAGCCAAGGGTACCGTCCAGGTGCCGATCGCGCTCCCAGCCCTCGGCGCCCTCAGCTCCATTAGCATCGTGCTGTACCAGCTGCTGTCTACGTAGCAAGCTTGGAAGCCAGCGAGTTAATTGCTATACGTTCCTGCTCGGTGGTATCGCGATTACGTACCGTAACCGTATTGTTTTCAAGCGTTTCAAAATCAATTGT
>CAZUIL010000003.1:0-73542 GCA_964620175.1 uncultured Candidatus Saccharibacteria bacterium | reverse complement strand
CCACCCCAGGTTTTGGTCCAGGCGTAGGAGCCATCGGCGTTATATTTAGATAAAAAGGAATCGTTGTTCCCAACGCTTACATGTTCATCAGTACCGGCGCCCGGGTCAAAGTCGACGGTAGAGCTAAATGAGCCAACTAGATATACGTTGTCTTCGCTGTCAAAACTTATACTGGCCTCTCCTCTGATACCATCGAAAGTCTTGGTCCAGACGTAGGAACCATCGGCGTTATATTTTGTAAGATACCTGCCTGCCCCCTCACTTGTATGTTCATCAGTGCCGGCGCCGGTGTCAAAGTCAACGGTGTTTCGAAACTGTCCAAAAATGTATAAATTATTCTGGCTATCTAACGCCAAAGCGCTAGCATAGTCAGCTCCGGTGCTACCCCAGGTTTTGGTCCATATACTATTTCCATTGTTATCTAGTTTTGTTACGAAAGCATCGCTATTTCCACCTGCGGCAGTATGTTCGTCAGTGCTAGCACCAGATCCAAAATCAACGGTAGCGTAATACTCGCCTACGATGTAGGTATATTCATCAGTTACACGCAAATCATACGGCCAAAACCCTTGCCCTGTTAACTTCGGAGTATAGGACCAACCATAAGAATAGTCTATTCTAGCTGCACTAGCTGGTTGTGGTAGTGAAATACATATAGTACTTAGTAGGAGTAGACTTGCTATTAGTAATTTAGGTATAGCAATAGTTTTTTTCATCTATTGTTTATTTCAATTATGTGTTTGTTGGCAATGAGCTAATATCATAGGTTGTAGTATCTATTATGGTAGTGGTTTTGTAAAGGGTTGTGTTGTGAGAATGAAACTGTCATTCCGGCAATGAAGCCGTACAATATGCTGTATGGACTACCAAGCTGAGGCACTACGCCGCCATAAGGAACTAAAGGGAAAAATAACGGTTTCGCTCAAGGACAAGCTGGATAACCGCGACAAGCTGAGTACCTATTACACGCCCGGTGTCGCAGCCGTATCAAGCCACGTAGCTGAGCATCCGGAAGAAGCACGGGAGTATACCTGGCTTAGTAATAGTGTGGCGGTGGTGAGCGACGGATCGGCGGTACTTGGGCTCGGTAACATCGGGCCGCTGGGCGCACTGCCGGTGATGGAAGGCAAATCGATGCTCTTTAAGCACTTCGCCGGTATCGATGCCGTCCCGATTGTCCTGAATGTACACACGGCAGATGAAATCGTACGTACTGTGGAGGCAATCGCCCCGAGCTTCGGCGGCATCAACCTTGAGGACATCGCCGCCCCAATATGTTTTGAGGTAGAAGAGCGCCTGAAGAAATCACTCGATATCCCGGTGTTCCACGACGACCAGCACGGTACGGCGGTAGTCGTCCTGGCAGGGCTTATTAATGCCTGTAAAGTCGTCGGCAAGCAGCTGTCTGATTGCAAGGTCGTGATTGTCGGCGCCGGGGCAGCCGGCGTGGCAATCGCCAAGCTGCTTTATCGGTATGCAAAGCCGCACATCGTTGCAGTTGACAGCAAAGGTTTGATTGCACCGGAACGCAAAGACTTGAATAAAGAAAAGCAGCTGTTGCTGGCCTATAGTAATGGCCAACAACAAGCCGGCAGCCTCGAGTCCGCAGTCAGAGGTGCAGACATCTTCATTGGCGTTTCAAAGGCAGGGCTGGTTTCTGCAAAAATGGCAATGAGCATGGCAGACAACGCCATTGTGTTTGCCATGGCCAATCCCACACCAGAGATTATGCCGGACGAGGCAAAGCGTGCCGGCGTTGCCGTCATCGCGACCGGCCGCAGCGATTTTCCCAACCAAGTCAATAATGCGCTGGCGTTTCCAGGCATTTTCCGTGGTGCACTTGACAACAACTTACGCCAAATTACAGAAGACCATAAAGTTGCAGCTGCCGAGGCTATCGCCGCACTCGTTGACCGGCCCAGCGCTGATGAGATCATCCCGAACGTGCTCGACGAACGCCTGGTACCTGCCATAGCCAACGTGGTGCGTTAAGTCAGCCCTTATTCGCCGACTATGTATTGGGCTGTTATCTCGTTGTTTTTCAGCTCTATGCCGGCCTTATAGATATCAACTATCGTAATTGGCCGCAAGTCATTTCGCTGCTCTTGGTTCTCGTATGTGACTTCTATGTGTTGAACCGCACAACCGGCATGCGTAAGCAAGCTTTCTCCGATAGCAGTAAGGGCACGTAGCTGTACGGTTTCGCATCCATTGCAGAAGAAACGAAGTAGGCTCTGTTCCCATGCTGGTGTACTGCCATGCGCTGACTGCTTGACGACCGTAACTTCATCGGTTTTGGCAGGCATGCTTCCGCAATTGTCACAGTCGATTTGCAGATTCCGTCCCTGATAGCTCATTTGTATGCAAACCCTTATCTTCTTATTATACCATATTTGTCAAGAAATAACCACCGCTGCTAGCCGACTACCCGGTATACCTCTTCAAGCGTGGTAATTCCCTGGATTGCCTTAAGGACACCATCCTGCAGCATAGTAATCATGCCGTCTTCGACCGCCTTTTGCTCGAGCACCTCGGTCGTTACCTGATTGGGCGGCAAGCGGAGAATCTGCTGTACGCCCGGGGTCATTTGCAGCTGCTCACGGAGCGCCAGCTGTCCGGTGTAACCAAAAGGGTTCGTACCGGACGTACCCGGTTTGTAAAGCGTAATGCCTTCGAGGCTCGGTTTTGGCACATGGGGCGGCAAGCTGTCAATTACCGTTTGTAGCTGCGTCTTCAGTGCGGCATCAGGCTGGTACGGCTGCTTGGTAGCGTCATCAAGGCGGCGTACCAGGCGTTGCGCCATCACCAGATGGATCGCCGAGGCGAACAGCGGATTGATGCCAATAGCGTCGAGCATCCGCGTGAGTGCCGCCGCTGCCGAGGAGGCATGGAACGTGCTCAACACCAAATGCCCGGTAAGTGCTGCCTGCAGCGCCGTCCGCGCGGTGTCCTGATCCCTGATTTCACCAATCATGACCACATCCGGGTCGAGCCGCAGCACGGCACGCAGTTTCTCGGCAAACCCCTTTTCGTTTTCATCGCCCTGCACCGGGATCTGCACAACGCCTTCGATGAAGTACTCTATCGGATCCTCAAGGGTAATGATTTTACGTTCATCGGTGTTAAGCGTGTTGATAAGCGAATAGAGAGTCGTGGTCTTGCCTGACCCTGTCGGGCCGACGACGAGCACCATGCCGGTCGGATGCCGGATGATATCATCTACCACCTCGCGCTCCTTGCCGCTCAGTCCAAGGTTGTCGAGCTTCAGGTATTCCATCTTAAAGTTAAACAGGCGCATCACGATATCCTGGCCATATGCGGTCGGTACGGTTTCAACCCGCAGGTTGACCGTTACCTTCTCCCCGGTAGCCATTACGTACTCCTTGTTAATATGTCCAGTCTGCGCGTCTTTAGCGCCGCTCGATACGTTCGCGGCGATCGCTACCGAGGAAACGACCTGACGGTATTTGTCGTTGTTTAGCTCGGCAATCGTATGCAGTACGCCGTCGACCCGCAGCCGCACCCGTACAGCTTGTTTCTGGCACTCCAGGTGGATATCGGAAGCGTTCAGCTGGTACGCCTGTTGCACGAGGTAGGCCACCACGTCATCAGCGAGCACAGTGTCAAGCGTGCGTGAGACGGCTTCGATACGTTCGGCACTGCTGGACCGGCTGATTTTAATATCTTCGTAACTAACCGTCTTGGGCGGGTCGTACAGCCGCATGTATTCACGAAATCCGGCGTCTGAAATAAGCACGTAGGTAACACGCTGGTCCAGGAAATGCTGCCGCAAGGAGTTCATTGTCTGCTGGGACGTCGTCGTCGTAACGCCGAAGGTAATGTTGCTGTCATCAGCCTGGAGCGGCACCACCTTCATACCATACAGCTCCTGGTTGGTAAGCAGCTGCTTGTACAACTGCTTGTCTTGAACCTGCGAAGTATCGATATATGACATGCCCAATATCCGGGCACGCCGCTGGGTAGCAAGCTCTTCGTCCCGCCGGGCGTCCTGACTCATAGCCATTAGTATAAACCATGAGCAGTTTCCTGCCAGCTTGAAACTGGCTATAGTAGCCTCATGCGAAATATCGTTCTCGTTGCCCATAACCTTCGCAGTACGCACAACGTCGGCTCGCTGCTCCGGACGTGCGATGGGCTCGGCGTGGAGCGGTTGTTCTTTACCGGCTATACGCCGTACCCGTTCACGCAGTCAGACGAGCGTATGCCCCACATAGCCCGAAAAGTCGACACCCAGATACGTAAAACCGCCCTTGGCGCCGAGAAAAGCATGCCGTGGGCCGCAGCCGGTAGCGTGATGCCGCTGCTGAAGCAGCTGAAAAACGACGGCTACCTGGTGTGCGGACTCGAGCAAACAGCCAACGCCAGCCAACTGCCAGGGTTTAAACCTGGCAGCCATGTGGCAATAATAGTCGGGAATGAAATCACCGGACTTGAGCCAGAGGTTATAGAAGCAGCTGATATTTGCCTGCAGATCCCCATGCTCGGCACAAAGGAGTCATATAACGTGGTGCAGGCCGCGGCCATGGCACTCTACCACTGCCGGTTTATGGCAGCGTAGTAAAAAATACTACCAAGTCATGTCTTTTGTAATTGCGCAAATCCGCAGCGGCAGGTAGAGTAGTAACTAACGAAGGGGTGGGAACTTTAAACAGGAGGGACCGCCGTGAAGAAATTATCTCTTAAGCTCATCGCTGCAGTGTTTATGTTGCAGACAGCCGCCGTCGCGATGCCAACTGCCATACATGCCGAGACAGCAGGCACCGGCGAAGCTACGGCTGTCTCGATTGATTTGAGCGACAGTCCCGACGAGGTCCCTGAAGACATCTCGGATTTTTGGCGGCATGGCTTTCGCTTATACTACGGCGGCCGTCATGAGTTTATACCTGCCAGTGTCTGCAACTTGTATGATGAATTAAACGACATAGGAAACGTCGGCAAGGCAACTATCTTTGCCCCGACCAACACGGCATTGGCCAGCCTGCCAGCTGCCGAACTCGCCGCTCTTGAAGCAAATCCTGACGAGATGTGCGCTTTTGTTAAGAACCACCTTGTCGCAGGCAGCGCCGTGACCAGCGATGAATTAGAAACAGCCGTGGAAGTTGACACTCTCTACACAGGTGAAAACAGTGTCGCGCCCAGTGGCAACGCGTACGAGGGTGAGCCCGTAACCGTTGCCGCTGGCCAACAGGCAACAGGGGGCACGACTCCAAAAGTAACCGAGACAATTACCGAGCCGGAAGCAAGCGTACAGGTGCATGTGGTAGATATGCCATTATTGCCGGTAAGCAAACTGGTTGATATACATCCGATATTTACTGACAAGACTTCGCCGGAACTCAGCGGTACGGTCAGCGATCCTGACGCAATCGTCATCGTGCGGGTCAATGGTGTACCTTATAAGGCTACCAATAACGGTAACGGCACATGGACACTGCCGGCAGGAACGGTGACACTCAATCCAATGGCACAGAACACGCTCTTTACCGCAATTGCGCGCTCTAATGAGACGGTTGCTTGCGAAGATGCATTCGGCGAAGTCCGTGACCGGCAAGGCGATTTTGCTTACCCCACAGAGCCCGCCTTTTGCCAGCAGCACTGGTCGGGCAATCAAGCAGCCAGCGAAGATATGAACGCCCTAGCGACAGCTGTTGAAACAGATGAGTGCAGTGGCTGGTACTGCCCGTTAATCGCGATAACAATGCGGCGTGGCGTCTTGTCTTACCGCGCAGGCGGCGTACAAGGGACTGACACTACCAATTCTCCAACGCCTGCAGTTGTAACTCCTGCCAGCGTACGCTCATTCTCATTTACCGCCGGTAAAGGTGATGGAAATATCGTAGCGGTGGATGACGGTGCTGTAAGCACTACAAACGACAGTCAAGATGAAAGACAGGACGAAACCGAGGACGGACAAGACAACGAACGCGAAGGTGATGAACAAGCGGACACCCAAGGGAGTGGTACACCTTGGTACTATTGGCTGTTTGGAATTGTCACCATCGCTGTCATCTACTACTTGCTCGGTGGTCGCTACCGAAACGGGCCGCAGGCATAAGAATATTCCACTCTAGCGCGGTTCAAGCTACAATAAGCTCATGGCTACTCACACCCGCCCTGTCCCGCACCGCAAGCGCCAGGGAAAACACCAAAAACACACGAAGCATTTCCTAAAAACATACTGGCCGTACTTACCCATATTGGTCATTGTGATGGTAGGGCTGGCGATTAATAGCCAGTGGCAGCCGCGGCTCGCTTATAGCAACGGGGTGCTTGCCTATGCTACTGACGTTAGTATAAGCGGCCTCTTGCAAGCCACTAACGTCCAGCGTGCTGGCCATGGCAAAGCTTCGCTTGGCAGCAACTCGCTTTTAAACCAAGCGGCCCAGGCAAAGGCAAGTGACATGGCAACGCGGGACTACTGGTCCCACAATACGCCCGAAGGCAATCCGCCATGGGTGTTTATCGACCAAGCCGGATACGACTATGTTAAAGCGGGTGAGAACTTGGCCTATGGCTTCCTGACAAGTGAGGCAACCATTGCTGGCTGGATGAACAGCCCGTCACACAAAGCAAACATGCTGGATAGTGACTATGCTGATGTTGGGTTCGGCATCGCCAATGCAGCCAATTATCAGGGCCAGGGGCCAGCCACAGTCGTCGTCGCCATGTACGGCAAGCCTGCCCAGGTAGCGGCTGCACCGCCAGCGAATACGAATCCGACACCACCGGCGCCGGCAGCAACCCCATCACCGGCCCCAACGACTGCTCCTGTTGCCAGCACTCCTGCTGAACCAGCCAAGCCCGAAGCAACCCCACCACAAGCCGATGAGACACATGCAGCGGAACAAAACATCCCGACAACCGAAGAAGTGACGTCCCTGGCAGCCATCCCTGCTAGAAAGATTTCACGGATCCAGGCAATAACAGACGGTAAGGCGCCATGGAGCTTATTCGCAATTGGTTTGTTTAGCGGCGGAAGCGCGGCTTACTTGCTGCTAAAGCATGGCCTGGGCTTACGCAAGATGATTAAAAGGGGTGAGCGGTTCATCATGAAGCATGCCGTATTTGACCTCGTTATTATCAGCCTGCTTGTACTAAGCTACATCCTCGCCCAGACGGCTGGCACAGTCCTGTAGCAATCACTGCACCCGGACATTGTTCTCACCCACCAAGCTTTGTAACCGGTCAAGAGCTATGTCGTTCCTTGTCATTCTCATCGGCAGCTTTATTATTTGTTTGTTATCTGGCGGTCCAAGCACCAGCACTACTTCCGTTTCACCTTGATGTTCGTCAATCGTTTGCTTGAGCCGCGTAAGCACCTCTTGATCATCCGTACTGGTGAGCCGTATATAAACGCGCTCGGTTATATCCGTCACCGGTGGCGCGGCGGCCGAGAGCGCAGCTGATTGTGCTACCTTTTGACGCTTTGCCGCCAAGGGTTTGTGTTTCTTGCCGGTTGGCTGGTAAGCGGCAGCTTGAGCTGATGTTATCTCTCTGGCATCGTCAACCAGTATTTTCACCTCTTCGCTGACGTTGCCGTCCCGGTCCCTGGCAGTAACCTTGCCTTTTACAAGCACTACTCTGTCACGGTCCCAAATATCAATTGTCTGCTGGTAAATACTTGGAAACAGTACCAGTTCGATCTCATCAAACTGGTCAGCTACCTTTATAAACGCCATCTTTTGGCCGTTTTTCGTCGTGATTTCCCGTTTGTCATTTATGCTGCCACCGACCGTCACGCTGCGCTTGTCGTGCTCCTGTTTAATCGTATTGAGTGGCACGGTGTGTTCAGCGAGGAAAGTTTCAAAGGCCTGGAGCGGATCACGCGAAAGGTAGAGGCCAAGCAGTTCTCGCTCCCAAAGCAGCTGCTCCCTGTCTGGTATGGGCGGCAGTGTTTCATCAAGCACGAGCTTGGGCGTAAAATCCTCACCGCTTTCCTGTGAGTTGCCGAACAGGTCGGTCTGGCCGCTGCTGGCTGCCTTTTGCACCCGGTTCGCGTACGCTAACATAACCTCAAGATTGTTGTACAGTTGGCCGCGATCCCCAAACCGGTCAAACGCACCGGATTTAACCAAGCTTTCCAGAGCTTTGCGGTTAACAATCCGGCAGTTAACCTTAGAAAGGAAGTCTTCCAGGCTCTTAAAGGCACCGTCAATCGAACGGGCACGCAGTATTTCCTCAACCGCGCCAGTGCCGACGTTCTTGATGGCGGCCATGCCGAAGCGGATCTGGTGAGACTTGGGCACTACCGCAAACTCCACGAACGATTCGTTAACATCTGGCGGCAGTACGTCTATCCCTACGTGCCGGCATTCATTGATTTCTATGGCTAAACGGTCGGTATCATCATAGTCACTGGTCATGAGTGCAGCCATAAATGCCTCAGGGTAATTGGCTTTGAGATACGCGGTGTGATATGCGATAAGCGCGTAGCAAGCGGCATGGGACTTGTTGAAGGCATAGTCGGCAAAGCCCTCGAGGTCTTTCCAGAACTTTTCGGCAATGCGTTTTTCTACACCATTATCCACCGCGCCTTGGACAATTTTGTCGCGAAGCTTAGCCATCATTTCCCGAATCTTCTTCCCGACCGCCTTCCGAAGCGTATCAGCTTCGCCGCCTGTAAAGCCGCACATGTCCTTGGCAATCTGCATCACTTGCTCCTGGTAAACAAGTACACCGTAGGTAGTCTTAAGCGCAGTTTCCATGAGGTGGTGATCATAGCTGACCTGTTCCAGGCCGTTTTTGCGGGCAATAAATTTATCGGTAAGGCCGGCTGCCAAAGGACCCGGCCGGTACAGCGCCACCATCGCGATGATGTCATCAAAGACGGTAGGTTTTAGCTCTTTCAAGTAACGCTTCATGCCGGATGACTCCAGCTGGAAGACCCCTGTTGTATCACCGCGCTGGAAAAGCTCGTATGTTTTCTTGTCATCCAGCGGGATGGTGGCAATATCGATATCCTTGCCATAGACCTTGCGTATGATACGGAGGGCATTTTTTATAATTGTCAGGTTTGATAAGCCAAGGAAATCCATTTTCAACAATCCCAGGTCCTCAATCGGTCCCATGGAGTATTGGGTAGTCACTACGCCCTTTTGCGCCATTTCCAGTGGTGTGTATTTGACGATGTCGCCTGGTGCAATTACCACGCCTGCGGCATGCACGCCATGGCTTCGGATAGTCCCCTCCAGACGTACTGCCATGTCAAAAACCTGCTTAGCAGCCTGGTTAGATTCGTATTCGTGGTGCAGCTCCGGGCTTTCCTGGATTGACCGTTCAAGCGGCACGTGTCGGCCCTGTACCGGAGGCGGTATCATTTTGGCAATGCGATCCGCATCAGCGTAAGGAACCTGCAGTACACGCGCCACATCACGGACTGCCGCGCGGGCTGCCATCCTGCCGAAAGTAACAATATTCGCGACGCGGTCCGACCCGTATTTTTCAATGCAGTATTGGATAACTTCATCGCGTCGGGTATCTTGGATGTCAATATCAATGTCCGGCATCGATATCCGATCAGGGTTGAGGAACCGCTCGAACAGCAAATCATACTTTATCGGATCGAGTTCCGTAATCCGAAGAGCATATGCGATGATGGAGCCTGCCGCCGAGCCGCGTCCGGGGCCAAAGACAATCCCCTTGTCCTTACCCCACTTTATAAAGTCCCATATGATTAAAAAATAACCGTTAAATCCCATGGAATCTATCACCTGCAGCTCGTAGGCTGCACGGTCAGCAATGTCAGTCGGCAGGGCTTTTTTTGCGTCTTCAAACTGAAGCTTAGCCGCTTCCGGCTCACTGATGCCACCATAGCGGTGGGCGAGCCCACGGTAGACTAGTTGCGTTAGGTATGATTTCTCAGTCTCGCCATCTGGAACCGGAAACTTCGGGATAAGTATCTTGCCGAGCTCGATTTCAACGTTGCAGCGCTCAGCTATCGCTTTGGTGTTCAAAACGACTTCAGGGTGCGAACTTCCCCACCTGCTTATGATCTCTTTTGGCGGTGTGACATGCAGCGGGAAGTCTTTTAACGACATCCTGTTTTCATCGGCCAAAAACGCTCCGGTCCCAACGCACAACAGTACCTCGTGCGCGTCCTGGTCCTCATGCTGGAGGTAGTGTGCATCACACGTCACCACGACTGGTATGCCGAGCCGCTTGCCAAGCGCGAGGATGGCTTCATTGATTTGTCGCTGCTCGTCGTTACTGTTAGGGTTATCAGGGTGTCCATGGTCCTGGATCTCCAGGTAATAGCGGTCACCGAACACGCCCTTATACCACCTGGCAATTTTCTCAGCTGAAACTACGTCCCCTTCTTTGAGTGCACTCCCTATCTCACCACCCATACAGGCGCTCAATACAATCAGCCCTTCGTTGTAGCGCTCAAGCAATTCGTGGTCAACCCTTGGAAAGTAGTAAAACCCGTCCATGTTTGCTACCGTCGAAAGCCGCATAAGGTTTTGGTAGCCGGTATTGTTCATGGCCAGCACTATAAGATGAAAGCGGTTTTTGTCTTTTTGCGGGTCCTTGTCCGTATGCTTGCGTGCCGCCACATAGGTTTCTATGCCAATAATTGGCTTTACGCCACGCGCTTTGCACTCCTTATAGAATTCAATTGCGCCGCTCAGTGTGCCATGGTCGGTCATGGCAACGGCATCCATGCCTGACGTTTTAACAAAATCAAGTAGTTGCGGAATCTTGGTGAGTCCGTCGAGCAGGCTGTATTGCGTGTGGTTGTGCAAGTGGACAAAGTCCCCCACTGCCAATCCAGCATTAGCGGTGTGTTTAGCCATAATCCCCCAATCTACCACCTTATTATAAATGGATTAAGCGGGTTGATGTCTCGTGAGTTTTACAACGCGCTAGTTGCCGTTCTCCTGTAGCGTGCCCCGCAGGTTGTCTACGAGCGGCCCTATGATTGGTATTTCCTGAAAGAGCGACAGTATCCATAACAACAGGGCAACAACGATAGTGGCACCTATGACACCGCCGAACCCGGCAACCAGGCCTTTGATAAAATTCATCTTGTAGAACTTGGCTTTGTCCAGGTACCCGGTTTCATAAATGCTTACCAGCATCTTGCCAAGTTGTTCGTATTGCTTCTTCTCTTCTTTATTTGTCATTCTTTTTGAGGTACTTTTTTAGGTTTTTGATTGCCCTCTTTGCTTCATTGATTGCTTTTTGCAAATCCTCATCTTCGGCCTGGCCTTCCCGTACGGCACTCAATAGTATCCGTGATTTTTCCTTCGCCTTCGTCGCCTTTTGTAAAGCTGCGTCAAGCTCTGTCCGTGCCTTACTCTTTAATTTACCTGCCTGCCGTTTGCCCGTCTCAATTGTTACTGCAAGCTCGCTGTGCAGTGCCTTCAACTGCTTTTCTGCTTCTGTTTTTGCCTTTAGCGCAGCCCTGTGAAGGTCCTTACGTGTTTCCTTGCCGCTCTTAGGAGCCGTAAGGATCCCTGCCACGTAGCCGGCAACTCCTGCAAAGAGTGCGCTGGCCGCCAGCCGCTTAGCCCGTTTATCCATCAGACCGCCTCCGCTTGCCTTGCTTTCGCTTGAAGACTGTTTCAACGATATTTGAGAGCAGTTTGCCGACAGCGATCGGACCGGCAGATTTGCGGAAGAACTCACCGACCGCCTCCGCCTTATCAGCCAGTTGTTCAGCTTTTTCTGTAATCCGCTTAATGTGATTCAGTATCTGGATCAGCTTAATGGTCGCGATTATCGCCACCAGCAGGAACACCGCTAGTGCGCTTGACAGAAATATGACGAGGACCTGTTCGCTGGTATTCATATCCATAGCCTTACCTTACCATGTGTATCATTATACTAAACTTTGCGGATTGCAAGCTACAGATTGAGCTGCTCATTAATCAGCTTTTGCGCCAGCTGCGGATTAGCTTTGCCTTGGCTGGCTTTCATTATTTGCCCGACAAGAAAGCCGATTGCTTTCATTTCACCGCCTTGGATATCCTTCACAGCAGTGGGATTGTTGCTAATCACCTCCTTTACGATAGCGGCAATTTCCTTTTCGTCCGAGACCTGGATAAAGCCCTGTTGCTCTGCGTACTGTTCAATCGCCTTCGGCTTTGCACCGCTGGTTAGGATAGTTTCAAGCAAGCTCTTGCTCCCTGTAGAGCTTAGCTTGCCGGCTTTTGCCAACCCAATAATTCCCTCGTATAGCTGCTGACGTTCTTCATCATTCATGCTGGCCGCTACTTTTCCAGACCGACGCAAGGGGATTTCGACGTTCACCATTAAATTCGCAGCCGACTTGGCGGTGTCCTTCTGTTCTGACAGTGCGTCAATGATCTGCAGGTAGTGCGTTCCCCCTTCTTCGACTTCAGCTTCTAACAAAGTACTGGTTTGGCTACGGTCAAGCCCGAGATGTGCGAGACGCTCGCGCCACTCGTCTGGCATAACCGGCATCTCGCGCTTGGCACGTTCGATCATCGCGGGGCTCAGCACAATCGGTGGCAGGTCGGGTTCAGGGAAATACCGATAATCATGCGCTTCTTCCTTCTCACGCTGGGAGAAGGTCTTTTGCTTGGCATCATCCCACCCTCTCGTTTCCTGGATGATTGCCTGGCCCTTTTCAAGCAATTCGGTTTGCCGGCTTATTTCATATTCGACTGCTTTCTCGATCGCCCGGAAGCTGTTGAGGTTTTTTGTTTCGGTACGCGTGCCGAGTTTTCCTGGCTCCCGGCTAACGCTGACATTCACGTCAAAACGCATATTGCCGTAAAACAGATCGGCATCTGAGACGCCTGCATACTTCATTCTTAAGTAAAGTTCCTTGGCATAAGCCTTGGCCTCCGCCGAGCTATGCATTTCGGGTTCGGAAACGATTTCGAGCAGTGGCGTACCGGCCCGATTGAGGTCAACAAGACTGTAATCCTTGCCAGCCGGATGCATTGACTTGCCGGCATCTTCTTCCAGATGGGCGCGTGTTATGCCGATACGCTTACTTTCGCCGTCTACTTCGAATTCTATCGATCCGCCGACAATAATCGGCTGGTCATATTGGGTAATCTGGTAGCCCTTTGGCAGATCGGGATAGAAGTAATGCTTCCTATCAAACTTACTAAAAGGCTGAGGCTCGGTCCCGAGGGCAAAGGCTGCCTTAATGGCTACATGCACCGCCGCCTCATTCAATACCGGCAACGCACCGGGTAGCCCCATGCATACCGGACTGATAAGTGTGTTCGCCGGAGCTTCACGAGCGTCATTGGCAACTGCGGAAAAAAGCTTCGTTACCGTCTTAAGCTGGACATGGGTCTCGATGCCTATTGTCGGTATATATTTAACGCCGTTTGCCTGGCTGGTCATTTCCTAAAGCTCCTATATCCTTAAGCGCTTGCCTGAATCCCATAAGCGCTTCTTGTACATCCGCTTTCTTAAGGCGCTTGGTTGGCTGTTCGCGAATTTTTTTACAGTAGTTATGCGCATACCAAACAAGATCATTATCACTGAATTTCCGCTGTGCAGCTACCATCCGCTCGCCCATGCTTTTACCTTTAAAACGCCGCCTCTTTAACGCCTCGTCAAGCAGGGCATCAGCTGCGAAAATCGCTTCGGGCCACGTTGCCTTATCCTTACAGAACTGCTGCAGCTCTTTCCACTTCTGATTATACCTTTCAACTTTCAGTTTTTTCGGGCGTTTTTTATGCACCACCAGAAAGACGGCGAAAAAACCGATAGCCGCTCCGAGCAGTACCGCCACTTGTTCCAGTGACATTACAGCAGACCCTCTACTGCTCTTGCCAGGCCCAATAACTGCCTGTCTTGCTTTTGCGCCGCCATAAGCTGCATCCCGACCGGCAACCCATCGACCGTGCCGCTTGGTATGCTGATTGACGGTATGCCAGTGAGGTTAGCAGCAACCGTCATTATGTCAGTAAGGTACATTTTCAGGGGCTCTTGGACGTTTTCACCAAGCTTAAACGCGACCGACGGGGCAGTCGGGCCAAGTAAAAAGTCGTATTTGTTAAAAGCTGCTTCGAACTCTTGTATCAATTTGGTCCGAACGGTTTGGGCCCTCTTGTAGTAAGCGTCGTAGTAACCGCTGCTAAGTACATAGGTCCCTATCATAATCCTCCGTTTGGCCTCGTCGCCAAAGCCAACTGACCGTGTCAAGCTAAAGCTCTCCTCCAGGTCATTCGCCTCTCCAAAACTATAGCCGAACCGCTGTCCGTCATACCGGCTCAGGTTACTGCTTATTTCAGCCGGGCAAATTATGTAGTACACCGCCAGTGCAAGCGGCAGCGATGGCAAGCTAACGCTGGTTATTTCGTAACCAGCCTGCTTCAGGGCATTGATGTTGTCATCAATCACCTGTTTTACCCCTGGTTCAATCCCCTCCTCCATATACTCTTTGACAACACCGATTTTCTTGCCTTTGGTATTGTCTGGCAGTTGGATGTATCCAGCCGGATCACGGTCAATCGTGGTGCTGTCGTACCGGTCGCGACCAGCAATAACATCGAGGATTAACGCGGCATCTTCCACTGTCATAGTGATTGGCCCTATCACATCGGTGCTGCTTGCCATTGCAACTACCCCATAGCGGGAAACAAGCCCGTATGTCGGCTTATACCCGACCGTGCCGGTAAAACTCGCCGGCAGGCGTATCGAACCGCCGGTATCGGTACCAAGCGCAAAGGGAGCCAACCTCAGTGCGACGGCAGCGGCCGAACCGCCGCTACTGCCACCGGGCACGCGGGTTGTATCGTGAGGGTTGCGAGTGACCATAAAATCGCTGTGTTCAGTGCTCGACCCATGGGCAAAAGCATCAAGGTTTGCTTTTGCAACGCAAATGGCGCCTTCTTGTTCAAGCCGTTCGATGGCTGTCGCCTGATATGGGGCTTCAAAACCTTTGAGAATATTGCTGGCAGCTGTGGTTTCTGCCCCGAACGTTAAAAAGTTGTCTTTAGCGATAAATGGAACGCCCGCTAACCTACCGACCGTTTCACCTTCAGCAACTTTCCTGTCAATTTCCTCGGCACGCTCCCTTGCCCGCTGTGACGTTGTCGCGATCACCGTATTGAATTCTTTATGCTGATCAATGAGCGTCAATGCCTTTTCGACCATGTCGGCGGCTTTGAGCTTTCCTGCCTGTACTTCTGCAGCAATAGCCGGTATTGCCGGCCACTGCCCGGCGGCACTGTCCCTGGTCATTGTCATATCATCCGTCTCACTTTGATATGGCCATCTTCAGTTGCCGGGACATTGCGTAGTAATTCCTTTGCGCTTGGTCCTTCTTTGGTCAGTACGTCAGGGCGCATGACATTTTTAAGGCCGGTGACCTGTGAAGTGGGCTTTAATCCCTTTACATCGACTGACTGGAGCTGCTCAACGTACGCCAGGATAGCACTGATTTCACGAGCAAACCTATCAATCTCATTGTCTTCAAGCCGGAGGCGGGCTAAACGGGCCAGCTTTAATATATCGTCTTTGGTAAGTCTCGTCATTCAGCTTAGTATAGCAAAGATTTCAATCTCTAACAGAGGTTGTCCGTAGCGCCCGTCAAAGCCGCTTCTTAATGTCGGCAATAATGTCACGCAGCTCTGCCGCCTTCTCAAACTCTAGGTTTGCGGCTGCCATATCCATCTGGGCTGTGAGGTCTTTGAGTAAGTGGCCGTATTCATCTTTCGGTATCTTTTTTAGGTCGAGTTTTGCCCGCTTCGCTTCCTCAGGCAAATCCGGCCTGAGGCCTTTTTCTATCGCCTTGGCGATACCTTTTGGCGTAATCCCGTGTTCCTTGTTGTAGTGTTCCTGGATTTTTCGCCGTCGGTTCGTTTCATTAATAGTACGCTCCATGCTGCCGGTAACCGAATCAGCATACATAATGACCCTGCCTTCGATGTGCCTTGCCGCGCGGCCTACTGTTTGGATCAATGCCTGCTCGCTCCTTAAAAAACCTTCCTTATCAGCATCAAGAATCGCCACCAGGCTAACTTCAGGCAAATCAAGGCCTTCACGGAGCAGGTTGATACCTACCACGACATCATAGGTGCCAAGCCGTAAATCACGGAGTATGTCAGTGCGCTCGAGAGTATCAATATCACTGTGCAGATACGTTACTTTAATGTCAATTTCCTTCAGGTATTCAGTAAGATCTTCCGCCATGCGTTTCGTCAGTGTTGTGACCAGCACCCGTTGCCGTTTGTCTACGGTTTGCTTAATTTCACTTATGAGATCATCGATTTGCCCTTTTATTGGCCGCACCTCGATGATCGGATCGAGCAAGCCGGTAGGCCTGATCACCTGCTCAACCGGCTTAGGACTGCGTGTTAGCTCATACGCTGCCGGAGTCGCGCTTACATACACCACCTGATTGATATGTCTTTCAAATTCCGTAAACGTCAGCGGCCGGTTATCAAGCGCACTTGGCAGTCGAAAACCATGCTCCACCAACACCTCTTTCCTTGCCCGGTCGCCGTTATACATGCCGCGGATCTGCGGCATCGTCATGTGTGACTCATCAACGAACATCAAGAAATCGTCCGGATAGTAGTCAAGCAACGTAGCCGGCTGCTCGCCAGGGGCACGGTTCGTAAGGTAGCGGCTATAGTTCTCAATCCCTTTGACAAACCCTGTTTCCTCGAGCATTTCAAGGTCAAACCGTGTACGCTGCTGCAAACGCTGAGCCTCCAGTAGCATGCCTCGCTGGTTAAAGTACTGCAGCCGCTCATCAAGCTCACGCTCAATGTGGCCGAGCGCAACTTTTAGTTTGTCGTACGGCGTCACATAGTGGGATCCGGGGAATATGCGAACCATATCGAGCTCGGCTAGGATTTCGCCGGTGAGCGGATCGATTTTCGTAATGCGCTCAACCTCATCGCCAAAAAACTCAACCCGGTACGCGACTTCTTCGCCGGCCGGATACACATCGACCACGTCACCCCTTGCCCGGAATGTGCCGCGGTGGAAATCAATGTCATTGCGCTGGTATTGGATATCGGTCAAATGGCGCATAAACTTGTCGCGTTTCCGTACCTCGCCCCGCCGCACCGAAAGGGACATTTCACCATAATCTTCCACTGAACCGATACCGTAAATGCAGCTGACACTCGCGACAATCAGTACGTCTTTGCGGGTTAAAAGCGCATCAGTAGCAGCGTGTCGCAGTCTGTCGATCTCTTCATTAATTTGACTGTCCTTTTCGATGTAGGTGTCAGTGCGGGGAATGTACGCCTCTGGTTGGTAGTAATCGAAATAGCTGACAAAGTAGTGGACCGCATTATTCGGAAAAAATGATTTAAATTCGCTGTACAGCTGAGCAGCCAGTGTCTTGTTATGGCTGAGCACCAAGGCCGGCTTCTGTAGCCGTTCAATAACATTCGCCATCGTAAATGTTTTGCCGGAACCGGTTACACCCAGCAACACCTGCTCTTTTTCGCCGTTTACCAAACCGTTGGCCAGTGCATCAATAGCCGCAGGTTGGTCACCTGTCGGTTTGTAATCAGAGGTTAACTTAAACATGCTCATAGGCAATAGTTAACTGTAGCAGATCCGCTATTCTTAAGGAAACGGCCGAAGGATACTCAGTGCCGGCCGTACAAATGGAGGTACTGCTTACGTTCTTTATCGAGCCGTTCAACGACTTGCCGAACCAGTTCGTCAGCTGCTTCGCTAAAGAAAACGTTGGAAGCACGGCTTTCGCCAGCGGCATGCAGTATGTCCATTATCTCATTGCTGATACCGCCAGCGCCTTGCAAAAAGCCTATCGGTGTCTCAAGTTCCATAGCAATGGTAAATTCATGAAGCGTACCGATGCGGCCACCAACGCTTACGACAGCGTCAGCGGAACTAATCAGCAGGGTGTCGCGGCCAACGTAACGAAGGCCGGTGTACAGGATAGCATCGTAGGCTTTTGTCGGCAGGCGATACTTAATGACATGCTCAATTTTGCTTGAGGCAGGGCTAACACCCAGGCTCATCTTGCCGCCGGCCTTTTTGTAGGCTTCAGCGGCGTAATTGGGCAGGCCGACGGTTGCGCCAGTCAATAAGGCATGCCCGCCTTTAGCGACAGCTGTGCCCAATGACTCCGCTAGCTGCCTGCCTTCTTCCACGCTCTGCCCCTTGGCTGCTCCGGAAACACAGATCTGGTACATTACGCGATCTCCATTACCAACGGTCCATGGGCGGCACCTTCCAAAAAGCCGGCGCCGCTGTTCAGCTGGTCCAGCACTTGGCGCTCGACATACTCCAACCCAACGTAACGCGTGAGGATTTCATTCCAGAGTGCATCGCGCATATGGTAATTGGCCTGGCGGTTCATAGGCAGCTTATTGCAATAATTAATGGCCGCATCAGCCAGGTTAAACGAGATGACACCGCCCCTTCCATCGGCCATGCCGACGTAATCAAGGTCATGCCAGAACATGCAGTCAGGAACCCAATCAGCCAGCACCCGACCGGCATGCCGCCACGACAGGTCTTCGGGCTGAATGTGCGGCTCCAGCACGCCAGGACAACGTCCATTGGCGGCAAAATAGCGGTGCAACACCGGCCATTCGATGTCGTGGTCAGCTATGTGCGCGCCAGGCAACTCCCGCTGGAACAGCGCTCGCCCAAGGCTTCTGCCGAAGTCCGGCCTTGTTTGCCGTAGCTTGAGATACGTCGCGTACGTCCTTAACTCATCGATGTGGTGGATGATTTGCGGTAGCAAGGTGATGGCTACTCCCTGCATTCGCTTTACAGGGAGAGGCAATACAACAATTGTTCCGAGCTCCTTGACGACAATAAGGCTGTGGCGGTTCATCGCTACAAACAGCTCGCCGATTCTCTGCCACTTTTTGTCATTTGCGGCCACGATTTCTATTTCCCTCGTTTCAAAATCAGAAGGTTGTAGCGCCTCGTACTGGCCTTCAAAAGTTGCCAGCCATTTCGGGCTCTCTGCCAGCCTGACCGCTGCGAACAGCCGGCTTAACTGTTCGCGCTTCAGCATCGAATCCAGTGACTTATAGCCTAAGAGTTTCATGGTCCGCTTAGGAGGCTGCTTGCGCAGCAGCTGCTTCGCGGCGTTTGTCTTGAGCGCCCAGCATTCCTTCTTGATGCCTGCCGATTGCGCGGCCTTGACAACCCGGCGCAGCACATCATCCGCATCTAATGGATCCGCCCCACCCAAGGCCCTGACCAGTGTCTTATCGTGCTCACCAACTTTATGCAGCAGTGCAGCGTACACTTCGAGCGGTGTCGGATTGGTGTTATACGGCAACAGCTGTCCGACCTTTAGCCGCACCCTGGAGTTAATGTCTGAGCTCAACCGGATATCAACCGCGTGGCGTCCGGTCTGTTGTTCCAGGTGCCGCAACGCTACGCTGAACACTGGCTCACTAGCCCCCAATAGTTCGGATAACATACGGCACATATTAGCTTCAGGTTACCACAGGAGAGGCAGCCCAGTAAAGGTTATGCTTGCCCAAGCCTACGGCAAGCGTTCTGGCCGGTACCAATGAGGAGCCTGACGTAAGTAATCGCCAAGTTGCTGTTCGGTCAGCAGGCCTTTTTGCGCTCCCGCATGCTGCACTACGTTCATTGAGTTAATCGGTGCCCACTGCAATGCACCTTCAATATTAGCGCCCTTCATAATGGCCGCTACAAAAGTTGACGCAAAGGCATCACCGGCGCCGGTTCTGTCGTACGGCGGTTTAGGGTCGGGATAAAGCGGCATTTTAAACCGGTTTTGCCCGTCACTGGCATACGCGCCTGCAGGACCATCAGTGATCACGACTATTTGTGGCCCTAAAGCATGCATTTTGTCGAATAAATCATGAATATCTCCATGATTACCGCCGCCGACTTTTACCGCTTCCTCGCGGTTTAGGACAACAACCTGTGACCGCTGGTAAATACGCTTTAGCCTTTCAGCGCCAGCTTCCATTTGGAACGTTCCAGGCTGAAAAGCCAACTTGATCTGTGGGTTTGCCTCCAGCCAGTCTGCTAAATCATCATGGAAGCCAAGCGCATTCTTACTGACTGAGCTAAAGTAGATCCACTCCGGTATTTCATCGGGCCTGAGCTGCGGCCAATGGTACATGTACTCTTCATGCTTTATCAGGATAGTCCGCTCGTCTTTGTACCACAGCACATAATGGTAATTGCTCTTTTTGTCAGGGTTGATTTTTACGAAGCGGGTATCGACATTATTGGCGTGCAAAGCGGTGATCATATCACGGCCATTTTGGTCACCGCCGACGTTTGTAACCAACCCGCTATTAAAGCCAAGCCGAGCAAGGCAAACAGCTGCATTTGACGCGTTACCGACTCCATCAACAACTTCCACAAAGTCAAAGGGAATCTTGGTAGCAAATGGCATTGCCAACCATTTGCCTCCCTCGTTTTCAAACGCCACCGCCTGGTCATCGACGAGTTTGATAAATGCATCGGTAACGATGTCCCCTACAGCCAGCACGTCAATTTTTGCCATCCCACCATCTTTCTTTTACATGCTTATGCTACAACCATTGTGCCACGCCGACCATTGAAAGGCAAATAGTTACACTTTTGCCTTACCGGCGGCGTTAAACATCTCTATCTTATTTTCAACGACAGCCTGGACAGCGTCTACTACTTCATCCATTAATTTTATAACTGCGTACTCCGTAGGATTTTCATCCAGCACCCGCTCCAGCGTTTTCCTGTAGGCTACCCGCATGTCAGAGTTAATATTTACTTTGGACACCCCAATCTTTACCGCCTCCCTGAAATAGTGTTCCGGCGTACCGCTGCCACCGTGGAGACTGATGTTGCAGTCAATCGCTTCACGGATGCTCTTTAGCAACTCCATATCCAGCATTTTGGGCACCGGATACTGGCCGTGCAAATTGCCAATAGCAGCCGCAAACGTATCTATGCCGGTCGCCTCAACGAACTGTTTGGCGCCTTCCGGCGTGCTAAAGGTCTTGCGTATCTCATCATAATTGATTTGTTCGGTATGGAGGTTGGAGCTGCCTCCGAAATAATGCGGTTCGCTTTCCACTAGCGCCCCAGTCAGCTTAGCGGCTTCAACTACCTCTTTGGTCTTTGCGATAATTTCTTCCTCACTGGCGTCATGGTTCGCTTGGGATACATCTATATGAATAAATTCAAAGCCAGCTTCTATGCCCTCGATCGCTTCAGCGACACTGGGACTGTGGTCGAGATTGACATACATTTCTATGCCATATTCCTGGATGTAGTTGTCCACCATATCTCGAACGTTCTCAATGCCGAGCATTTCCACTTCGCTTTTGCTGACTTCTACCAACACCGGCGCCTGCTTCGCTTTCGCTGCCCTGGCAACCGCGATAAGCGTTTCCTGGTTATCAAGGTTAAACGCGCCCAAGGCAAAGTGCTCATTGCGCGCTCTTTGCATCGCCTCACGGGCCCTTTTACAATTTTCACGTATGTGTCTTAGGGTTAACGACATAGCAACATTGTAAAAGGTTATGCTTTTTTGGGCAATTTTTCAGCCTGCTGCATCACATCGTGAGCCGCGTACATTATATGCCGTGCCGTCAGTCCGAAGTGCTCAAGTAACTCCTCCGGCTTGCCAGACTCGCCAAAACGGTCCTTCACTCCCACGCGCCGCATGGGACGGGGAACTTCTTCGCTGATAAGTTCAGCGACCGCACCACCCAGCCCGCCTGCCGCCTGCCCTTCCTCGGCCGTAATGACCGCGCTCGTTTTGCGTACGCTTCTTAGTATGGTTTTCGTGTCAAGCGGTTTGACGGTAGGACAGTGGATAACCTCCAAATCAATCCCCTCCTTAAACAGCTTTTCCGCCGCTATGAGCGCCTGATACGTCATTGTGCCGGTTGCAACCACTGTTATGTCCGTCCCCTCTACTAACGTGTAAGCTTTGCCGATCTGGAACGCAGCGCTTTCACTCGTAAATACCGCAGTTGCCTCTCGCGCCAACCGCATATAGCCTGGGCGCTTGTCAGCAGCCAGCGCCAGCGTCGCACGCTCAGCTTCCCGGCTATCCCCCGGAGCCAGCACGACCATATTAGGCAACACCCTCATAAGCGCAATGTCCTCCAGCATTTGATGGGTTGCGCCGTCGGGTCCTACCGATACGCCCGCATGGGAGCCAATAATCTTTACCGGCTGTTCATTAAGGGAAATGGTGGTTCGAATTTGCTCCCAGTTGCGGCCAGGACTGAAAGCAGCGTAGCTGGACACGAACGGAATCTTACCCATTGCCGCCAACCCAGATCCGACCGTCACCAGATTCTGCTCCGCTACCCCCACTTCAACGAAGCGTTCCGGGTACTCCTGAGCGAAGAGATGCATCTGCGTGCTTTCAGTTAGATCCGCACACGCTGCGACGACGTTATCAAATTTTTTGCCGGCCGCAAGCAGCCCACGGCCAAACCCTTTTCGCGTTGGCTCCTTCTCAATACCATCGCTCAGATAATCCTTGATAAGAAATCCTTCGCTACTCATGCTCGCTCCTGATTTTACCTTGCAGCGTTCTCAGTTCTTTCAATGCCTTGGCCGCCTGCTCGTGGTTAGGCGGCGCGCCGTGCCAATGGAAATCATACTCCATGAACTGTACGCCTTTACCTGGCACCGTATGTGCAATTATCATCACCGGCTGCTCGACGATTGCCCTGGCCATAGCGCATGCGTCAATTACCGCCTCAACGTTATTGCCGTCAATCTCGATGACATGCCAGCCAAAGGCTTCCCATTTATCGCGCAATTCCTCGAGGGGCATGACCTTTTCAGTCGGGCCGTCAATTTGGATGTTATTGCGGTCGATGATGCCAATGACATTGGTAAGCTTGTACTTTGCTACCAGCATCGCTGCCTCCCATATATTGCCCTCGTTAAGCTCCCCGTCTCCCATAACGACATAGATCCAGCGATGCATATCCTTATTCATCCGCATGGCAAGCCCCATGCCGGCGGCTTGGCTCAACCCACACCCCAAAGGTCCGCTGGTGTTTTCGAGTCCAGGCAGCTTCAAGCGTTCCGGATGGCCTTGGAGCCGTGAACCAAATTGCCTAAGAGTCAATAACTCCTTCCTATCAAAATAACCGGCATGCGCCATAGCCGCATATTGCACTGGGACACAATGGCCATTGCTCAGCAGAAGGATATCGCGTTCTTCCCATTCAGGTTTTTTAGGATTGTGTTTTAAGATATCGAAGTAAAGCGCTGTAAAGATATCTGCTAAACCGAGCGGTCCCGCGCTATGGCCACTGCCAGCATGCTCTAGCATACGGATGATATCCTGCCGGATGGCATTAGCCTTGAGCTCTAACTCTTCTAAAGTCAGTTTTTGTGTCATATCAAGATTCCGCTAATGCCTTTAGTTTACCATATGCCGCGCCTGGGTCTGATGACTCCTGGATTGCGCCGCCTACGTTCAAAACATCCACGCCAGCGGCTGATAATTCCTTCACGACGCTTGCGTTAACGCCACCATCCCAACCGATTTCGACAGCTGGCTTTACCTGCCGAATCTCTTTCACCTTATCCAGCAATGCGAGATCCGCCAGGCCGCCATGGTGACCCAGCTTACCCGAAAAAATCAGCACGTGGTCGATAGCTTCCAATGCCGGCCGGATAATGCCAACCGGGGTCTTTTGCAGAAGCGCTACGCCGGCCTTTATGCCAGCGCGATGCATGGCGTCGGCAAAAGTTATGAAATTGCCCTCTGCCTCAGCATGCACTATTACCAGCCCAGGCCGCAGTGCCGTGACCGCCTCGATATAATCGAGTGGCTGTTTATACATCAAATGGATGTCAAACGCTACGCCGGCAGGTGCCATTACCTCATTCGGTTTTGGGGAATCCACGCCGGTAAAGCTTCGCTCCATAAAATCGAGATGGATCCGCTGGGCAAAAGGCGTCAGCTTTGCAACCTGCTCCGCAAACGTTTTCCGGTCGTATGCCGTGACCGTAGGACAAATGGCCGCCATGGCCGCTACCCTAGCTCGTCCATTTGCCTTATCCGCCGTACGAACCGGGCGGCACGCTCAAAATTGGTATTGAGCCAGGTGTCGACAATCCGCTTCGCTTCGTTTTTCTTTAGCGAGCGGGCTGGAAGGCAAAGCACGTTGCTGTCATCGTCATTGCGAACTGCCCGTGCCTCGTAAATATCCCAAACGACTCCGGCGCGGATTCCTTTGAAACGATTCGCCGCCATACAAACCCCTTGGCCGCTGCCGCAAATTAAGATTCCCTTCGAATCAAGATCATCACTGGCGAGCAGCTCGCTTACCAGCCGGGCGGCAAATTGCGGGAAATCGTCATCCGGGTCGTAAATCTGATTGCCGACGTCAATAACTTCATATTTAAGCTTGTTGAGGTATTCGATGAGCTCGGCTTTCAGCTGGAAACCGTTATGGTCGGCGCCTATATAGATCTTCATGCGATTGCTTGCGGGGTTGGCTGCTCCTGCTCGCTGTTGATTTGGGCAGACGGCGGTTCTGGTACCTGGCGCTGGAGCAAGCGGCCAACATCCGATACTACCTCAACCAGACGATTGCTGTACCCCCATTCATTATCGTACCAAGCGACAACTTTCAACATAGTGCCGCCTACTACGGCGGTCAGTTTCAGGTCAACAATCGCCGAGTGGCTGTTGCCGATAAAATCACTCGACACGAGCTCTTCTTCGGTTACGGCGAGTATGCCTTGGTAATACGGCTCTTTGGCAGCCGCTTTAAACGCCTCATTGACTTCTTCAACCGTTACCGGGCGCTTGGTAATGAAAACAAAATCGCTGAGCGATACCACCGGTGTGGGCACTCTGACGCTCATACCACCGAATATTCCCTCCAGCGCCGGCAAGGCCTTGGCGGCGGCAATAGAAGCACCGGTGGTAGTCGGGACGATATTCTCGGCCGCATTCCGTGCCTCCCGGAGGTCTTTGGCAGGGGCATCCTGGAGGCGTTGGCTCGCTGTGTAGCTGTGCACTGTCGTCATCATTGCCTTGTCAATGCCAAACGTCGTCTCTACCACTGCGGCAACTGGCGTGATGCAGTTGGTCGTACAAGACGCGTTGCTGATAACTTCATCTCCCCCTTGCAACGCATCGTCATTTACACCGAGGACGACTGTTGTCGCGCCTTCTCCTTTCGCCGGAGCCGAAAGAACTACTCGTTTTGCTCCCGCAGTCAAGTGCGCCTTGGCTTTTGCGGGATCCACGAAGAGGCCTGTCGATTCAATCACAACGTCTATATCCAGGTCTTTCCAGGGCAGTGCCGCCGGATCCTTTTCTGCCAGCACATTGATGTGCGTACCATTGACAGTAATGCCGTTTTCATCAAAGCCGACCGGATAGCGGTATGCTCCGTAATTACTGTCATGCTTTAAAAGGTGCGCCAGTGTTTTGGTATCGGCTAAATCATTAATCGCAACTATTTCAAGGTCCGTACGCTCGAATGCGACTTTAAAGGCGCTGCGGCCGATACGTCCGAATCCGTTGATGGCAACCCGCGTTTTCACTCTGCCTACCCTTTGTTTAGCTTTAGCCTTATTGTATATGCTAATGCTTGCAAGCTCAAGGCGCCTTACGCTTTAGCGTACTCTTTGGCACATGCCTCGATTACCTTCCAGGCTTCACTGGCTTTCCCCCATCCCAATACCTTCGTCGTACCAGGCTTTTTGAGGTCTTTGTAGTGGCTGAAATGGTGCTCAATTTGCTTAATCCAGCTGTCTGCGATGTCATCCAGGTCCTTGATATCGTTTCCCCAATGCCTGTCATCGGTCGGCACGCACACCACCTTGTGGTCATTTTCGCCGCCGTCTTCAAAGTTGAGTATGCCGACGACACGGGCGGTTAGCGCTACGCCCGTTGGCAATGGCTCATCCGTTAGTATCAGCGTATCCAGCGCATCGCCGTCCTCATCGAGCGTCCGGGGTATAAACCCATAGTTCACCGGCTTCGCAAAAATACCTGGCTCAACCCGATCGAGCAGAAATACTTTCTTTTCGCGGTCATACTCGATCTTCAGCATTGAGCCCTTAGGTATCTCACAAACCGTATTGATGAACTCATCTTTCTTACCGAAATCGAATAGCGCGTCAAAATCCGCCATAGCAGACCTCCTTTACTTCTCGATTGTATTGTACACTAATTGCTGAATGAATCCTGTCAAGAACCTGTGGGCTCGCCAATGCCGAATAAATAACCGACGCCAATCCCTGGCATCGGCAGCACTACGCTGGGCACTAATCGCCAGGCCTTTCGCCGGATGAAGGTAATCGGCCACCGCGGTGCTGCCGGACTCGCGCCGGCCAATTCGCTCGCCGCAATTAAAAAGGCGCTGCAATGCGGCGCCCAGGAAATTGAAGTTGACGTCCACGCGACTAAAGACAACGTGGTCGTTCTGTTGCACGATCCAAAGGTTGGCACCGGCAAAGGGCATTCATCGGTATCGATGCTCACGCTGGACGAGCTCCAACGAGCGCTACCAGGCCTTGCCACACTCGAAGCGGCAATCGGCGCCGTCGGGCGCAAAGTACCGCTCCGAATAGACATAAAAGACCGCTCAGCAGTCCCGTCGGTGGTGACAGTAGTAAGCGCGTTCCTTGCCAAGGGATGGCAGCCGAACGACTTCGTGTTTGCCGCATTTGATGCCAATACCCTGTCACAGCTGCAGCTGCACCAACCTGGGATACCAATCGTAATTAACGAACGCTGGTCGGGAATTAGGGCCCTACTGAAAGCCAGGCGGTTCAACACCCGCCACATAGCCATGAACAAAAACGTTCTGTGGCCCGGCGCCATCATCGCATTCACTCGGCTGGGGTACCAGCTCGACACATATACTCTGAACGCACCCGAACGGGCCCACCACATGGCACGGTATGGGTTGGCAGGCGTAATTACCGATCGGCCAGACCGATTGATAAATTAAAGGCAGGCTATACTAAAAGTGCTATGAGAGCTGTCCTGAGCCATACCCATCCTGAAACGAAAGACATCATGACGTTTTGGTTTACGCCAGAGAAACCTCTTTCGTACACTGCAGGGCAGTTCATCGCGGTGTCGTTGCCGATACCAAACCCTGATGAACGGGGCACAGCACATTGGTTTACCCTATCTTCTTCGCCAACCGAACAACTCATCAGCATAACGACCAAGCTTAGCCATAAGGGCAGCGCGTTCAAGCAATACCTGCGCGCGCTGCGGCCTGGCGACAGTATAGAGGTATCGGAACCGATGGGTGATTTTGTCTTGCCGCAAGACCAAGCCCGGCCGTTGCTTTTTGTTGCCGGGGGTATAGGCCTGACCCCTATGCGCAGCATGGCCAAATGGCTGCTCGACACCGGCTCAAGACGCGACATCCAAATGATTTACGCCGTTAGCTCCGCCGAACAAGCGGCTTTTTTGGAGCTGTTTGAGGCAGCGGGAATACCGGTCACTTTAGTACCCAGGGATCCGCCAGCCGGTTGGAGCGGCCAATCCGGCCGGCTTACCGGTAAGCGCATACTGGGGCTATGCCCGTCAGCGAACGAACGCCTCATTTATCTTTCAGGTCCAGAACCAATGGTGGCAGCACTGAACGAGCAACTGCTCGATAGTGGAGCGGACCGTATGCAACTCGTCATCGATAGTTTCCCCGGTTACACACCGGTTTGACAGTTAGCGTCTACTCTATAACGGTTACCGTACCCGTCATATGCGGATGGGGCTGGCAATGGTAGTTATAGGTACCGGTTGTATTGAATGTAACCGCATATGTCTCGCCAGGACTCAATGAGCTGCCCCGGAATTCATCCGTTTCGCTATCAGGCGTGACAGTATGCGTCAGGCTATCGTTGTTAGTCCAGGTGACCGTCGTCCCTCTCTTTACCGTTATGGTACCGGGCGAAAATTGCATATTATCAATATTGACTGACGCTTCGCCCTGGTCCTCGTCCCCGCCGTTCGTTCCGTCGTCTGTCTGGCCAGATGGCGACTGGCCATTCTGCACAGCACCGTTTTCGCCACTGGTGCTATTCCCGAATTCTACCTCCGATGTGTCGGCAGTGTTCTCCTCGCCGTTGTCACTGCCTAATGCGGGTATGAGCAGCACCGCTGCCACCACAAGCCCGATGACTACTACTATTGTTATGATTGCTCGTCTCATGACATACCTCCTCCTGCTCTATTGTAGCAAGAGAAATTAGCCGTCAAATAGTTTTGCTATACTTTGGCCATTTGCGAGGGATGCTCAGCGGTCGGGACGTGCTTGTCAAGCACCTCAAGGTATTTGCGTATCATCAGCGCGGCAGTTGCGCCTTCGCCGGTTGCACTGGCAATTTGCATAGTGGCACCGCTTCGGACGTCACCTGCCACAAAAATGCCTGGTATATTCGTGGCCAGCTCGGTATTGGACTTTACAAACCCGATCTCGTCCAACTGTACTATCCCCTGGAGGAACTGGGTGTTCGGCTTCAAACCGACAAAAACAAACACGCCGTCCGTGGGAAACTCCACCTTTTTACCCGTTACTTTGTCGGTACCAACTACCTTCGTGACCTTGCCGTTCTCGCCGATGATTTCATCGGTCGTGGTATTAAAGTGCACCTTGATCTTATCCTTATGCCGGCCTAGTTCATGCTGCAGGATTTCAGACGCCCGCAGCTTGTCGCTCCGTACCAGCAAATCAATGCCGGAGGCAAAACGGGTCAAAAAAACAGCTTCCTGCACGGCTGAATTACCTCCCCCTACCAGCACGAGGTGCTTGTCACGATAGAACGCCCCGTCGCATGTCGCACAGTAGTGGACACCACGTCCATAGAACTCCTGCTCTCCCGGAACCCCGATTTTTTTATAGTCACTGCCTGTAGCAATTAATATGGCCCTGGCCTTTATTTCACCACTGGTGGTAGCCAGTACTTTGGTGCTGCCCTTGTCCTGAATGCCGGTTACTTCAGCATATTCAAATTGAGTGCCGAAGCGCTCAGCCTGCTGGCGCATTGCTTCTGCAAGCTCAAGTCCCGACACGCCTTTGGCAAAGCCCGGGTAATTGTCCACCCAATCGGTAATCGCCGCCAGTCCGCCGACCACACCCTTTTCTATAACCAACGTATCGATATCTTCCCTTGTGGTATATATCGCTGCTGATAATGCGGCTGGGCCGCCGCCGATGATTACTACATCCCATACTTTACCGGTGACCGGTGCATGTTGTTCTTCCATTGCCATTATCTTCTCATTATTTTTGTAACGCGTGAAGGGCTGCTTGCCGCAGGCTGTGCTCCCCGGCAGTGATCTTAAGCTACGGCTGGCGCCAGTTTTGCGAGGTTATACCCTACCACCACCTCCTTGGAATCGTCCTGTCTGGTAACAACGGTGACCGGTACGGTCAACGCGCCGCTGACTTCAAGCGCCTCCGCTTGGCGTTCCGGGTGTTCCTCGAGGTTGACTTCCTCGTACGGCAAGCCTTTGCTGCTTAGCCAACGCTTGACCATTACACAGTAAGCGCAAGTGTTGGTCGTAAATATAGTAATGTTTTTTGGCATGGTACCCTCCTTCAGCCATTATTTATTTTAGCGGTCGTGATAACCTTTAGCATATCTAGCGTTTCCATTAATGTCAAGTACGCTATATGTTGTGTTTATTGCTCCACTTTCACAAGTTCGATATCAAAAACCAGCGGTTCGTTGGGTCCGATAGTCGGCGGGGCACCTGCTTCACCGTACGCCATCGCAGCCGGAATAATCAAGCGCCGGACACCGCCCTCTTTCATGCCTGGAACTCCCTCCTGCCACCCTTGGATAACCTGCGCCAATGGGAAGGTTGCCGGTTGGCCGGCGTCTTTCGAGCTTTCGAATATCGTCCCGTCCTTCGCGAGTGCTCCGGTGTAGTGGGCGGTTACGACAGCGCCGGGTTTCGCTTCAGCGCCGGAGCCGACACTGACGTCTGTGATTTGTAATGATTCGACACTGCTTACGGGCGTGAAGTTTTCGAGCTTGGTTCCTTTAAGCATATTTTCTCCTGATGGCGTTTGGTTGACATTAGCGTTTAACTCTTCTTGGATAGTGGCGAGCGCCTGTTGCTGGTCCTTCTCTTCCTGCATTTGCCACAGCACCAGGCCGGTCGTCGCTACTGAAGTGGCAAAAAACAAAACTGCAATTATCAGGGCCAAGGCCCTTTGCTTTTTACTGGCCATTTAATCTCCTTTCCGCTTTGAGTTATTGTACCGTATGTCAACAGTTGGTTGTAAAGTCTTTGGTGAGAGGGGAAAGCCGTTTTTGAACGATTCAAGCAAATGCTGCTTAAGCGTTTCCGACCTGAATGGCAGCGCTGCCAGCTCCTTGATACTGATCCATACCGGGAGATACTGGTTCTCACCGAGCAGATGGATGGCGGCTTCTTCGGAATCAGGCGACAGGGCGATATCACCGCCATTGTCACTGCAAAGGTATATGTACTGTGTCCCAAAAGGGTCACCGGCTTCCTCTATGTACACAAGGCGACAATCGGTAACTGTCAGCCCTGATTCCTCCCTAACCTCACGGGCGAGCGCCTGCTCGGCGGATTCGCCATAGTCTATGCCGCCGCCAACCAGGGTATAGTATTCTTTTCCAAACTTATTGCGCTTCATGGCCAGCAGCTTATTGCCGCGGACTATGATCGCCCGTACCGCCTTTCTCATGCCAATTAGTATACCAAGCGCTGGGTGATCTTAGAGGTAATGCTCCGCATGATGGGGTAAAGCAGCCATACCATGGCCCAGACTATGACGACCTCAGTCTGCGCGAACTTAGATAATGCTAGGGTGCCGCCGCCAAGCAGCAGTATCCAAGTGATAACCGCAAGCCTTGAAAAGCGTAGCCGCAGCACCTCTACCGCCAGGTAATAATACGGAAACGCGACGACGACCAAGAACGTGCTGGAAAGTAGCCCAAACATCAGCGTTACGGCTAGGCTTTCCCAAAACGGATCGGTCAACGCCAAGGGAATGAGTGCCACAACGCTCGTCAAACTGGTAGTCAGTAACGGTCGGAACCGTTCTTGGACCGCCGAGGCAATCGCCTCAAGGCGGCGCTTCCCGGTCCGGCGTGCCTGGTTCGCATAGTCTGTGAGCAGTATCGTGTTATTGACGCTAATGCCGATAAGCGCGAACACCCCGATTAAGGTGAAAAAGCTGAACGGGTTATTGGTTATAAGCAGGCCGCCGGTAACTCCGAATATGCTGAACGGTATGGCTAGAAATATCATAAGCGGCTGGGAGAGGCTACGGAACTGAAACGCCAGTAGCAGATACATGGCAGCCAATAGGATTGGAAATGCAATAACCATAGATTTAAACGATTCCTGGTTATCAGATTCACTGCCGAAATCATAGGCCAGCGCTGCTTCGTCCAATCCGTACTGGGCGATACGGTCCGGTGTGAACTCCTCCTCTACCAAATCCTGAGCTAGCGTCACCAAGGCCGACGTATCGTTCGCATCAAATCCAGCCCGTACCTCGACATATTTCCGTCCGTCGCTCCTGAGGATTGAGGTTTCGTTTGCCACCTGTACGTCCTCCAGCCTTGCAGTCGTACCGGTGGGGCGGGTAACCGTTTGATCCGCCAAAAACGCTGCGATGTCCCGCGCCAGCTGGAGCGCGCGGTCCCGGTCCTCGGCATAAATCCGAACGCCGAACGTACCAGGCGGCGGCCCAACATCGATTTGCCGCACCTGCACATCAGCCTTGTCATACTGGGCAAATGCCGTCTCCAATTGGTTGACAAGCTGCGGTGAAGTTACCTCACGCTCGTCATACGGTATCAACTCCATATTCAGGAGCACGCCGCTTGCGGATCCTGTACCACTCAGCGTCGCCTGCTCGATGTTGGGCCCCAGTACCTCAGCCGCCCTGCCGGCTACCTCCCCCGTCAGTTCTTCTGCACGCTGCAAATCTGTTGACAGCGGAAAACGCAGCGCCAACTGAAGCGCATTGGTATCTTTGGCTGCCGGAAAAATATTAAACTTCACATGCTGGAACAAGACCACGCCGGCCACCACCATAGCAATGCTCAACAGAATCGCCGCAGATCCAATCACAGCCAGCCTTTTCAATGAACGCTTGCCTATGCTAATCACGCCGGCCAACCGAGCGCTGATGTAAGATTCGATGCCCCTTAGCGGGCTGAAACTCCGGCCCGTGCGGTTGACAAGAAGTCGCGAGAGGAATGGTACGAGTGTTAGCGAAACGAGTAGTGATACGGCCAGGCTGATAATAACCGTGACTGGTATCGCTACAATGATTGTGCCTAGAATCCCCCCTATAAACAACATGGGAGCGAATGCAAGCATCGTCGTGAATGTTCCGGCCACGCTTGCAAGCGCTACTTTTTTAATTGCTCCGGCGACTATGGTACGGCGCTTTAGGCGCTTACTGCGCCCTGCATCTATCGCTTCAGTAACGATAATGGTATCGTCTACGATCAGCCCAAGCGAGAGTACCAATGAAAAGAGCGTTACTGTGTTAAGCGTCAGCCCAACAGCATAGACAATACCCAACGTTATCGTAATGACTGAAACCATTGCAACAGCTGCAACAATTGAGGCCCTGAGACTAATCAGCAGAAAACAGACGGTCGTTACCGCGAGCAAACCAATTAACAGACTTTCCTGCAAACCGGCAATTTGTGTCCGGATGCCTTCGGCGAAATTGGCTGATATTACCGCGTCATACCCTTCAAACGCGGCATCGTTGCGAAGCCGCTCGAGCGCCATTTGCGTAGCGTCATAGAGTTCGAGGTCATCAATACCCGCCTCAGCCTTTACGGCGACTATCGCCGAATCATAGAACACAAAGCCGCCGTTGCTTACCCCTACTTTGTCAAACGTGCTTTGTTCGGAAACCGGCTGCCCGCTCGCCGGATCACTCCCGGTGCGAAACAAACTTACCGGCCTGACCCGCTCTGCCCCCACAATCCCGAAAGGGCCAGACAGGTATTCGGCTGCCGATTTCGCCTTGGCTTCTAATGTTTCGGCGCTTACTTCGCTGCGGCTAAAGAACGAAATGTGTATGTCATCGCCTTCGCCGGCAAAGTCTACCCCGAAAAGTACTGGCCGAAACTCCAGCGTTGCCCGTTCAGGCAAGAAGCCGGCGTTCGCCACCCGCTCTTTTAGGGTATTGCTCGCCGCGCCGGAGTCTGTTCCCTCCGTATGCTCAACCTGGAGGGTAAAAAAATTGGTACCGCTGCTGGCGTGGACGCTTTCGACGGCCGGCAGCTGCGTAATGAATTCGGACAGAGGCTTCGTGACTTCAGCGTCTACCTGTTCAGCGCTGTTTACAAAATATGTCCCGCTCACTACGCTGACCGGCAATTCGACACGGGGAAAGCCCTCGCGGGTTAACAGCTTAGCGTAACAAAATACCCCTATGGCAATGAGTACCAGCCATAGGAATAACGTAACAAATACCCGGTCGTGAAAATACAACCCGAAACGTTGCAGTTTGGTCAATCGGCCGTTTGTTGTGCTGGACTTACGGGATTTCGGTCGCGCCATAGGTATTCCTGGTACAATTTTGACATGTTATGCCGAAATTTCAAATTGCTTGAGTTTCTTTTTGTTTGCTTCTGACCCCCCTTGTTGCAACTTCAGCAACTGGGCGTAAATACCGCCGCTCGCTGCCAACTTGCGCGGCGTCCCCATCTCGCCAATCTTGCCATTGGCGATGGTAATGATTTGGTCAACGTTTTGGATGGTGCTCAAGCGATGGGCAATAATTATAGTAGTACGTCCTTTCATGAGCCGCTCCAAAGCCTCTTGCACCATTGCTTCACTGCGGCTATCCAAACTGCTCGTCGCTTCGTCCAAAATCAGTATCGGCGCGTCCTTGAGCAAGGCACGTGCAATCGCGATACGCTGTTTCTGTCCGCCGCTCAGTTTCAAGCCCCGCTCGCCAATTTCTGTATCGTATCCCTTCTCAAACTTCGTAATAAACTCATGGGCATTGGCTGCCTTAGCGGCGGCTATAATCGCTTCGCCATCAGCCCCCGGCTTCGCATAGCCGATATTTTCCTTAATAGTGCCGCTAAACAGGGCAGGGTCCTGGAATACAACGCCAATATTTTGGCGCAGGCTTTTTTGTGTGACAAGCCGGATGTCCTGGCTGTCAATCATGATTGTTCCGCGCTGCGGCTCGTAGAGGCGCATGAGCAAGTTAGTAAGCGTCGTCTTGCCCTCACCGCTTTCCCCCACCAGTGCGACCTTGGTATCAGGCTCGATCGCAAATGACATACCCTTTAGCACCATCTGCCCCTTATCGTAACCAAAGGTCACGTCATCAAACACCACCTGGCCGGCGGTTACTTTCAGCGGCTTGGCTGCTGCTGCATCTTCTATCTGCGGCCTGATATTCATAATTTCAAAATAGTCCTTGCTGTCAGTAACTGCCCGTTGGGTGTTTTCAACCAAAAAGCTGATGGTAAAGATAGGGATACGGATCTGCATCGCGTAGAGTATAAGCGTTACCGCTTCACCCGGCGAAAGCATGCCTTGCGCCCCCTGCACAAACACGTACATAAAAACACCCAGGAAGATGACGTTCAGGATTAAACGCCGTTGCACGTCGCGAACGTGCCAAAATCTGGACTGGGGACGGTTCACCGCGGCGTACGCATCCATATGCCTGTTAAAGAAGCCAAGTTCACGCCTCTCCTGGATAAAGCTTTTGACGACCTTTATCTGGCCAATTGCCTCAGCAAACCGTCCTGTTGCAATATCCAAGTGCCGGTTTTTCTGTTCCTGGTATTTCTGCCACCGGTTGCTGGTACGGAAGGTAAGCCACACGTAAATCGGATACAGGGCAAACAGCATCGCCGCTACCGGCCAACTGATGAACGCCACGACAACGAGCGAAAACAACGTACTGAAAATGAACTGCAAAAAGTTGTTGCTCATCATTTGCATGAACGTGGTGATTTGCGTTATGGAACGGTTGAGACGGTTGATTATCGTACCGGAGAGTTCAGTATCGAAGTAACGTTGGGGCAGCGTCAATAAATGTTCGAAATACCGGTGGCTCAATAGTTTGTTCAGTTTGGCGGACATTTGATCGCCTAAATAGCCGCTAATATTACTGAAGACTGTTGCGCTTAGATCCAGCGCAAAAATCGCCACTGCCAGCATCGCGACATAGCCGACATGAGCGTCAGTACCAAGCCGTATCTCATCAATCGCCCAACCGGTAAACAGCGGTTGGAGCAGGCTCATCAAGCTCAGCAAAACCGTAAAAATTGAAATTGCAGCGTAGTACCGCCACAAACTTCCCGAAAACCGGATAATCCGCCAAATGTGCTTCATTGCTTAAAGCTTAACACGCTAAGTAACTTGCTTAAATAGTGGTTGGGCCGCCTTCCTAAATAAGCTGGATAAGCTTGCTTGGGAAGACGGACAGGCGTGGTGCATTTGGGATGAACCCAAATTGAGCCTTCGCATGCTCACTGCCGTCTTGCTCTGCTATGAAAATGGGACTGTAACCTCTTCGTCACATTTGTAGCAGCGCACCCTCTGCCCGGGTGGTGCTGATGGTACGAAATAGGTCGTATGCTTGTTAATGCACCGTCCTTGTTTCAGGGTAACGGGCTCGTCCGTTTCATCTGGCATTTTTTACTCCAGAGTAGCTTATGGCGAAGACGGGTCCCGCGGGCGGGCGGACCTAGCTTACGAGGGGCACAGTAAGCAGGTACCCGCGGGACCCGAGCATGGCGAGTAGATACTCGCGCGAAGGTGAGAGCCGGCTAACGCCGAAGGAAGTCCCCAGCTTCCTGAGCTGCAAAGCTGTATGCCGAGCTCGCTCTCATAGCGCACGCGATGGGATTCGAACCCATACACCCATACCTGCCATGGACTTGAGCCAAGGCATGTTATGGGGCTCTAACCAATTGAGCTACACGTGCTGGGAATGTCAAAGAATAAAAGCAGTGGTGTCGGGTCGCTAAACGCAACCGGACAGCACTGCCATTACCTATGCATTCCCTGTAACCACGCCTGTCAAAGTACGTTTTGGGAATCCTCCGGGACTCAACCAAACGAACATTATTCTATACTCATATTGAGTGATTTGCAAGCGTTAGATGCGTTCGGCGCCGAGCTGCAACTTTGCAGCGCGGGCAACCGTATCAAGCAGTTTGCTTACTTCTTCGGTCCTGAGTGTGCGTTCGTGCGAAGCAACATTGATCCGGAACGTTATTTGCTTGCGGTCGGCCTTTTGGTAAATATCGATCGGAGTTAAGGTAAAAGAAGTGCGTGTCGGCATGGACTGCTGCTGCAGCTGCCCGCGCACAAACGTCGACACTGCTGCGTACTCGGCGTCCAGGGGAACGGCCAGACAAATATCTTGCTCTACGCCAGGATAGCGTGACAGCGGTACGTACGGCGACGCCTGGCCGGCAAGCTTAAGCAGCTGCTTGATGTCAAGCTCGCACCCTGCAACAAACGCCGGCAGTTTCAGTCCCCGCCGCACACTGTCCTTAAACTCGCCAATTTCGCCGATAAACCGGCCGTCCTGGTCCTTTATCAAAGCTGCCCTATCTTGGTTGAACGGCGCGATTGCTGCTTTGCTGATCTCCATTTCCGGGACATAGCCCTTGGCGGACACATAGGTTGGATCAATGCCGAGGCGGTTTAGCAAATGGTCTACGTACCGCCGCACCAGGAAGTATGGGGCACCTCCGTAATTCGAAGCCGCGGTTTTATCGTCGGCCGCAAACACCAACGCGACGCGGTGCTCCTCAATCGGCAGCCCGTCTTCTTTGCTGATATAGTCTTTGCCGTGTGTCTGGTTAATCTCAAAAAGTGCAAATTCGCCGGCCCCTGCTTTTACGTTCGGGTGGATTTTCTCAAGCAAACTTGGCAGTAAGCTCATGCGGACATATTGCAGGCCAGGGCTGAGGGCGTTGCTGATTTTATAGGCGTTAGCAGGGTTTTGGCCGGTTTTTTCCATTAAGCTGGCGGGTACGAAACTGTACGTCAACACTTCATTGGCACCAGCCTCTTTCAGGATTTCCCGTACTCTTTGCTTCAATGCGATCAGGTCGTTATTAACAGCCGGTTTCAGACTCCGTGTCGGCAGCGCTTGCGGCAAATGATCGTATCCGTACAGCCGACCCACCTCTTCAACAATATCTTCGGGAATGTGCAGATCCGTGCGCCAAAACGGCGGCATGATTACCAGGCTTTCCGCTTCCACCTGTACGCCAAACTCTACATTCTGCAATAGCCTGGCGATCTCGTGCGATTCGAGCGTAAGGCCGAGCCGCTCATTAATGAAGGCGGCAGTCGTACGGATAGTCGGCGGTGCCGGCAGGTTGTGCGCGCTGTCAATTACTGTGCTGGCCTGCTCGGCACCAGCCAATTCGTTGAACAGGCCGATAGCTTTCGCGACGATTTTGGCGTTTTGCATTGGCGACTGGTTTTTCGTAAACCTGGTAACCGCTTCGGTGAACAGCCCGTACTGCATGCTAGTCCGCCGGATACTGTACATATCGAACGTGGCGCACTCCAGCACGACACTTGTGGTAGAGTCGTCAACTTCTGTTGCCGCACCACCCATAACACCGCCGATACCTACCGGTGTGTCATTCGAGGTAATGAGTATGGACTTGTCGTCACGGAAGGTCACCACCTTGCCGCCAAGCAACGTCAGCGTATCGCCCGGCTTTGACAAGCGCGTTTCAAGGCTGATGTACTCCTCAGACGAGCTAAGCGTCCGAAGCTTATCAGCGTCGTATGCATGGAGCGGCTGGCCGGTCAGCATCATTAGGTAATTCGTAATATCAACTACGTTGTTTACCGGCCGTATCCCTACCCTGACAAGGTAACTCTGCAGCCAGAGCGGACTCGGCCCCACTTTCACACCATCCAGGATGACAGCGGCAAACCGAGGCACTTGCTCCGGCAGCGCATTATTAACCGCCAAATGCGCCCTGCCAGCATTTTTGAACACCGGCTTATCCAAATACCAAGCCGGCGATGTAAATGCCTGGTTGGTAATGCCGGCAATTTCCCGGGCAACACCGAGCTGCCCGAAACAATCGGGCCGGCGGGTAAACATCTTATTTTCGATATCAATGATAAAATCATCAAGCTGCAGCAGCTCCGCCAGTGGCTTGCCCGGCTGCGCGTTGTCAGCCTCGAGTTCGACGATACCGGTATGGTCGTCGCTTAGCGCTAATTCGTGGGCACTGGCAATCATGCCATTACTGACGATACCGCGTATTTCCTTCGCTTCAAGGGTAAACGGGGCCTTATCAAACGTGTTCGGCACCACTACACCTGGGGGTATCCACGCTACATATAGCGTTTCCCGTACATTCGGGGCACCGCATACTACTTGTACGTAACCGCTATCGTCTCTGGTAACCGCCTCAGCCTTTCCTCCGTCATCAATCAGGCATATGCTCAGCTTGTCCGCGTTAGGATGCTTTTGGCAGGACACCACTTTGGCCACGATGACGCCTTCATACTTTTTGCCAAGCTCAATCACCTCCTCCACCGCCCCAAGCTGCCCGCCAATCTTTTCTACCAGCGTTTGTACCGGCAGGCGAACGTCAGTAAATTCCTTAATCCAGTTCAGGCTAACTTTCATGCTTGCCCCCCGAATTCGACGGATGGTTAGCCCGACTTTGTGAACGGTGCCACGGCACCGTGTTCAAATAGTTACGTGCGTTATCAAGCGAACCAAACATTTCAGTTGCCACTTCCATACCGACGGTAACCTGCAGGCCCACCAAGCCCGCACTGTAGGCTTTTGAATCAAACTCAGGCTTGCCAAACTTCTCAGCATCACTACGGCCAAGCTTGCGGCTCATTTCAGACTTAAAGGCTTCTCCGAGACGCTGCTGGAACCGGCGGCTACTAAACGAGCTCATAACAACAGCATCCTCGCTAACCTCGCCCATAGGCATTGCGACGGCATCCTTTTCCCCAGCCGCGCGTACGGGCAAATCAATAACTTCAGCGGGACGCCTCTCTCTGTTCATGCGAATTGCCTCAGAAATGCTAGTTTGCCGGACTCGAAGTGCCGGATGTCTTCAATGCCGTATTTCATAAGCACCAGGCGGTCGATACCAAAGCCCCAGGCAAAGCCGGTATATTCGTTCGGATTGATACCGCCTTCGGCCAAAACGCTCGGATGGATCATGCCGCAACCGAGCAACTCAAGCCAGTCCCGGCCCGGACGCTTAATCGCAAACTCGAAGCTTGGCTCGGTAAACGGGAAATAGAACGGCTGGGTCTTGACCTCCAATTGCTCACCAAAATATTCTTCCAGAAACGTCTTCAGCGTCGCTACCAGATGGCCGGCGTGGATTCCCTTATCAACATAGATGCCTTCGAGTTGATAGAACGTGTGCTCATGCGTAGCATCCAGATCTTCGTTCCTAAAGACCCGGCCGGGGATGACAACACTAATCGGCTGGCCAACAGCGAGCTTGCCTTTTTGTTGCCGCAGCACCCGGTTCTGCATGGTGCTGGTGTGAGCAGGCGGGATAAGGCCCTCCTCTGTCATAAAGGTATCGTAGTCATCGCGCGCTGGGTGGCCTTCTGGAAAATTAAGCGACCCGAACATGTGATAGTCGTCATCCAGCTGCCGTGATTCCACCGCTTCAAAGCCCATCCGTGCAAATATGTCGAGCACCTTCTCTATTTCCGCCATCAGCGGATGTTTGCTCCCCTTGTCGGCAGTCAGCAGCGTCGGCCGTTTGGCCTGGTCCGTATTGCTGTCGAACGGCGCGGTCACGTCAATCGGAGCCAGTACTTCGTCTGCTTCTGCCGAACCAGCTACCAGTGCCTCGAGTTCAGCTTTCAGCTGGTTCAGCTCTCTTCCGAACGCTGCCCGCTCATCAGCTGGCAACGTGGGAATTTCGGCGTACAGAGAGCGAAGCTCTTCAGCCCGCAGCACTGAGGCTTTGTTTTCCTGCTGAGCCAGGCGCTTCTTTAGGGTGCCCGCAATTTCAGCAATACGAGGATTCTGATAGTTCATTTCATCAAATTATAGCAGTTCAGCTACCAGGCTGCACCAGTCCGCTTGCATCTGCCCCAAAGGAATGCAAAACTGGTGGCATGGCCAACTTTTCATTTGATGTGATTAGTGATTACGACAAAGCGGAAATGAACAACGTGCTGGACCAAACCCAGCGGGAGATGGCGAACCGCTATGATTTTAAGGGTACACCGGCTGCTGTTGAGTGGCTGGACGGCGACAAGAATGGCATTAAAGTGACCGGCAGCGGTGAGTGGCAAATAGATGCCATCCTTGACATTTTCCGCAAAAAGCTCGCTGCACGCGGCCAGAGCCAAAAGGTACTCGACACTTCCCGGGACGTGACAGAGAGCAATATGCAAGCCACCAAAGAAGTGCCGTTTAAGAAAGGGCTCGACCAAGAAAAGGCCAAGAAAATTACTGGTCTAATCCGTGACAAATTCCCGAAAGTCAAGACGCAAATACAAGGTGATGCTGTCCGTGTGATGAGCGGCAGCAAAGATGACTTGCAAGCTGTTATGCAGCTGCTAAACGGGCAGGATTTTGACTTCCCGCTCAGCTTTACGAACTACCGCTAAGCAGCTACCCCAACGTATGCTTCAATATTTTCCACCCCGTCACGCTCCATATATTCGAGTAATCCCTGATTAATGTCACGAGCGACACGGCCTCTACGCTGTCTTATGCCTGTTACGATCTGGACTACTTGTGCACCCACTGATCCTAATCGGCCGAAGTTCCATGCGTCTTTCGTATGCGGTTCACGTCGTTTTTGATTTCGTTCCAAAAAAGCTTGTACTTCGTGTTCTTTTTGCCGTCGATAGCAACTTTCCCATTTACGTCCTCTGACAGTTCCGGCAGCAAATTGTAAAACAACTGCATGCGGCCGTCAGCCCCAATGACGTTCCGTGGACGCACTTGGTACTTTTTCAAATGCCGCTGGATACTGGCGTGCTCGGTATGGATCGTCCTGTCAAACAGGTCATCTATATCCGCCCGCAGGTACGACGCCGCACCGATCAACCCGCGCGGCACAAAATAATTGTCGCGTTCACCGATTTCCAACACACCCAGACGCCGCAAGCCGTCAACAACTGCCATTTTACGGACATGTTCCCGCGTATCTTGAAGGGAGCGGCGCATTTCGCGGCTGGTCCGTGGGTTAAAAACGACGCGGGGTGAAATATCATTGATGAGGTTGGCGAAGCTATGGTTTGTCCGCTGTTGGGCAACTGATGCATACCGGCCGGCTGGGAACATTGGCAGCTCCATCGAGAGGGCCCTCAGCAAGTAAGGCTCATACCTTGGCAGTCGGCTGAACCGGCTACTTGGCGTCGTTATTTGCCCAACCTCACGTTCAAAATGGTCCATCATTTTCTCTGGCAACGCCATCGCGACACTTTCCTTCAGTGCCACGCGGGCCAGGTGCAGGTGTGCGAGAAAGTGTGCCGTCTCCTCTGGCGGTGGCATATCCTTGGACGCGTCAAACGATTCACTGATCGGCATAGTTCCATTATCTCACCTGGTGCAAAGCAATAAAATTGGTAGTGGTTTCTACTCACGCTATACTATCAACCATGGAATCAGGGACGGATTTAGTCGAACAGGCCAAAGCCGTTTTGCAGGCAAATGACCGCGGTACATTTACCGTCCCTGCCGAAGGCCTTTACCCTCACCAGTGGCTTTGGGACAGCTGCTTCATCGCAATTGGCCTGCGGCACGTTGACGTAAGCCGGGCCCAGCAAGAGCTTACCAGTCTGCTCCGCGGCCAGTGGGCCAACGGCATGCTGCCAAACATCATCTTTAGTTCAGGCTCCCGGCGCGACCGGGACGTGAATATCTGGCGCAGCTGGCTGAGTCCCAACGCTCCCGATAGTGTGTTTACCAGCGGCATTACCCAGCCACCTATGCTTGCCGAAGCCGTTGTCCAAGTTGGTAAAAAACTCAATAAGGCTGAGCGCCGAACTTGGTATAAGACGATGTATCCGGCATTGCTGGCCTACCACCAGTGGCTCTATGCCGAGCGCGATCCACATGCCGAGGGGCTCGTATTGCAAATACACCCCTGGGAGACAGGACTTGACAGTACGCCACCGTGGATTCAGGAGCTCCATGACCACCAAATGCCGCTCTGGATACGGCTTATCGACAAGACACGCCTTGACCACCTCCTAACGCTTATGCGGCGAGACACCCGGCTCGTCGCAGTTGACCAACGGCTCCCTACCACTGATGCACTCGCCTTTTTTAGCGTCTTACGCCGGCTTCGCCGTAAGAACTACGATATAAAGCGAATCTTAGCCCATTCGCTGTTCGCGATAGAAGACGTCACCTTCAACTCGATATTCATACGGGCTAACTACCATGTAAAGGCAATTGCCAAAGCGATCGGCAAAAAACTGCCGGATGACCTGAAGGAGCGCATGCAGCGTACTGAAGATGCGCTAGATAATTTATGGGATCCCTATTCCAATCAGTTCTTTTCGCGGGAGTTTGTTTCGCACCGGCTGCTCAAAGCGCCAAGTATCGGCGCCTTGTTGCCGCTTTACTCCGGAAGCATCAGCGATGAGCGAGCCAAAAAAATCGTGAAACTGCTGGAAGATGAACACCAATTCGGTACCAACTATCCAGTTCCGAGCACGCCAGTGAACTCGCCTTGGTTTAGGCCCCACAGGTACTGGCAAGGCCCAACCTGGGTCAACATGAACTGGCTTATTATCGACGGCCTGCGCCGCTACGGGTTCAGTGATCATGCTGATGCATTGGCTGAAACGACACTGGAAATGGTGGCAAACAACGGCTTTGGTGAGTATTTCTCTCCAATCGACGGCACCCCGGCCGGCGCGGCTAACTTCTCATGGACAGCCGCACTCACGATTGACCTGGCAAAGTGACTAGTCGTCCAGCTGGGGACGTTCAAGCGTTAACGGCTCTACGCTGGGCGAAGCGTCTGCAATCCGCACCACGTCCTTGTCGATTTTTTTGAGCTCCTTATGCGCGGTGTTGTAGTGGTTCACGGTAACACCAAGGCTTGCGCCGAGCTTGTTCATATAAACGTCGTAACTGGCGATATGGCGGCCGAGTTCTCCGACCCGCTCCTGGATCTCTTTTGCCTGGTCTTCAATTTGCAGTGCCCTAAGCCCCTGCAACACTGTTTGCAAGTACGCCATAAATGTCGTCGGGCTGACAATAATCACTTTCTTTTCCCGAAACGCGTACTCCAGCAAATCCCGGGCACTCGTACCGGTGGCGCCGACTTTGTTAATGAGTAGGTCATAGTAAATCGCTTCGCTCGGTATGAACATGAACGCATAATCCATCGTGCCCTCTTTGGGACGTATGTACTTGGCCGTCTCATCTATCCGGCCTTTCAGGTCAGCCTTAAATGCCTTGACCAGCGTCTCTTTGCGCACTTTATCGTTTTCCTCAAGGACCCTATTGTAATTTTCCAGCGAAAATTTACTGTCTACCGGCAACACCTTGCCGTCCAGCTTGATAACCGCGTCAACCGTTTCTCCATCCTTGAAGCGGTATTGCAGCTGGAACCTGTCCGGCGGCAATACGTTCTCAAGCACCTGGTTTAAGTAGTACTCGCCAAGCACCCCGCGTTGCTTAGGGTTGGTCAGGACGTTTTGCAAGACCCTGAGCTCGCCAGCTATGTCGCCCACCTGCTGGTTGGTCTTTTCCAGCATGGTTAGCTTTTGGGTGACATCGCGGATGATTTTGGCGCTTTCCTCAAACTGATGGGCCATTTGCTGGCTCGATTTATCCAACCGCTCGGACAGCTGTGTCTGCAAGCCGTCCTTCAGCTTGCTGACGCTGTCATTAAGCGCCAAAAGATCCTGTTTAAGCAACTGGGTTCCAACATCTTCGGTTTTTCTGCCGTTTGACGTAACAATCAGGTACGCAAGCAGCAGAACATTTGCTATCCCGATCACCACCAACACGTTATTCATAAGCCCATTGTAACTGATGAGAGCTCCGGTGGCTACCGCTGGCCTCCCGTTATGTGGGCGGGCAGTTTCCTTCTATTCCAAATGGGTTACGCTATGCGATATTTGGATGGCAATGGCAACGATAGCCACGCCGATAAGCAACATAAGCGGTTGCCAGTCCAGCAACCGCCGCTTCTGAGCGGACTCGTGAATTTCCGGGATAATATCGCTGGCCGCGATGTAAAGGAGAAACCCGGCGCTTAAGCCTAGTAGCACTCCAAGCGGTAACTGGTCATCGTTGCCGGCGTAAAAGGTTATAGAGGCCACGACAGTCGTTGCGAGGGCGCTGAGTATGTTCACCAACAGCACCTTGCGACGTTGTAACCCCTTTTTGAGCAGCAAGCCAAAATCACCGATCTCCTGCGGTATTTCGTGAGCGGCAACTGCCAAGGTTGTAATGATACCTGTTGGCACGCTCACTAAAAAGCCAGCAGCAATAACTATCCCGTCAAGCATGTTATGGACTGTGTCGCCGATGATGACCAAAGCCACCGATGGATCCGAACCTTCATGCTGGTGATGGTGGTGGAACCAATGCAGGAACCGCTCAGCAATAAAAAACAGCAGCAAGCCGATGAGCGCTGCGAGCAGCACGCGGTCAGACGCTGCCAGCTCAATCCCTTCCTTTAACAGGTCCAAAAACACCGCTGCCAGCAGCGCGCCGGCTGCAAATGGTGTCGCGTATTTCGCCAATCTGTCAGCTGTCGACTGCTTTCTGAGCAGCAACAGCCCGCCGATAAGCGAAACAACGCCACCAACCAGGGAAAAGAACAGTACGTGCCAAATTGTTGCCATAATAGAATTGCTCCTAGTTATAACATTAGCAGAGCAGCACACCAAGTGCCATTGCAAAATAAAATGAGTCCCGAGTATTTCGGGACTCGTTGGAAGCCTCACACTTCCACTTTAAGCTTATGCCTAAACGCTACTAAATTCAAGTCCCACGGGGCGTCGATTCCGGCTTGGAAACATGTTCATTACCCCTAATAAAGAAGCGCCATGGCTCATGCACTGCCTGCCGTATGCCGATACGCGTTGTTTGCACAATAGACGATTCATCAATTGACTCGCCTGGCAGCAATCTCAGCGGCGGCTCGCGTAAATCGTGACCGTTGAGCGACTTGTCAATCGCCAGCGCTTGGCAGAGCTTCGCCGGTCCGTTGGTAAGGTTGCCCAATGGCGTCCGGCCGCGATGTCGCAGCATTGTTTCAATACCCGCAATTGGTTCAATCGCCCGGATCAACACGCCGCAACCCCGGCCCTTGGCTCCGGTTACGATGTTAAAACAATAGTGCATGCCGTAGGTAAAATAAACGTAGGCGTGTCCAGACGGACCAAACATGATCCGATTCCTTTCAGTCATGCCACGATAGCTATGACTCGCGGCATCATCCTGGTCATACGCCTCGGTTTCAACAATTATGCCGGCAAGTTTCTCGTTGCCGATGGTCCGCTCTATCCTGGAGCCAAGTAAAAGCTTTGCTGCTTCCAGTGACGGTCTGGAGAGCATATCTTGTAGGTTGATCACAGAATGTCCCATAGCTTAATGGTATACTCAAGCTAACATGCCGAGCAACAGCAGCAGCCAAGCTGCAATCGTTTTTGATAGCCTGTCCAAGCAGTACCCTCACTCGCCTGCCAGAGCGCTCGATGCGCTGAGCCTGGAGGTCAATAAAGGAGAGGTGTTTGGCTTCCTCGGTCCGAACGGAGCCGGCAAATCAACCACAATCCGCCTGCTGCTTAATTTCATCCAGCCAACCGGCGGTTCGGCAAAAATACTTGGTAAAGATATCGTACGGGACAGTGTAGCAATCCGCCGTTATGTCGGGTACCTCTCCGGTGATTTCGCTGCCTACCCTAAAATGACCGGCAAACAATTTTTCGAGTACATGGGTGAACTGCAACCGCCCAAGCGCCAGTCACGTGCCACTGAGCTGGCGCGTATGTTTAACGCAGACCTCAGTAAGCCAATCGGCACGCTGAGCAAGGGCAATAAGCAAAAAATCGGCATCATACAAGCGTTTATGCACCAACCGGACGTGCTCATCCTGGATGAGCCTACTGATGGGCTTGACCCGCTGATGCAGGAAGTATTCTATGGCTTAGTCCAAGAAGTTAGCAGCAAGGGGGCAACGGTATTCGTGAGCAGCCACAACCTCAGTGAAGTGCAAAAAATGTGTGACCGTGTCGGCATCATTAAGAACGGCGTTTTAGTGAACGAAAACAGCATTGAAGACATGGAGCTCAAGGCTTCGCAGACCATCGACATTACCTTTGCCAAGCAGCCGCCAGTTGGGCAGCTGAAGCAGATTCCCGGCATTCATGCGCTTGAACGCCAAGGCACTAACGTGACATTGGAGTTCAGCGGCGACTATTCGCAACTCTTCGCCCTGCTCGCAAAACACACCGTTACGCGCTTCGAGACACGGGAATTAAACCTCGAGCAGGAGTTTATGCGTTACTACGAAGTGGAGGCCGAGCAATGAGGGGAATAGTCCGCTGGGGACTTTGGCAACGCCGTTGGTTCACGGCGTGGTGGATGCTCGGAATTTTTGCATTCATTTTTATAAACTTAATCTTTTACCCTTCGTTCCGTGACCAAGCCGCCGAGTTCGAGCAGACGTTCCAACAGATACCTGAAACTGCCAAAGCGCTGCTATCGGACACTGGGGATTTCCTTTCGCCGGCCGGATACCTGAGCAGCCAGGTATTCTATCTAATGATGCCGCTGCTTGTCGGCATCTTAGCTATAACGCTCGGCGCTTCCCTCATTGGCAAAGAAGAAAAAGAAGGTACGGTTGAGCTACTGCTCAGCCGGCCGATTTCTCGGGGGCAGCTGCTTGCCGCCAAGGCACTGGTCGGTATTCTCATAGTGTTGGCGGCCGGTTTGCTCGGTACCGTGACGACCGCGGCAATGGCAAAAATGGTTGACCTTGCAGTCCCAACCGGCAACATCATGCTTGCCGGCGCCGCTGCTACGTTGTTAGGACTGTCGTTTGGGGCCATAGCGCTCGCTATTACCACGCTGGGCCGCAATGCCAGAGCCGGCAGCATTGGCATCGCTACGCTTTATGCCTTGGGCGGCTACATTGTAGTGTCACTCAGTAGCAGTGTTGAATGGTTACAATGGCCAAGCAAACTTTTCATATACAATTACTTTCACCCGGGCGATATGCTGGAAGGCAACTACAGCTATACGGTGTTCTGGGTGATTGCCGGCCTACTGCTCGGGGCTGGAATCATTTCGTACATTGCCTTCCGGCGCCGCGATATCGGCGCGTAAGCCGGCAGCCCTACCAGCCACCACGTACCCTAAAGATTTTCAGCACCCGGCCATCGAGCATAAGGTGGCTAAAATAGCCGGCAACTGCAGCGCCATAAAACAAGAATGCTGTTGGTAGAATATATTGGTTGTTCAGGTATGGAATAAGCAGGATCGGCGCCGGCACAAGCACCATGGCCAAGAAGCTGTGCGTCCACCCTCTGTGCTTGCCGACTATCGGCGTCATTGCGAGCAGCCCTAAATAAGCGGCAGCTTCTATCCGCCCCGTTGCGATAAGCGCGATATCCGCCACCAGGGCGACGCCATAAAATAGGTTTTGGCCTTTGGAATTGGTATCAATATCTGGAAACAGCCCAAATAAGACCGCTACGACAAACATGGCAACCACCATCTGCCAATTACTTAAAATCCCAGCGGTTTCAGCCAATAACTCACCCGGTGCCAGCTTTAGTCCGCCAACGTACGCACCACATGTCAGAACTGCTCCGGCCATATGCCCTTTATAATTTGCCATGGATAAAGTTAAGCATAAGCCTTAGCAATTAGGAATGCTATACCTCGGCCTCGTCAAGCATTTCCGATTCCATAGACCATTCCTCTTCAGTCGTAGTGGGCGACACAAAATCTTCCGTGTCTAAATATGAGCGTATGAGTGGAGGGATTGCTACTTTTCGTGCCTCCGCTAAGTTCCAATACACCTGAAAGGCGGAGAGTACGTATTCATCTATGCTATCCAATTTCTCTGTTGCCATATCCCTTGAAGCTCTTATCGCCACATTATCAAACACCGCTGTCATGGAGTGCAGTTGCCCGTTCGGATTCCATATCCGCTCCGCTTCAAAAATCCCGCGTACGATTTTAAGCATCGGCTGCACACCATTACGCGAGCTCCAATATAGTGGACACGCTTTAGAGCCCTCCGGCCGAAAAATTTTCAGTTGGCCAGAAGGGCTGACTTGAATGCTTGAGTTTAGGATATGCTGCCCGATGTCTAGCAGGCTCTCAAAGGTGTGGCCTGTGCCCATGGGCCATATTATACACAGGGTGCCTTATAACGTTGGTGCTATCACAATCAGTAGCTAGCAGTCAGACAGGAGCAGCTAGTCTTTATTCGGCCCAATCACTATCCATAATATCGCCGCGAATACAAAGAACGTGCCGCTATAAAATGCAAGCGTCGTATACAGCTCAACCTTGTACCCTTCGTTAAAAAAGACATAAAAGTACCGGGTAGCTGCCAGGACGTACGCTGCGGTGCTGATGGCTGCTGCCCCAAAGATAGCGCTCCGGTTGAGCAATGCTGCCGCTGATGCGATAGGCAGGGCATAGAGCGCCACACCGCGGCTTGCCATACCGCGCTCCGTATACACCGTGAATGTCGCCAAGATAATCCCGAGCGCCACAATACCGATAATTAGCAGCCGGTAGTACGAATTACTCCGTGCATTAACCCGCGCCAGGTACCAGATTGCGGTGTTGGCGATCAACAGCACCCCTGCCATCCGCCACCGCTCCCAAGTCAATTCCCGCGTTACCAGGTTCCACGCATCGCTCGCGACAATAACTGCCGCGTAAAGAGCAATGAAACCAAAGTGTATACGGGTCAAATTTAAGGCCCGTCTCTGTAGCCAGTCTGTTTGTAGTATTGTTTTCTTCGCCATAAACAGAGTGTAGCATACAGTGCTTACGCTTAATGCTATTTTGCACCGCGCTGCAACCTAGGCGTGAGAAAATTACTATCAAACTGCTTTCCTCCTTGCTACTACTAGAGCCGACATCATAACCAGAAAGGAGGCTCGTCTGACAAATATTAATCATAATTGACTTTTATAGGAGGCAGGTATATTCCACACAGTTTCAGCGTTTGTCGTGATTATCGCTATTAGCGTTTTCCCGGCGTTTGGAGTGACGCACAGCGGAAGCCATTCGTACGACAAACAGCATAAGGTCAAATCATATGGCCATCAAAAACCCGAGAAAAAGGACCATTCCAAAAAGATACCTTCAGGCAACCATGATTCGGATTATAAGCACTCCGCGCAACATCGGACCGGAAAATCAGACAAGCATAGGACTTACAGCAAGCACGCACATAAGGACAGTCATAAGCATGCGTCCCGTAGCGAACGACATCCGCGCAATTACTTGGCTGCACATAACACCAAATATGATACTAACCGGCATAAAAGCCAGGGGTATGGCAGCAAGTACGAACACAAGCATGACGACCACAGTAATAACAAGCATCACTACAGCAAGCCGGACAAGAAGCATACGTACCATAAGGCAGACTACCGTAAATCAGACGACAAGCATGGACATGGCAAATATGGCGTAACAAAAGCCGTATATAAAAAGACGCACAAGGATGATGGCAAGCGTCATAGTCACCATGATAAGGACAGTCATAAGAAATCTAACTACAAGAAGAAAGTTACCTACGACCACAGACAGAAGCACTATAATGATGGCTCATTCCATGGCTATAAAAAAGATGACCACCATTTCAAGAAAGTAAGCCACTATTCAGATAAGAAAGATACCAAAGGGCAATGTGATTGCTCATGCGACAAGGATGACTATGAGGGACGTAAGGTCCATCATGAGAAAAATTACCGCGTAACTTACGCGCATTAAAACAGTTCGGATTGGTCTAGTGAACATGCCGCTGCCAAGCGGCATGTTGCTTTTTGCATATCAATGAACCGCTATGGCAATAACCGAAAGCTGCTGCTAAAGCAGCGGAACAAATGCGAACCCAGGATATTCGTCCTTCGAAATGTGGCCACTGCCGTTCTTTGCCACCACCCAGATACTGCCTTTTACCGGGATGACCATACGCCCATTTTCCTTCAGCTGCCTGACTAAGCTTTCCGGTATTTCATCGGCAGCCGCGCTTACCAGGATTCGGTCGTACGGCGCGTTCTCAGGCCAGCCGGGATCAGCCAGTGCCTGATGAAAATGCACATTAGCTATCCCCAGACTTTTGCAGTTTTGTTCGCCAAAACGTACAAGCTGAAGGATACGCTCTACCGCGTCAACGCTGCCGTCTTCGCCTGTCAAATGAGCCAACAAACCTGTTGTCCACCCGGAACCCGAACCAACGTCAAGCACTTTTTGCCCCGGCTCGACTTGCAGCCAGCCGAGCATCATTGCTACCGTCGACGGTTGGCTGTTCGTCTGGTCAAAGCCAATAAGTAGCGGCATATCCATGTTCGCTTGGCCTTTCACCTCATGCGGCAGAAAGTGCTCCCTGGGTACCGACTTCATCGCTTGTGCCACCCGCTCATCCATACCCTATATTGTACTCTTGCATACCAAGCAGCCGGCGGTAGCATCTGTACGAGCTGCCGTATATAAACTACGCTCCTCGCCGGTGGATCTGGTCATGGTCCAAGCCAAAGTAATGCGCCACTTCGTGCCAAAGCGTCCGGTATACCTGCTCCTGCAATTCTTCAACACTGCCGCTCACCAATTCGATCGGCCGCTTAAAGAGCGTTATCTTGTCCGGCATAATTGGTTGTCCGCCGCTACGCGCCACCATAGGCACACCTTCGTACAGCCCAAACAAAAGCGTACCATCATGCAGATGTAGCTTTTGACGTTGTTCTGGTGTCGGTTCGTCTTCAACTGTAATTGCCAGGTTCTTTAAGCGGGTAAGGTATTTTTTAGGCAACTGATCAATTGCCCGGCCGACAACTGTTTCGAATTCCTCCTGGCTCAATGTCACCATCATTTAAGTGTAGCAATTAGAAGAGCTGCAGCAATACATTAGCAGTCAATGAATACCGCAAACCAAATGCCTGCGCTATCGGCGTGGCATGTTAGCCTTCAAAAAACATTATAGTTATGGAACAATAGCTGTTGATGGCACGGATTGTTTTTTATGATGTCAATGACCAAGATAGGCCACAGCTGGAACAGGCGTTTGTGGGCAGCGGCCATGAAGTAATTGCTGTTACCGATGAGCTGACCATTGACAACGTCGATCCAGAAGCCGAAGTTATATCAATCTTTGTCAGCAGCGAGGCAACGGCTGATATCCTTGCCAAGACCGGCAAGCTTAAACACCTGTCCTGCCGCTCTACCGGCTATAACAATGTTGATATGACGGCCGCCAAGCAGCACGGAATTACCGTAAGCAACGTACCGACGTACGGTTCACACACCGTCGCCGAATACGCGTTCGCACTGCTGCTTACATTAAGCCGCAAGATTCATCAAGCGATCGAGTCAGCGCAACAAGGCGTGACGAACCGGCTCGAACTGCAGGGCTTTGACCTCAACGGCAAGACATTCGGTATTATCGGGGCCGGACGCATCGGTACCTGTAGCGCGCAGATAGCCAAGGGGTTTGGTATGCGGGTTATCGCGAATGATTCGTTCCCAAATGAGGAAGCAGCACAAAAAATTGGGTACGAGCATGTTAACATCGAGCAGCTGCTCGCTGAAAGTGATGTGGTCAGCCTGCACGCTCCTTATACCAAAGAGAACCATCACCTGCTTAACGCTGAACGTATTGCCCATATGAAACGCGGTGCGCTGCTCATCAACACCGCCCGTGGCGAGCTGGTTGATAACCGAGCGCTTATCCAGGCGCTTGAAAGCGGACAAATCGGCGGTGCGGCAATGGACGTACTGGAAGGCGAACAGCTTATTGATGTCGAAGAAGAGCTGCTGCTTATACGCGCGGAAAATGCCGCCGCCGAAAGCCTTCGGCACAGCCTGGAAGTTTCCATACTTAAAAAACTGCCGAACGTGATTATTACCAACCACAACGCCTTTAACACCAAGGAAGCAATCAGCCGCATCAACCAAACGACCATAGATAACATTCGCAACTACTTCAAAGGTGAGCCGAAAAACGTTGTTTCATAAGCCAGGCTGGCTACTTTGCTGACCGTTTGGCTTTCCCTTTTCGATGCGGCCGGCCGAGTATCGCCATTGGGCGCTCCCGCCATACCCCATCTTCGCGGTACTTGAGCGTGTAGATATGGAGGAGCAGCCACCCTTCCGTGAGCAGCCTGTTGACCTCCTCCCGGCCCTGCGTTTCGATATTATGGCCCGTTACCTCGGCGATATCCAAATCCCAGATGCCGCTTGTCGGCGTTATAGCTTCGGTTTCAGCCATGTCACCTCCTCACTTTTTATAATAGTGCGCCCGCCTGCTTAGAAAAGTAAGAATTCTTGCGCTACAGCCAGCGTAGTTTTTTGAACAGCCAGATAGAAAACGCTGTAAATCCCGTGGTCAGCGCGACAATAATCCAAAACGCTCCGGGGTGGTTCGTGAGTGGCAACGTGACATTCATACCGTACAAACTGGTAATAATCATTGGGATTGAGAGGAATATGCCGATACTGGTAAGCAGCTTAAATATCTTATTAAGGTTATTGGCCATGATGGTTGAGTAGGCTTCCCGCGTCGTGGAAATAGTGACCAGCCGGCTGCGCGACAGCTCGATAAGCTCGTTCGTACCGAGCGAGAGGTCCTCGATCAGGTCTTCGTCTTCTTCGTACAGTTTAATGAACCGGCCGCTCAGCAGTGTCCGTAGTATCACGCCTTGTGATTGCAGCGCAGAGAGGATTTCATTGAGGTCTTCCTCGATGTCGATAAAGTCAATGAACACTTGGTTGTTAATCGACGTTTTGCGGAGCATGCCGCGGATGCTGAGGATTTGCCGGCTGATCTTATGGATATGGCGGGTATACGACATGTTGACAGCGGATAATATCTGCAGAAACGTTTTGGTGCGTTGCGTCGTCAGCACCGTTACCAAACCGCCGGTGAGGTTCATCAGTACACTGGACTCGTTGCGCATGATTGTCACCAGATAGTCAGGCGTGTAGATTATGAGCAATGGCTCGGTAGCAATCTCCGTACCCGAAGGAAAACAGTACCGTGTATATACGTAGATGCTTTTGCCATCTTGTTCTACACGTGGCGTCTCAAACAAATCGTTGGCGTCCTTGAGCAGGTTGAGGTCAAGTTTCAGCTCTTCGGCAAGCTCAGAAAGTTCGGCGTCACTTGGCTGGACAACATGAACCCAACTGCCGACCTTCGGCTTTTCAAGCACTTGGAGCGCAGGATTCCGGGCATTGCTATAGTAAATTGTCTTCATTATTTTTATTTATAGGTTTACGTTTGCGCTTTATCTAAGGGTAGCACACCTGTACGTAAGAAGTAAATTTTTGTATAATGTTGAGGATTTTTATGCTGATAGTTCGGGATCGTCTAATGGTAGGACACCAGGTTCTGGCCCTGGCAATCTAGGTTCGAATCCTAGTCCCGAAGCCATTTATTCATGAATAATCATTCAGGTTAAACGAATTGGCAGATTTTCACGAGCAAGAGCCACATGACTCCAGGCAACGATGGTTAGGGTATATAGCAGGCCGCCTTATTGCCGCTAAAAATTTTGTTACCGATAAGCTGGCAACCGTGGATTTAAATCCCCATGAAGGCAGGCTGCGCGGCAGCGCCATGCCAAAACGGTACATGAACATTCCCGACTTTCCCCCATCTGACAACTCATCGTTAAGTCAATAGCGACTGTTAATTCGAACAGCAGACTTAACTTGATAGTGCCTTTTGAATATTCAGATCACCATTTCCTGAAGTCTTTTAATAAATAGCCCGATTTGGATTTTTACAACATAAAAAGTACAATATGTCTACTTCCGATTGCTGGATGAGTACCGTTATAAAAGGAGAAGGTAGTGTGTATACCCGGACACGAAATACAGCGTTAGTTCGAGTCATCGCGCTTTGGCTCGTCACTGCAGCAATAATATTCTTTGGTACACCTAAATTTATCGGAGGCATAGCCCGTGGACGAGAGGTTACCAGAGGCAATTGCGCAGATGAAGCTTTTAATACACTTGGTATTTGGAAGTTTCTATTTACTGGCAGGTTTGGTGATTGTGACGCGCATGCAAGTAATGTAACGTTGCAATTACATACCTTTTTAGTGCTCGGTCTACTAACAATCGCGGTCATCCTGGTCACTTGCATCATAATCAGTGGTGGCTCCTTGACGATAGGTGAAAGGGATGTTCTCGCGTCAACCGGCGATCTTCTCATCTTTACAGGTGTAATTTTAATCTACGCAGTTGCACTGATAATATATGCTATGGTTGTAGCTTTTTTTACGCAATAGGTATGCTTTTAGCAGCAATTTTTTCCAGCAAATAGCGGAAGACAATGCGGACGGGAGCTCGTAATCAGGTCTGTAGACCATAAACAGCTCCCGTCCGCTAAAGTTATTATTAATTCATCAAAGTAAAGCCTGTGGCTTGCCAAATAATGAGAATTCTTACTGCTAAATCTACACAGGACTTACCTTACTTACTTAATTAATTCCGTTCTATGAATATTTCCTGACTTCAAGAAATCATGGTTTTCTTAGGATTTTCTCCATCGCCTTGCCTTTGGCGAGCTCATCGATGAGCTTATCCAAGTAGCGGATTTCCTGCATAGTCGGTTCTTTGATGTCTTCTACCCGGACGCCGCATATTATTCCGGTGATTAACCTGCGAGAAGGATTCAGCCCAGGCGCCTTAGCAAAAAAGGTCTCAAAATCCGTCTGTTTCTGCAGTTCGGCCTCCAAGCCCTGTTGGCTGTACCCTGTCAGCCAACGGATTATCTCATCAACTTCTGCCTTACTGCGTCCCTTCTTCTCCGCTTTGGCTACATACAGTGGGTAAACGCTTGCAAAACTCATTGAGTAAATTCTGTGTTTTGTCATAATGTCCCCTATTTTATCACCTGGCTTTCACTGTTCATTGTTATGATTAAGGAATGAGAAGTTTCGCAGAAATGCTGACCGTTGGCGGTAAATCTAACTCACTTGGCCTGGTTAATGAAGTTATTGCAGAGGTGCTGAATGACAGGTCGAGGCTTGATGAATTGTACGAATGCTTGTTCGATGGAAACGCGTGGACACGGATGCGGGCCGCGGATGCCCTGGAAAAGGTCTGCCGTGAGCATCCTGAATGGCTGCAGCCTTACGTTGACAAGTTGCTCGACGAACTTACCACAAGCAGCCAGCCTTCTATCCAGTGGCACCTGGCACAGATCTTCGCCCAGGTCGCTTTAACAAGCCAACAAAGAAGCGCAGTCCAACGCTGGCTTAAGATACTTTTGTCTAGCAAAGATGTCGACTGGATCGTGGCAGCAAACGGGATGGCAACACTCGTGCAATTTACAAAAGCGGGAAAGTTTCCTGCAAATGAAACGGTGGCATTGCTCAAAATCCAGCAACGTCACAAATCCAAGGCTGTCGTCAGAAAGGCTACTGCGTTTTTGAAAGAGTTTGCGGAGAGTTAAGCCTTAGCCAATCGGCTGCTACACCTACCTGCACCATATTCACCTGCTTCCGTCAGGCTACCAAGCGGTCAAGCTTATTAAGCTGGCTGGAGAAGCCTTCCACCATGCCCATCTTTATAAGTTCCTCAAGCTGCTCGGCTGACTCAACAATGCTGCGGGAAATAAGCCGCGTCTTGCCATTTTCTTCGATGAGTTCGACTACGAATTGCTGCCCTGGCATATCTTCCTTAATACCGCCCTCGGGATCTGAAAAATAATCCTTTGCCGTAAAGCTGTTTGGTTCATCAACCGACTCAATCTTCATCAGCCCCCAAGATTCCTGCCCAAACCATTCACCTTGGCTCTTATCTACGCACTTCATGCCGTAATGGATTGTGCCGCCCGGCTTGAAATCAAACTGCTTAGTAGTTGTTTCCCAACCTTCCGGTCCCCACCACTTCTCGAACCACTCTTTGTCGGCATAGGCCCGCCAAACCTTCTCTTTTGGAGCGCTGAGCGCATACTCGATTGTCAGTGTCTTATTCTCCAGATCTTTGGTTACTTTTACGTCTGCCATTTATAACTCCTTCTCGTTTAATAACATTTCCAGTTTATCGAACCTGCCTTGCCACATCCGCCGATATTGCTCCAGATAGGCGTCAGCTTGCCGAAGCCCGGCTGGCGATACGCGAATCATACGCTTCCTGCCCTCCTTTCGCTTTGTTATAAGCCGGGCCGCTTCCAGTACCTTAAGATGCTTTGATACTGCTGCAAAACTAACGTCATACTGCTTTACCAACTCGCCCACCGTTAGCTCGCAGCGTGATGCCCGACGCAGGATATCACGCCGAATCGGATCGGAGAGTGAATGGAAAACGTCATCAAGCTGTAGTGTATATTCAACCATTTGGTTAAATATTACTTAATGGATTGTTTCTTGTCAATGCCTAACGACGCTTATGGCTAATTTGCATCGCGTCGCAGGAATACCTGCCACGTCACCAGCCAGCCAGCCACTAAGTAAATGCTACAGACAACGATAGCCTGCACTACCGTCAGCTGCCCCTGAACCATTGTTTCGCTGCCTGGCGCAGCAACTACCTGGCCAAACGCGGCAAAGGGAAGGTACACTGCCCGTTCATTTAGGAGCAAGCCAAGCAGCGGCTCGACGGTGGCAGGAAACAAGAAAAATATGGCGATGGCCGCTGTAACACTCCGGACCAGTACGGTGATCAACAAAGCCAGCAAGACTTGTCCAACGTTGTAGAATACGATCCTGCCCGCCATATACAGCCAGTCAATATCCTGTGGAGGCAATGCCGCACCGCGGGATGAAACGCCCAAATAGTAGAAGACGACGCCGCAGATGCCGCATATCAACGTAAAGACGAGCGTGTAAGCGACCATGGTGATGATTTTTGATAGCAGTACTTTTGTGCGGCTACCAGTAAGCGTTAAGGTATACGTAATCAAGTTGTACCGGTATTCATGGGCCATAATAAGGATAGCGACGATGGTGCCGAACGTGCTGGCCGTCAAAGCCGTATTCCTAACGATCTCTTCTATCGCACCTGTGCCCAGCACCGAAGCCGGCGATCCGCTAATACCCTTGTAGCCTTCTACCCAAAAGGCCATGACGCCAACAAGCAATAATGCAAGGGCGAGCATTACGTACGTTGAACGGACAGTCAGTAGTTTTCTAAATTCTGACCTGAGAGATGCGTCCATCATTTACCGCCTTTCAAAGCCTGGTATTCCTGGGTCCCTGCCGTAAGCTCAAGGAATGCCTCTTCAAGCGAGGCGTTACGCTGCGACAGCTCCAGGATGGTTACGCCGTGCTTGAACGCGATTTTTCCAATCTCGTCCGTCCTGGCGCCTTTCACCAGCAACCCACCATCATGACTGTCGGCGGCGAAACCCGCCTTACCGAGTGCGGAGCTCAAGGCACGCCGCTTGTTGCTGCGTACGAAAACGCTCGAGTGCCCATTGCCGGCAACGAGCGCCTTTATTGACGTATTGGCAATTAGTTTACCCTTGCCTATCACTATTACGTTATCTGCCATAAGTGCCATTTCACTGAGGAGATGGCTCGATACCAGCACAGCGTTCCCCTCGCCGGAATAGTTTTTCAAAAAATCACGTAACCAGGCAATTCCTTCAGGATCCAGCCCGTTCGCCGGCTCGTCTAGGAGCAGGTATTTGGGCTGGCCAAGGATGGCTGCGGCCACCCCCAGTCGCTGGCTCATGCCCAAACTGAATTTTCCAGGCCTTTTGCGGCCAACGTCTTTCAGCCCGACAATTTCAAGCACTTCAGCCACGCGCGAGTGCGGAATACTGCCGGCATCTGCCAATACCTTCAGGTGACTCTCGGCTGAGCGCGTCGGGTGGAACGCCTTGGCTTCCAGCAGGATACCGGCAACTTTCGACGGTTGGGCGTACTCGTGCAGCCTTTTCCCGTCAAAGGTGGTGGTCCCCCCGCCCTTGTCAAGTCCCAGCATTAGCCGCATAGTCGTAGATTTGCCGGCACCATTAGGCCCCAGAAATCCCGTAACTTTCCCGGTTGCTACCTCAAATGAAACATCATCGACCGCCAGTTTTCGACGATACCTCTTGCTAAGATGCTCAGCTTTTATCATTACACCATTGTACCCGCGAAAAAAGCCGCCGACAAAATTTCCATGACATTGGCACCATGTTACAAGCCTGCGTAACAGTTGCTATATACTATAACCATAAGCGTTATAAGGAGAACACCATGGCAAAAGGGGACAGCAAAGTAAAGATCGTTGAAAAAGGCGGTTTCGGGGGCATGTATTTTCTATCGTTCATTGGAGCACTGGTTTACTTCGTACAGAATTCCGAAGGTTTCGGCGGGTTTTTGCTGGCCATCTTAAAAGCCGCTGTCTGGCCGGCATTCGTCATGCACCGGGCGCTAGAACTACTCAGTCTTTAGTCTCTGCCTTTTCTCTAATCCTATCGCCGCGGGCTTTGGCTTCCTGGTAGATCTTGTGTAGTTGTGCCTTGGCGCGCTCAACGTGTTTGCTGGCCCACTCGAATTCCAGCGATAAAATAAAAAGCGACAAGAAGCAGAGAAGCAGTCCCGGCCCTGGCAACGGGATCAGTACAAGTCCGAACGCGAGCAAAGGAAAGCCCACGATGGAAACTGCAAACTTCTTGGCTGCTTTTCTTGCTTTTGCCATCCTTTGATTATACGGCATCGTACTTACAGCTGAACTTTTGCTTCAGTCTCACTTAGCACCTCTGGTTTAATGGTATAATTCTGTAACTATGGCAAGAAAGGTTGCGGTTGAACGGAGCCGGTATTACAAGCAGTTAAAGGCACTGTTAAACGCGGCACAAAACAAAGAAGGGCTCTATGAAGCCATCGTAAACGCTCCTTTCCGTGACCGGCTAAAGGCTACCGAGATAGACCTCGGCATCCTTGTCCTGCTAATGGTTAACAGTAAGACGAAAAACATTGACCGGATAGCGCTCTCCGACACAGAACATGCTGAAGGGGCAGTAAACATGTCTGCCAAACCGTTCAAAGCAATAAAAATTCCAATGGACGATGAGGACAACATAATCGCCAAGGCCATCCGCTCAGGCCAGCCGCAAATGACTACCGACTGGAAGTACTTGTTCGTCCCGGCGATGACTGCCCGCCAGGCACGCTTTAACCAGGCTGGCGCGGGCATAGAGTGCAGCATAGTATACCCTTTGCGCGGCTTGAAGCATGGTGGGGCAATGATTTTCAGTTTCTTCCAGCCCCCGGAAAATTTTACTAACGAGCACAAAGCTTTTGCGGACGCTTATAGCAAGCTTGTTGCCGACAAGCTGAAGGATTCCGCCCATAGATGGGGCGTCAAATCAACGCTACGCAAACTCCGCCAGACGATCAAGGGCTAGTTTGCCGAGCAATAGTTCGGTACACCGGCCATTGTTCCAGCGGCCGAACTCTTGAAATCCATCCTCCTTATGCCTAATGTCACGGACGTATATCCGGTAGCCAAACGGACGCTCATGAAGCGCGTCTGCCACGCTAAACCCGAACCGGCTGCCCGTAGGCCGGACAAAATCCTGTACCACCAGTACCTTCGCATAGTTAGAGAGAAGCCGGACAATTTTGCGTCGTCGCCTGTTTTCCCCCTCCTGGTAAATCACTGTCGTAAGCGAACCAATGCCAAATTTGTTTTTATCTTTTTCTGGCGGCCTGTCAATAAAAATGTCGGGAAGTTCTCGCGCTCCAAAGTCCCACCGTACGGATTTGACGTTCTCCGGTCGCGCATTGTTGCGCTTGTCGTACTGGGCTTCCTTTCGCCGGTCCAAAAGCTCCGACGGCGTAAATGAGCAGCTTTTAGCCCATTCCTGGTTTTCCCGATCTTCAGCCTCGAATATGTCAGCACCGTAAATTTCACCCCACTGTATCGGGGTATTCGCCAGCCCGTTCAATGTCTCGCTGAGGGAATGGTCGTGGACGACTGATGGGTGCGAGCGGCCATTGGAGTAGTCCAGTGCCGTTCCCACCGAAACCGGCTGGAACGGTAAGTTTAACGCAAGCTGTTTGGCACCTTGGTTTTGCGCGCTGCCTACGTCGAGCATGGTAGGATTTTCTCCAACGAGATCCCTATACAAATGGGCAAGTATTTTATGGGTGAAGTAACGGACAGCGAGGTTGCTTTGCACCCTCCTCCACAATAAGTCCGGGTAAATGCTTTGCGACTGAGGCTGCAAGCGCGCGTGCTGCAATAGCGGCCTTAGTGCCTTCTCCCATGTTGCTCGGTCCTGAAAGGCCTCAGGGTAATTGAGCTCCTCACGTTGTCGCAAGAGTTGCTTCTGGACCGCGCGAAACGTGAGATTGGCCATTACAGGAATGGAAATGTCCTGAGCAGTTATGGTACGGAGATGAAATACGTTTCCGAATTCGCGCCTTACCTCCGGATGGTCCAATTTTCGAACAAGCGCCTCGGCAAAGGAATGCAGCCGTTCGTCCGGCCCAAATATTTCCTTAGGATACTGCTCGAGCGCATAACGAAACTTGTCCAGGCGAACTTCAAGTGGGACCGAAGCGTCAGTTACTGCGGGTAGCTGCCCCAATGCAAGATGTTCGTCTCTGCGCCTCTCCATAAAGCTTCCTATACAACATCTTATCATTTTTACGCAAATTGTTTTACCGATGACTTCCGTAGCGTAATAGTTTCCCCTTGGTTATACTGTATGGCATATGGAGCAGTACAGCAGGGTTTTTGACAGGCTGATTACACAGCAACCCGTCCACAAATACAGGAAGGGTAATACTATATTCTTCCAAGGTGAGGTACCGAACACCGCGTATTTGATTAAGAAAGGCGTAGCCAGGAGCTACGGGATCAGCAACGAGGGAGAGGAGCGCATCGTTTCATTTCACGCACCTGGAGATTTACTGCCTGCCGGATGGCTGTTTGGCGTATCAAAGGTATGCCTTTACTACTATGACGCATTTACCGATTGTGAGCTCGTGGCAATGTCAAAGCACTGGTTTAATGACCAAATACAGCGTAATCCCGACCTCAAGGAAGCATTGTTTGGCCACTATATGAAGCTCTATGTCGGCTCTACGCTGCACATCCATGCGCTTGAACATGCCAAAGCACAAGAAAAAATCGTCCGGATCCTGCACTTCCTGGTGTTGCGGTTCGGCAAGGAAAAACGGGAGGGCATTTATACCATCAGCTTACGGCTCACGCACCAGGATATCGCAGCGACAGTCGGGGTCTCACGGGAAACGGCCGCCATCGAACTTGGGAAGCTGCGTGACAGGAAAATAATCAGCTATTCTGCCTTCCAATACACCGTTAACCTTCCGGCGCTGCTGCGCGTTACTGGCGGTGATGAATTTAAGGAAGTAGCTATTTAGACTTGGCTCGCGGTTTCGCCTTGCTTAGTGTCTCTTTTACCAAGTGCACCAGTTCTTTTGGCGTCGCCCAGGCTTTAAGAATGTAGCGTTGGGCTCCCAGCCGGTAAGCTTCATCAATTTCCTTTTGTGCGTCATAGTTACTGAAGATTATTATTTTGGTTTTTGGCAAGTTTTTCTCCGCGTCGATCGACCGCAAGAACTCGATCCCATCCATCTTCGGCATGCGCAAATCCAGCAAAATTAGGTCCGGCGTGTCCTTACGTATCTTTTCGATCGCTTCTTCGCCGTTGTAAGCAGTCGCGACTTGGTAACCTTCTTTTGTAAGGATGGTCTGGTACGCTTCGTTCAGCGTCGTTTCGTCCTCTACAACTAGAATCAACGGTTTGCCTGCCCTTGCCATAATCGTCTCTATTATTTACTTGTTCCATTCTAACAAGCTTGAGCCACTTAACTGTGAGATTTTCCACATTCACTTTGGGAATTTTATGGTGAAAGTACTGCCCCGGCTCGGGGTCGAATCAACAGCAATAGACCCCCGGTGCATATCTACCACCTGCTTCGCTAAGTACAGCCCGATCCCACTGCCGCCTACCTGCATTGAAAGCTCGTTGTCGATCCGTGAAAACTTTTCATACAGCTTTGGCAGATCCTGGCCGGATATGCCCACGCCGGTATCGCTGACTTTCACTTCCATCTTATTGTCAACCTCCTTTACGGTAATTGTAATTTTACCGCCTGGATGCGTGTACTTACTGGCATTGGTTAAAAGGTTTTCAATGGCCATCCGCATATACTGGCTATCAACCCGCGCGTACAGCCGCTTCTTCTGGGGCTTGTACGTTACCTGCTGCTCCCTGGCTGCAAACTCGCTGGCCTGTTCATCGATGAGTTCCTGGACCATTGCGACGATATTTTCCTTGGACTTGCTGAGTTTTATCCGGCCCGTCTCCAACCGTGCGACATGGAGGATTTGGTTGATGATTTCAATTTGCCGTTCGTTGCTGACAAACGCCTTTTGCAGCATTGCCCGCTGCTGTTTGGTAATTCGCCCTGCGTAGCCCTGCAGCACCATGCTGATGTATTGTTTCACGCCAGTGGCAGGCGTGCGTAACTGGTGCGATGCCAGCGAGAGTAAATCATCCTTTGCTTGCTGTATTTCTGTTTGACGGCTGAATTCTAATTCTTTCGCGCGGGTACGTATGACGTACTGGATAAAACTGACTAGCAGGAAAGTCGCGATCAATCCACCGAAAATAACCCTTTGAGGCTGCGTCGTGTCCGGCAGTTGCAAACTGGTGGCGTTAGCACTTACTACAATTGTCCACTCGACATTCTCTAAGCGGATTTCCTGGGTTACGCTTCTTGCGTGATTTTGGCGGCCGTCTGATTCGTATATCAACTTCGCATTGGTTGATGCCCCGTCATAGACAGCCACATGTGTTCCATCTGGCACCTCATTGCCGATAAGGCCTTCAAAAAGATCGCTGACACGGATAGGTGCATAAATATAGCCCTCCAGCAACGCGCGGCGTTCTTCAGGCGATGCCGGGTTCGGCACGGCGTATACCGGAACATAGATAAGAAAGCCCGCTTGTATGTCCGTATCAGTTTCCTGCACTAGCTCTACTGTGTGCGAAATGGCTATTTCACCCGAGTCGCGGGCCGCTTCCATCGCTGCCCGGCGAATCGGTTCGGTAAACATATCATACCCGAACGCCCGTTGGTTACGCTTATCGAAGGGCTCAAGATAAACGATAGAGGTATAGCTGTCCCTCGGGCCAGCCGGATGCACCGAATAACCAGGGAAGCCTTCGTTTCTTACCCGCTGTTCATGGACTGCCAATTCGCCGGGCGCTATGACCAGTGCGTACCCCACCCCCTGTAATCCGGGATGCTGGCCGCGGATGTCGAGCGTGTCAACGAAATTTTTCCATTGCTGCCGTGACAGAGAGTTTTCGTTCGCTTGGTATAGCGATTTGCCACTGAGCAGAATTGCCTCATACACCGCCAACCGCTTTTGGACAGCTGCCTCTACGGTCCGCACCCGCGTTGCCAACCTGCCGTCGATTGCCGCTTCCAAGCTTGTTTGTGCTGACTGCCATGCCAGAAAAACAGTCAGCAAACATACCACGAGCACGATGAAGGTCAGAGTCAAGCCGCTCGCCCTCGCGCGTTTTATGAATGAAATTGCCGTATTCATCTGTTATCCATCAGTGTATTCGCCAGCCATGCCTTGGACTGTAACATATTTAACTATTTTAATACGGGAGTTCTTACAGACGACGCTAGTCTAGCAATTTAATATTAAGACGTGCATCTGGCGTGAAGCACAACGTAAGTTGGGTGGACATGTGTAGCCCGCCAAGCACGGAGGAGGGTTTATGACTGCTGACAAGTTTAGCGGCAAAAGAGAGTTGGAAGTGACAATCTTCAGGGATTCAGCCAGGCAAGATCTGATCCGTGATGTATTTAACCCGGCCGCCAGTTACTCATGATGCAGGTTTCTTACATCTCTTGCACAACACTTAAATAGCATGGCTAAGGAGGAAGCATGCCACGCCTTTATGAATTTTCCAGTGACGGCAGCAAGTTACGCATCGCTCACCTAGAAACTCCTTACAACCGTGTTAGGATAGCTAGCAGCATAACCGCCTGGCTCCTCGCAACATTGCTAAGTTTTAGGGCATTATTGACGTTTATCGGAGCGAGTCCCGAGCAGCCGTTTGTCGGGTTCATCCATTTTATTACGAAACCGCTGCTCGCCCCGTTTAAGCCCCTGGTTCCGTACGACCCTGGCATTATCGAAGTGCATACCAGCATCGCTGTCGTAACGGTAATATTGCTTAACTTGCTTGCGCAGCAAATAGTAAAAATTGCCAGTTCGCAAAAGGTGAAAAGTATAAGGAATTAAGCGGAGGTACAATGATCAACATAGCTTTGTGGATAGTATTCGGGGCGATTGCCGGATGGCTCGCCGCTTCAATCCGTGAGGTTCCAGCCAACAGCGTTGCGGTACAGCGGCACATGCTTGTCGGCATACTCGGCGCTTTGATTGGTGGCACCTTCATGCTGGCGTTTGAGGGCAGCTTCCAGCTTGACAGCCTCCTGAACACGCCGAGCTTGCTTGTGGCGATTGTCGGGGCAATATTCCTTCTAACTCTCAACCGTTTTTTAGCCAGTAATGCAAACGACTAAAATAGCCGACGGCAATTTATCTAACAGACGATGGCGTCCCGTTCCGCTATAGTTCCTCCTAAGCAATAAAAGGAGGATACATGTTACTTACCGTAGCTTTAATTTTGGGAGCCTTATGGCTGCTTGGCTTGCTGGCCGACATTGGCGGCTCGCTTATACACCTGCTTCTGGTGGCTGCCTTGATCGTATTTATCTATAACACCGTCACCGCCCGACGCGTCTAGTAATTGGTTAGTCACGTAGCCTGTGCTCAAGATCGGCAATTGGATCGTACCATCCTTGATCGAGTATGTAAGATTGTAGCGACCTGTCCCACCCAAACAGGACCGTTATTCCAACTGCCAAAAACATTAGCCCAACGATACGCCGGATCCAACCATTGGGATTGCTGAGCCACCCCAGTTTTCGGGCAGCCGATTGGCCAATGATCGAAACTATCAGTAGCGTCGCTGCCAACCCTGCTGCGTATGACATTAGGTAAATTACGCCTTTAGTAAAGGTCTCCGGCAACACTACGGCAACAATAAATGCGTATGTCGGGCTGCAGCTGGCAAAAACCGGTCCGAGCGCAGCCCCTACCAACACATCCCGCTTGAGGCCTTGCTTGGCATACGAGGCCTTGAGCAATTGGTTCGACCTGGTATGTAGCCTACTCGCAACCATCAGCCTCTCCCAGCCTGCAGGCCAGAGTAAGCTGGCGCCGAACAGCAATATGATGCCGCCGGCTACAATGTTCCATACGGCCTGGGGTACGCCAAGGAGTGCCGTAGTAGACTTTAGCAACAGCGTAAAGCTGACGACAGAAGCTGCTAAGCTTATAGCTATAATAATTGGCCGGTACCACTGTTTACTAGCTGGTTTGCCTAAGGAGTTCACTACCGAGCCCCCAACTACCACTGGCAAGAGTGGCAAAATGCACGGCGCTGCTATCGTCAACACACCGGCGATAAAGGATAGGATGAAAAGGCCCATTTATAAAATATTTTCAATTAGAGAATCCAGGCTGGGCTCATCGTATGCAACATATTTTTCAACAAAGTTCCCTTGATCATCGACTTTGACAAGAGTCGTCTGGATGGTCACGCCATATTTTTGCCGCAATTGCTGGTTCGTATCATAATCTACCTTAAAGATTGTCACCCCCGGGGGCACTGTTCCCGTTACGATGCTTTCTTCCAGCTGCCGGCACTGAGGGCACCATGAAGCATGAAAAAACAGTATCTTTGTACCGGGAGTAGCAGCAAGTTTACTAGCAGAATATTCGGTGTACGTGCCGGCGGTTGCAGACGGATTATTTTTGTTGGCAACCTCCTCGGATGTGACGGAGGGGGAAGCCGTAGTACTGTCCACTGTTTCCTTGTCGGTTTTTAGAGCTACTTCATCAGTCATAGCCAAATAGGCCAATCCGGCACCTATGAGCAGCAATATTGCCGTCGCAATTGCTAGCAGTTTCTTATCCATGGCTATACTACGTAAGTATACCATTAGCGCTTTTGCTTAAATGATACCACCCTGGCAGATACCGAAGCGGTTTCTACCCAGCCAAAATGCCGGCTGTCTGTGCTGTGTTCCGGACTATCTCCCACTACAAAGATTTTATTGCCGGCCATTTTTTCAATCCGTTTGATTTTCTCCATGCCGTTATGACGGATAATAACGATGTCCCTCGGCCTCACCACCTTAAACCACTGCCAGCCAACTACAATCTTCCCTGGCCGCAGTGCGGGCTGCATGCTCGCACCAGCAACCCGCCGGACAATAACCGGCCGCTGGAACAACTTACGCTTTCTTTGTTTCATCAAATATACGCGTAATCTCTGCTATGAGATCAAGCAGTTTCTGTCCCGATGCAGGATCTACCGATTTTTTAGTGTCGCCGGCGGCCTTCGTCGCGCGCCAAAACAAGTCATGCAGCTCAGGAAATTTTTTGAGGTGCTCTGGCTTAAAGTAATCGGTCCAAAGCACCCACAAATGGTGCTTCACGAGCTCAGCACGCTGCTCTTTGATAAACACCGCCCGCCACTTGTCTTCCTCGTGCAAGTCCGCATACTTCTTTTGGATCATATGCACCGACTCAGCCTCGATGCGGGCCTGTGCCGGGTCATACACGCCGCACGGCAAATCACAGTGTGCGTACACGTCTTTAATCGCGAATAGTTTCATACTGCCAATCCTCCTTACCCTCCTATTGTACCCCGTCCGGCCGGTATCGCCGTGCTTCTAGCACTGCTGCTACAGCTACTTGGCGGTAACGCTCCTGGCGTGCTTCTTGCGCCACGCGTCAATCTCGGCATGGTTGCCGCTCAGCAGCACTGCCGGCACCTTTTCGCCCCTGAACTCTTCTGGCCGGGTATATTGGGGATACTCGAGCGTTGTGCCATCGCTAAAGCTTTCAATTGCCGCTGATGTCTCACCGCCTAACACCCCCGGCAACAGCCGCACGACACTGTCAACCACCACCATCGCCGGCAGCTCGCCGCCGGTCAGCACGTAATCGCCAATAGAGATCTGTTCATCAATGTATCCAGTGACGCGCTCATCATAACCCTCATAACGGGCACACACCAGGATAAGGTCTGCTTTGTCGCCTGCCAGCCGTTTGGCATCGGATTGTCGGTAGCGTTTGCCCCGAGGTGTCAATAAGATGACTTTCGCCCCTCTGCCCTTCGCATTTTTCTTGGCCGCTTCAATCGCCGCTACCAGCGGCTCCGGCTTCAGCAGCATGCCGTCGCCGCCGCCATATGGGGTATCATCCACCTGCTTTCTCGGACCGATGCCGAAATCCCTGAGATTGATGTGACGGAACGCGACTTGTTTTCCCCGCTGCGCCTTCAACAGCATGCTGGCATTGAGCACACCGTCGAACATTTCCGGAAATAGGCTGATTATCTGGATCGTTTTCATTGATTGACGTTATATTACTTTTATATTATAGCTAATTCTATAAGTAATGGAAGGCTCGCCCAAAAATAAAAAAAATCCGCATCAAACGGATTTCTTTACCACATAAAGCTCCCATCCAATGCCTTGGCAATGAGTGGCTCGCAACGAGCTTCTTTGTTTTGGTGTTAAGGGTTCTTGTCTTTCGACTGCAACCACTATACCAGACCTTCCTCAATTTACAATACGATGAAGCCAATAACGCTCTTCATAAAGAGTGGAAGCTTTCCTGGCCAGGCTATAAAACCCAAGCCGGAGGATCCGCTGTGGCGGGGCCGTGCCTGGTGCTTCATACCCTAAACGTCGAGATCGTCAAGCTCTTCCAGCTCTTTTCGGGTCTTGCTCACGCGGCTGCTATGCTCAGCGACTTCATCTTCGCCATTGTCATTAGCGTCACTGCTATCATTATCCGAACTGGACGAAGCGGCCTGCGGCGCATCGTTACTGCCTGTTCCGTTGTCCACAATCTTGAGGTTATACCTGGCATCGTTCTTGGTGCCAAGCGCACGCAGCAGTGTCCGAAGGCTTTGGGCCGTGGCGCCACGCTTACCAATCACCCTGCCAAGGTCTTCAGGGTCAACAGTAAGCTCTAACAGGACGCCTTTTTCATCAATCCGGCGCTCTACCGTTACAGCGTCCGGGTTACCAACGAGCGACTTCACGATATATTCAACAAACTGCTGGTCAATACTGCTCATTTGAAGTAACTCCTAATTTAGCGAATAAGACACATTATAGCAAAACCATTACGGCTATAGCTATGAGCAAAAAGCTTATTCTTTAGTTTCTTCAGTTGTACCGGCCTCTTCAGCAGTTTGCTCTGCCTGAGGGGTTTCTGTTTGCTCCGGTACTGTTTCAGAGGCCTCGGGCTCTTCTTTAGCAGCTACAGGTGGCTCTTCCTGCTTGGGCGCCTCATCAGCGGCAGCCTCCGCCGGGCGGTTTTTGCGCAACTTTTCAGGGTTACGGACTTCGCGCTTTTGGGTTTCGCTGACTTTTACCCAGTCAGGCAACTTTACGCCCTCAGCCTTCAACAGCCGGGCAACCCGGGCAGACGGTTGTGCTCCGTTACCGAGATAGAATTCAGCTTTGTCCTTTGCGAGTGTCACCTGTTTAGAGTGCGGGTCATAGCTGCCAAGCAGTGCGACAAACTTGCCGCTCGTCGGTGTCTGGCGGGAATCCTGCACCACGACGCGAAAGTTCGCGTGTCCTTTGCGGCCGGTGCGTTGCAAACGAATAGCTAACATATTGCTTAAATGGCTCTCTTTCTCTCGAGGTTACGGTTTATGAAGCAATTCCCGGTTATTTTACAGATTACCGCCTCTGTTGTCAACCAGGTAGTTTGCTTGCGGATGGTTACTACTGCTTTAATGACTTCTGGTAATGCATCAGGGCAGCCTCAGCCGCTTTCTGCTGTCCGGCTTGCTTGCTCGGTCCGGTACCTTGGCCGCGGAGTACATTGTTTACGAACACCCCGACAGTAAACGTCTTCTCGTGGTCGGGACCCTCCTCTTCCAGCACTTTGTAGACAGGGGTGTACCCTTCCTGGCTTTGGGCAAGCTCCTGCAGGTGGGATTTCGGGTCGAGCCAGGATCCGGTCTGCAGTATGTCCTCAAACGTCACGAGCAGGCTCTTCTCGATGAACTGTCTGCTGGCGTCATACCCCTGGTCCAGGTACAGCGCACCAACCACTGCCTCGTAGCAGTTTGCCAGGATCTGCGCCCGTGCGCGTGGCGTACCCCGCTTCTCACCCCGGCTTAGCCGCAGCAGCGGCTCAAACCCCAAACGGTTTGCCGCGTCGCTAATGCTCTCGGTCCGCACCAGTGCGCTGCGCCAGTTTGTCAGCACACCTTCCGGCTCGGCAAAGTTGCCGTACAGGTACTCAGTGACCACCAGCTCGAGAACGGCATCACCTAAAAACTCCAGCCGCTCGTTGTGTTCCTTGGCGGTTTTCCGGTGCTCGTTTACATATGAACGGTGCGTAAAAGCTGTTATAAGGAGATCAATATTTTCAAATGTAACACCGAGGGCTTCCTTAGCAAATTGTCGGTACTTGGCTAGATCTTGCATACAGTTGTTATTTTCCGCCCCTGATCTTCTTTAGCCCCAGTAAAATTATTTTCCCAATATCTTCGTATTCAATTTTATCGAGCGCTTCGCTCGTTGAAAACCATTTAATCCCGTTCATCCAGTCCTCAGGCTTGAGGCTGTCGGTATCGCCCTTTGCCTCCACCAAGAATATCTCGGTACTCATAAGCACCAGGCTGTGCTGGCGCCGGTAACGGAAGTTGATTTTCCCAAGCCAGTCAAGCACCCGCATGTCCGTAAGCCCGGTTTCTTCTTTAATCTCGCGTCTCGCCGTATCCTTTGCTGTCTCCCCCTCTTCGATATGCCCTTTCGGGATTGTCCAGCGGTCTTTGGCGTCTTGAATCAGCAGGATTTCGATCGCGCCTTTGGCATTCCGGCGATAGACAATCCCGCCAGCGGTCGGCTCGCGCACCACTTCGCTTATCGAAGGGCGTCTCCGGCTGACAAACTTCTTAAATCCTTGAATCGGCTTTGGTCGTTTCACTATTCTTTCGCTTTCTCAGCTTTAGCGGCTGGCTTGGCCTTCTCTTCCTGCCCCTCTTTCTGGCGCAGCAGCGTACCAAGCACACCGTTAACAAATTTGGACGAATTATCGCCACCGAAGGCCTTGGCCAGCTCGACAGCTTCATTGATTACTACCTTGGGGGGAACGTCAGTACCATGCAGCAATTCATACAAACCCATCCGCAGCACTACCCTGTCCATACGCGCAATTTGTCCAATCGGCCACTCCGGGGCAACCGGCTGCAGCTTGGCGTCCAGTTCTTTGCCCTTGTCGGTGACGCCGTTGACAAGCTTTTCTATGAAAGCACGGTCGTCAACCATGTCACGGTAGCGGCCAATATTGCGCTCCAGGACCTGCCCCAAGTCAAAACTCTTGTCAGCGCAATCCTGGCGAAAGTCTTGTTCGTACAGGGTCTGCAACGCAATAATGCGTCCTAAATGCCGGTTAGATGCCATTAGGCTCCTCACTCCCTGCCGTGGCTTCGCGCTCTGCCATGGCGCGCAATACGGCCAGCTGCTGCGTTTCCAGCGATCGTAGTCGGCGGTTTGGTATGTGAATCATCTCGTTTATCCTTAGCGTTCGATGGTAAGGTGCAATCCACTCGTTAATTTCTGTTAGCCACAGTACTACCAGTATACCCTGCGCGTGGCCAGCGCTTAAGCGTTTTTGTTCTTAGTAACTGAAGCTGGTGCCGTAGGCTCCCCGGCGAGGCTGCCCGTCTCACGGCGTGTCGTGTACGCCTTAACTGGTGATTTGGCATTTACCCGGCGTGCAAGCTTGACAACCAAATGGCTGCGGCGCATCCCGGTCTTGCGGTGGCTGGTCCGTTTCTTAGGTTTACCCATAGAAAAAAGCGCTCCTGCGGTGCTTTAGATAGTAACTTAACACACATTTTACCCTAATTATGGTTTAATGACAAGTGTTAGCACTAAGAACTGCTATTTGATAATTATTGACATGTATGGTATAATATAATTATGGATAGAAAGCGTTTTTCCCTTGATAATGATTTGGCTGATGTACGTAAACACAATAAATTCCTAGAAGCCCTTCGCAACGTTTACTCCGGAATTACACAGCAAGTCGAGACAAGCAAGACGAGCGCTAATCGGCCACGCAGGCTGGGCCGGCGCGCCGTGGCGGAAGTTGTCGAGTTGCACCCGGCACGCCGTCTTACTTCCGTCACGTTCCAAGAAAGCCCTAATACGTTCGAGGGCAAACCGGTACCGAAAGATTGGATTGAGCAGAGAGACAGGGTTCTCTACGACCGCCGCACAGCAGTCGAACAACCTACGCACAACGTCGTTCGGCTGGAAGACTACCGGTCTCAAGCATTGCCTGACGACGCCAGCTAATCGGTCACGACGAAATTAACCAGCTTGCCAGGTACGTACACCGTTCTGGCAAGTTTTTTGTTTGCCAGGTATCCCGCTACTTTTTTGTCGCCTGCCGCCGCGTCGGTCACTGCCTGCTCCGAAGCATCGCTCGGCACGGCAATGGTAGCCCTGACCTTGCCATTCACTTGCACGACAATAGTCATCTCCTCAGATACCAGCAGCTTCTCATCCCAGGTCGGCCATTCGCTTGCGTGTACCGATTGTTCCTGTCCTAATGCCTGCCATAGCTCTTCTGTGATATGGGGCGCAAACGGTGCCAGCAGCTGCTGCAGGGTCAAGAGCGCATTCTTCCAGCCTTTACTGGTAAAACCATCCTCTGACTTAATCTTGTACAGCGCATTGGTAAACTCCATGAGCGCCGCAATCGCCGTGTTAAAACCGAAGTCGCGCAGGTCTTCCGTAACCCGCTTTATGGCCGTATGCGTCGCTTTCTCCAACGCCACTGCAGGTTGGCCGCTCTCCGTTTCTTTGTCCCCAGTTTTCTCCAAGTACTCATAACAAAGCGTCCATACCCGCTGCAGGAACCTATGCGCGCCGCCGATCCCTTCATCGCTCCAGTTGGCGGATTGGTTCCACGGCCCGATAAACAACTCCATAATGCGTATGGCGTCCCCGCCGTAGCCCTGCTCCAGCAAGTTGTCCGGCTCGATGGTGTTGCCCTTGGATTTGCTCATCTTCTGTCCGTCCGGTGCCAGGATCATCCCCTGGTTCCGCAGCGTCGTAAATGGCTCCTGAAAATTGATGAGCCCCTCGTCATACATTACTTTCGTCCAAAAACGCGCGTACAGCAGGTGCATCACCGCATGCTCGGCGCCGCCGATGTAGTCATCCACCGGCAGCCAAAAATCAGCCTTTTCCCTGCCAAATGCCGCCGATTCGTTGTGCGGATCCGCGAACCGCAGGAAGTACCAGCTCGAGCAGGCAAAGCCGTCCATGGTGTCGGTCTCCCGCTCCGCGGGGCCGCCGCATTTCGGGCAGGGGGTCTTAACAAACGATGCGACCCGTGCCAATGGGCTGCGTCCGTCACCGCTTGGCTCGTATGACTCGACTTCCGGCAAGGTAACCGGCAGCTGGTCATCCGGTACGGCAACCGCGCCGTCTTTCGGGCAGTGGACAATCGGGATCGGTGCGCCCCAGTAGCGCTGGCGGCTGATCAGCCAGTCGCGCATTTTATAGTTCACTTTTTCTTCTGCTATGCCTTTCGCGGCCAGGTCGGCAACTATTTTTTCGCGCATATCGGCAGAGTTCATGCCATTGTACTCACTGGAGTTAATTACCTCGCCTTCGCCCGTATAGCAACCTTCAAAGCCATCTGGTTTCTCAATCACCTCGGTTATTGGCAAATCAAACTTCTTGGCAAACGCAAGGTCGCGCTCGTCATGAGCCGGCACTGCCATGATGGCGCCAGTACCGTAGCCCATCAGCACGTAATCCGCTACCCAAACCGGGATCTTTTCGCCGTTGGCCGGGTTTATGGCGTACGCGCCGGTGAATACCCCGGTCTTTTCCCGCTCGGTTTCCTGTCTCTCGATGTCGCTCTTGGCCAGCGCTTGCTTGACGTAACTTTCGACTTTCGACTTTTCACTGCCAACTGCCAGCTTACTGACAAGCGGGTGTTCCGGTGCCAGCACCATGAACGTCGCGCCGAACAGCGTATCCGGCCGTGTAGTAAATGCTTTTATAGTCTCGTTGCTGCCATCTACCTTGAAGTCTATTTCTGCGCCCTTGGAGCGGCCGATCCAGTTGCGCTGCATGGCCTTGATGGACTCGCTCCAGTTGACATTGTCCAGATCCTTCTCCAGCCGGTCGGCGTACTCGGTAATCTTAAAGAACCATTGCTTGAGCGATTTTTTTTCTACAGGGTTGCCGCAGCGCCAGCATTTACCTGCTTCAACCTGCTCGTTCGCCAGCACGGTTTTGTCAACCGGGCACCACCACTGCAGGCTCTCCTGCTGGTACGCCAGCCCGCGCTTAAACAGCAGCAAGAAGAACCATTG
>CAZUIL010000002.1:84467-90310 GCA_964620175.1 uncultured Candidatus Saccharibacteria bacterium | reverse complement strand
GGCAAAAAAGATACGTTGATGGATAAACTCGAACATTATACGAACATGAAGGGAATTACTGATGTTTTATTTACTGGTTTCGTCAGCGAAGGACAGCTACGCTGGCTCTACGAGCATACGGCGGCCTATGTGTTTCCATCGCTGAGTGAGGGTTTTGGGCTGCCCGGCCTCGAGGCCATGGTCCATGGCGCTCCGGTAGTTTCCAGCAATGCCACCTGTTTGCCAGAGGTTTACGGCGATGCCGCCCATTATTTTGATCCGACCGACGTAGTAGGGATGGCAAATGCAATAAGTAAAGTTTTGTCAGAAAAAAAACTTCGAAATGAACTCATTGCTAAAGGCAAACGCCAGGCGGCTAAGTATTCCTGGGAAACCACTGCCCTGCTAACATTTGACATTTACAATAAAGTGTTAGAAAACTAACAATTGAGTTATCCACAAGTAGCGGATTTGCTTTTTCCTACTTTTTATTTGCTGGTTTTAGAATTATGTGGCGCTCTCTTCCCTCTCCTACCGACTCCGTTTCCAAGCCCTCTTCGGCAGCAAGCTTATGTATAACCCGGCGATCAGCTGCATTCATTGGCCGAAGCTTCATCGCTTCGCCCGATTCTTTGACCTGCTTGAGCCATTCATCGGCTTTTGTCGCCAGCCTGTCCGCCCGCTGGCGTTTGTAGTCCGCGATATCAACATTAACCCTAACAATCTCATAGCCGCTATTCTTTAGCGCGCTACTGACCATAAATTGTAACGCCCGCATCGTTTCACCCCGCTGCCCGATCAGGAAACCGTTCAAGTGGGTTGACGGAACTGACAGCTCAATGACTTCGCCGTCGTCGCTCGTCGCATAAACATCCGTATTCAAACCAAAGAACGACAATAGGTCCTCTAGATACTTCTTAGCAAATTGAATGGACTCTTCGAGCCCCCTACCTTCTCCTGCCATCACTTTTTCCTCCGCTTCTTCGGCCTTTTTACGGAAGATTTTTTGGCCTTTGTTTTTTGTTTACGGTTAGTGGAAGCGACGACTTCGCCTTCAATAACATCCTTTTGGGCTACGCTGTCTGCTACTTTTTCCAGCTCGGTTTCGTCTTGCTTGAGCACCCGGTTTTGCTGGACCAATGCGACAAGCCCGCTGACCAGCCAGTACAAGGCTACGGCCGAAGCGATATTGACTGAAATAATAAAGATCATTGCCGGCAGGAAAAACCTGGTGCTCCGCCCCACCGCCGCGTTTACCTCAGCCTGGTCAGCCTGCTTGCCGCTGCCTGCTTCTTTTAGTATCCGCCTTAGGCTTCTCCCCTCTTTATCGCTGGGAAGCAGCTGCTTGCTTTGGTAGTACTGGATTACCGCGCTGGCGATAACTATGGCCATGGCCGGCCAATAGATTGCCCCGCCCTGCCCCAGCGCAGATTTCGTTAAGTCAACTACGCCAAACAAAGTAGCGTCAAATTTACCGATATCAGCAGCTATCTCACTGAGGCCGCCGAGACCGCGTATAAACCCGTAGGCAAAGTCAACAACCTGCTGCGGATCATTTACTATGCGGTTAATGCCGCTATAGAGAGCCAAGAAAATCGGGATTTGGACCAGCGCCAACCCGATAGACGCAAACGGGTTAATTTGCCGTTCTTTGTAGAGCGCCATTACCATGAGTGACTCTTGCTGTCGATTGCCTTTAGCCTCTTTTTTAATGCGCCGCAGCTCCGGCTGGAGTTCGCGCATTGCCTTGGCGTGGTGCAGCTGCTTTTTAACAAGCGGCCACATTAATAGCCGGATCAGAATAGTAAACAGGATGATCGCTAAGCCGAAGTTGTGGCCGGGGAGCAGCGCGTAAATCAGGACCAGCAGGTTGAAAATAGGCTGGACAATTAAGGTTGTGAACATTATCGCTCCTTTTCTTCTATCATATCATGCTGCTTTTTAGCGCTGTTGCCGCTGGCAATCCCGGCTTTCCGCAGCAAGTTGCCGATCTGGCGTGTTAGCTGGGTATGCGGCATTTCGGCCACCTGCTCACTAAATACCGTAATAACGATGTCGAACGGCGCGTTGATCCTTGCTTCGTAGCTGCGCACCGCCTCATAGACCCGTCGGCGGATCCGATTCCTGACAACGGCCGATTTGCTGACCTTGCGGCTCACTACTGCCGCCACCCGGAAGGTATCACGGCGCTCGTTGACAACATACTTCAGCGCGAACTCCGGCGAGCGCACGGTCTTTCCTTGCCGATACGCATAACGCAAGCTGTTGTAGCCATGGAACCGGTGTTTGCGCGAAAACATATGTATATAGTAGCGGGAATTAAACTATTAGGAACGCCGCATTGCAAATGCGGCCAGGTTTCTACGCCGAAAGCCTGGTTCGGCCCTTTAGCCGGCGGCGGCGCAAAACGCTCCTGCCGGCCCGCGTTGCCATGCGCTTCATAAAGCCGTGCTCTTTTGAGCGCCGGCGTTTTTTTGGTTGGTATGTCCTTTTTGGCATAAATGTCCTTCGGATTAGTACTTAGTAAATAGTAGCGAGGATAGGGCGGCTTAACAAGCACTGTCAGGCAAGGCTGAACGATCAGCCCGCCAACATATTGCCGGCTCCCAACCTCCAAAAACTATCTACGTGTTTTTAACAATATTTACCCCCCAATCTTAGCAACTTTTCCACTATACACCAAGTATTTTCCACAGAATTATCAGATAGAGTTGCCGTCTGTGCAAAAGTACGTCTCTAGTGATTGGATTGTCGCCCATACGCTTTTTCTGCACTTGGAAACGTGTGGAAAAGTCAGGTATAGTAGACACAGATATTCACATAGCGGTAAACGGAGCAGTTCGAGGGTATGCAGGACAGCAGCTTATGGCAGGCGGTGTTGGGAGAAATTGAGCTCTCTGTCTCACGCGCAAGTTTTGTTACCTGGTTTAAGAACACCCGTTTGTTACGGCATAAAGACGACGTCTTGGTGGTGGGAGTACCCAACGTATTTATTAAGCAGCAGCTGGAACGGAAATATAACCAGCTGATCGCCGATACACTGAAGAAGAATGGCGTGGCGCCCAGAAGCATTGAGTACAAGATACACTCCGGCATCACAGCGGCTAGAAAAACAGAGGATGAAGGGCCGATCCTTGTCACTTCTGCTGTTGCAGCCCCGCCCGAAAAGGCCCAGCGTAAGACCACAAGCACCCTTACCCACACTTATCGGCAAGGGTTGAACGTACGCTATACCTTTGAGAATTTTATTGTCGGGTCAGGCAACGAGCTCGCTTACGCGGCTTGCCAGGCTATCGCACAAAACCCCGGTACCAAGTACAACCCGCTGTTCATTTACGGCGGCGTGGGAATTGGTAAGACCCACCTCATCCAGGCAGTAGGTAACACCATTCTGGCAAAAAATCCAAACGCCCATGTCGTTTACGTCTCGACAGAGCAGTTCGTTCAGGAATTTCTTGACGCTATTCGGTACAAGAAAAACACCGACTTCGCAGGATATTACCGTGGGGCCGACGTGCTGATTGTGGACGACATGCAGTTTATTGCCGGCAAAGAAAAGACTCAGGAAGAGTTCTTCCACACCTTCAACGCCCTGCACCAGGCAAACAAACAAATCATCATCAGCAGCGACAAGCCGCCCAAGGACATTCCGACGCTTGAAGAGCGGCTTCGTTCACGCTTTGCCTGGGGCATGAGCATTGACATGCAAACGCCCGATTTTGAAACCCGTTGCGCGATTGTGCAAACAAAGGCTGCGAACCACAACATCGCCCTGCCAAATCCTGTGGTCGAATTTCTCGCAAATTATGTACAGACCAATATCCGTGAGCTTGAAGGGGCACTTAACCAGCTCCTGGCATTTTGCGAGATGCGCGGCTTGCAGCCCGACCTGCAAATTGCCAGTAGCCTGCTCGGTGCTGCAAAAGCCCGGCCAAAGCACATCAGCGCCAAGCAAATCATTGAACGTACTGCTAAACACTTCCAGGTCCCGCTTGAGGACATACTGGGCCCAAAGAGAGACAAGGATATCGTTGTACCCCGCCAAATCGCTATGTACATGCTTCGCAGTGAACTGCACCTTAGCTTCCCTAAAATTGCCCGTGAGCTTGGGCGGAAAGACCACACCACCGCAATCCATTCGGTTGAAAAAATCGAAAAGGAATCCTCATTTGATTCTGAAATACGGGCTGCAATTGCCGCCATAAAGGACCGTTTGTATGCGTAGGGCAACGGCAATCCCCCGGCTATGGGTTGAGAGAGGTGGCTTTGCGAAAACCACCTTTTATGGAACGGTGCTGCGAAAAACCTGTGTACCGTATGCGGAAAAGCAGTCGGATAGCTTGGGCATAGCTCCGGGCGGTTTTGCACAAGCGGTTCCGTGTGACCAAAACTTGTGCGCAAATCCAGGGTTTTGTCACAGGCAGCCGGCAGTTACACCCACCGTTTATCACCAGCTTTGGACAAATATTTTATCCGTAAGCAGCGTCTTTTCCACGCTGTACACAGCCCTAACTACTAAAACTACTACTTATATAATTAATAATATAAGTTTTATATCTCGCGTGTTGTGGGAAGGGTATTTCCTGCCAAGGAACCGATTTATCGAAATTAATAGCCTGTTTGCTGACAAAGGAGGTTTGAAAATATGAAACTACAGGTAACCCAGGAGAATCTCAGCAAAGCGCTAAATACCGTAGGCCGGGTCGCGAACAGCCGCAATACCCTCCCCATTCTCTCAAACGTCATTATCAAGACTGTAGGAAACAGGGTGAGTATCGCGGCGACCAACCTTGATATTGCCATCACCCACTATATTGGTTCGAAGGTTACCCGGGAAGGCGCTATCACTGTTCCGGCACGGCTGATGCAGGATTTTGTCGGGAGCCTTCCAAGCGGTGTTATTGAGCTGTCACTCGATGAGTATCGGCTCCATATCTCAACGGAGCAGTATAAATCAGTAATCAACGGTATTTCTGCTGAGGAATTCCCGGTAATGCCGGCAATCAGCAAAGGAATCAGCTGGAATATTCCCGGGCCGATACTGAAAAGGGGTCTACAGCAGATAATCGTAGCTGCCTCTACGGATGAAGCACGGCCAATACTTACCGGTGTTCTGCTCCATACCGTCGAAGGCAAACTATACGCGGTCGCTACTGACAGTTACCGGCTGGCTGAAAAGGAACTGATGCCCATGAAGCAAGAGACTAGCTTGCTTATACCAGCTAGCGCAATGCATGACCTGCTCCGTATCCTTAGCGACTTTGATGATAGCGTGGAAGTTACCCACGATGACCAGCAGGTCCTTTTTAAGGTTGGTGACGTTGAATTGGTAACCAGGCTGATTGAGGGCAAATACCCTGATTACCGCAAGCTGATCCCTGTTAAGTTTGCCACTACAGCCAAGCTAAAGCGAAGCGAACTGGTGAACATTACAAAAGTATCAAGCCTCTTTGCCAGGGAAAGCGCGGGGAGTATCACCATTAATGTTAGTGAGGAAAATCAAGAAGTAAGCATCCGCTCTATTGCCTCGCAGTTGGGGGAAAACACTGCCAAAGCGAGCGGTAAGGTGGGCGGCGACGGGGACATTACTATCAATTCCCGTTACTTGCTTGATGCGCTCAACGTAATAGATAGTGACGAGGTGAGTTTTTCCTTTAATGGTAAGCTTGAAGCGTCCGTGGTAAAAGGTGCTGATTCGGCAGACTACTTGCATATCATTATGCCGCTCAAAAGCTAAATAGCCGCTACAATATGGCTATGCTTGCCGACATCAGGTTGCAGAATTTCCGTTCGTACGTTGACGACTCTTTTGAGTTCACCGGGGGTGTAAACATAATTGTCGGCCCGAACGCCAGCGGCAAGAC
>CAZUIL010000002.1:56040-84367 GCA_964620175.1 uncultured Candidatus Saccharibacteria bacterium | reverse complement strand
TGCTTCTCATGCTAAAGGTGCTTGAAGCAAGGCTGCTGGAAGAAATGCGGGACCAAAAGCCCCTGCTGCTGCTTGATGATGTGTTTAGTGAGCTTGACGGTGCCCGCCGCCAGGCACTCACCACGTACCTGAAGGACTACCAGACGTTTATAACCACCACCGACGCCGACGTGGTAGTACAGCACTTCCTCGACGAGTGCACGATCATACCGCTTGGCAAGGCTAACTAGATTCAACCACGTTGTAACGTATGACATAGTTTGCGGGATCGAGCCCGAGTGACCGTATATAATCTTGAATTTCCTTTTTCCGTAATTCAACAGTTCCCAATCGATCGATCCGTACCTCAGCTGCTGACAGCAATATTTTGGCGTCCACTACAAAGACATACCCGCCCTCTTCATCAGCTTCGTGTGCTGGGTGTAGAGTGTAATTAAGCGTTGAGTGAGGCAGATACTTCATAATAGGATCTTCAAGGTTATTACGGTCGGTCTCCTGCAGCTCTAGTTCTTGTTGCTCGGGAGACATATCGTCAGGCGCCACATATCGCGGCACGAAGGTAAATTGGATGTTGTCGATCCGTTGTCCTGATTTGGACTGGATGTAATTGAGGCCTATGGTGTACTGCACCCCCTCTTGCAGGTCGTCAAGCCGGAACAAAAGGGCCTTATCCTCAATACTAACTTCATGTACGATAGCCTGAGGATCGGTAATTTCGCCCCGGGCAATTTCTCTTGACGTATCGAGCGCTTTGCTGAACTTGATTTTAACAACCGAGGTGGCTGTGGGGACGGTGCCTTTCATATTTGGCACAGTTCCTGTTACACGAAAACGCAGCATATTCCATATGCCGAAACCGATAGCCACACATAGCAGTAAAGCTATGCTGGCAATGAGTAATTTGCTTAATACAGATTGTCGCATCAATTAATCCTTATAAATCCGCTGATAGCGGACAAATTTCGGCTGTTAGTTGCTTCTTTGATTGTATCAGTTTCATTACCTCCGATAGTCGTTATGGTTTCAGTTGCTGCATCATAACTGATGACTATGTTCACATGTGAGGGATACGGGTCAACATTCTCTTTATAGACGACAATATCTCCAGGTTGAGGGATATATGACGGATCAGTTTTACTGAAATATAATCCGCGTTGCTGGGCATATTCACGCATGGTAGCTACCTGTGGGATAGAGCCGCCTTCAAAGGGCTTACCCGCTTTATCAAAGACCCAACTCACGAAGTAGGCGCACCAATCAGCCTCAATACCTCCAGTATATTTTAGGTAACTGCCATCTGCTTCATTGGCACCCAAACGAAGCTCTTCTTTGGCAATTTCAACCACACGGCTGGCTAAGGTTTGATCACAGTCGTTGCCGCTAATACCAGCTAGAGCTGCATACATAACGAATGCGCCGTAGTCGTCATTGGCTGGGTATTCAATGGGGCCGCCATCTCGCTTTACTTGACCCCAGGTGGTTTTATTAAAAGCAGGATCACGCTGGGTATCTGCTTTGTTCATTACATAGGGTGATCCTTCGAATGGCTGGGTTTGCGGATCATATCCTAGCTGGGCAGCTTGTTGTGCGTACACTTGGGCCCGGCCGTTGTAACTAAAGAATGTATCCTTTATTGCATCTGGAGCAGGATTAGCTGAGAACAGGCGGTTACTTTCTATAGGAGTACGCTGAGAGTAGTCATTCTTTAATCTTTCAGCCATAAACTTTGTTTGTCGAAGGAATTCTTCTTCACTCACTGGACCTGTAGGGTATGGGCCACCAGCACCATTCGCAAACTGATAAACCCCTTGTCCGTTGCTAGGGTTCTCTCGCTTCAGCCCAGTCTCTCTGGCATGGATTACGGCAATCATTTGCCATGGTATGTCCTGTTCTTGGGCAGCTTGCTCGTATATCGACCGGTTGAGCTGTATCTGCTCCAGTTGCGCCTGGTTAAACACCCCGCTTTCAGTGAAATTTGATCCAGGGGTCAACAATAAACAAGCGTTGCCGATAGGGCTCTCTTCGAGATTGAAATAATAAACACCGGAGTCTATAGCACCGCGTTGGGCGTCACTAAGCGCAAGAACGGCAGCCGGAGACTGTACGCAGAAAATTATCGCTAGGACAAAGGTTCTTAATCGTTTCATTTTAGTTTCCACTACTCGACCAGTGCCAAGGTTCACTTGGCAGGTTGGTTAATTTGTGATCAGATTGGTTGTTGTCTAGCCAGACGAAACACGGGCTTGAACGAGTGGACATCGTTTGGCCATTACACCTGAAGTCGACAGCCAACCCCCATTCATGCAACGATCTGCCAGGTATCGCTGTTTCTGGGCTACAACTCTTTGGGGGTGCACTATATATCGCATACTCGCTTGTACCGCAGTTTTTGCGCCGCAGCGCTACCTGGCTTTCGTAAGATCGATAGGCGCTGATGGCGCTAAAGGTAAGGCCAGCTGTCTGGCCACCATCAACGACTGCCTTAACGTTGGATTCGATCGCAACATTGACGACAATCCCATCCACATTACAGAGTCGTATCTTTATGGTAGCATCCGGTGTGGAAGCGATACCGGCATCTTGCCCTACCGAGCACTGTTGCGCAGAAGTATCTACTCCCCTAAAATTGCCCGACGCTGGTACGGCGGGTGTGGCTATTTCCTGAGAAATTGGTACGTTAAACCCAAGTTGGGTGCATGAAGTAGCTTCTCCTGCGTAGCAAGCGAGAGAATGAGCTGCAACTGTGTCTGCTATGTAAAATCGGTAGCGAAGGAGATTTTCGTTACCGCTGCTGCATTTACCGTCTATGTCATCATAGCGTTTTGCCTTATCGGTGACAATGTTGCCATTGGTATCTACGCGGGTAGCAAAACAATCTCCGTACTCCTCGTTGAGATTGTTTAATTCAAGTTGGTTCTCAACAATGTCGGCATTCTCTAAAGGATCGGCAAAACGTGGGTCTTCTTGTTCCTGAAGACTGAACCCGAACTCATTAAACCCATAGTCATAACTAGTGCTTTGGGCGGCAACAGGCGTAAAGAGGGTGCTCATAAATTGTGAAGGCAGCTTTCTGAGCATTGCTGCCATATTGTTGACATTTTTTGGCGTACTTCGAATTGCCCCTGCTACTAGAGAGTTAGCATCGTAAGCATTGAATGTCCGGGCAAAAAAGCTTTTGGTGGCCTGTTGTTCATGAAACCTTTCTTTGGATACCTGGTCGAGTACGGCAACTTCTGTGCCGCTCAATTCCCTGCCCCCGTATGCGATTGCGTGATCATTGGCTGCCAAACGAGCACCATAATTTGCAATATTACCCAAGTCGGCACCTGTTGCGTATGTATCGACAACTTCACCGGCAAAAAAGGCTACAATACCCTCATAATATTCCTCGACTGACTTGCCGCCAAAGATACCCAGTACACCATTTATGCCATCTACCAGTGCTTGCTCTGAGTATTCAACAGCTTTTCCAAACACCGGTATGCGCCGTACAAAATTACCTATACTTTCTCCCACCCCGCATACTTGGTTAATAAAAGGGAGTCTGGATGTTGCTTCAAATAGTGCCGGTTTTTCATCCACTTTACCAGGGAGAGCTTCGGGCGGTATGTCTGAGCCGGTGAGATCTTGCCCCAGCTCGGCCTGGATGCTCCGTGCGGAATTCCAAGAAGCGCCAGTTTCCTCATCGTACAAATCCTGCATGATGGCACCGAGTTCATCGGCATTTACGTCGTTGCCATGCATCACTTGGTTACCGGTTGTGATGATTTCACCACCAATCCGCATCATAGGCATTATGATATTCGTATGTTTGTATTCTCCGATCGCGCTTCCGGTGTCGTGCACAACACAGATAGCTCCTATCACTGCAGCGGCACCTCCGCCACGTGTTATTAAATTCCTTGCCAACTGCCTTCGAGCGGAGGGAGTCTTTGCCTGTTTTGCTTCATCAACTAAATTGTTACCCCGATTTGCAGTGTTCTCGCTATCTGGATCAATTTCTTCCGAATTCTCTGCCTGTGAGCCGGTTAAGGTTGAATCAGTCTCTGTTATGCCTTGTTTGCGGCGCTCTGACCGCTCTTCCCTAAGTTTTTCATACCACTCTATAAAACTATCAGACCTGCTGCGAGCAACATTCTTTAACGGATGAAAGTCTATACCACCACGCTTTATAAGCATCCGTGCGCTAATAGCTGCCGCTATCCTATTGACTTTTGCAGCTCTGGTAATCTGCCGCGTAAACTGACGACGCAACTTATAATCCTCACTTCTAAACGTAATAACGCCGCCTGTAGGCCGTTGTCCATCTATAGACGAGCTACCGTTACGTATACTGTCGGGCAATTCATTCGGAGGAATCAAGTTGAAGTCGGCGCTGCTATCCAAGTTGTCGCCAAGCGCAGTAACTGCCTTGTTAAGGTCAATAATCTCGTATCCCTCTAGGCGGCCGGTGATAGAATTGTAGAGCGATCGTATACCTGCTTCTTGCTGTAGGCGGCGTTCAATTAAATTGGCAGATCTATTACGGGCAATCCCAAGTCGAGTTTGTGCCCGGCTAGTTCCTATCGATTCGCTGCGGTAATGGTATAGCAAGCGAGCTGTTCTACCGTCCAAAAAATCCTCATTATTAATTAGGTGAAACTGCCGTAATAGTTGGGCGAAGTGGATAATTTGTAGCGGCCCAGAAAGATATACGAACAAACCAAAGCCTATCCCACCCAAAAGGCCGCTTACACCCAGTGCCACCAACACTTTTCGTCTGCGTATAAATCCTCGTGCAATTTTTACCTTTTGCTTTTCTGGACGGTAGAGACTTTTTTCCGCATCCTCCACTTTAAGCTTCTGGCTTGACTCGCCCTTTTCCTCAGCAGCCTTCAGTTCTTCCGGTGAGCTTTTTTTAGAGTATTCCGGTTCAGGAGCGCTTTCTGCGTTGTATTGCTCTTCCAGATCTTTCGCTTCGGCTTCGCGGTGTTCTGGGTGCACGCCTAAATCATCATGATGGCCAGTTTGCTCTTGTTTTTCTTTTTCGTCATCGTAAACGGCCACGGCTGTATCCTATCTCTAGACTCCTGGCGTTAACCGGTTATTTAAGTCAATTGTACCTTGCGGCTGATTGATTTCGCCGACTCCCTGTTGGTTCATCGCTTGGATTTGCTCAGGATTCGTCGTGATAAGGCTAGTTTCTGTTGGGCTGGCGGCGATCTGAATGTGCACATGATTTTGCCCGGCAAAGAACAAGCCCTGCCCTACCGGGAACTGGCTGAGCCGCTTCTTTTCCTCGCTTGTGAGCTTAAAGACATCCGCCAGTACATCTACAGCGGAGGGCGATTGCTTCAGCAATATCTGCATTGAGGCGTTGGCGACAATTGCCCGGCCCATCCGAGAGCCCATAAAGTCTTCCACATCTTGTGTAATTGTGGTTATGCCCAGGTTATATTTACGGGCACGTTTAGCGAGGCTGAACAAGAAGTTCGCCGAATCCTCGTACTTCATAAGCTGCCAGGCTTCATCGACAACCAGCATGCGGCGTTTTTGGTCGGACTTGGTCTTATTCCAAATATAGTTCAGTACGATGTACATAGCGACCGGCCGCAGCTCGTCTTCAAGGTCACGTATGTTAAAGACCACCAGAGGATTGTTGATATCAATGTTTGACTGCTGGGAGAAAATGCCGGCAAACGTTCCGGTAGTGTACTTTCGCAGACGCTGCGCAAGCTGCGGGCCTGTGCCACCCATGTGAAGCAGCGTTTCATAGAGGTCATTAATAGTCGGCGGTGTTCCTGTATGCGTCAGTGGATCGTTTGTGATGCCGGCTTTGGCGTAGGTTTCTATAAGTGCGGCGTCAAGGTCAGCCTCTTCTACAGGGGTTAAGGCTGGCACTGTCGCGGCGTTGCCACCAATGATTTGCGTTTGTGCGCCGCCCATCATTAAACGTAAAAGACCATGCAATGTTATAAGGTTGCTTCTTAACGCGTTATCAGCCTCCTCGGTATCGACTACATGCGGCAGGTCAAACGGGTTGATGCGAGTGGCGGAATTTAAGCTGAGTCGAACATATGCTCCGGCTACCGCGTCGCACATGCGCTGATATTCGTTTTCCGGGTCGATAATAAACACCTCGGTGCCAAGCATCATGCTCCTAAGCGCCTCAAGCTTAACGGTGAATGATTTACCAGCGCCGGATTTGGCAAATACCACCGAGTTGCCGTTTTCCAGACTAAAGCGGTCAAAGATAACGAGGCCGGAATTATGCATGTTAATGCCGTAAAGGATGCCGCTGTCCTGACTCAGGTCGGCGGAAGTGAATGGGAAGCTGGTGCTTATCGCACCGGTGTTCATGTTGCGCCTAATCTGTAGCTGGTCGGTGAATTGCGGCACCGTGCTGTTAAGTCCCTGTTCCTGCTGCGAAGAAGCAGGCTTGGAATAAACCAGTTGCTGGCCGAGCATTGACTCGACTTTGTGGGAGATGAACTCCAGCTCGTCCATACTGCTGGCATAGATGGTGAAGTACAGGCCAAAGCGGAAGAAGCGCTCTTCGCCCACCTGCAGTTTGTCACGCATCTCCTCGGCGTCCAAAATCGCCGCCTGCTTACCCGGGTCCCGTACCCGGCCCTTCTCTGAATCAATCTGGATACCTGCTTCAAGCTGGGTTACTTTTTTACGCAAGTTTTCCAGCACCACTTGGCTCTCTACCGGGTAAATGAACATGCTAAGGTCCATAACCTCATCAATGTTTACCATTGGGCTGAGCCAGCCGGTAAAGATTTGCCGGGGGTAGCCGTAAACGTAGAAAGTGCGGGCATAGCGGGTGCCAAGCTGGAAGTAACTGCCCTGGAATTCAAGCGAACTCGGCGCGATAAAATCACGCAGCGCAGTGATGCCTTTTTGGAAGGCAGCAGTAACCTCTTGTTGCTCACGGGCCCGCTGGGCTTCAGCAATTGCTACCGGGTCAAGCTGCTGTTTTTTCTTACCAATTGCCATCATAACCCCCCAAGGTGTTGAAACATGAAATCAGAAGCTCGAAACTCTAAACAAATCTGAAATTTGAAAAAAGAAATAATCATCAAGTACTCCTTAATATAGCGCCGAGAATTTTCATGATTTCGGTAGCTTCTTGGAGCAACTTTTGCTTTTGTAGGAGCAATTTAGGTTCAACTGTTATGACCTCTAGCCACCAAATGGTTTCACGAGCTTCTTTTTTAGCAATTTTTATTCGCATAAGAAAGTCCTTTTTACTCAAAGATTCATTGGCTTCCAAATAGTTTGCACCAACAGAACCCGATGAACGAACTAACTGCCTAACATCTTCAACGTAGGGCGATCTTTTAGGTAGCAATTCTACGAACTGCCTGATATCACGGGCAAATAGCAAAGTTCTTTGTTCCAAATCAAATCTTTTTTGCTTCGTGCTTGTTTCGGATTTCTGGCTTCGTGTTTCTGGTTTGCTCATCCTAGTTCCTTATCGAGGTTTGGCTGCGGCGCCATACCCTGCCCCTTGGTGACAACCGGAGCTGTCAAATCATCAAAGTTCTTGAGCTGCTGCCGAGTAGCGGTATCTGGGTTATAGGTGTCGTAGTAAAGCTCTATCAGTTCCTGTGTATCAAGAGGCAAACCCTGGACGCCGCATTGCATCAGGCCGCCCAGCACCGCTTGTACGCGGTTGCGCAGCTCTGCTTTGGCTTTTTCCAAATCGGCCTCGTTTATAACAACGTGCTGCTCCTTATTGCCGCCGATCAAACCCTTAAGGCCGCTCACGAACCCCTTGCTCGCTGAGAGCGCTTTCTGGATATCAGCTGTCGGAAAATACGGGATTACTACGTAGAATTTTTTATCCATGATATTGGTTTGATAGGATAAATTCTCCATAAATCCGATGTAATCTTCCATCATAAGCGCGAGCAACATATTGTCGTGCTCGGTACGGATTTTATCGAGCTTTTCAATATACGGCCGCAAATCCACTTTTTGGGAACGGATAAAAATTTGCACCGGGAAATAAAGCGAGTTTAAAAATCCCTGGTAGCTGAATTCGACCGCCTCCCTTTCTTGCGGGCTCATAAGGTCAAAGTTAATCGACTTTACCATTACCACTGACCGGAACGAACCATCGTTCATGATGGCAATACCATCCCTAATTTCAGCAATCTGCAGAGAGTTTTGCGTGCTGTTGGGATTTACCCTGGCGGGCGGGCTTACAGCCGCTGGGTTTGGCGTGTTAGGCTGCGGAGGCCCGTATGCTGCTGGGTTTTGCTGTGGTGGGTAAGGGCCAGCGCCAGGCGCACCTGCGGCAGGTGGCCCGTATGATGGCGGCACCCCACTATAGGCGTTTGGGGGTACCGGTGCTTGGTTTTGCCCTCCTGAAGGATTCATGAATATTTATTGCCCACCCTTGTGAATGGATATACTGATGACTGTCAGTGGAGCGGGATAACTACTTCGTCATCCGGCAAATCCTGGCCTCTGGCTCTCTTAGCCTCACGGGCTATGGTTGCCACGTTCCAGTCATCTTTATTAGCAAGTTCAAGTATAGCAGGATCAGGGGTATGTGTCACCGGCTGCCCGCCCTTATTCTTTTGCTTCTTGGCGAGCTTTTTTTGTTCGGAAAGCGGCAGGATTGTTTTCATGTGGCCGAATGCTGCGGCCTGGGGATGGTCTTTCGGTAGCTTTTTTAGGATCTCCTGATCCTCTTCGCTTACACGTTTTGCCGGCTGTGCTGCATCGGTGCCCGGGGTTACCACTTGTGTGTCAAACGTGGAGTAGCCAGCCGGTACGCTGCCTGTCGCCGGTTCGTTCATGAACCAGTAATTTGGCTGCGGCTCCTCACCTGGCCGGGCATTCTTTGCCGCCTGCATTTTTTCCATCAGCTCTTCTCTGCGATGTACTGACGTTTCGTTGATCATTGCACTCAAGTGCTGCGCCGTCGGGTTATTCTGTTCGTCGAGAATGTCATCGCTTGCATAGACATCGTAGCTCGGCACATTATTTGGCAGCGCGTTTGGGTCAATAAGCCGGTCGGTCGCTTGGCCGGCAAGCAGGCTTGGCTGGGTGTACAGGTTTACGTTGACGTTTTTAACTGCCCATCCCCTGCTGTCAATAGTGTCTGCCAATGCCTTCAGCCGGCTCTTTACCTCGGTTTGGCTGAGGTTGTTGGTGAGCTGCTTCTCAACCTTCTTGGGTGCGGTTATCGTAACCAATTGCTGAATACCATCCTGGTCCCATATTCGCTTTCGAGGCTTAATGAGAAACCGGAGCTTGGCAAGCAACCAGATCTCTGTGGGCTGGTCCCTGCCCCATGGCCATGCCATAAACCCGGTAAACAGCATGGGAATCAACAGCATTACCGTAATTACCCAAATGCCCTTGGTGAGGGTAAAAAAGCTGATGTAGGCGCAAATGGCAGCTACGCCAGCATATATAAATTGCCGTAATGTCAGCGGTCCGATAAACTTATCTTCGGCTTCAATATCCTGAAGAACTTTATACGTAGCCATTTGAGGATAAGTATAAAGTAAGCGATCAAATTACCCAAAACGGGCAAAGTTGTTCTTACGATATTTTACTTATCAAGCTGGGATTGCAAATATATAGCGTGTAGGCGTTGTCGAATTTCCTCAATAACCTCATCAGGAATTTCCTGTTCGCCGATGTACTCTTGCAGCAACTCTTCTCGAACCATACGGGTCAAAACGCTAAACTGGTCAGCAGGCAAACGTGTTATTCCTTCCCGGTCTTTGATGGCGTGGACTCTTGTTTTGATTTCGTTAGCGATATTGCGGCTGAGTTGCCTTAAAGGCACTTCTTCTAGAAGTATCTGTACTTCTGGGCGTAGCTTTTCTAATCGCTTTTTACTTATATCAGTTTGCTCTTGGATCTTTTTTGCTTTTCCGTTGCCAGTTTTCACCTCGTAAGGATTTTTAGGCTTAACGTCGTACGTTGGAGGCTCCTGTAGTTTCTGATCAATCAGCTCTGCCATTGCTTTGATGTACTTTTGGTTCGCATTAACGGTGACTTCACCTGTTAGTTCGTCAATATCATCACTAAACTTTCCAGCAGCAAAAGCCCCTGCTTCCGCATTCGCTTGCACTCTATCGGCTATGGGCGAGAGCTCCTCATAATACTTACTTCGTCCGGTGTTAGTGTGTGCTATTCCCCTGGCTTTTTCTAGGTCTGATCCGAAAATGGGTGATGCTTTCTCGATATCTGCACGGTACCGCTCGACCTCCGCTCTGATTTGCTCTTCATTAAGCCGCTCTTTTTTATGAAATTTAGCTGTCGGATGGACATTCCTCAAGGCTTTTTCAATTGCATTTATGGCTTTCTCAGTAGATTCTAGGTGGCCTCCGGCACGTCGCCGTTTTGCGCGGGCTGCAATATGGTCGATATGTTCAGACTTTGCTTTTTCTAGCGCCTTTCCCAGGTGCCGGCTATAAGTGATTTGAGATTCACTTTGTGTCAATTCTGGTTGTTCAGGAGTGTTTAATTCCCCAATACCGGTGACAACACCATTTTCTGCAACTTGCTGTTTGATAAGCTTGGCTGTTTGTTCGGGATAGATAATCGGCTGGTCATGGCCGGCATATTTGCTTGCAAGTTTGTGCTGTTTGCCATTCTCCTTGGTGTTGAAGTACGTGGATACACTGTCAAAGTCAAATTGCTCTTTATCTTGGCCATCAAAATATTCTTTCTGCAACCGCCAAGGGAATACCTGGTCTTTGGCAGAAACCACCAGGTCTACCTTAATGCCTAGTTCTTTCAGCTGCTTGAGCTTTTCCCTGATGTCGCTGCTAGCGATATCGATCGCATCGCCGAAAAAGTCCCCTGGTTCCTTAGTGATGCGTTTTACGCCTTCGACTTGCTGCCGCTGGGCTTCACGCTTTAGGGTCAAAGATTTTCTTACTGTTTCGAGGCTGAATCGGCCAGCAAGCCGGGCAAAGCTATCTGGAAAGAGCCCGGTGGGATTGGAAAGGATAACCCGGTCAACCTTGTCAGGGTGACGCAGTGCTGCCTCGACAGCCATTACTGCGCCCTGTGAGTGGGCGAACAGGGTAGTTTTTTGTTCCTCTGGCGTTGCTTTCTCTAGTATTTCAGCAGTTTGGTTGATCTTGGCGCTATGATAGCGGGCGTTATGAAGACCCGGCAGCTTCGATTCATCCGGTTGTGCCACATAATCAAAACTAATTACCCTAAAATCTTCGTTCGCAAGGGCTTCCGCTAAAGCGGATTGGGTAGCAACTCCCTCAGTAATTCCGCCCACAAGCAGGATGGTATGGTTGCCTTCGGGATTGAGTTCGTTGAATTCGTTTTTGTTTTGCGGCAATGCTTCAAGAGACATGAAAAAATATTACCACAATAACTTAGAAATGTCAATGTAAGGGTCAAGAGAGAATTATGCGATTTTAGACCAATTTACCCGGCTCTTTCACCTGGCTCGCCTTCACCCGTGCCCATTTCTTCGGGTCGTGGACCGCGGTATCTCTCAAGTTCCTTATTGAGACGTTCAACTGCCTCAGGGCCTTGCTTTTCGGCTGCTCGTGTCAAAACGGCTTTGATCCTGTTTCTGACATCTGCAGATGTATAGGTGGAGTAGGCTTGTAGTAGGGTTGTGCGGGCAGAATCAATTGTGTTGTGGTCAAGATCGGCAACAGTTTGAGTCCCATCCGCATTGGTGTAAACAAGCTGCTGTACCTCTTTGCCATCTTTCATAACCGTCCGTTTTTCGCTATTTAGAATTGCTTCGAACGCAGGTGCTAGATTCTTTTCAAACTCCCCGCCTTTCATAGACCCTATTGCGGTGGTATCGGTTCTGGCAGCCAACTCCATGGCAACTTCCAGATTTTCAGGTGCATGGCCGCTGACAAATTCTTTTTTATCCATATCATAAATTGATGAATAGCCAGGTCTTGTGCCAGCCCCGCGCGCAGCTGCTATCTGCATTGCAGAGTTCAGGTTTACAGCGAGTTGAGGGTTGTACTGTGTACTGTTTGGATCTGCAAACCGGTTGCTTATTTCAGTGATTTCTTCCGGTGATATAAAACCTTGCGCTGCATATGCCAGTGCTCCGGCGCCATGAATATTCGCTCTAGCGAATTCATCACCTCGGAAAGCGCTTGTAAGTACGGCTCCGTTCTGCCGAAGCCACTGTGCACCCCAGTGGTCATTTCTATTATCGCTTTTCTCAAGTTCTGCCGCCATCCTCTCTATGCTCTGGTAGGTGCCGTCATACTGAATGCCGTTAACGCCCACGGCAAGTGCTTTAGCGGCGCGATCGTTTATCTTGAGGTTACTTAATACTTCTGCGGCCTTCTGGGTGTCATTAAACTGTCCGGCACCGACATCAGCAAGTATCTCTTTACCACGTTGAGTTCCCATGGCTACCTGCAGATTGGCTCCTGGTTCGGTAACCCAGCCACCTACTTTATTTACTCCACGCATCCAGCGCCCCCTTATCCCAGTGGCGGTCCTAGCTCTGTCTTTGTTGAATAACTCGTTTCTTCCACCTCGCTGTCCGAGCGCCCCCCAGCCTTCTTGGCGTTTTTTCTTTTGCCGGTCAAAGAAACCGCGGCTGCGGTCGTTAATGGTTCCGGTTATGGTTGCGAATACGCCACCAGCCAACTTAAATGTAAATGGAATAAAAATGTATGGAGCAACATAGGCAATTAGTTTTAGTAGAGGGTTGAGAACACCACTCTCTAAGCCGCTACTGTCACTTGTTCCTATGATGTGCGCGAATATGCGCCCGGCGGCAATAATTCCCATAATAAGCGGGAACATCAAGAGCAGCTTTGAAAATGCTCCCCACCAAAGCTTCCACAACCTGTCATTGCCTGGAAATATCCATGCCAAGATAGCCACTGGTGCCAGGAGTATAAGGGCAATAATGAACACTTGCCTCATAACGAGTACAAAGAACGCAATAAGAAGAGAGGCTGCGCCAACGGCGAGGAGGCTAAGTATTATCGCCGCTCCCCCCGGTATTGTAATTAATGCTACGAGGCTTAAGAGCACTGTGCTTGCTCCGGCCCATTGCACTACCACACCACCCGCATTGTTGATGTTAAACAACGTACTTAGATTCATGCCGCCGCTTATGCCAAATGGTGCGGTCATGAGGCCAAGGATGCCTTTACCCACAGCGTTAAATACTTCGATTATGAAACCGGTAATTTCCCATGACAAGGCTATAAAGATTACTGCTATGACAAACCGTGGCATAGCGCGGCGTATTGTGTAGGCGTCCAAAAATCCGAACCCGAGCGCCGTACCGATTACCATGACGAGCATAATTGGCACGAGAACGATGTAGGCGATATTCCGTATCTGCGCCCACGCTTTTCTCAGATCCTCGTCCCGGTACTTATTTCTGTCAATATCAAGCAACCGCTGGATTTGCGTATCTAGCCAGTTAAGCGAACCGTCAAGCGTATTGATGACCGGGCAGATAATCCACCCTAGTGGGCCACTTAGAGTTTCGCATGAGTTTTGGTTATCTTGAATAGTTCCTGGCTGATCTTCCAGGTTTGGGTCATCTGCTGGGTTGCCTTCTGTTGGACTTCCGCCAATTTGTATATTGGTAACTCTTTGCGACTCCCAGCATCCTGATGAGTCATTTTTGGTCCGACTACTGATACTAAATGGAAACCAGTCAAACTCATGGTCGCCATCTTCTTCAAATTCACGTTCTTGAAGTGAGATAGTTGTCAGGCCGTCTATTACCGTAAGTGTGTCAACGCACCGGTCTTCGCTGTTCTGGTTATTGAAAATACTGGTATTGACCGAATCGCGCACGTAGACCTGGTTACCATCGGCGCCTTTAATGGTATTTGCGTCAATCCACACAAATGCCTTGAGGAAGTTTGAACGGCTGCTGCCAAAGTTGATTACTTCCTCTTGCTCGTCGCAGTCCTCAGTGTTGTTTGGGCGAGGCGTGCGCTTTACGTAAGTGGCAGACGCTGGCGTATTTGTGCCGCGTAGCTCATCATTATCGAAATTTCTGATTACATCTGCACATCTGTCCGTTGGGCTTTGTTCTTGATAGTCAAAAGTGTCGTCAATATCTCTGTCAAAGTAGAGCTGATTGCCGATCTTTATATGACTTCTATCAATTACTACCCCCTCTGCTGCATTGGCGATTGCCGGATTCAGCAAATCCAAGGCAAGAGGTGTAGATAGAGCCAGCAAAAAAACAAGAGCTAATATTCGGCGTTTCATCTGATGTTTAAACTATAGCACAATACTCACGTATTAACAGATGGGGTTTCGTGTTGACCGTCAAATGATTTGAGTGTTTTATTTGCGTAGAATCTAGCCGTTCGAATTGGCCGGGCTTCTTCTTTGACTTATAGATAAGCAGTTTGTAGAATGCTATAGAAGATGTACAAAAAAACACAGACTTTGATACTTGCGCTGGTTTTTCTATTGCTAGGCGGAATCTTAATGCCGACAAAAGCGTCTGCAGAAGCAGCGGTATTCTACAAGCTAAGCGTCGGTGAATTCGAAGCCAATTGCCGCCCCGGCGACGTCAAGCTTATAAAGCCATTCATTAGGAATGGAGAAGACTACTATTGTGCCTATCTACCTGCAAATTCTGTTACCTATGAACCGGCATCACCTACGCTTGACGGGGTCGGCTATTGTCCCGGCGGACATGCAATGAGGACTATGCTGGATGGCAGCTCCAGTTGTATTGTAGGTTTCCCCGGAGGCCAGCCAATAGTCACGGAAGATTTTGAAGGCCCTTCTAACGTAGGCTACAATATTGAGGCTGACTGCAAGGAGGGTCTTAATCCTGGCAACTGTGGCATAGTCAGCTATTTGCTCATCTTTATTAACGTTCTATCCGGCCTAGTAGGCATTACAATTGTATTAATGCTTATTGTCGGCGGCATACAATATGCCTCATCGGCTGATGACCCTAACCGCGTGGGTGCTGCTAAAAAGAGGATCTTTAACGCCCTCTTTGCGCTCGCCGCATTCATTTTTATGTATTCGTTCTTGCAATGGATTGTGCCAGGGGGCATATTTTAAAGTATGATTATTGAAGCTATTACCCGTTTTGCAGCATCTTGTACGCCCGGAAGCGGCGGCATAATCGGCATTCCCACCTGGTATCGATACCTGGAGGGAGATGTTGATGAAACTGGCCGTTGTACGGTGGTGTTCAGCTTTCCAGATGACATAGGCAAGGTCCTATTGGCACTGGTTGAAATCCTGCTACGGATTGGCGGGCTGGTAGCTGTGGCGTTTGTGGTATACGGCGGCATACAGTTTATCTTGAGCCAAGGGGAGCCCGATAAGGCACGGACGGCGAGGCGAACTATAGTAAACGCGCTTGTTGGTCTTATCATTGCCCTCCTGTCTACCTTTATCGTTACCTTTATTGGCAGAAGGCTTGTGGAGGGACAGACATGATAGACATCACTAATCTGTTAGCGCAAATCGAGTCTGATCAACTGACGAATATTCCAAAAGCTTCGTTGTCAAGCGATAACGTAAAAGGTGCGCTGCAAATTGTTTTTGGACTCGCAGGCGGCATCGCGCTGTTGATCGTTGCTTTAGCAGGCCTAAAGTACACACTCTCACGTGGTAACCCGCAAGAAACCGCTAAAGCAAAGGACACGATCATTTACGCAATCGTTGGCTTACTCATTTCACTTTTTGCATTCAGTATCGTCACTTTTGTAATTGGGAGGGTCACTTGAGAAAAGTTATGCTGAGCCTATTATTGCCGCTGGTTTTTGTTACAGCCTTCATGACGCCTGTTTTCGCACAGCAAGAGCTTTTTGGAGACGTATGCAGGGACAACCCTGACGCAGCGGTTTGTAGGGATCAGCAGGCCGGACAGGGGCAGACCCAGCAGGTGAACCGGTTGTTTGGCCCATTCGGTGTATTAACCCAAGCGGCCCGCCTGATCGTGATGGTAGTCGGGGTCGTATCTGTAATCATTATCATCATTGGCGGTCTGAAGTACATATTAGCCAACGGCGATTCTGCCAAAATCACCTCTGCGCGTGACACAATTATTTACGCGCTTGTCGGTTTAGTGATTGCTTTGTTCGCGCAAGGAATAATATCATTCGTATTAACAAGGATATAAAGGAGTAAAAATGAAAAGGGTAAAACTATTAGCAATAACAATAGCTACTGCGGCAATGCTAATAATAGCAGCTTCACCGGCGGTATTAGCACAAACCAAGGATGATATTTGTGAAGGTGTCGCCTTAACCGGCGGTACTTGTGCTGCCGGCGGGAATAGTGACGTCAATAAACTCATTACAAATGTGATTAATATACTCTCCATCGTTGTGGGGGTCGTTGCAGTCATAATGATAATTGTCGGCGGACTCAAGTACATTACTTCCGCGGGCGATACTACACGGACAAGCAGCGCAAAAAACACCATATTGTACGCCGTTATCGGCTTGGTTGTCGTGGCGCTAGCGCAAGCGATTGTCAGGTTTGTAATGAACCGGTTATAGGACTACGGCTTGTAAGAAGAAAAACGATTGTGGTATAAGTTATAGCAGAAATATAAGGAAAGGCACTATGATCAAAAAAATAAAATCTTTAGTTGTAACGCTTGCATCCATGGTAGCGCTCGGTGTGCCGGTATTGATGCCCGCTACGGTCGCTGCTCAAAATAATGATATCCAGCGTGGGCTTTGTGGTGGAGCAAATCTACAGGTAGAAGCAACAAATTGTGCCGACCCCCAAGCAGAGGACAGGATAAACAGTATCATCACACTGGTAATTAACATTTTCTCTCTTGTGGTCGGTGTTATTTCCGTCATCATGATTATCATTGGCGGACTCAAGTACATTACCTCCGGCGGTGAGTCGAGTAATGTAACGAGCGCTAAAAACACCATCCTTTATGCCATTGTTGGTCTCGTAATTGTTGCGCTGGCCCAGTTCATTGTCCGCTTTGTCCTCTCAAGAGTGACTGAGGGCTAGATTACCAGCAGAACAAAAAGCCGGGCATAACGCCCGGTTTTTTAATTGCCTAAATTGTTTTTAGAGCACCTGGATTTTCTTGACGGTATCCTGCTTCATCTTAGTGAAGCTGATCGTCAATACCCCGTCCTTGAGTACGGCTTCGATCTCATCTTCCTTAACCGGAACTGGCAAGGCAATGCTGCGTGAAAACTCGCCCCAATAACATTCCTGGAGGAAGTAGTTCTCTACGTCGTCTTCATTCCCTGCCGATAGTGTGCCGCGGATGCTAAGCGTATTGTCTGAAATACTTACGTCCAGATCATTCTTGTTGACGCCAGCGGTACGTGCCTTAACGACGAGCTTTTCCTTAGTTTCATAAACGTCAACGGCAAGCTGGCCTGGTACGGCCTCTTCCTCATCCCACTCATCTGCCTGTGGAGCAGCCGGTGCAGGCGCTGCTTGGTTATCAGTAGTCGGCAGGTCATCGTCACCTAGGAACGCTGCGGTAAGCTCGTCTTCCATAAGCAGGTCTTCATCGCGATTTCTTCGCGCCATAGTTGTTACCCTCCACTTGGGATATGAGACAAACCTACGATATTTTACCCCGCAAAATCACTGTTTTTGTGGGGATCCCGGTTTTCCCATCGCACCGTTCCACCGGTTGGCGGTACGGGCTGCTCTTCCCTTAATTAGTTATTTGGGCTTGCGTTTTTGTATTATTAGCAGTATAGCTTAGGAACCAACCGCCTTCAACCTTTATCGGTGGTGTTTACAACATAATAATCACAACATGAGTTTAGCTGAGAAAGTAATTAGTATCGTTGCACCGCATGACTGTCTGGGATGCGGCGCTGAGGGGCGTCTTATCTGTGACTGGTGTAAACCGGATGCTGTTTCGATAATCCCCAGCCGCTGCTATAAATGCCAGAAGAAGACGGATAGTTATGCTGTGTGCCGCAGTTGTCAGCGAAAAACCAAGCTAAAGAACGTTTGGGTAAGTACTGAGTACGGCGGACTAGCGAAGGAGCTGGTGCAAGCGCTTAAATTCCAGCGTAAAAAGTCTGCGGCGGACCTCATTGCAGAGACAGTCGCCGGGACTCTCCCCTATCCAAGTAGCGGGTGGATTGTCACGTACATCCCAACCGCTACATCGCGTTTACGGTACCGTGGCTACGACCATGCCAAGCTGATCGCACAGTCTGTCAGCAAACGCTTGTCTGCCCCCTGCCTGCCCTTGCTTGGCCACCTTGGGCAGACACGGCAAGTCGGCTCTAAACGCTCGCAGCGGCTTACGCAGCTACAAGGTGCCTTTTACCCTAAACATGCAGTGACTTTCCAGGGCAAAGCTATTTTATTAATCGATGACGTGCTCACTACTGGCGCAACGCTAGAAGAAGCAGCCCTCACATTGAGGCGTGCCGGTGCCAAATCAGTCTGCGCGGCAGTCTTTGCGCAAAAGCAATAACCCACTTGAGTGCAATCTAAAATACCCCGCTAGCAGCAGGGCACTTTAGATTGGCGGAGAGGGTGGGATTCGAACCCACGGTACCGTTGCCGGCACGGCGGTTTTCAAGACCGCTACCTTCAACCACTCGGTCACCTCTCCTCTCAGAATCGATCTCTGACTTTCATGAACGAACAAGTTCGTTCATTGCAGTCTACATCGCTTCTTCCTCTTAGCTTTTAAAACAGTCGAGGCGAATGAATCGCCTCCTTGGTTTGAAAAGCTAATGTACTTTAGAACAAGCTGTGGCGGAGCATCGCGCTTGGAACTTTTCACTGGGAGGGGAAAAGAGCAGCCCGACAAAAAGTTACGCCTTTTTGCCGGCGCGATGAGAAAAACCGCAGGTTTGTCTCATGAAGCGTGGCGGAGAGAGAGGGATTCGAACCCTCGCGGGAGCTTGCGCCCCCCTAACGATTTAGCAAACCGTCCCCTTCAGCCTCTTGGGTACCTCTCCTTAAAAACGATAGCTGCTTATTGTTTGCCTTCTGCACTGTAACAGAGTGCAATTATAGCAAAGTGGCAGAAATATTGCGACATAGGTCATACAGGGATACAATACGCTTATGGAGGGAGACGCAAATCGCCAGAATGCCGGTCAGGTGTTCCAACCAGGCCAACCGCAGCAAGGGGTTCCGGCAGCAACCCCCCCGCAGGCTGCCCCTGTCCCTGCGCCAGAGCCTAACGCGAACTCCGTTACCTGGACCGCGTCTGAATACATAGCCCACCAAAAAAGCGCGAGCTGGTACTTTATCCTGGCTGTGGGAGCCTGCGCGTTCGCTATCGTAGTGTACCTGCTGACAGAAGATGTCATTTCTACCGGCATGATAGCCTTCGCCGCGATTATCTTTGGGGCTTTTGGGGCAAAAAAGCCCAGGGTTCTGACATATCAGTTGGACAACCGCGGAGTCACCATCGGTGACAAGCACTACGCCTATGGTACCTTTAAATCATTTGGGGTAGTTGAAGAAGGCCCGCTAAAGAGCGTGATGCTTATGCCCCTCAAGCGGTTCATGCCAGCTATATCGGTGTACTATGATCCGGATGATGAAGAAAAAATTGTTTCGACCCTTGCTGATTATTTGCCCCACGAAGAGCACAAGCACGACGCGGTCGACCGTTTCCTCCACAAAGTGAAGTTCTAGCAATTTACATAAAATTATGGTAATCTTACCCCTGTTCTTCATTCCAAACTAGCTTTTCAAACCAGTGTGAAACATAGTTTTCTTGGCGTAAAGCTATACGTGCACCCGTAGCTCAGCTGGATAGAGCGTTGGCTTGCGGAGCCAAAGGTCGTAGGTTCGAATCCTGCCGGGTGTACCACGTATATACCCCACCTTGAGTGGGGTTTTTACGTGGCTCTTGTCAGGATGAGAACCGTCGAGCGAGCAAAGCGAGCGGAAGGTTCGGCGTAGTGAATGAGCAAGAATGTGTTTACATATTCTTGCGATTGAGTGGAGGAGCCCATCAGGGCGATATCCTGCCGGGTGTACCAAACATAAGCACTTTGAGTGAAGTGCTTTTTATTTATTTGGGAGTATTATTGGTGCAAGGAGAATCTATGGTAATTAATCAAAAAGGGTTCAGTGCATTTGAGGGACTGTTAATTTTAGTCATTATCGGAATTGTTGGGGGCATAGGCTGGTATGTTTTTAGCCTTAAGGATAGTGACACAGCGGTAACCCAGACACAAACCAATACTCAAATACAACCAAGTACTTGCAATCCTGCAAATGAAGAACAGCAGAGCTGGGTTGTAGCATCCTCTCACGAAAATAGCTTTAGCATTTGTGTTCCAGGTGGATGGACGTTAGTTTCTGATACTCAGTCTGAAAGTTTCAGGGTTACCCCTCCATTCGCGGTAGTGAGCGGAAAGAAAGCTGTAATCCAAACCCAAGAAATTGGTGGTAAAGATGGAGCCAGTGATATGTTGCTGGTTTTTAAAGCAGAAGAAAGTTATCAAGGCTGGACCTCAGAAAATGCTGAAAAAAGTGACTTTACCCTGAATGATGGCACTATAGGAATTCGATACTACACCAAGCACACGAATGTCGGTGAAGGAATCGGGCCGGTCGAGGGCGAAGAAGATTATGAGTATTTGTTTGAAAAAAACGGCAAGTTTATCCATGCCGTTTATACCATTCATCCCGGAACTGAAAAACAACTTGAAACTATCGAGAGTGTTTTAAAAACCCTGAGAATTAATTAGTATTCTGGCTCTAACCTTAACGGCGTGCTGTACCGGTCTTGCATTAGAGCCCGTGCGGAATTGTTATGCGATATATGCAAAGACAAGAACAGTTCTAAAAAAGGTCGCCCATCTTCTTAGCTGTTGCCAGTTTTTTGAAGCTGGATTATGTCTGAAGAAAAACTCCATGATACCATGATGGTAATGCTTAAAAAGGTATCTTGTTATGCAACCAGATCAGCAACAGCCAAATTACGGACCGCAACCAGTACAACCGCCACCTCAGCCTGTGCAGCAATCCCCCGCTAGCCCTGCACCGACTCCACAAGGCCAACAGCCTTCCCCACCGCCCCAATCCAAGTCACTGAGCATTGTGGGCTTGGTGCTGGCGGTATTTCTGCCAATCGTTGGCCTTATCGTTTCAATCGTTGCTTTTAGTAAGGCTAAAAGATCAGGCCAAAATACTTCTTTGGCAATAGCTGGAATAGTTGTTGGCATAATCATGACTCTTGTATTCGCGGGTGTCGCCTGGGCGTTACTCGGCTCTACAAGCAGCGGCATACAAGACGTAGCTAAGGATAATGAACGGACAGTGGATGTTAAATACTTAGGCACTAGCATTGAAAGCTATGTCAATTCACAGGGAGTCTTCCCCAGTTCGCTATCTGACCTTTCCCAGCTTACCGATTTCGATGGGGAGGCCTTAATCGAGCCGGATGCAGGATCGTATGGTTATGAATTAACCCCTGAAGGCTGTGACCCGCAAATAAACTGTACAGGTTACAGGGTATTCACTACTTCAAGTACCGGCGAGACCATCCAAGAATCAAATTCCATCGCTCAGTAGGCTGACGTATAATTACTTCATCTTAGTGGAAGAGTGCAGGAGTGGTTGAACTGGACGCTCTCGAAAAGCGTTGTGCCGGCAACGGTACCGTGGGTTCGAATCCCACCTCTTCCGCCATCCTCCGTCGCCCTCACCTTTAGGGGGGGGCTATGGTGGATGTATGGTAGGGTTGAACCCACGTCGCTGGGTTCAGATAATTTGAGCGTTGGCGAAAATTATATGCCGAAGCCAAGAACGGTAGGTCCGTGAGAGAAGAAAGCCGTTCCTGGCCTGAAGCTATAATCCCACCTCTTCCGCCAAGCCAGTGCTCTACTGGTTTTTCTTTTTGTCTTTCTCGGCTTTCTGGGCGCTGTTCTCTTGATTATTTGTAGTCTGATTATCAGGACTTTCAGGGTGTTCAACCTCAAAATGTTTTACGCTTCCCTGCTTTGGACGAGTGAACCTCAGGACGATGAGGGTAACAATACCGATCACCGCGAATGCTACGCCAAAGCGTATGTAGATGTCTGATACGTCGCCGCTGGCAGAGGTGAATAGATTGGCAATGCTCTCTTTGACGGCTTGGCTGGCGTTGTCTGCCTGGTCTTGTACCACCCTGTCGCTAAAGCTATTTAACGCGGCGTTTACGAGGAACGCGCCAAGCGCCAAGATAATCCCTGCTGAAATCAGCACTATGCTCGCCCGCCGGAGCCCCCTCCGCCAAGTCTCGCTGAGCAGTACTACCCCGCTCGTTGCGACAAGGCCGATTACCGCTAAGATAATCGGCAATTTTTTAAGGGTTTGGTAAGCATCTGGAATACCCCGCATTTCCTCGAACAGCAGGCCGTTGTCGGATTTTAGGTCACTTGCGGTAATAGTCGTGTCTTTAAAGAACTGTTCATTATTGGCTAGCTCGTTTTGGATCCGGGCTGCCTCGGCGTCTACATTGAGCTGCGGCGGACGGCAGACGGCGCTGAACGGGTCGTAATCTTCGTTTATCTGTTGCAAGCTGGTGCACGCTGGCAAGCTGTTGATTCGTGCTTTTGCAGCCGCTGCTACCTCGGCGGCAAAGTTATTCTTGGCGTCAGCAAGGTTAATAGTGAAATCCGGTATTTCTACGTCGCCATTCAGCCAGCGGAATACCCCGTCTATAAAGCTCTCGGCCGAAGACTGCAGGAATTGCGGCGAAAATGCCGTTTGGGCGGCGGCTTTTATTTCAGGGTGGTCTAATGAGACTCCTTCTCCTCCCTGCCCTTCTGTTGAAATTTCTTCCTCAACGGACTCCGGCTTGGTAACTTGCTCGATAACACCTGACACAAATTCATCGTATATGCCGCTGTCGCTGATAAGGCCCTTTAAGTTATCCGGGCTGCCTAGAATCTGAAGCAATCCTATGACAAAGACGAGGCTGAACAGCGAAAAAGACATTACTGCGGCTGAAAGGCCCGCCAGGAGTTTTCGCAACATAAGCATATTAAACGCTACCTAACAGCCATGCGCAAGTATTGCTATAATGCTCTAAGAGGAGAACGGATATGGCTGAGGACAGCGTATTTACCAAAATTATTAAGGGAGAACTTCCGGGCCATAAGGTTTACGAGGACGACAAGACAATTGTTATTGTCCCGTTGCATCCGATCGCCAAAGCCCATGTCCTGGCTATACCGAAAGTACAGGTAGACCAATTTTTTGAACTGCCGGACGATGATTACCACGCGTTAATGGCTACGGTAAAGAAGACAGCTGCCCACATGAATGCTGTTATGCAGACGAAACGCATCGGTTTGCAAGTGGTAGGGGTCGATGTGCCGCACGTGCACATACACATCATCGCGTTCGATGACGTGGCTGAATACCGCGAAATACCGGATGAGTCCCAGGAGCCGGACCACGAAAAACTAGCGGCCATGGCCAAACGCTTGGCGTTTTAGTACTATTTAGGCATATGTCAGATTTTATGATTGCACTCCTTGCGGGCCTCGGTGCCGGCGGCTGGGTTTACAGCAAATTCCATCACCGGACTGGCGGTAATGTACGGAATGCCCTCGTAGCCGGCGCCTTGGCCGGCGTGTTCGCATTTATCGTTATCATTTCTCTCCTGTCACTGCTATTTCCCAGCAGCTAGCTTGTCGTGAATCCACCAGTCAGCGAATTACCGCAGGGCTAGCCGTTTAATCCTAATTTTCTCGTAATTTTGGCGGCGGACTGGTACTATATGGTTAACAATGGATACGGAAAAGGTGGACGAATTAACCCTGGGCAGGCGCCTGCAGGCGGCACGCAAAGATGCCGGTCTCACGCAACAGGATTTGTGCCAAAAGGCCGGCCTCAGCTACTCCACCCTCGCTAAAATTGAGCGCGGCGCCATAAAGGCTCCGTCAATTTTCACTATCCAACAGATAGCGCAGGTACTCGGGGCTTCCCTGGACGCGCTTACCGGCCATGAAATCCAAAAGGCAACAGGATCAAAAAAGCAGTCCAAAAGCGGTATCCGATTCGTATATTTCGACGTCAATGGCTGCCTGGTGAGGTTCTTCCACCGGGCATTCACCCGGCTTGCCCAGGAGACGGGAGAGCCGGCCGATGTTATCGAAACTACCTTTTGGCACTATAACGATGCCGTATGCCGCGGCGAAATGCCGATAGAGGAATTCAACCGCCGTTTAGCGGCCCAGCTGCACATGCCAACCGTCAATTGGATGGACTACTACCTTGAGTCAATCGATACCATTAAGGAGATGCAAGAGCTGCTCGCCTGGGCGGCTGAGCACTACCACATCGGCCTGCTCAGCAATATCATGCCAGGATTTATCGACGCGATGCTAGAGCGCAACATACTGCCTAAGGTAACATATTCGGCCATTATCGATTCTTCCAAAGTAGGCGCCATCAAGCCGGAGGAGGCAATTTACCAGGCGGCACAGGATGCTACTGGTAGCCAGCCGGCAGAAATACTGCTAGTGGACGATTCGCGCACTAACCTCATGGCTGCGGAAAAATTCGGCTGGCACGTACTGTGGTTCGACGATTACCGGCCGGCGGAATCGGCGCAGCGTATCAGGACGGCCCTCGAGCCCGTAGAAAACTAGGCTGATTCCAGCTCGGTTTCAACGGGCTGGGGTTGGTGCAGCGCTGCATCAGCCGTTTCAGCCAGGTGGAGGAGTGCGGCTGGAACACCTGATGCAACCAGCTCTTTTGCCCGCACGACTCCCTCCTCGGTAATCCGATAAAACTTAAAAAACTGCTGCTCGTCATTCTCACCACTGCCCATGGCCAGGTATCCTTTTGAGCATAACTGCCCTAGCCGCTGGTACAGAGAAAGCGGGTTTTGCCTGAGCAGGTACTCGTCTGAGCGTAGCGCATAGGCGTGAAATTGTTCCGGCTGTGTTGCCGCAAACAGTAACACGCCATCTTCCTGTTCCTGCCGACGTTCACGCACACGCCTCAACGGATGAAAAATGGATCGCAGCACGTTCACTAGCTTCCGAACCGCTTAATTTCGCTTTGCAGTTGCTCCAGCTGGCGCTCGGCCTGGCGTAATTGCTCGCGTGTCTCCGCAACGACGGCTGGCGGGGCATTTTTTACATATGCCTTGTTGGCCAGCCTGCCCTTTAGCTGTTTGGTAATAGCCTCTTGCTTCCCTACCTTGCTACGGAGTTCAGCCGCGTAGAGCCGAAGCGCTTCGCTATCAACGTCAAGCCAACAGTGTTCGTCCGTGTCAATGAGCGTCAACCCCTGCCCGTCCTTTACCTCTACAATGTCTTCCAGCTTTGCCAGGCGCTTGATGAGCTCCGAATGGCCGTTGATAAACTGCGAACCTTTGTGGTAAAGCTTGAGCCCGGGAATTTTTAGCGTACTTTTAACGTAGCGGATTTCAGAGATAATCTTCCGTACTTTTTCAAACCCTTGAGCCTGCTTTTTATCACCTCCCTTAATTTCTGGCCAGCTACTGGTTATAAGGAGTGAATCCTGCTCCCAGGCCAACGTCTGCCAGATAGTTTCAGTGACGAAGGGTGCAAACGGATGGGCTAATTTAAGAATGGCATCGAGTCCGTAAGCAAGCAAGCCTTTGTTTAGTTCGGACTTAGAGGCTTCAACGTACCAGTCAGCAAACTCATCCCACACGAGCCGGTGCAATGACTCGTAAGCTTCACTGAAGCGGTAATTATCCAAATGAACAGAAATGACCTCTGAAGAATGTTGTAATTTATTCAATAACCAATGATCTGCTTCAGTTTCGGCTTTTGGCTCGACACGTAGGTGCGGGTCGTCCCCTACCGTATCTTCGATGTAGCGAGCGATGTTCCAGATTTTGTTAGCAAAGTTACGCCCGCCTTCTACTTTGCTGGGATCATACCCACGGTTGACTGCCGGGGACCTGCCGGCTATTAGGCCCAGGCGCAGAGCGTCAGATCCATACAGCTCAATGGTTGGCATCGGGTCCACTACGTTGCCCAGTGACTTACTCATTTTGGCGCCGTCCTCGGCCATGACATAGCCGTGGATGTAAACCGCCTCAAAGGGGATCTTACCGGTGGTGTAAAGGCCGAGCATGATCATTCTCGACACCCACGGGTATAAAATTTCGCCGCCAGTCTCCATTAAACTTAACGGATAGAACTTTTTGTAGTCCTCACCATCAGGAAAGTCCAGGGTGGCATACGGCCACGAGCTACTGGAAAACCAGGTGTCAAAGACGTCCGGATCCCGGTGGTACGTCTTGCCGTCGACCTCAATGATTTCTTGGTCGATTCGTTCGTCGTAAATCCAGTCATCGCTGTCGTTAACATTCTGGAACGCCGGGATAGGAATGCCCCAGGCAATTTGCCGTGAAATGTTCCAGTCCCGCAAATTTTCCAGATACGTTATCAGCTGTTCCTTTTTACTGTCAGGGTAAAATGTTATTTCCCCTGCCCTGAGCACTTTTATCGCTTCCTTCGCAAGCGGCTGCATGTTGATAAACCACTGTTCCATCAGCATAGGTTCAATGACTGTGCCGCATTTGTAGCACTGCCCTACCCGATTCTGGTAATTTTCATCGACTTTCTCAAGGAGCTTTTTCTCTTTAAGTGCCTCAACAACTGCCTTGCGCGCCTCGATTACCGGCATGCCCTCAAAGCGCCCGGCATGGTGGTTAAGCGTGCCGTCATGGTTAATGACCCGTACCACTGGCAAGTTGTGGCGCTGGGCAACCTCCCAGTCGTTGAAGTCATGGGCGGGGGTTATTTTAACGACCCCTGTACCGAACTCTCTATCTACCATTTCGTCGGCTACGACCCGGATTTCGAACTGCCCGTTCACACCTTCAACTTCAACGGTCTTCCCTATCCACTTCTTATAACGCTCATCTTCCGGATGCACGGCTACCGCGGTATCTCCAAACTTGGTTTCCGGCCGGGTGGTCGCCAGCGTGAACGGACCATATTTCATGTAGTACAGTGGTGTTTTGGTATCCTTGTAGACAACTTCGATATCGGCGAAACCGGTACGGTGGAACGTACAATAGTTAACGAGCCGTTCACCCCTGTAGATAAGTTTCTCATCCCACATTTTTTTAAAGGTTCGGTAGGCTTGCCGGACCACCTTATCGTCAAGGGTAAAGGTGTAGCGCGTCCAGTCTACGCTCGCCCCTAGTTTCCTAAACTGGTTTTCATAATTAACCCTATTTTCCTGCACAAAGTCCCAGACACGGCTATACAGCTCTTCTCGGGTGAAATCGAACCGGCTCTTGCCTTCTTTGGCCAGCTGCTTTTCATAAACTACCTGTGTTTCAAATCCGGCATGATCAGCACCCGGTACAAACAGAGTGGCCTCGCCTTTTAATCGGTGGTAGCGGATGGCAATATCTTCTAGCGCCAAGGTAAGCGCATGGCCGATATGGAGGTCGCCGTTAGCATTTGGAGGAGGCACGACAATGCTATAGGTATCCTTGCTTCCCCTGTTTGCCGGCAAAAACGCCCCGCTCTTCTCCCAGAGGTCATAAATGTCTCGTTCATACTGGTTTGGTTCGTAAATTTTTGGCAGCTTCATCTACAGTTGTCTAAAACCCATTATCCTAAGCAATTAATAGCCTTAGCGTACCATATTTACCTCTGGTACGCCATTTCTTACCAGTAAGATTTTCACGTGAAACAAAAAGCAACAACTAACAAGGTTTCTTACGGAACCCTCTTAACAATTGCCTATATGTTCGTATTTTGTTTGCAAGAGCGATCCCGATGGGCTTCGGGACAGTACCAAAACTTTTTGTTTTTGTATCATAAGCATAACAGTCATGAAACAGGGGTGCAATATTGACTTTATGGACTCAAAATGCTATAATGTAAGTATAGCCCATGAAAGAAACACTAAGGAAACACGAAAAAGAAGCAGCAGCGGCTACGAAGCACACATTAGGCGCGCTCGCGCTTGAGCAGGAGCGTCCAGAACTTCCGGTTTTTACGTTTAAACACGAGGTCCATTCGCGCCTGGATAATAGGGAGCTACTCGACAAGATACTCAAAAAGGCAGAATCGCTGCGCACCAACGAAGCGCCTTTCTTGCTTACCGGGTTTAGAGGTGGCAAGGTACGCCGCGAAAAGACGTTTGGCGATCGGTGGCATACCTTTGCGGTGCCCGAGGAAGAGGCTAAGAACCCGCCGGAGTATTCACTGGGGACCGACCATGATCCGGTTGGCTACGCGTTCAGCGCGGACCACCAGTGGCCGGCGGTTGGTGTCTTTGACAGCTCCAAGCTAAGGCTCATCGAAGATTCGCCGGCATTGTTGGAAAGGTTCCGGGCAGAGGAAGGGGAGGATAGCGCGCCCGTCTCGTATCAGTACGGCGTAGAAGAGGGGAATCTTGATGGAGCGGTGGTTGCTCTCTTTTATTTTGCTCCTCA
>CAZUIL010000002.1:29058-55940 GCA_964620175.1 uncultured Candidatus Saccharibacteria bacterium | reverse complement strand
TAGAAGAGGGGAATCTTGATGGAGCGGTGGTTGCTCTCTTTTATTTTGCTCCTCAGAGATCCCGATAGACGCCTAACCTTTACCTGCGTTAAAAGGGATTGCCAACCGGCAGGGGCGGTGCTAATGTGGTCGTGGAATGATTGAACGAGGTGGCCCAAGCAGTACAGCTAATAATGCCATGCAGCCGAGCAAAGCACTCATAGAGTATAGTCATAAACTTTTTGGGCAGCTTGATCCAAAACAAAAAACTATTGATGAAGGACAGGAAGCGGTTGAATGCTCCGCCTTCGCTCCGCTTGGGGAAGGGCGCTCGGTCAACTTACGCCAAAAGACGCTGAGACAGCCGGCGGGCAGGGAAGAGGTACGGCTCCAACTGCTTAAAGGCGGGCAGCAGATCGAAGAATTTATTGCGCGCGTGGAAGAAGAGCACAGTACGCTTGCCTATATTGGTAAGGCAGGCTCTAATGCGTCGGGCGAAAATGGACCTATGGAGCTTGATTCGGTTAACCTTGACGTATGGGATATGCGGCGCAGGCATGCGGCCGACGCCGTGCTGAGCTTTTTGATGGACCTCGATGAAACCGTACCTGCCAGCAGCTGGCAAGCAAGCTCACATCGTTAAGTTTGGGGCGATATCCAGCGTATAGGGGTCGGCCTCGGCTTGCTTAAGCATTGCCTTGTAGCAGCCGAGTGCGGCAATCATGGCGCCGTTGTCAGTACACAGCTTGATGTCGGTGTACTCGATAGAGATGGGCAGGCGCTCTGCTAGCTGGCGCCGCAGCTCACTGCTTGCGGCTACGCCGCCGCCGATGATTACGCTTTTTGGCCGTAGCTGCTCGTAAGCAAGCACAACTTTATCAACTACGGTCTCTACAGCTATTTTCTGAAAGCTGGCGGCAATATCGGCCTTCTGAGCTTCAGAGAGCAGCTTAGAAAGCTCAAAAGACGGGAAATCGTGTGATTTACCGCATAGCTGCTGGGCAGCCCGTAAAACGGCTGTTTTAAGCCCGGAGAAGCTAAAGTCGTATTTGTTGGGCATCTTTGCCTTGGGGAATTGAAAGGCATCAGGATTGCCCTCGAAGGCTTTTTTGGCGATGCTTGGCCCTCCAGGGTAGGGCAGCCCGAGGATTTTCGCTACCTTATCGAACGCCTCACCGACGGCGTCGTCCGTAGTGCGGCCAAGCAACTCGTAATCAAAATGGCCGCGGAAATGCGCGATCTGGGTGTGACCGCCGCTGACGATAAGCCCTAAAAACGGAAATTCCGGCTGGGAAGTGGGGAGCTTGTAGGTGGGGTTTTGGCGTTTGAGGTTTTCGCCAAGCTCGGTAATGAAATTGGCATACAGGTGCCCTTCGACGTGGTTGATGGCGTACAGGGGTTTTTTATGGACGATTGCCAGGGTGCGGGCGGTCAGGACGCCAATCAGCAGGCTGCCGCCAAGGCCGGCGCCTTGGGTGACCGCGATGCCGTCTATCTCTTCCCACGAGCAGCCGGCTTGCCTAAGCGCTTCATCAATAACCGGGATAATCGCCTCGATGTGGCTGCGGGCGGCGATTTCCGGCACCACGCCGCCGTACTGGACATGGAGGTCCATCGAACTGGCCACTACGTTGGAAAGCAGCCGCTTGCCGTCTTCGACCACTGCAGCGGCGGTTTCGTCGCAGCTGGTTTCTATACCCAAAACTTTCATCATCCCTAGTATACTTGATGCAAATGGGACTAAGAGCAATCGTCAAAACGATCATTCCAAGCGGTGTGTTCCGCAAGATAGAGCCGTACGGGCATCTCGGCGAAGCGGTGCTTTTTAATGTAATCAATGGTTTCCCGGCCAAGGGGCTTAAGGTAATTGGTGTTACCGGTACTAACGGCAAGACGTCCACGGCGTTCCTAATCCACAAAATGCTGGTGGATGCCGGGTATAAAGCCGGGCTTATGTCTACGGTGGCGTACGGGGTGGGGGAGAATGTGCAGCCGCAAATCGCGCACATGACGACGGTTTCCGTACCGCTACTGATGAAGCGCATTAAGCAAATGAAGGCGGAAGGTGCGGAGTGGCTGGTGCTGGAGGTAACAAGCCACGCGCTTGCCCAGCACCGCGTGTGGGGCATCCCGTTCTCGATTGCCGTAATGACCAACCTGACGCATGAACACCTGGATTACCATGGTACGTTCGAACGCTACGTTGATGCCAAGCGGCAGCTCTTCAAGCTATGCAACCGTAATAAGGAAGGGCTCAGGACAGGAGTGATTAACGCCGATGATGAAACGGCGGAACAGTTTGCCGGAGATATCGCCAATCCGGTGCTGTACGGCCTGAAAGCCGGCGATGTCCGGGCAGAAGCGGTTGAGCTCAGTGCAGGCGGCAGCAAGTTCACGGCCAAAGCCGGCGATGACCAGTACCGGATAACCTGCCATTTGCCAGGCAGCTTTAACGTTTACAACTCGTTGGCGGCAGTGGCGGTGGGCCGGGTAGTCGGGCTCAGCCGCGAGCAGATTGAGCAAGGGATCGCGGCGCTGGAAGGCGTCGAAGGGCGGATGACCAGGATAGACGAAGGGCAGGATTTCGACGTTATCGTGGATTTTGCCCATACCCCTGACAGCTTTGAAAAGCTGTTTAAAGACCTAAGGCCGGTGGTGAAGGGCAAGCTTATCGTGCTGTTCGGTTCGGCTGGGCGGCGCGACGAAGCCAAGCGCGCTATCCAAGGAGAACTGGCCGGCAAGTTCGCCGACGAAGTCATCGTGACCGAAGAGGACGACCGCGATGTCGACGGTCAGGAAATTATGAAACAGATCGCCGAGGGAGCGGAATCAGCCGGCAAAGTTCGGGATAAGGATTTGTTCCTGGTGCATGACAGGTCAGAGGCGATTTCCTTTGTCGTAGGCCGGGCAAAGAAAGGCGATACCGTCCTTCTCTTAGGGAAGGGGCACGAAAAGACGATCGAGCGAGCCGACGGCGAACATCCGTGGAATGAGATTGAAATTGCACGCAAAGCTTTGAGAACCAGAAAACCATTGTAAATTTAAAGTTTTTATGCTATAATTAGTGTGTAATGGAAAAGACCACTTCTCCACAACAATCCCTCTTTGAAATGCCTCCTGAGCAGCGAGATGAATATCGGCTACTTCGTGGGCATTACCGAACCAACGGCACTTTTAAAAATGATGAACAGCTACGCAGTGAGTACGTACAGCTCACTGATGACATTATCTACAAAATGACAAATGGTGTTGAGGTAACGAATCCGGAATCAGGCTTAAGAGTAAAAGAGAAGCCAGAAGTTGTAGTTTGGCTCGATAAGTCTGCTCGCCCTGTATCGTGGTTGACTCGAGAACTGTGGCCAACTTTGGCTCGGCAGCAGGACGGCACTATTCCGAGAATGCCGCATTTTCGATTTGTGAACATAGACAGAGAGCAATGGGTCAACCAAATTGATCCACAAGGGTCAGGACGTATGGATATCAACAAGGTCGACCCAAGCGTCATCCGCAGCCTAAGGTCCATATTCGTGCCTCCCACATATAAAAAAGAGGGATTGACTGAGGATATTGAAAGGGCTCCGACAGAGCTTGATGGAAAGACCGTGTTGCTTATCGATGAGGTGAAGGCATCGGGACGGACACTAGATATATCGCGAAAGTTCTTTGAAAAAGCATTTCCAAAAGCAAAGTTAGCCACCACCCATTGGATGGGGAGGACAACTACGGTTGGTGGTGCTATTGGCAATGCTGACCTCCCTGTTTGGTACAAAGAAAAGGATATTAGGGGTCGTGGGGTAGGTAATCGTGACGAGCGAATCTCCAAGCAGTCCGACAGCAGGACACAACGTCTTGGCGCTTGGTTCTTGAGTACTCGCTTGGCTATAGACGACCCAGACAGTGCCCAACTTAGAAAAGAACTGCACCAATTAGCTCAGGATGTCGAAAAGCATAAAGTGCTTGTGGTTCCTTCAATGGATAGAGATGATGATGACTATATCGACCGCGCGGCTAGGCTGAACGGTGTTACCTTTGATGAGTTTCAAGCCAAAAAGGCCAGACTACTTACTAGCTAAACATTATCAAGAGTTAAGGTGGTGCAACGGATATAGCCGCCGCCTTTGGCCAGTTCCGGCGCGTTGATAACAATGGTCTTTAGGCCGCGTTCTTCAATTGCTGCCTGGAGTTCTGGTGCCTTGGCGCTCATGATAACCGTCTCGCCGGTAGAGACAAGGTTGCAGCCAAGCCCCTTAGTGGCCTCATGGCGCGACACCTCAATTTTGTCTACGTCATTAAGTTCCCGCAGTAACCTACGGCTAGAGCGGGTAAACGCCTCCGGACACCAGGCGATAAGGCCCTTTTGGCCTTCTGCGGGCGGTTTTAGGATCGCAAGCGCCAGGTCAAGATCGTAATAGTAGCTGTCCGGCCAGCCGGTCTGCCGGTTGATGACCCGTGGCCCCCAGCCGAAGAGCCGCCGCTTCGGCCTCGTCTGGAGTCCAATAACCCAGTAACCAAGCGTTTTGCTCAGGAACTCGTGCACTTTCTTATCGGTACGATATTCAGAGCCGACAAATAGCAGGTCGCCGCAGGGCAGGGCATCGCCTTGCCCGCTGAACTTCAGCCCTTCCGGCACCTTGATGATTCTTTTACCGAGGTCAATTAACACTTTTTCGGCATACGGTTCCTCCTTTTTCCTGACATTCGGAAGGGAGGACATAACGGCAGACTCACCGCGACAAAGAGCCCAGTTAGCGGTATAGACTCCATCTTGGCAATATTCCGGCGGCGACACCTGGATAACTTTTGTACCGGCCTGTTCCAATGCCAGCTTAATACTGGCCAGCTCTGCGGCTGCCTGGGGGACATTGACCGGTACTGCCGCGTCCATATGGGCATTTATGGCATAGGTGTCGTTAAAAAAAGCGGCACCGGACATAAGGACGGTGCGGTTGAACAGTGCCATGAGTCTACATTTTAAGGAATTGACTGACAAAAAGCATTACGAATTTCAAAAACGTAGATTTAGTAATAATACCTACAGCGAACCGGAATAATTTGTGCGATAAACAAAAAGCCCTCTTGAGCAAGAGAGCTGTTTGAGTACGGGTTGTGAGATGGGCTTGGAAATTGGCGGAAAGGAAAGTTGTAGGTGCGGAGTTCGCGAGGTAGGCGACCTGCTACGCAATAACAATCCTAAACCAATATCCAAGCCCGGTGTCCCGGACAGGGGTGCACGCCGTTGTGCTACGCCCCATCCGGGAATCCGGCCCCCCTCAGGTGATGAACTTGGCGAGCTTCGCTGCTTCTCGCTTCTCGGTGTGTTCGATCGTCTTGCCGATCGACTCATCGAGCTTTCGAATTGCGTTGATCAGCTTTGCTCCACTTAGGTTGCCGAAGTCGGTGTAGACGATCACTCGACCGTTATAGCCGACCTTGACGTCCCTGACGTTGGAACGTTGCCTTATGTTGGCTTCGAGTCCTTTCCAGTTACCTTGTGGAATTCGTTCGAAGCTGAAATGCAGCTCACCCATACCTTCACCTTTTACGATACAAGCCATTTTGGCTCCTCTTGTAGGGAAGTGGATAACGGCCATTATAGTACAGGTTGCAACTATTGACAAGTATCAATAAATTTGGTGTTATAACTCATGAACGTCAAAAACCATATGTTTAATTTTGAAACCGGCGATAACAATGAAGTGGAGCGGCTTAACTTAAAGGCGCAGGAAGAGCTATTGAAGGCAGCCCAAGAACGCCGCAAAGAAGTTATTAATCTCGCCTATGAAGCGGTACGGTTATTTCTTAAGAGAGACCAGGTAATTATAAAATCTCTAGGCGAGTCAGCTGACGAAGAACCGTCCACGATTAGCTTATATGTGCTTGAGGACTTCGTTGCCGCACCGTTTCAGGCAAATGACGAGCCGATCAGGACCTTTTCGTTACTTTTCCAGCCTAAGGATGAGGTGTGGTCTAGAGGAGATAAGCTTCGAGTCCATGTCGTCGCTGGCGAATTTAGTCTGTCTGACCCAGAGCTAGAAAATTTGCCCGTACCAAATGAAATTTATACCGAAAGAATAGATGATAGGGGTGATGTGCTGGCTCGGCACATTATTAGCGCAGCAGGGATTGCTGCTTATATAGGAGCTGGCGATACACCTGAGGGTGAACAGCTCCTAGAAGCAGATGCATTTGAAGAGAGAGCTGCCGCCATATCTAGGTTACGAGTTGATACCGGCTTGCCAGTTATCACTCGGTTACACGAAGATATGGTGAATATGAAGGTTGTTCCACAGCGAGTTTTTATTCCAGGAACAGATAGTAGCTTTGACTACTAGCCATAACTCTTGACACCAAAAATAGAAATAGCTACCATGAATCCCGAAGTTAGCACTCTCACTATGAAAGTGCTAACATAGCGTAGAGCTCAAAGACAAAGGAGGAGTGAACATGAGCGTAAACATCCAACCCCTCGCGGATTATATAGTTGCCAAAGCCGAAGAGGCCGAAACAAAAACCGCCAGCGGCTTATACCTGCCGGATGCCGCCAAGGAGAAGCCGAAGACTGCTAAAGTTGTGGCTGTCGGCAAAGAAGCCAAGCAGGTAAAAGTGGGCGACCGGATCATTTATAAGAGTTACAGCACGACCGACGTCAAAATCGGGACTGACGAATACATTCTTGTCAAAGAAGAAGATATCTTAGCAACCGTAAAATAGGAGGATAACAGTGAGCAAAAAGATTTTTTATGACGATGACGCACGCCGCCGGGTTTTGGGCGGGGCAAAGACCCTTTATGACGCAGTGAAGACTACTATGGGGCCGAAAGGCCGCAACGTAGTTATCGGCAAAAGCTATGGCAATCCAACGGTAACCCACGACGGCGTAACCGTCGCCAAAGGCGTGGAAATTGCCGATGTCGATGATGAAACATTGGGCTACAAAGTGGGAGCCGAGCTTATCAAGCAAGCCGCCAGCAAAATGAACGATGTAGCCGGTGACGGTACGACCACGGTAACCGTCCTGACCTACCACATCCTTCAAGAGGCGAACCGGTTGATCGCTGCCGGGCATAACCCGATGCTGCTGAGAAAAGGCCTTGAGGCCGCAGCGCACAGCGCAATCACTAAACTGGGCGCTTTGGCGGAAGACATCAAGAGCAACAAGAAGCGCGTCGCCGAAGTTGCGACCATCAGCGCTGGCGATGCTGAAATCGGCAACCTAATCGCCGATGTCATCGACAAAGTCGGCAAAGACGGTGTCGTGACAGTCGAGGAGGGCCAGGGCTTGAGCCTTGAGAGTGAAGTTGTAGAAGGCTTCACGATGGACCGTGGCTTTGTCAGCCCGTACATGGTGACGGATGCCACACGTATGGAGGCGGTTTATGACAAGCCGGCGATTGTCATTACTGATAAGAAGGTTAGTTCAGTCCAGGAGTTCTTGCCACTACTGGAAAAGCTTGCCCAAGCCGGCAAGAAAGACTTGGTGCTCATAGCCGAAGACGTCGAGGGTGAAGCTCTCGCTACCTTGGTACTCAACAAATTAAAGGGCGTGTTCAATACCGTAGCGGTCAAGGCACCGGCATTTGGTGACCGGCGTAAGGAAATTCTGCAAGATATCGCGGTGCTGACCGGCGGAGCCGTTATTTCAGAAGACCAGGGATACACCTTTGAAAACGCTGAGTTAGCTATGGTGGGCACGGCACGCAAAGTGATCGTAACCAAAGAGGAAACGACGATTATCGAAGGCAGCGGCAGTGCTGCGGCTGTCAAGGAACGCATCGAACAAATTAATGCGCAAGCTGAACAAGCCACCAGCGAATACGATAAAGAAAACCTGGATAAGCGCCGGGCAGCGCTGCAGGGCAAGGTCGCGGTTATTAAAGTCGGCGGCGCGACTGAAACTGAGATTGAAGAGAAGAAGTTCCGGGTTGATGACGCGGTAGCTGCCGTTAAGGCCGCGCTGGACGAAGGTATCGTACCTGGCGGTGGCGTTACGCTCATTAACCTGGCGAGCGAGGTAAAGACGTCAGGCAATGACTCTTCCGCCGCTGGCGCGCAAATCCTGAAGAGCTCGCTTGAGCAGCCGTTTAGGATTCTGCTGTCTAACGCTGGATTGAACCCTGATGAGTGGCTGCCGCTGGTGAAAGCGGCAAAGGCAGGGCAGGGCGTTGATGTCAATGAACCTACGCGCCTGGTGGACCTTAAAGCAGCTGGCATTGTTGACCCAGCCCGGGTAACAAAAGAAGCATTGCAAAATGCCACCTCTATTGCCGGCACCGCAATGACGATGGGTGCGCTTGTGGTTGATGTTCCAGAGAAGCAAGAAGCGGCAGCCCCTGCGCCTGGCATGGGCGGCGGCATGGGTATGGACTACTAAGGGCAGCAAGTCGGCAAAAAAGCTCCCCACGGGGAGCTTTTTGTATGCCTAAATGTACCAGTGCCTAATCTTGCGTACATTTCTAAATTGTAGTATTGTAAGCTTAATTAACTGGGAACCGTAATGGTGAGATGGCAGTTTTGGCGCCGGGACAATAAGAAAAACAACGAAGTTCCGGCTGAAATCAAACAATACTACGAGGCCGAACGGCGCGAACGGACCGGCATTGCCTGGCTGTTGGCGTTCGCTACATTGCTTGTAACGGTTGCGTTGTCTATTCTGCTGTTTTTCGGCGGCCGCTGGGCGTATAGGGCAGTTTTTGACAGTAATGGCGATAACGACAGGCAAGAGGTGGCCCAGCAGGAGCAACAGTCACCGCAGGACAATAGCCAACCCAACGAGCAGCCTGAGCCTGCAGCAGGCGGAGAACAGGAAGAAACTCCCCCGCCGGCCCCTGCGCCTACTCAGACTCCACAACCCACGCCAACGCCAACACCAACACCCGAGCGCCATCCTGCCACTGGTCCAGAACATGTCGTGGCAGTTTTTGCCGGAGCGGTTATTGTAGGGACGGCAGCATACCAAGTGAAGGCCCGCTACGCTTTAAAGAGCAGCAAATAATACGCTGGCCAAGCCACTATAACTGCCCTTAAGCTACCGTACGACTTATGAGCAGCAGGCATGCCCTAAGAATCATGCCAGGGACAGAATGAATCCGATGCGCGGGTGCTCTCGGCTAGGAATTATGTTGAGTAAAGTAGTTGATTTCGTTGACGATATCGAGGAGCGCCTGGGCTTTTACCTTTTCGTCGGTAATCTTTTGGGCAGCCTCGTACGCTTCTTTGACGAGCGATTGGTCATCTGACGCTTGGATCATCATCATGGTGGTGCGGAATTTTTCCTCAGGGGTTTGGTCGAGATGGTCAACCAAAGGAGTCAATTGTTGCAGCGCTTGCTGCTTGATGTTCAGCAAATCTCCTGAAGCACCAACCGGTTCGGTAAGCGTATCGTTGGATGGTGCAGCCGGCGCGGAAGCTGGAGCGCTGCTTGGCGTAGGCATGGTGAATCCGCTTGGGACATCCGAGTATGTGCCCGAGCCTGACACTGGTGCCCCTGCGCCGTTGTCAGCGTCAGCATGATCAGACGTCGGCGTTACTACTGTGCTGCCATTTGTATCGAGCGAACCGTCAGCAGCCGGCTCGTTATGTGATTGATTATTGTCTTGCGGTTGATCGTCGTGGTGACTATCGTGGCCAAACATACCCACCTCCGTCCCGTTAGGGACATTCAATTAACAGTTTTCAATTTACAGAATAATAGTAGCATAAGCAACTTGGAAAGTTGAAATTTGCGGCTTAGCACTGGCCATCCTGCCAAAATTGCTATTTACTAGAGGCAGACACCAGGTCATAACCGGAGGTTTTATGCTTGACGATTTAAAACTTATCCATGAGCGCGACGCCCAGGATGCCTTTGGCGTGGCGGAAAAGCAGTGGCAGCAGCTTAATTACGGCTTTCAGGTAACGGTACCGAGCAAAAATTTTACTACCGTCGTGTTTGCGGGAATGGGTGGCTCGGCACTAGCCGGGCTCTTGAGCAGAACATGGCCAGGCTACGATGTCCCGTTTGAAGTTTGCCGCAACTATAGCATCCCCAGCTATACGGATGGCGGTACGCTCTTCATCGCTGCCAGCTATTCCGGCAATACCGAGGAAACGCTTGAGGCAGTGGCGCAGGCTGAAGGCAAAGGGGCAACCATCGTAGTGATCGCCTCGGGCGGCCAGCTGGCAAAAATCGCGAAAGACAAGGGCTATCCGCTGGCGCTGCTGCCGGAGGGTATGCAACCGCGGATGAGTGTACTGTATGCCTTGCGGGCTACCGCCGCTATCCTTGAAGAGGCGGGGCTTGCCAACGGGGCAGTCAATATGCTTGTCCGCGCCGCCCAGTTTTTGCGGGAGCATACAGCCAACTGGCGCCCAGATGTCCCTACGGGCAGCAACCTGGCAAAGCAGATTGCACTCGAGCTAATGGGCAAGTCGCCGGTGGTGTATGCCGGCCCCTTGCTGTCCCCGGCTGCCTACAAGTGGAAGATTAGCTTCAATGAAAACGCTAAAAATGTGGCATGGTGCGGCCAGTACCCGGAATTCAACCATAACGAATTCATCGGCTGGTCGAGCCACCCTGTGCAAAAACCGTACGCGGTGGTTGATTTACGTAGCACCTTTGAACACTCCCGGGTACAAAAACGGTTCGAAGTGAGCGAACGGCTGCTGTCGGGCAAACGTCCGGCGCCAATTGTCGTAAGCGCCGAAGGCACGACGGTGCTTGAACATCTGCTTTGGTGTGTCGCCCTGGGGGATTTCGTAAGCCTGTACCTGGCGATTTTAAACGGGCTGAACCCCACTCCCGTTGAGTTGATTGAGAAATTCAAAGCTGCCCTCAACGAGTAGAGGGCAGGGGTGTATCATAGTAGGTAAGGAGCGCGTATGGACCCAAGGGATCTCTTTGCCAGAACTATCAAGCAGGCGTCCGGCATGGTGTCGCTCGTGGAGCCGCGGCACTTCAGTGATCCGACTCCTTGTACGGAGTGGAGCGTGCATGACCTGCTCAACCACATGCTCTATGAGCTGGTCTGGGTACCAGATTTGGTGGAAGGAAAAACGGTTGCTGAAGTGGGCAAAAAGCACGATGGCGACCTATTGACCGGCAATTTCCAAAAACGGTGGCAAGATGCCGCAAACAAGGCGGTTGACGTTGTTAAGCAGGCAGACACGAGTAAACCAGTGCATTTGTCCTACGGCGACACCGCCGCCGGCCACTACATTGCCGAGGTCGGTGGTGACCTTTTGGTGCATGCCTGGGACTTAGGGCAGGGGCTGCGATGCACTTTGCTGATGGAACCTGACGTTGCAGAGGCGGTTTACCAGAATACTTTGCCGAAAGTTGAATCAATGGCTTCGGGCAGCTTGTTTGCGCCACCGGTAACGGTACCGGAAGACGCGGATATACAAACCAAGCTGCTGGCGCTGATGGGGCGGAAAGCCGCAAAAGTGTAAGTGTATGAGGCAGCAGGTCCGCACACCACAAGACGTTAAAAAATTAGGCACCATACTCTCAGTATGGGCGCACCCTGATGACGAGACATTCTCTTGCGCCGGACTGATGGCCGCGGCAGTCGAAAACGGCCAGCGTGTGGTGTGCATTACTGCGACCAAAGGGGAAGCTGGCTCCCAGGATGAAGAACGCTGGCCATCAGCGACGATCGGGGAGGTCAGAGCCAAGGAACTGCAGCAGGCGCTGGACTGCCTTGGTATCCGTGAGCATCATTGGCTAGGTTATCGGGACGGCGAATGCCACAGGGTTCCGCTTGAGGAAGGGACGGCAAGAGTCAAGGAGTTTATCGAACGGCTGCAGCCGGATACTGTCCTCACGTTTGGGCCTGATGGCATGACCGGCCACACAGACCATATCGCCGTATCGCAGTGGGCGACCGCCGCGGCCCACGCCGCGCCGCGCCGGCCTGCTGTCTACCAGGCGGTTGAAACAACTGAGAAGTACGAAAAATATTTCCGTGAAGCGGACGAGAAATTCAATATTTACTTCAACATCGATAAGCCCCGTCTTTATGATGAAGCGGCATGCGATATTTATTTTGTGCTGGTCGCAAGGCTTTGCCAAAAAAAACGCTCAGCGCTGAGCGCGATGCCCTCACAGACCGAGGGGATGATGAAGCATTTTGACAAAACGTTTGACAATGCGTTCTGCAGCGAGGCGTTCGTACGGGGGTAGCCGCCGTTGCTATAATGGTACGTATGAAATTACGGGAAAAAACGGCCCGCTACGATAAGCTCGTAGTGGCCTTTGGGCTCTCAAGCGCCGTAAACATTCTGCTTTTTTTAATCCGGGTGTTCGCGACCGACAGTTCGCGGTATTGGTTTTTGCTCTGGAACTTAACGCTTGCCTGGGTGCCGCTCTTTTTGGCCTGGGCGCTGGTTAACCTTTTGCGCCGCCTGCGCTGGAGCGACTGGCGGGTGGTGGGCTTAACTGCTTTGTGGGTTGTCTTTCTGCCCAACAGCTTTTACACGGCGAGCGACCTCGTGCACCTGGGTGCCATATCAGAGGTAGGTTTGCTATATGACATCGCGCTTTTTAGCTTGTTTATCTTTAATGGGTTTGCGCTTGGCTATACCAGCTTGTTCCTGGTCCACCGCGAATTAGCCACACGTTTTAAACCGCGCATCGTCCTCGGTATCATTGGCGGGGTGCTGCTGCTGTGCAGCTTCGCGATTTACCTCGGCCGGTACCTGCGCTGGAACACCTGGGACCTAGTATTTAACCCCACTGGCCTGCTGATTGACGTTTCGGACCGGATTATCAACCCAGCAGCCCACGGTACGACGTTTGAAGTAACGGCTGTGTTCTTTGTGCTGCTCGCCACTATCTACTATGTTCTCTGGCAGGCTGAGCAATACGTACGCGCTGCCAAATAGCGAAACATATCTGTTACAATACCTCAGATATGGAGACTTTGCAGCAGCAAATCAGGCAGGTGGTGAATGAATTGTTCAATGTTGAAATCGAGCCTGAGCTAACGCGCCCGGCTGAACAATTTGGCGACTACAGCACGAACGTGGCGCTGCAACTTGCCGGCAAGCTGGGTAAAAACCCGCGTGAAATCGCCGAAAGCATGACAACTGCGCTACGGCAGCAATTGGGTGAGGAAGCAAGCGGAATCAGTGTGGATGGCCCAGGATTTATAAATATTACACTGCAGGACAGTGTATTGGCTGAGTCAGTGATGACGGCTGTTTCCCAAGGCGAGACATATGGCTCAAGTGGCCTGTACGCGAATCAGGTAATTGTCACGGAATACTCCGATCCGAACCCGTTTAAAGTTTTGCACGCCGGGCATCTCTATACCAGTGTCGTAGGTGATGCTATATCAAAGCTGTATGAAGCGGCAGGGGCTGAGGTTCACCGTGTCAATTTTGGTGGTGATGTAGGGCTGCATGTCGGCAAAACCATGTGGGCTATTATCAGGAAACTTGGCGGTGAAAGCCCTGAACAATTAAATGAAGTACCGGAGAATCAGCGGGCAGAATGGATGGCCGAGGCGTACGTTGAGGGCACCAACGCCTATGAGGACGATGCTACCGCCAAAGCCGAGATAATAGCGCTCAACAAACGGGTGTATGAACTGCACGATAAGCAAGACCACAGCTCGCCATTCGCTAAAATCTACTGGACATGCCGGCAGTGGAGTTACGATTACTTCAACCAGTTTTACGAGCGGATCGGCAGCAAGTTCGAGAAGTTTTACCCTGAAAGCGCGGTCACTGAGCTTGGGCTCAAGACTGTCAAAGAACAAATCGCCAAAGGAGTATTTGAGCAATCGGAAAACGCGGTAGTATTTAGGGGTGAACCACATGGCCTCCATACCAGAGTTTTTATTAATAGTGAGGGCATCCCGACTTATGAGGCCAAAGACGTTGGTTTAATTATGATGAAGTGGAATGACTACCACTTCGATAAATCAGTGGTCATAACCGGTAATGAGCAAGAGCAGTATATGGCCGTGGTGCTAAAGGCTATTGAGCAGTTCGCGCCCGAGCTGGCCAATGCGACGACTCACATTACTCATGGAATGGTTCGGCTCGGCGGCGGGCAAAAAATGAGCAGCCGCAAAGGAAACATCCTTCGTGCGGTTGACGTGTTGGATGCCGCCGCGGGGGCAAACCGCCAGGCGTCCGGCAAGACAGATGAGCGGGTAGAGCTCGGGGCAGTAAAATACGCATTCCTGAGCCAACGGACCGGCGGTGATATTGTCTTTGACCCGCAGGAATCAGTCAGCCTGCATGGAAATAGCGGGCCTTATCTACAGTATGCCCATGCCCGAGCACGCAGCATCTTGCGTAAGGCAGCAACTTCCAATGATACGGCGGCGATTACTGATTTTGACCCAGCGGAGCGCTCGCTTGCCCGGAAAATCAGCGAGTATCCGGAAATAGTCCAAAAAGCAACCGCTGAGCTCATGCCGCACTATATCTGCACCTATCTCTATGAATTGGCGCAGACGTTTAACCGGTTTTATGAGCAAAGCAGGGTAGTGGATGACCCTCGGCAAGAGCAGCGGCTGCAATTGGTCAAAGCCTACTCGCAAGTGCTAAAAAACGGCTTGTCGCTGCTCAATATCGCTGCTCCTGAGCAGATGTAGTCACCATAAACTTGATCAAAATAAAAACATACCGGTACACGTAAACGATGCTTCAGCTGAGCCAAAAGCAATTCAGCCACCATTGGAGCATGAGACGCATAATGCGCGAGCAAAACGATGGGGGAAGCGGTTAGCAGGGGCTGGGTTGGCAGCTTCAATAGGCTTCGGTGCGGGTATGGCAGTCAATGGCCAGGAAGACGAATCAGCCGCTCCGAGCATTGCAGTGTACGAGCCGCAGATGGAAAATGACCCGATTACGGCGTTTGAAGTAACAAACGAATCGGCTACTACTCGAGAAGCGTATCAGCCGCTCAATGTCCACGACTACTACGAGCAGAGCCAGGCTGAACTGGTGAGTACCCCGTTTGCCATGAAGTCAGAGTTCACAGTGAGCGAGTACAAAGAGTACTTATCCCTGGAGGCTAAGCTGAAAAACGCGTATGCAACGTCGGGATATTCCGAAGTGGACCACACCGGAAAAGGTGGGGGTGGGATACCATATGATTTCATTGTGTCAGTTCTTAATCAATCAGAACTTGATTTATACCATCAGGCGAACTCATACCTGCGGGCACGTGGACTGCAAGAATTGCTTACTACCGAGACTATGCTGGCAGCTAACGGCGCAACGTTCATTGGGGGCGTACAAACAGGTCCGGGTATCCGGTTTAATATCTATCAGGCAAATAATGATGCTGAACTTGATCAGCCAGTAATCGACCCAAAAGCCCTTGATACAATGACCGCTACTTTGCTCAATGAATTGGGCGGCTTTTATCAGAATTTCCTACCGCAAGCGGAAGTCGCTCGATTGCAGCATCTGGCCGCGGATGGCAAATTGGACACGGTGACTTTTATTATTCTAATCGCTGATAATATTTATGATTGCGTAATTAGAAGCGAGGAAGACGGTAAATTACTATTGCGCACTCCTCAGGAAAATGAGGTGTGCATTGGCGGAGGCGTAAACATTGATCGGTATGATTTACAGGATTACGCCACGTCAGATTACCGTAATCCTACTCTTATGATAGGAATTAGTAACCTAGATCATACGGTCAATGCAACGTTAGCTCATGAAATAGTTCATGCACTTGTCAGCGCTAGCACTATTACCTCTGAACAGCGATTATATGATGATGAGGTGCATGGTGAGGCTAACATTTGGTTTATGGAACACAATGCCCTTGTTGAACCACTGACTAATTTAGTAATGGACAAACTGCTGTACCCGCCTGTGCAAAGCGGCTCTACACCCGTAGCCCGGATACTTCCTATATCCGTCGAAAACCACACACAGCAAGCCGAACCAATGAGTCAAGGATAATATACTTGCAAAATATCAAAGCTTATGCTATAATGTAGCTATGAGTAAAGAAACAAACACCCCGAACACAAAAGAGGACCAACCAAAAAGGCTACCCCGCAAGCAGAGGCTGGCGTTTGCTACCGGTTTGCTTGCGAGCGTGGTTACCGGGCAACACCTGCGTGATGGTATGAACGATGCCGAACGTCCGGTGCTCGCTGTTGCTGAGAGCCAGGCTGACGACCAGGCAGGGGCCGAGCAGTTGAATGACCCAGTGGCTAGCGGAGAGACTGTCGAACTGGCACCGAACAGTGTGGTCACACAGGAGATCGCTCAAAAAAATGCGGATGTCATGGCTTCGGTGCTGCTGAACGGTGAATCAGCGGTAGCAGATGTGGCATGGAACCAGCACTTCCGGATAACGCCGCTGAACAAAAAGCCTAGCTTTTATATCTACAGCCCGATTTTAATCCCGAAGCAAGAAGGCCAATTTAGTCCCAGCCACAATGGCAACTACTTGGTAGGCTATAGTTATGACCCTGCAACCAATGAGCTACATTCGCGAGTAATAGATGGCGATGCGTCGGATAGTTACACCATAGAGAACCTCGGATTGTATACCAAAGCCGGCTCGGGTACGTCAGAAGCAGCGCTATCCTTTAGGGCACAAAAGGGTGCGATTATGGCGGATATCGACCAAAATTTACGGCAATTCCCTGTCGCATCGTTGCAATACGAGGTTGAGTAAATTACACCGTATTTTGCTTGAGTATACCTCGCTTGGGCGTACAATCGTACGTACGAACGAGGTAGCTTGGGAATGTTGCAATCTGCGCACAAACTAATAGAACGCGCCGGTAAAACCCTCGGCCTTAGCCAGGCAGATATCGAATATTTGCTCAAAATTGATAAGGAGCACGTATTTGAAATTACCCTGAGTAACGGCGGTAGGCACAAGGCGTACCGGGTGCAGCATAACAATAAGCTGGGCCCCTACAAAGGTGGCATACGCTACCATCCAGAGGTGGAGATTGATGAAGTAAGGGCGCTTGCGACCCTGATGACGCTCAAGACTGCGGCGATGGGGCTGCCCTTGGGAGGGGGCAAAGGGGGTGTAGCGGTAGATCCGCGGAAACTGACCGAAACCCAGCTGGAGGAGCTATCCCGCAAGTACGTCCGGCATTTGCATCCGCACCTAGGACCGGACAAAGACATACCGGCGCCTGATATCAGTACCACCGCGCAGACGATGGACTGGATGGTTGATGAGTTTGAACAACTTACCGGCTACAAAAGCCGGGCAAGTTTTACCGGCAAGTCGCTCCCCGGCGGCGGCAGCCGGGGGCGGGAAGCGGCCACCGGCCGTGGTGGCGTAACTGTCCTTGGTGAGTTGCTAAAAAGGATGGGCAAGGGGCCGGTTTCATACGCGGTGCAGGGTTTTGGCAACGTCGGCTCGTATTTTGGGACAATCGCTGAGACGTTGCACCCGGACTGGACGCTCAAGGCCGCTACGGACTCCAGTGGCGGGATTGCTGCGCATAAAGGGCTTGCCCCATCAAAATTGGAAGCCTACAAGTCCAGGGGCGGCAAGCTGCGGCAGTATACGGCAGAGGGCACCAGGGTTATCACCAACGAAGCGCTGCTCGAGGAGCCGGTTGACGTGCTGGTGCTGGCGGCACTCGGGGACGTGGTGAATGAAAGCAATATGCGTGACGTAAAAGCGGATATCATTTTGGAGCTGGCAAACGGCCCGATATCTGAAACGGCCTACCAGTACCTTGAGGACAAGGGGGTGGTAATTATCCCCGATATCCTGGCGAACGCCGGCGGGGTCATTGTGAGCTATCTGGAGTGGTTGCAAAACAAGCGCGGTGAGCAGTGGAGCGAGGCAGAGGTCAACCGCCGGCTCGAAACGTATTTGGTAAAAGCGACGGACGAAATTTATAAGGTACACCAGGCCTACCGGGTGCCGCTGAAAGAGGCGGCCGTCATGGTTGCTATCAAAAAAATATCCGGCAAATAGTACAATAGGGCTAAGTGGGCGGCTAAAACGAGGAGGAGACCATGCCGAACGAAGGCAAACGCAAGATTATTGAAAAGAAAGAAGTAGTCGTAACCATGCCGGTGATTAAAGTACCGCGGTTTTTGCAGGGGTTCGTAGATTTTGTAAGGGAGCAAGGGGTCGTCGGGCTGGCGGTCGGGCTGGTGCTTGGCTTTGCATCCAAAGGGGTGGTGGATTCGATAGTGAATAACATCTTTAACCCGGTTATCGGCGTGTTGACAGGGGGCGACCGGCTGAGCACGCGGTTTATCTGCATCAAAAGCGAGGCGGGGGAGTGCGTGTCCAAAATAGGCTACGGCCAGGTGCTGAACGATATCATCAGCTTTTTGATTGTTGCCGGTGTCGTGTACTTTGTCGTTAAGGGATTGAAGCTGGACCGCCTTGATAAAAAGAAGGCGTAGCAGATGAAGCATGCCGTCAATGAGGAGGAACTGAAGCGAAAGCTGACTCCTGAGCAGTACCGCGTGCTGCGCCAAAAGGGGACAGAGGCTCCGTTTAGCGGCACGCTTTTGCACCATAAAGGCACCGGCATGTATGCGTGTGCCGCCTGCGGCGCGGAAATATTCAGCTCCGAACATAAGTTTGATTCAGGTTCCGGCTGGCCGAGCTTTTATGATGTAGCGAACAAAGGCAACGTAAAACTGCAGGAAGACACCAGCGATGGAATGCGCAGGGTAGAAGTGGTCTGCGCTGCCTGCGGCAGCCATTTGGGACATGTGTTCAATGATGCGCCCGGCCAGCCGACCGGTATGCGGTTTTGCATCAATTCCTGCGCGCTGGATTTTAAGGGGAAAAAGCGGTGACGGTGTATACGCACAACGAGCCTGGACCGGGCAGGCGGCCTGCTTGGAAGAGATGGGTGCTGGTTGCTGCTGCTGTGCTGCTGGCCGCGGCGCTGCTGATAACCCTATTTACAAAAAAGGCGAACGCACCTGCAGAGGACAGCCAGGAAGTTGCTCATCGTCAAACTGAGCCGGCGCCGGAAAAGGTGGTGGGGCGCTACTTGTTCAGTGGCACAGTAGTGATAGCCCGCGCGGTAGAAAATGAAGCGCGGCGTGCGGACGGGAGCATTGACTACGACCAGCCGTTCAGCCAATTCGCAACCTTTAATCCCGAGCAGTACGATGCCTGGGTGTTTGATCACGAGTGCCCGATGACGCTCAACAACATCCCGTACCGTACGCAAGTCGATAACACAGTATTCAATTGCAGGCCGGAATTCATCCCAGCGATGCAAAAACACTTCCCGAACATTATCGCTAACATTGCCAACAACCATACCCGGGATATGGGCCAGGACGGATATGAGGAGACGGTCCGGTTGCTTGAAGAGGGCGGCATACAAACGTTTGGCAATTACACGCCCCGGGTGGCTGAGGACATTTGCGAGCCGGTCGCACTGCCGGTCAGGATACAGAAATCTGACGGTTCCGAAGCGGAAGCGACGATGCCGGTGGCATTTTGTGCGTGGCATTACTTTGAATTTGACCCTCAGCCGGGCGAGTTTGAAGTTATGGAGCGCTATGCCAAGGTAATGCCGGTGTTTGCATTTGTGCAGATTGGTGTGGAATACCGGGCGACTGCCGATGACCGCCAAATTACCGTCGCTCGCGGCCTTATCGATACCGGACATCCGGAGTTCGTGATTGAAAACAGCGCGCACTGGGTGCAGAACACCGAGGTATACAAAGGCAAGCTCATTGTGTATTCAACCGGCAACTTTATTTTTGACCAGCTGGATGATGAGACCAACCGCGGGCTGAGTATTGATACCAGCCTGTCGCTTGACTACGATGACAACGTTGCCGGGCTGTTGGCGCTTGGCGAGCGTTGCCGTTCGCGGACGGATGACTGCTTGCGCTTGGCGGAAGAACAGCAAATTTCACGGCCAAACCTTTTGCTGAGCTACCAGCCAGTCGGCAGTTCAACCGGCTTTCGGGAAATTACCCGCAAAGCTACGCCGGCGCTGCAAACAGCGATCGAAGAGCGTGCCAACTGGGCAAAAACCAGCAAAGAGCTTGGCCAGAGTGAATAGCAAGGCTATATTATAAAATAATGATTGATAAGAATATTGTCCCCACCAAGCTGTTTTGGGTGGATTTGGAGATGACCGGGCTCGACCCGAAAGAAGATGTCATCCTGGAAGTCGCGGCTGAGATTACTGACTTTACCTTTAAGACGCTCGAGAGTTATGAAGCGCGGATTAGGCAAAACAAGCAGACGGTGCTGGCGCGCATGCAGGCTAATACCTGGTGGCAGGATTTTCCGGAAAACCGCGACGAATTTGTGAACAAGCTCTCGGAGGGCAAATCACTGGAGGAAGTAGAACAAGAGCTGGTGGCGCTTGTGGCGAAACACTTCGGCTCCGAACCGGCGGTGCTGGCCGGCAACTCCATCCATAACGACCGGCTGTTCATCAAACAGTGGATGCCGACGCTTGATTTAAAATTGCACTACCGCATGCTGGACGTCAGCTCGTTCAAGGTGCTGATGCAAGGGAAGTACGGAGTGGTGTTCGAGAAAAAGGAAGTCCACCGGGCATTCGATGATATCCAGGCCTCGATAGCTGAGCTCCAGCACTACCTGGATTGGTTCAACAGGCAAGATGGTTAGCCACAAAGAAGTAGAAGAATATGTCCTTAGTATGCCGAATGCACGGCTTGATTACCCGTTTGGCGAAGGCGTGGCAGTGTACAAGGTAGGGGACAAAATGTTCGCACTCATCCAGGAGGGCAAAGACCCGGTGCAAATCAGCCTCAAATGCGACCCCAAGCTGGCTGAAGTGCTGCGTGAAAAGTATGAGAGCGTAATGCCGGGGTACCACCTAAATAAAAAGCACTGGAATACTATCATTATGACCGGGCAGCTTAGTTGGGAAGAAGTACAGGATTTGATCCGCCATTCGTACGATCTTGTAACAGGTTCAAAAGCCTAAAAATTTGGTGTAAGCTCAGGTGCTTAACTAACCCACTCACTTGTGTTGACGACTAATCTCTGTTCCATTTTGTCTCGGCAAAACGGAACCCAAAAGCCGACAGGCAAACTGAAAAACAGTGATGGTCACTCACTCCAGCAGCCCGCGCCGCTTTTGCCTACTTTTGCCGCTGCTGGGAAAAGTAGGTTGGTAAAGGTCGCTGGAAGCGACCAGTTGAAACTGTTTTGAAGCCAAAAGGTGGTCATAGGTGTAAAAAATTAGTTCGTAGCGGTTTGCTGGCCGAGCAGTAGCGTGGTCTGCTGAAAACTTTTATCCAAATGCTGTTTGACTTTGTTGCTGTCCGTGCTGGTGTACATTTGCTGCAGCTGTTTTTGGTAGTCGGCGAGCGCGGTTTTCAGTACATCGGTAAACACTTCGTCAAACCGGCTGGCCTGCTCGGCTTGATTGAGCGTGGCGTCAGTCTGGGAGCTGCGCCCCGTAGCAAGTTCTTTGTCGGACATCTTTTTACCCAGTACGCCCAAGGTGCCTTTTTGCGTTGACGTAAGGCTGAGTTTGGTGGTCATGGCCAGATACCGGGCATCAGGGCCTTTGGCTTTTTGGGTGCCAATGTCACTGATGCGGATCAGTTCCGCTTCTGTTTTCGCGATTGACTCAAGCTGGTCGGAACTGCCACCGCCACCCAAGAGCAAGGCGAAAACAATAATTATGATGAGCAGTAATATACCGCCGCCAATGGCAACAACTATAATCCGCTGTTTCATCGAGCCGCCGCCCGGCAGGATACTCTTTGACGGTTGCTGGCCGTGGTTCAGGATGAAGTCATAGTTGCCTTGCGGCGACGAATGAAACGGTTCATTTGGCTGCATAGCATAAGCATAGCGCATAAGGGAGCAGCTATAAAGTAGTCCTCGAAACAGCCATGGTTTATAATTCCAACTATGAACCAATCGTGGGGAAAGCGATTCATTGAGAAAGATATTCACCGTGACGAAGCACAGGCCCGTGCTTCGCGTTGCATGACCTGGACCTTCGGACTATTAGCGATGGGCAGCGCCGGAATCGCAGTTTACGGGGTGGCTGAGTTGGCCCGAGACGGGATAGGGGACGGCATCAACTATAGCCTAGTTGGAGCGGCTGGAGCGACTTGCTTGGCTACTATGGCGTATTGTGAGTACAGGGATACTCAGGAGATGACCGCTTCAGCCGACCGATTGCGGGCGTTGTTGGACGACACACAACCGACTGAAACGTAGCCGGTCTCGGCTAAATGCAAAGATGCCTTAGCTAGGTTCAGTCAAGTCTCCATTGTAAACTGGTGGCATGGATGCTATTGAGGAGGTCAAGCAGCGGCTGAGTATCGAGGACGTCATTGGCGAGTATCTCGAGCTTAAGCGTGCTGGCCGGAACTTTAAGGCGATCAGCCCTTTCACCAGTGAAAAGACGCCCAGTTTCATGGTCAGCCCAGAGAAACAAATCTGGCATGACTTCAGCTCCGGCAAAGGCGGCAATATGTTCAGCTTTGTCATGGAAATGGAGGGCCTGGACTTCCGTGGCGCACTGGAACTGCTTGCCCGCAAGGCCGGGGTTGACCTTAGCCAATACCGCGGCGGCAGCTCGGCAGCACGAGGCAAACAGAAAGAGCGGCTGCATCAGGCACTGGACTTGGCGGCCAAGTTTTATCAGGTCCACTTCAGCAAGCACCAAAAGGCGTTGGAGTATATTTTTAAAAAGCGCGAATATACCAAGGAGACCGCACTGACATTTAGGATCGGTTACTCGCCGACTGACGGCCAGGCGCTCGTCAGGTTTATGAAACAGAAGGGATACACGGAGAAAGAGCTCAAGGATTCCGGATTAGCCACAGTTCGTTATGGACGGCTGGGCGATATGTTTCGCGGCCGGATAATGATTCCGCTGATGGATCCGCAAGGACGGGTGATAGGCTTCACTGCCCGGATACTGCAGGACGACCCGAACGCTCCGAAGTACATCAATACACCGCAAACCAGCCTGTATGACAAGGGCCGACATGTCTTTGGTCTCCACCTGGCCAAAGACGCTATCCGCAAAAACAAACGGGCGGTTGCTGTAGAAGGAAATATGGATGTTATTGCGAGCCACCAGGCTGGCGTGCAAGAAGTCGTTGCGACTGCCGGTACTGCGATGACAGAGATGCACCTCAAAGCCTTAAGCCGTTTTACCAATGACGTACGGCTGGCGTTCGACCAGGATAGCGCCGGCATCAACGCGACGGAACGGGCTATCCCGATTGCAAATAAGGCGGGGGTGAACATTAGTGTCATCGACATACCTGAAGGCAAAGACCCCGATGATCTGATAAAGAAGGACCCCAAGCTGTGGCAGGACGCCCTAGACAACCACCAGGACGCCCTGGATTGGCTTATAGCCCAGTACGAGAAACGGTCGGATTTAAAAACGTACGCCGGAAGGGAAGAATTTAAAAAGGCGGTGCTTGCCTCGGTAAAGCGGCTGCAGAGTGCGGGCGAACAGGGCTTGTACATTGAGAAGGTAGCGAAAATCCTTGGCTACAGCCCTGAGGCGATCAAGGACGAGCTGCGGCTTGTCAAAGAAAACCGGCGTACCTATAAAACAGCTCAGGTTGCACCGGCCCCCCTCAATAAAGAAGCAGTTGAACACAAAAAAGTACAGGACCATTTGCTGAGCATTGCGTTGATGCATAAGGAGCTCCGGCCGCAGCTCAAGCCATTACGGCCGGAAATGTTGCCAGAACCTCTTGCCCAGAAGCTTCTGGCGTACCTAAGCGGAAACCCCCAGTTTGACCGGCGTGCGCATAAGCGGCCACCTTTGAAAGAACTTGCAGAATATGATAGTATATTACTATTACAGTATGAGCAGCTTTATCACGGCCTCGAGCTACTGGAACTTCAATACGAAGCCACTCGATTGCAGGTCAGACTGATAGAGCACTATGTCAAAACCAAAAAACGTGAACTGGCCGGATCGTTGCGTTCGGCCGATGAAAGGGCAACGGGCAAGTTGCTCACGCAAGTAAAAGAACTCGATTTACTATTAAAGCAAGTCAAGGGAGTTGTGCATGGCTGAGGACACTATCGCTTTGGAAGAAGCGAAAAAGAAGATTTTTGAAAAAGCTAAAAAAGAGAACAAAATTGACCAGCGGGAGATATTCTCCCTCATCCCGGATACTCCGGACAACGTTGACGTGCTGGAAGCTTTGTACACCGAACTCGCTGACGCCGGCGTTGAGGTGATCGAGGCGACAGAACCCAGTCCGGAAGATTTTTCCGACGAGTGGGCGGTGGAGGAGGATACCGAGGAAATTACCTTGGATGACAAGGTGTACCTTGATGACATAGCCGACGATTCAGTACGGCTGTACCTCCGGGAAATCGGTAAAATTCCACTGCTCTCAGCGGAGGAAGAGCTGGCACTGGCAAAGCGGGTTGTAGCGGGCGATAAGGGCGCGAAAGATAAGATGGCTGAAGCGAACATGCGCCTCGTGGTTTCGATTGCCAAGCGTTACGTTGGCCGTGGACTCGACCTGTTGGATCTCATCCAAGAAGGCAATACCGGATTGCTAAGGGCGGTAGAGAAGTTTGATCCGGACAAAGGCTTTAAGTTCAGTACTTATGCGACATGGTGGATCCGCCAGGCGATTACCCGCGCCATCGCCGACCAGGCGCGGACCATCCGTATCCCGGTGCATATGGTAGAGACGATTAACAAGCTGCTGAGGACCCAACGCCGATTGACGCAGGAACTGAACCGTGAGCCGACCAACGAGGAAATTGCCGAGGCGATGGAAATTGACGTCGATAAAGTAGAGCACATTATGAAAATCAAGCAGGATATTTCGAGTCTCGACGCCAGTGTGCGCGACGACGAGGAAGACTCGGTGCTTGGTGACTTTATCGAAGATGAGGAGACCAAAACTCCGGTAGAGTCTGCCAGTGAGCAGTTGCTCAAGGAACACGTCAAGGACATGCTTGGTGCGCTGACAGAACGCGAACAGAAGATCCTGAAACTGCGGTTTGGGCTGGAGGACGGTAAAAGCCATACGCTGGAAGAAGTAGGGCAGGAGTTTAGCGTTACCCGCGAGCGCATCCGACAAATCGAGGCTAAGGCGCTCGCCAAGCTGCGCAAACACAAAGACGCCAAGAAACTGCACGACTACATTAAGTAGCTACTTAAAGAAGTAGAATATTGCAACTACACCAAGGCACACGAGCAAACCGAAAAGTGCTACTAACATTGCATAAAATCGAATGTTGTTGAAGTCTACGTTTGCTGCTACGCCAGTTCTCATGGCTGGCTGGTCGGCTGTTATCTGAAAATTTAGAACGTATACCTTATAGTAGTAAAAGGCTATTCCTAGCGGTACAAGCCAGATTGTAAGTAACCATTTTAGCTTGTGCATTTTTGTATACTGTCTCGCCAATACGTCACCAGTCATTGAAAAATGGACAAAGGGGTTTAGCCATAAGGCAACAGGTTGGCTATCTGGCTGGCTCACTTCTGTGGTTTTTTGGCTAATATCGGGTTGCATGGTTGCTATTGAATTTTTACGTCAAGTGGTGGGTGGCAAGTACGCTATATTACTGCCTTATAAATTTAACAATCTAATTATACATTTTTATCTGATAATATAGGCAAATATGAAAATTATTGGATTGTCGGGGACGAATGGGTCGGGAAAAGATACCGTAGGGCAGATGCTGGCTGAGCGGCATAATTTTTTGTTCGTTTCTGGTTCGGACTTGCTCCGTGAGGAAGCGCGCCGGCGCGGCTGGCCGGTTGAGCGCGAGCAGCTGAGGACTATCAGCGCGGAGTGGCGACGTGAATCCGGGCTCGGCGTATTAATTGACAAGGCAGTTGAGCTGTTTAATGCTGAACCTGGCAAGTACGATGGAGTAGTTATCGCCAGCCTGCGGAACCCTGGTGAAGCCGACAGGGTGCACGAGCTTGACGGGATAGTCGTATGGGTAGACGCTGATCCGCAGGTGCGCTACAAGCGAATCCAGGCGAATTTGGCGGCGCGCGGCAGAACCGAGGAAGACAACAAAACGTACGAACAATTCCTGGCCGAAGAAGAGGCGGAAATGCAGCATTCCGGCGATGAAGCAACGCTGAACATGTCGGGAGTAAAGGAAAGGTCAGACATTACGCTTCGGAACGAAGGCAATGATATCAAAGCGTTTAAAGACGAGGCAGAAAAGGCGCTCAACATCTCATGACTTTTGGCGTTTAGGATGTGAAAATTTTCACATTTGTGAAGGGCATAAGCAGTATAATAATTGGATACACTTCTGGGTGAGAGCAGGGGTGTGGGGTACAACTGGTGGCAAAACAGCACCACGAAACTAATTAATTATTAAAGGGGGTGGGTATGCTTAGTAAAATACGTCAATTTAGCCCGATTGCCCGGGCAATCGGAATCCTGGGCGCCACAGCGGCGTTAGTAACCGCTGTCACATTCGCGCAGTTAACATCAAACACCGTGGCATTAACAAATAACAGCGTTACAGTGGCAACTGCTAGCTTAGCCGTAGGAGTTAATTGTGCACCAGAAAGCAGAACATCAGCTATTCAAGGATTTAACGTTTCTTCATTAGCTCCCGGTAGCAGTGCAACAATTAACTTTTGTTTAACCAATACTGGCGGCGTGCCGCTGGATATAACTGGTGATATTCCTCAAGATCTTTCCGGTTCATCAGTTGCTCAACACATAGAACTTGAAATCGTCTGTGACGATATTGGCAATATAGATTCAGCATTGCTTTCTACTTGGGGGCCAGAAGTATTTGACAGCCCATTAGGAGCTGGACAAGCGAAGAACTGTACGGCAGAAGTAACATTAAGCAATGCATATGCAGGCAATGGGGGTGAGTCTGTACCGATATTTCACATCACCTTTGTTGGCAATCAACCAGCTCCAAACAACGGTTAACGATTAGGGTAACTTCTGAGCGCTGATGGAACGGATACGCAAAGTCCTTATTAGCGTCAGCGCAGCTT
>CAZUIL010000002.1:0-28958 GCA_964620175.1 uncultured Candidatus Saccharibacteria bacterium | reverse complement strand
TTCTGAGCGCTGATGGAACGGATACGCAAAGTCCTTATTAGCGTCAGCGCAGCTTTGGCTGTAGCCGGGTTCGGGGCGCTGCTGCTGTTCGGTTTGCCGGTAACGGGCTGGAAGGCCCTAAGCGTGCAGACCGGCAGCATGCGCCCCAACATAGAGCCCGGCTCATTGGTGTTGGTGCACCGCGTCCCTGCATCTTCGTTGAAGATCGGGGACGTCATCACCTATGCCGATCCTAAAAGGCCCGCAGAAACTATTACACACCGTATAACAGAGACGTTTAAGGTCGGTGAGACAATACCGGCGTTTGTAACGCAGGGCGACGCTAACCCGAGCCCAGACCAGCCAATCGTCGGCGGGCAGGTGAAGGGCAAGGTTTATGCCGTGGTTCCGTACCTAGGGCATGCAGTGGACTGGATTAAAACCTGGCCGGGCATCATCCTGTTGGTCTATTTGCCGGCGCTACTAGTGATCATTGAAGAGCTGAAGCGTTTGGTGGCGTATTTCCGTGCACAGCTGCCATATGTGGCTCATGGCTATAAGCCGAGACGTGTTGACTCGCCGCATTGGCCAGCAAAGGTAGCGGTTGGCTCTATGGTGTGTTTACTGGCAATGACGTGGTTTATGGCCAAACCGGTCCGTGCGCTGCTGACCAGCAACACGGTGAGCTTGACCGGCAACCGGATTACCGTAGCATCGCAGCAGCAAGCTGCCTGCGATGGCAACGGCAGCTCGTCGAACGTAAGTGTTAATATAAGCGGTTCAGGAGGCGGCAGTAGCACAAACAATGTGAATGTCAGTAACAATACGAACCAAACTGCCCAAAGCGGCAACGCAACGGTCAGCAATAACACTAGTGGCGGGTCAGCCACGAGCGGTAATGCCAGCAACTGCAGCAGCACCAACGTCAATATTTCCATCCAAAACTAAAACACGGCCGATTACCTAAGTATCCTTTCATCAATCTGTTATGTCAGCGTATACTTAAGGCATTGGCTCCGCTGCAGGGCAACGGGGCAGTAGCAACGTGATTAACCAGGAATACTAACGGGATGAGTGAGGCAGGAGCGGCCAAAAAGAAAAAATTGGCGATCATAGACGGCAAGTCGGTCTTTTACCGCGGGTACTACGCGATGCCGAACCTCAGTACGAAGGACGGGACGCCGACTGGCGGTGTGTTTGGGTTTGCGAGCATGGCACTCGAAGTGCTGCGGCGATTGAAGCCGGATTATGTGTGTGTAGCCTGGGACAAGTCGAAAACCAACATCCGTAAGCGGGTAGAGATGTACCCCAAGTACAAAGCAAACCGAAAACCTGCGCCACCGGACTTTTATGAGCAAATCCCGATCTTGCACGAGTTGCTGGAGGCATTCGGTTGGCCGCTGTATGAGCTTGACGATTATGAAGCTGATGACATCATGGGAACGCTGGCAGTAAAGGCGGCGAAAAAAGATATTGAGACAATGCTCATTACATCTGATCTCGACGTTCTGCAGCTGGTAGATCCGCATGTCCACGTCTACGCGCTCAAGACAGGACTGAGCAACATTGAGCTTTACAGCCCAAAAAGCTTTACCGCTAAATACGGCCTTGATCCCACGCAGTTTTTAGACCTAAAAGCCCTAAAAGGCGACGCTTCCGATAACATTCCGGGTGTGCCGGGCATAGGCGAAAAAACCGCGGTCGAATTGCTCAAGCAGTACGGCACGCTTGATGGCGTATATGAAAACCTGGCGCTACTAAAAGAGAGCGTGCGCAAGAAGCTAGAGGCGGGCAAGGAATCGGCCTACCTCAGCAAAAAAATAGCTGCCATTTGGACGGACGCGCCAGTGGAGCTTGAGCTTAAAAAGCTGGATGTTGGGCACTGCGAGCCAAAAAGGATAATGGAAATCTTGCAGAAACTCGAGTTCCGCAGCTTAGTCCGGCAGCTTCCCGAAGTCATGCAGCTAGCACCTGGTGCTGTTTCTGCCGGAAGCGGCGCGTTTTCGCTGCGTGACGCGGCAGTAGAGCAGATAGCATCAGATAAACAGCTCGACGGACTGTCGGTTGCCAAACACGAAACGGTATTCATCCATAGCCGTTGCGCAGGCAAACACGGGCGTGACCCGAGACTGCTGATACTCAGCTTTGACGGGGCAAAGGCATATGCGCTTGACCTGTCAAAAGTTTCGGCTCAAAAGGTCAAGGAAAAGTTGGCGCCCAAGCTGGAGCAGGCAAAGCTTATCGGTTATGATGTGAAGTCAACGATTAAGGCGGGTATCAGCCTTGGGCTTGACCTCGCCCATGTCGGCCACGATGTGCTTATCGGCGCTTTTTTGCTGAACCCGTTAAGAAGAGAGCAGACTTTGACGGACCTGGCCGTCGCCGACATTGGGTACGACGGCTCGTCGCTCGACGAGTTGTCGACTGAGGAGCTAATGGAGCGGGCGGGGCAGATCATCACACTAATTAAGGCGCTGTACGAGCAGCAGCAAAAAGAATTCGCCGATTACCCCAAGCTCAGTAAGCTAGCCAGCGATATCGAGTGGCCGGTTATCCCGGTACTGGCCAGGATGGAGTACGAGGGCATCAAGCTCAATACGCAGTACCTCGAAGATTTTGCCGTTGAGCTGGAGCACTCAATCAAGGATCTGGAAAAGCAGATTTTCAAGCACGCCAAAGGCGAGTTCAATGTCAGTTCGCCGATTCAGCTTGCCGAGGTATTGTTTAAGCGGCTGGCACTGTCGACCACAGGCATTAAACGCGGCAAGACCGGCTTTTCTACTGCTGCCAGCGAGCTGGACAAGCTGCGCGGCCAGCATCCGATTATCGACCTCATTACGCAGTACCGAGAGGTAACCAAGCTTAAAAACACCTATGTTGACGCACTGCCTAAGCAAGTCGATGAAAATTCACGGCTGCACACGACGTTTAGCCTCACGGTCGCCCAAACTGGGAGGCTCAGTTCAAACGATCCCAATTTGCAGAATATCCCGGTCCGCACCGAGCTGGGCAGACGCATCCGTACGGCGTTTGAGGCGGGGGAAGGCAACGTGCTGGTAAGCGCTGACTACTCGCAGTTCGAGCTGCGTCTGGCGGCCGTATTGGCGGATGACAAAGAACTTATTGAAATCTTTAACAGCGGCACCGATATCCATGTGCAGACGGCGGCCGAAGTGTATGGGCGTGAGCTGGAGGATGTCACCAAGCAAATGCGGAGCGCGGCCAAGACAATTAACTTCGGTGTTCTCTATGGCATGAGCCCGCATGGCCTGAGCGCAGCCACCGGCATGAGCTTTGCCCAGTCGAAAGAATTCATCGACCGCTATTTTGAGCACCGTGCGCCGCTGGTAAAATACCTCAACGGGCTTAAGGAACAGGCGAAAAACGAAGGGTATGTCGAGACGCTCTTCGGCCGCCGTCGGCCGATGCCCGACATAAAATCGAGTAATTTTGTAGTTCGCCAAGCGGCCGAAAGGCAAGCGATTAACATGCCGATTCAAGGCACCGAAGCCGACCTTATGAAAATGGCGATGATTGAAATTGACAAGAAGCTAGGCGAGACAAAATGTAAAATGTTGCTGCAAATCCACGACTCGATACTAGTAGAATGTCCGGAAAAAGAAGCTGAAGCGACGGCAAAAATTCTGAAAGACACCATGGAGAATATCTACACTCTACCAGTTAAACTCGAGGTAGATGTCAGTTTTGGAAAGAACTGGGGCGAGCTGTAGCATATCCCGTGGAGCCAAATGGAGAGAACAATGGAGCAACAACCGTACCCTCATGATGTTCAAGAATTTGAACAACCAAACTTACCCGACGCCTTTTTAGAGGCGATGCCTAAGCTCGAAGAACAATGCCTTACGCTTTACCGCGCATGGCGAAGTGTTGAGAGACAAGCGAACGATGTGCGGGATGAGTTATTGCGTATCTTGGATCCTTCCACCAAGGAAGGTCAGTTCTTTCTGGAGCTGCAGATGGAAATTATTGGCAACCAAGGTTCCATAGCTTCACGTGACCGTCAGCGACAGCTAAGGCAAGGCTTCCATAAGCTCGTCCCGATGTTAATTAATGTCCATTTATACGAAGCGCGTGCCGCTGCCCAATTTGCCGTCCGGGAGGGAAGCGGCCGGAACGAAAATCCTTTTACGGTCAGTGATAGCCATTTCGAGGATATGCAGGAATCAGCGCACAAGGCGCGGAAACAAGGCAAACGGGAAATTTCTGCCGAGCATATCCAGGGGGTCGATCAAATAACTGTCCGTCTTGAACAGCTTAGGCATGATTCGTATGCACCGTATTATGAGATAGAACAAACGTCGCAGAAGCTGGTTCAGTCTACTGTGGACTACATTAGCGGAGGCAAGTCACAGTTCCTCTCTTTCACGGAATGGCTTGCCTATATGGATCGGGAAGACGATGGCGTCTTCCGGCCGTATTTGCAGGCGCTTGCTTCTGATTGGTTCGATCCAATGTCTGGCGGAGAGCTTGCAGAAGCTATCAATCGGTTGCTTGACCCCGAAGCTGCCAATGTTGATGTCATTGACGAATTTCTTGACCGAGTCATGGATCCCGAAATGAACCATTCGTTAAAGGCAGATATAGCGGCAATCTTTAGCTTTATGCAACTAGCCCACGGACAAGAGGACGCTGCATATGACCCACGGAAGGTTTTTGCCAGTCACCTTGCCCTGTGGCCGCCCATTGCTGCCGAGGCCTACGCAACCTTCAGCGCCCAATGGAAACAGGAAAAGCTGGTGGAAATACGCGAGATACTTAGTCGTTATCATAATAGACACAAGATGCAGCCTACGCTGGAGCAGATAGATGACCTATGGAAAGAAATCTCCCGTACCAAGGGGACGGCACATTTTGACGCTAATGATAGCTTCCGTGAAGCGGGCAGGCGCCGTAAACGAGGACGGCAGCAAAAAACCAAGCGCGGCGGACGGGTGACCCCCAGCAAACAAAAAGAGGCTGTTCCTGAAGTAAAACCAACTAAGCTCTACGTGTTAAAGTCGGTTCAGATCGAAGGGCAGGCGTATGATGCAACCATTGATGATATGAGTGAAATTCATAAAATGGTTCAGGAATATGCCGACAAGTACAAGCACGAAACTTCGCTTGGAGAAATCCTCTTGCATATTATTGAAGACATGCTGAGCAATGATCCCACAGGGCCGGGTACTGCCAAATTGACAGGTGTAACGGCGACCCTAACTGACAAAAAGACAGTGAGCCTTCGCCGTTATTCGCCGCAACGTGATCCTCGGATAGAAACCCGTGGCGCGGTATTGAACCGTACGCGTATTGTGTACGTGCTTGATGAAACCGACACTGAACGCCGTGTCGCTATCCGGCACATCCTGCACTATGATGAGATGGACAAACGGTACAACGCGTAATTTGAAAAAAATCTCCAATATGGTATTATATAATCCTTATGGATAGAGATAGCGGTATTGTCCGTTTTTTCATCGGCTTCCTTGTTGTCGTAGCGGTCGTGCTACTGGCCGTGCTGTTGCTGCGCGGTGGTGGCGAAGAAGAACGTACACCGGTAAGCGTTGACCAGCCGCGTGACATTACCATCTCAGATTATGCCAACCGCGATACAAGGGTTGCCTTAACCATTGAGGGCCGAATTGTCGGCGACTATGAGCACCGGCAAATACGCATTAGCGTGGACCGGAACCAACGTGTGCTGGAAGTCATCCAGGGGTTCCAGGGCAACGTCATCCAATCGCAACGTTTCGCAAATAACAGTGATGCCCTCGAAGCTTTCCTGTTTGCCCTGCATCGCGAGGGGTTTGGCGATTACCGCGAAGTAGAGCAAGAAGATGTACGAGGCGTTTGCCCGCGTGGGAAACGGTATATCTTTGAGGTGTATGAAGGCGACCGACTGCTGAACCGGTTGTGGGCAACTGACTGTTCGCGTCGGCTCGGTACTTTTGGCGGCGACCGGGGCGATGTGGTGCGCCTGTTCCAGGACCAGATTACCGACTATAACCAGCTAACCCGCGGCGTACAGCTATAAGGCCTGGGTTGCCATAAACGGGCATCGCCATCAAACTAGAGTGATGGTCAAAGTTGTTATTTTTGATTGTTTTGGCGTGCTAACCGAAGATGCCTGGCATGCGTTTCGGACGACGCTGCCTGCCCAACAGAGCGCCGAGGCCCACGAATTAATGCGCCAGTACAGCTCGGGATTTATATCAGCAGATGAATTTGCACTCGGTGTCTCTGCCATAACAGGCAAAACAGCCGCACAAATAAAGGCATTGCTGGAAACCGGTAAAAACAAAAATACGAATTTATTGGAGTACATAGAGGGGTTGAGGGGCAGGGGGTATAAAATCGGTATGGTCAGCAACATTGCCGACAATTGGGTCCGTGAAACCTTCCTGACAGCCAGGGAGCAGGAGTTGTTTGACGATATGGTATTTTCATATGAGGTCGGCGTTACGAAGCCGGATCCGACGATTTTTCACAAAGCCTTATCCAACCTGCAAGTAATAGCAAGAGAAGCAGTATTTATTGATGATATAGAGAGCTACTGTACCGCCGCACGCGAGCTCGGGATGCAGGCGATCCACTATGATAATTTCGGGCAAATGAAGCGCGAGCTTGAAGCGCTGCTAGCGGCCGATACGGATCACTAGACGTTTATCGGTGTTAGCTAATTCTTTGATTTGCGGCAAGTGGAAACGCAAAGTTCCTGCCAACGCTGCGCTGCGGACCGAGATGATAATCTGCTGCGATTGGACGGTAACACCAGGAGTACTTTTAAAGTTATCTTCGACATATGATTTTATAGCCGCTACTTCCGGCGGCTGGCTTTTGTCCCAGCCAGAAAGCAAATCCTGCAACGAGTCCATTGTATAAGCATATAGAAAACTGGGCAGCGAAACCAGAAGGGCGGCTGCTACAATTGAATGCATGCCTGAGCTACCAGAAGTAGAGACGGTGAGGCGAGGCCTGGCAGCACTATTGCCTGGCAAGAAGGTGACTGACGTGTGGCATGATTGGCCCAAAAGTTTCCCAAATGCCGAAGCGGACGTGAAGGAGTTTTTAATCGGCGCTACGGTCCTGGCGGTCAAGCGCCGGGCCAAGGTGCTGCTTGTTGAGCTCGACACCAAGCACAGCCTGGTGATCCACCTTAAGATGACCGGTCAGCTGGTGTACCGATCGGATAGCGGCAATGAGCACTTTGGCGCCGGACACCCCAGCGATAGCCTGGTGGGGGAACTGCCGGATAAAACCACGTGTGTGGTGCTGTCGCTTGCCGGTCTCGAAGGCACCGCAAAGCTGTACTTTAACGACTTGCGCAAGTTTGGCTGGATGCGCCTCATTCCAACTGCCGAAGTGCCGAATATCGACTTTTTCAGGAAAGTCGGGCCGGAGCCCCTTAGCGCGGATTTTACACCAGGGCAGTTCCGCGAGCGTTTGCTGATGCGCAAAAACTCAACTGTGAAGGTCGCCTTGCTGGACCAGACGGTGATTGCCGGGGTGGGGAACATTTATGCTGATGAAAGCCTGTGGGCTGCAAAAATCCATCCGGCAACCCTGGTAAAAGATTTGTCTGCCACAAAGCTCAACCGGCTGCTGCGCGAACTGAAGGCCGTGCTGGAGCTCAGTATCGCCAAAGGCGGCTCCAGTGATAAGAACTATGTTGACGCCGAGGGCAGAAAGGGCAGCTACCTGCAATTTGCCAACGTCTTTCGTCGCGAAGGGCAGCCCTGTCCTCGCTGCGGCAGTGAAATTATAAAAACCAGGGTTGTGGGCCGCGGTACGCACATCTGCCCGAAATGCCAGAGGGCAAGCTAGTGCCTGTAGTATGATAGCTAAGCAATGGTAACGGTGATTGCAGGGACGAACAGTTACAAAATTAGTAGCGAGCTGAAACGGCTGAAAAGTGAATTCATCGCTGCGCATGGTGATTTTGGCCTTGAGAGCATTGACGGTGAAGAGGCTTCATTTGAGCGTATCAGCGAAGCGGTAACCAGCCTGCCGTTTCTCGCCGGCCGCAAGCTGGTCGTGCTCAAGAATCCGCAGCTCAACAAGCAATTCGCTGAGAAAGGGGCTGCATTGCTAAAGGCGGTACCTGAAACGACGGATGTGGCGGTAGCGATGGAGCATCCTGATAAACGTACCGCCCTGTATAAATCGCTGAAGCAGCTGCCTGGCTTCAAGGAGTATAACGATCCGAAGGAGCCGGAACTGGTACGCTGGCTGGAGCAAACTGCCGAAGTCGAAGGCGGACAGCTAAGCAAGGCTGATGCGAAGTACCTTATTGCCCGGGTAGGGACGAACCAAATGACGCTCAGTAATGAGCTCAATAAGCTTATTACCTATGATCCCAAGATAACCCGCGAGACGATTGAGAACTTGACTGAGCGGACACCGCAGAGCACCATTTTTGAACTGTTAGACGCGGCTTTCAGTGGCCGGAAGGGACAGGCGATCGCCCTTTATAACGAGCAACGTTCCTTAAAGGTCGAACCGCAGCAGATAATTGCCATGCTCGCCTGGCAGCTGCATGTACTGGCTGTTATCAAGACAGCTTCTGAACGCTCAATCGAACAGATTGCGCAAGAGGCTAAACTCAACCCGTTTGTCGTGCGCAAAAGCTATGGACTCGCCAAAAAGCTCACCCTTAAACAACTAAGGCAATTGGTACAGAGGACGCTTGAGCTGGATATCAAAACCAAAACCCAAACTATTGATGCTGACGAGGCGTTGCAGCATCTGCTAGTGACAATCCCGTAGCTAGAACTAGGGAAGCTACTTTTTAGCAGCTGGTTTTTTAACGGTAGTCTTAGGAGCGGTTTTACGCTTGGCCGTAGACGGCTTTGCAGCCTTCGCGGTGGTCTTTTTTGTAGCCTTTGGCTTAGCGGCAGCTACCGCCTTAGCTTGCGCGGCCAACTGCCGTTGCTTACGCGCTATCTTATTTTTGTGCATCAGCTTCTTTTTGGCTGCTTGGTCGAGTGCGCTTTGGGCTTGACGGTGCGCTTGTGCTACTTTTTTCGCATCGCCGCCGCTTAACGCGGCTTGCAAAGACTTGACGGCGCTTTTTATCGAGCGCTTGGTTTTACGGTTCCGGATGGCGGCCTTTTCGGCTACGCGCACCCGCTTTTTGGCGGATTTGATAATCGGCATGCTATACGTATCCTTCTTATTGTACTTAGTGGAATTGTTAGATTCGACCGCTAACTATACAGGGGTGAGACGGATTTGTAAAGAGATACCAAGGTGGGCATTGCAACTGGCAACGCTAATGCCTATTTACTCGACGCCCATCTTATGCTACGCTGCCCCACAGGCAGTATAAAAATAAACAATAAAACAGATATGCCACCAGCTGAGCAGAGCAGTAAGAATCCCAAGCAGCAAGTTGCTGAACGACTAAAGACAGCCAATAACGTATTGGTGACTGTCAGCAATAACCCGTCAGTCGACCAGTTGGCAGCTGCAATTGGCTTGACGCTGTTGCTTAATAGGCTGGGCAAGCATGCCACAGCGGTTTTTAGCGGCACCATACCTTCAACGATCCAGTTCCTGCAACCAGAGAAAACAATCGAGAAAAACACCGACAGCTTGCGTGATTTCATAATCGCACTCGATAAAGCCAAGGCTGACAAGCTGCGCTACAAAGTTGAGGATAAGGTTGTAAAGATCTTTATTACGCCGTATCGGACCTCGCTTAGTGAAAAGGATTTGGTATTCAGCCAGGGGGACTTTAATGTAGACGTTGTCATGGCGCTTGGGGTCCACCAGCAGTCAGAGCTCGACCAGGCTATTACCAGTCACGGCCGGATACTCCATGATGCAGCGGTTATTTCGGTGAATAACCATAACGGCAGTAATATTGGAACCGTCCACTGGCTGGATAATAAGGCCAGCAGCTTGTGTGAAATGATCGTGGACATGGCAGCCGCTCTGGGCCAAAACCTTATGGACAACCAGATGGCGACTGCCTTTTTAACCGGTATCGTTGCTGAAACCGACCGCTTCAGCAATGAGAAAACTTCACCCAACACCATGAGTATCAGCAGCAAACTGATGGCCGCCGGTGCGAACCAGCAACTTATTGCCACCAAGCTTGATACCCCGAAGGAAGCACCGCCGCCGGAGAGTAACGGCGACCATCCGCCAGCCAGCGGGCAGCCGGCTAAGCAACCTTCGCCGCCTAAGACAGATGACGGCTCCCTGACTATCAATCATGATGATAATCCAAAACCCCAGGATATATCGGAGTCTAATGCACCAGACACCGATGGGAACGGCCAGCAAGCAGCGAGCGACACAATCCATATTGATGAACAGGGCACGTTACATGTATTGGAAGAGGCAAAGCCGGATAAAGCGCCGCTCTCTGCCGAAAGCGAACAAAACGCCGCCGATAGCAAATCTGGGAACGGCCAGAGCGAGGATAATGATTCCCGCCTGTATAAAAGCCCGCACATGGTGCTGCAGCCGCCTACGCTCGGCGGCAAGCTGACGGCTAACACTGAACCGGAGCAGAAGCAGGAGACGTCCGATCCGCTCAGCCTGCCGCCGGTCAACGCTCCGCTGCTCAGCCATGACAGCACTCCCGCTAAGCGGGAGCCCATCAGCGCCAGCGACCCAGCTGACAGCAGTGATGGGCAATCACTGGAAGACATCGAACGGGCTGTCCACAGTCCGCACCTGGACTATACCCCAGTAGAAGCGATAGAAGGGGATGGCAATTTGCCGCCGCACCCGGACGAGGCGAGGAAAGCGGTCGAAGCGGCTGCGCCGGTACCGCTGGAGCCTATACAGGCGCTTGGCGCCCAATATCTGGGAGATAACCTGAACTCGCCAGCCGACGCTACTGTGCAGCCAGCTAGCCAGCAGCCCAGCTGGCCAAGTTTTGTGCCCCAAGGCAGCGATCTGAGCCAGGCGCCTTCGGATACTACTGCTCCACCGGAACCGCCCCCAAGCGTACCGCCTCCAATGGTGCCTCCACCATTTACCCCATAGTTCGCGGTATTCTATGGCAGTTTGCGATATCCTTTAAGCATGGATGGAATATTGTTGGTTGATAAACCGAAAGACTGGACAACATTTAATAAGAGACAAACCTACGGTTTTTCTCTTCGCGCGGCGTGCGGAATAAATCCGACACTCCGGCTGCTCTTTTCCCTGGGACAGAGGATTTTGTGGCGATAGATGGCATATTGCTAGTTGATAAACCGAAAGACTGGACGTCGTTTGATGTGGTGGCGAAAGTCCGGGGCCTGGTGAAGCGCGCAACGGGTGAAAATAAACCCAAGGTAGGGCATACCGGAACGTTAGATCCCTTAGCGAGCGGCTTGCTGGTCCTGACGCTCGGCAGCTATTGCAAACGCGCCGCGTCGTTCAGCAAACTGGACAAGACCTACGAAGCGGAAGTACAGCTGGGAGCATTCAGCACGACTGACGACAGTGAGGGGACGAAACATCACGTTAGTACTCACAGGCCGTCTGAGCTGGAGGTGAAGGCAGCACTTGAACAATTTATCGGTACGGTGCAGCAGGTACCGCCCGCATTCTCAGCTATTAAAGTAGGCGGAAAACGGGCATACAAGCTGGCCCGTGCCGGCAAGCCAATAGCGCTTGAAACCCGCCCGGTCACCATACATGCCATAGAGGGCATCGGCGTTCAATATCCTCACGTACAGTTTACTGTTTCAGCATCGAGCGGCACGTATATCCGTGCCCTGGCGCGCGACGTTGGCAAAAAACTCGGGACCGGCGCATTCTTGAGTGAGCTGCGGCGTACAAAGGTAGGGCCGTACCAAGTTGCTGATGCGGTGAGGGCCGACCAACTTACGGCCGAAACACTGCAGGGCAAAATAATAAAACCCGCTTGATAAAATGAGCCTAAGGTGTTAGAATGGGGCTGACGTATGATAACGAGTGAGAAAAAGCAAGCAACTATTGCTGAGCTGCGCACGCATGATAAAGATAGTGGTTCGCCGGCTGTCCAAGTGGGCATCCTAACCAAGCGCATCGAAGAAATAACTGCGCACCTCAAAGCCAACAAGAAGGATTTTGCCGCCCGGCGCGGACTATTGCAGATGGTTGGCCGCCGTAAACGGCTTCTACGCTACCTCGCTAAGGAGGACAGCAAAGCGTATTTGGACCTTATTGAGAAGCTCGGCTTGCGCAAGTAATTTGCACAGACTATATCCGGCAGATGCCGGAAAGCTTGTGCACATTAAAACCGAATGTAGCATCTAATGCACGCTTGTCTGTAGGGGACAGATATATCGCACCCATTCTTAAACTAACGCACAAGGGGAACGCGTATATTTGCACTGTGCAGACAAGACTTCGGCAGGAAGGATTAACTAAACCGTATGGGACAAACTATAAACCCCTTAGGTAAAAAAATTGTAAAAGTAGAAACTGAATTTTGCGGACGCAAACTCAGCCTGGAAGTTGGCCGTGTTGGGTTCAGGACGACAGCATCTGTCATTGCACGTTATGGCGATACGGTAGTGCTCGGCACTGCGATGGTCAGCCCGCATTCAGTCGAAGGCATGGATTACTTCCCGCTGTCCATCGATTACGAAGAAAAAATGTACGCCGCCGGAAAAATTAGCGGTTCGCGGTTTATCAAGCGCGAGGGCCGCCCATCTGACGAAGCGGTGCTTATCGGCCGGCTTATAGACCGGCCTATCCGGCCGCTGTGGCCCAAGGGCTACCGGCACGAAGTACAAGGTGTCGCTACCGTGCTCAGCATGGATCCGGCGTTCCGACCGGACGCGATTGCCATGATAGCAATGAGTGCAGCCTTTATGCTTACCGGCGCGCCGTTCGAAGGCCCGGTTGCCGGTATACGGGTAGGCATGGTAGACGGCAAATGCGAAGCTTTCGTCGATCCGGGGATACTGACAAACGGCAAATTGGATCTGGTGGTGGCTGGCACGGAAGACGCGATCATGATGGTGGAAGCTGGCGCCCGCGAGGTTACAGAGGATGAGGTAGCAGCTGCCCTGCAGTTTGCCCACAAAGCTATCCAGCCTGCCATCCAATTGCAAAAGGAACTAGCTGCCAAAGTCGGCGTTACCAAGCAGGAATACGAGCTGATATTGCCTGATGAAGCAATCCAGGCGAAGGTTGACGAATGGTCAAAAGACAAACTTGGCCAGCACGTCCGGGCGCCATACCCGGGCCGTAACGATCTTGTTGACAAGGTCCGGGCTGAAATGCACGAACATTTTGAAACAGAGCTGGGTGCAGAAGCATACGCCGAGGTACGACGGGATTATGATGAGGCCTTCACGAGTGCTGTCCATAAGGATGTGCGCAACGGTATTATCAAGGAACAGGTACGTCCTGACGGGCGCAAGCTTACCGAAATCCGTCCGCTTTCCAGCGAAGTCGGGCTGCTGCCGCGTGCCCATGGCTCCAGTTTGTTTACCCGAGGCGTCACCCAGGCGCTTAACGTCGTTACCCTGGCGCCGCTCAGCTACGCGCAGCTTGTTGACACCATGGAGCGCGAAGGCGAGCGCCGTTACCTGCACCACTACAACGCGCCGGGCTATACCGTAGGTGAAGTTCGCCGTCTCGGCAGTCCTGGCCGCCGGGAAATCGGGCACGGGTACCTTGCAGAGCGTGCCATGGTTGCCGTCTTGCCGGACGAACACGAGTTTCCATATACGATCCGCTCGGTCACTGAGATTATGAGCCAAAACGGCAGTACCAGCATGGCGGCGACTTGTTCGAGCTGTATGGCGCTCATGGACGCTGGTGTGCCGCTAAAGCGGCCGGTTAGCGGTATTGCCATGGGACTCATGATGGACGGTGATACGCCGTATATTCTGACTGACATTGCTGATGCCGAAGATTTTGCAGGTGATATGGACTTCAAGGTAACTGGAACCGAGCAGGGTATCACCGCGCTGCAAATGGATATGAAGGTACATGGCCTGAGCGTGGACATCCTCAAGCAGGCGCTGCTGCAAGCAAAAGAGGGCAGGGCAGCTATACTACGGCACATGCTCGAAGCTATTGCTGAGCCAAATAAAGAGCTTAGCCCGTATGCCCCACGGGTGGAATCTATCAAGATTGCCGTCGATAAAATCCGCGAGGTGATAGGCAAGGGCGGCGAGACGATTAACAAGATTATCGCTGAAACCGGCGCCGAGATTGACATTAAAGATGACGGTACCGTGTTCATTGCCAGCCCGGACAAGAAATCAATAGACGCCGCTATTCAGTTCATCAAGCACCTGACCGAAGAGCCGGAAGTCGGGACAATTTACGACAATTGCCGGGTGGTGAGCGTGCTGGAATTCGGGGCGTTCGTTGAAATCCTGCCAGGCAAAGAGGGTTTGGTCCATGTCTCTGAGATGAAAGAAGAACGCGTCAATAAGCCGAGCGATGTTGTTAAAGAAGGCGACATGGTAACGGTGAAGCTCGTGGCCATCGATGAGCGGGGGCGTTTGCAGCTGAGCATGAAGGCCGCGGCCAGGGAACGTAACGGAGGAAAGAAATAGCCATGAAAAAACCGGCGAAACAACCGGCCAATAGTCCCGGCAGGCTGCTGCTGGCCGGCGGGTTGGCGCTCGTCGCAGCGTATATTTTTGCGTCGCTCGCAATAGACAGGGGCAATTGGCTGTATTATGGCCTTGCCTTTGCCAGCCTTTACTTTGCCGGCAGGTATCTCTGGCGCGGTATCCTCACGACTAAGAAATAGTACATGAGCAAAGAGCAGCTACTCGAAAAAATAAAAGCCGAAATTTTGGCTCAAAATATCTGTCCTGACCTGGCAAAGCAGGCGACGCAGCTCGTTTTCGGGGAGGGGAGTCCGTCGGCAGAAGTTATCTTTATCGGCGAAGCGCCCGGAAAAAACGAAGACTTGCAAGGGAAACCATTCGTCGGAGCCGCGGGCAAATTTTTAAATGAGATGCTTGCGATGATCGGTTTGGACCGCCAAGATGTCTACATTACCAATATCGTCAAGTACCGCCCGCCAAATAACCGCGACCCGTACCCCGAGGAAAAAGAAGCGTTTTTCCCGTTTTTGCAAGCCCAGCTGGAAGTGATCCAGCCCCTTATCGTGGCCACACTTGGCCGCCACAGCATGAACTGCTTCCTGCCGGACCTGCAAATCAGCAAGGTTCATGGACAGCCAAAAAGAATCAAGGTGCTAAAACGAGGCAGTGACAAGGAGACGTATCCCTTAGTTATTTTGCCGCTTTTCCACCCTGCGGCTGCCCTATACAACGGTGATATGCGGCAAACGCTTATAGATGACTTTGCCCATATTCCGGATGTCATAAACCATATTAAGACTTCTTAAAATAGTAACTAAACCAACACGAAGGAGTACAGAGTATATGAAAGATACTACCAATAACCGCCAAAGACCGCCGAGACCCAAGCAACACCAGCAGGGCAACGGTACGGCTAATGGCAAGCGAGTCTCTCGGGGAGCGGCAATCCGTGCCCAGAAGAGGTCGCAGGAAGACGCCCACCGGATAGCGAGCCAGTATACCGCTGCAAACGCGGTTAAAGAGATGCCCGCAGAGCGCCGCCGGGCTAACGTTATAGACGATAGCCCGCGGCTTAAGATTATCGGACTGGGCGGCATGGACGGGGGCGGCTCTAAAAACATGATCCTCGTCGAATACATGAACGATGCCGTCATCATCGATTGTGGCAACGACCTGGGGGTTGATTTGCCAGGTATTAACTACGGCATTGCCGACACGACCTACCTCGAGTCAATCAAGCATAAGCTCAAGGCGTACGTCATTACCCACGGACACCTGGACCACATCGGCGGCTTGCCGCATATCGTGCCAAAGCTGCCAGCTCCAATCTATGGTTCAAAGTTCAGCATCGGCCGCGTCGAGGAAATATTTGATAACTTCGGCGTGCCGCTGCCTGATGACTTCGAATTAAAGACGGTCACGATGAATGAGCGGACGCACGAGCGGTTAAAGATCGGCAGTTTTTTCGTTGAACTGGTCGGTGTTACCCACTCCATACCCGGCAGCACGGTCGTTGTGCTCGATACCCCGGTTGGCCGCATTATCAATACCGGGGATTTCCGGCTCGACCCGAACCCGCTTGACCACGAACGGACCGATACCGACCGGCTGCAACAGCTTGGTAAAGAAGGTGTCTTGGCGCTCCTGAGCGAGAGTACCACGACAGAGCGTCCGGGCCGTACGCCCTCAGAAAGTACCATCGAAGCAAGCTTCATCGATATCATGGACCGGGCGCCCGGCCGTATCTTTATGGCAATGTTCTCAACGAACATCAACCGCATCCAGATGATTGTCAATGCTGCCGTGCACCATGGCAAAAAGATTGCACTTGATGGGCGCAGCATGATCAGCACGCTTGAGATGGCGGTACGCCACGGCTTTGTGCGTATACCAAAGGGGACGTTTGTCCCGATTGCCAGCGTGCCGAACCTCAAAGACCAGGAAGTAGTAGTAGTGTGTACCGGTTCTCAGGGTGAGCCCAGCTCAGCCCTGCAGCGCATGTCAACCGGAGACCATAAATATATCAAGCTCAAGGAACAGGATACGGTGGTACTGAGTTCAACCCCAATCCCTGAGTCTGGCAACGATGCCCTCATCGGCAATATGGTTGATGACCTGATGCGTAAAGGCGTGCATGTTTTCCGGCACGAAACGCATGAGATTGACGGCTGCGGCCCGCTGCATGTATCCGGGCATGCCAGCATCGAAGAGTACAAAGATATGATCGATATGGTAAAGCCGAAGTTCTTCATACCTGTATACGGCTCCTACCGCTCCAAGCAACGGCACATCGAGATCGCGGTGGAGCAGGGGATACCGCGCAAAAATACCGTCAACGCAGAAAACGGTCAGGTTATAGCATTGTCGCCTAACTCGATGGAAGTGGCGGGCGAAGTACCGCACGGGACTATCTTGGTCGACCAAACCGGTTCGATCGTCAGCAACATAGTAGTCAAGGACCGGCTGATGCTGGCGGAAGAAGGCATGGTAGCGGTCATCCTGACCCTTGACCGCAAGAGCGGTAGCCTGCTTACCAGCCCGGACATCATCAGCCGCGGCTTCATTTACATGCGTGAAAGCGAAGAGCTGATGAACGCTTTTCGGGCGGAACTGCGGCGTGCGGTGGCACAGCGGTTCAAGCGGGTAGACCTTGACCGGTTCAAACAAGAGCTAAAAGATCATGTAACCCACTTCCTCTACGAGCAGACGCAGCGGTCCCCGATTGTCATACCGGTGGTAAATGTCATCGGCAAGAACGGAGAAAAGCCCCAAACAACAGGTAACGGCCAAAAAGAGCAGAAGGGCAAAACTGCCGAGGCGGCAGACCTGCAGCGCCGTTACGCGATGATGCGGCAGAAGCTGCTTAACCAAGATGCCCGCATTGACTGAGCATAAGCATATTGACAAAAGCGAAAAAGCTTGATACAATATACCTATGACAACTTCAAACAAAAACAACGCAGACAATAGTAATCGTACCTCAGCCGATCCGCGCCATGAGACGCTCGGGTTTGATGACGTAAAGGCGCTACCGGAGTGGACGCAGGATGAAGCCGCAATAGAGCAAGCCATCACCAAAGGGCGTGAGGATGCTGAGGAGCGTAATGTCGCGCCGTCAGCGAACGAACTTCATGATATCGGTAATGCAGCGCTGGCCGGTGACGGCACACAAGCGCCCGCCGAAGCACCGCGCGCGGTAGAAAAAGTATAAGCTACTTAAATGCTAAAAACGGCCGGCCCTCAGAGGGCCGGCTTTGCTGTCATTGACAAATGATGTAATTTTTGCTATAATTAAAGCATGGACCAAGAATCCTTTCCTGCTCCAGACCGGCAACCTGAAATACCGCTGTGGATTATCAGGGAAGCCGGGAAAGACGACAGCGATACAGAGGCTGCGGCCGATACGTTAGTGCAGGAGCTCCTTGAGCGGGAAAAGTTGGTAGATAAACTTGCCTCTCTGGGGGTCAGTAGCGATGAATACAAGGCGACCATGTTCCAGTACCAGGCGGTCGGGAAAAAGATCCAGCAGCTAAAACGGGAGCGCGGTTTGATTGCCGATGAAGGCCCTGCTTCCTAACGTAAAAAACTGATATAATTTAAATCCGAATCATGGCCAAGAAGAAAAAACAAACACGAAAGAAGACGCCGGAGCCGACAGAGTACGCACCGTTCTGGCCGCTTGCCGCGGCAGTACTGATGTTTGTCGGCGCCTTATTCCTGCTGCTCGGCGGGTTCGGTACCGGCGGGCCGCTACCGACCGGCATGTTTGACGGCGTGTATTGGGCGCTTGGCTGGGCGGCTTACTTAACGCCGGTCGCGCTGGTGTACTTTGGCGTTTATAAGTTTGTGAGCGAGGATAACCGCGTACCGCTCAGCAAATCAGTCAGCATGTACGCCTTTTTGGCGCTTTTGGCGGGATGGCTTCATACGGGGCTGGTCACCAAGACGCCGGCGGGTGACTATACGACCGGCGGGCAGGGCGGCGCAGTTGGCAGTACGCTCGGCGGCCTGGCCCTGAACGCGCTCGACAAACTGCCGGCGAGCATCATGTTCTTTACGTTTACGATGCTGGCGTTCTTTTTCGCCTTCGGTATCTCGCCGAAGGTGCTGCTCAGGCTTGTCGAATGGTTCAGGGGTCCGGAAGACGATGGGCTGAGTGATCTGGATGCCAAGACGGAAAATACCAGCTTCCAGCTGAACGAAGGCGTGCCGGTTGTCCATAGCGCCCGTACCCGGCTCGGCTCGCTCAAAAATACCGCCGAGAAGTTGACGCCGGCGGAAAGCCACGAGGCGCTTACGGTGGCGAGCGATCCGGATTGGCAGTTCCCGTCAATCAGCTTGCTGAACCAAAAGCAGGATAAGGCGGATGCCGGCGACATAGAAGGTAATGCCCGGTCTATCCAGGAAACATTCGCGAACTTCAGCATTGACGTTGAGATGGAAGGGGCGAACATCGGCCCCCGCGTGACGCAGTATACGTTGAAGCCGCCAAGCGGCGTGAAGCTCTCAAAAATAGTCGCGCTTGATAGGGAGCTCGAACTTGGCCTGGGCGCACACCCGATCCGTATTGAAGCACCGATTCCCGGAAAACGGGCGGTTGGCGTCGAAGTCCCCAATAAAAAGCCGGCCATGGTGCGGATTAGCAGCATGCTGCAATCGCCGGACTGGGCGGAAATTAAGGGTCCGCTCGGATTCGCTATCGGCAAAGACATCGCCGGCTCGCCGGTAGTCGCTGACCTCGCGAAAATGCCGCACCTCTTGGTCGCCGGCCAGACCGGCTCCGGTAAGTCGGTGATGATTAATACCATTATCACCAGCCTCCTGTACCGCAACAGCCCGAGTGACTTAAAGCTCATACTGGTAGACCCGAAAACCGTTGAGATGGCGCCGTACGCTGACCTGCCGCACCTGCTGGCGCCGGTAATAACCGAGCCCGAAAAGTGCATCAGTGCGCTGAAGTGGGCGGTGGCTGAAATGGAGCGCCGCTACAAGGCGCTCGCCGAAGAAAAGTGCCGGAACATTGGCGAGTACAATAACCGAAAGAAAGAAGAGGGCATGCCCTACATCGTAATTATCATTGACGAATTGGCTGACCTTATGATGATGGCGGCACGTGACGTGGAAGCATTGATTGTCCGCATTGCCCAAAAAGCCCGGGCGGTGGGGATCCACCTTATCCTCGCTACCCAGCGCCCGAGTGTGGATGTTATCACTGGTTTGATTAAGGCCAACGTACCGGCCCGGATAGCCTTTACCACGTCGAGCCAGGTCGATTCCCGCACCATTATCGACCAGATCGGCGCCGAAAAACTGCTCGGACAAGGCGATATGCTGCTGCTGACGGCGGATATGCCGAAGCCGCGGCGCGTCCAGGCTGCCTTTATCGGCGATGAAGAGACGGCCAAGGTAACGGACTTCATCAGGATGCAGCGGCCGCCACAGTACGACGACGAAGTAGTGAGCCAGCCGGTCCAGCTCAATGGCAAGGGCGGCATTGTGGCTGATTACGGTGCGAATGAAGCGGATGACGATATGTGGCGCGATGCGGTACGGGTAGTGATAGAGGGCCGAAAGGCGAGCACTAGCCTGCTGCAGCGGCGCCTGCGGGTTGGCTATGCCCGGGCAGCGAGGTTGATCGAGACGATGGAAGAACAGGGGATTGTCGGTCCGGCGGACGGCTCCCGGCCGCGAGAAGTCCTGGTCAGTTCCATGGACGAAGTGTTTAATGCCGGCTCTAGCGGGGACGTATACGACGACATGCCGGAAGAGGCGGACAGCCAGCAACTGGTACAGTAGTTGTAGCGTTGTCAATTTTATTGCTTGCGAATGTAGTTATGCTTAGTTACTATTGAAGTAAGTATGAAGGGTATGCGGGATTAAGCATGGCAGCGGAAGTGGTATCGCCTGTAGATGAGCTTACAGGGATGCCGCTGCCGATTCTGCCGGTAGATAAAAACGCACCCAGCAATTGGCACCACCACTTCCACCCCAATAATGATCCTAAGCTGCAAGGCGCAAACGGACGGGCGCTTCGGTACTCCCGGGTGCAGTATGTCTCCAAGAGGCTTCATGACCGCTACCACAAGGAATTTTTCGGACCGCCGCTTCCCGGTGACGATTCCGGCCGTTTCCTGCTGATTATCTTGTCTTGTGCCGGCTATATCCCGCGGCAAGCGATAGATGTCTCGCATGCTGAACCAAGGGTAGTCGGCCTGCATTCGTCTGTGTATGAACCTTTGAGAAAATCACGCCGGCTTGGGTTTGAGGCCAGGAAGAGAACGGTGGCGGGAGACATGTCGACCGAAGGCAGGGCTAAAGCTGAGATAGGCAAATTCCTTTGCCATTTTGTAATCGAGCAGGACCTGCCGCATTTGGAAAAAGAAATCAACAGGTTTTTAAATGCATTGTCCGAAAAGAAGCGGAGACAGCTTGGCAGCACTATTTTAAGGCGGGCGATTGAAGTCGCCGCGGAGCCTGTTGAGCCGATTTACCGCGAAGCCTGGCGACGCCATTTGGTGGAGCCTGCACTGCCGAACCGGGCCGCCACTTTCATCTCGAAGATAGTTGAGCCGTACCTGCCAGACTATGTGCCTGAGCTTGAAAAGAAGTTGCTCACCGTAGCTTGACTAACAGAGGTAAGTAAGGTAGAGTATGCTGAGCTGAAAACTCAGCTTCAGGTTACGGCCATCTTTAGTGCGCGTAGCCTTTACCCAAGGGAAGGAGTGTAATGAATCAATACGAAATTGCCGTATTGTACCATCCGGATCTGGAAATCGATCTGGAAAAAGCCACTACCAAGGTGGAAAAAATCTTTACCGATAACAAAGGTAAAGTGACGAACGTTGATAACTGGGGAAAGCGCAAACTAGCTTACCCGATCAACAAAAATGAACATGCTCTTTATGTGTTTTACACCGTAGAGCTGCCTGCCGAAAACGTCGCTAAAGTTGAGAGTATCCTCAATATTACCGACGAGGTGATCCGTTTCCTCATCACAAGGCCAGACCTCAAGGCAATAGCCAAAGCTGAAGCCGCCAAAGCCGAGCGGGCGAAAAAGGCTGCTGAACGGGGCGAAGGCAACGAGGCGGATGGAAACGAGCCAGGCGAAGACAAAGACAGCGAAGCTTGACTATTTAGATAAACAAGCATAGGGTAAGGGTACTAAAATAACTAAGACATAGTTCTTATAAGGAGGATGCCTGATGGCACGTAGTATCAACCAAGTAATCTTAATGGGAAATCTAACGAGGGATCCGGAACTCCGGCAGATTCCGAGCGGGCAAAGCGTCTGCAGCTTTAGCCTTGCACTGAACCGCAGTTACAAGGACCAGAGCGGCGAATGGCAAGAGGCAACTGACTATATTGACATTGTTGCCTGGGGACCGTTGGCGGAGCGGGTGGCACAGTACCTAAGCAAAGGCCGCCGCTGTTTGGTAACCGGCCGGCTGCAAAGCCGCAGCTGGGAGCAAGAAGGCCAGAAGCGCAGCAAAGTAGAAGTACTGGCCAACGACGTAACGTTCCTCGATGGCCCGCGCGGCGATGGCGGTGGACAAGCTGAGAATGCAGCTGCAAAACCGGCGCCGTCAAAGAAAAAGGATGAGGTGGTCATAGAAGATATCGGTGACGAGCCAATCAATCTGGATGACATTCCTTTCTAGCACTGTAACCAAGCTAGGATAAAACACTGAACAATAGTAGTAACCTAGGAAAGGAGAAGCTCCGTATCAGAAAACGGAAAACAGTATGAGTAAAAGAGGTGGACTCATAGAGCGGAGCGGAATCATATGGCGAAATTATTTAGAAAGAAGCATGAAGTAGCGTACTTTGACTACAAGGATTTCAAGACGCTGCAGCGTTATATTAACGTGTATGGGCAAATTGAAAACCGCAAAAAGACAGGCTTAAGCGAAAGCCAACAGCGCCGTTTGGCAAAAGCGATCAAGCGTGCCCGGCACATTGCGCTGCTGCCGTTTGTAGCCAATAATTAAACTATGCAACGGCAAGTGCAGCGGCTTTGGCTACTGGCGTATGATTCATTCGAAAATGCGCCTTTTGCCGCTTTCAAAACAACGTCAGCCAGCGGCAACCAGGCTAACCAAGTGCAATTTCGGCTGCTTAATAATATTGCCGGCTTAAAGGAAAAGCAGCAGCTTGATCGCAAGTTGATTGGCGCGATAGTTGCGGACGTACTGGTGTCTGAATCGCAGGGCTGGATAACAAAAAACACGAGCCAGGAAATGCAAGATATTATCGATGAAATTCTGGAAAGTTAAATAGCATGGTTGCCGGATCATTGGTTTTATTGGTTTTGCCGGACCGACGGTTAGTATTCCAGCGCCGTTCAGCGAATGCACGGGTTAGCCCCGGCAAGCTGGGTTTTTTCGGTGGCCACCAGGAGTCCGGAGAAACACCTTGGCAGACTATCGAGCGTGAAATTAAAGAAGAGACTTCGCTTGAACCGCAAGACTGCAACTTAAGGCTAGCAGCGGAATTCGTGCTGCCTGCAAAACGACTCATGAGGCAGGAAGATGTAAGGTTTCATATATTTCAAGGCGAAGTAAAAAGCGCAGGCTTCGAGGTATTTGAAGGCGAACAGGCAGAAACATATACCCGCGAGGAAGCGCTCAAGCGAAGCGATTTAACCCCCGCTTGCAGGTACACGCTAGAAAATTACATTAAGGAGCTATAAATGGCGTTTGGGATCACAGATTTAAAAAAGGGAACCGTATTCCAGTACGAGGGCGTGCCCTACAGGGTAATCGATTACTCGCAGAAGGTGATGGGCCGCGGCGGTTCGATCGTGAACGTCCGAATCAAAAGTTTGCTCGACGGGCGCGTACTTGATAAGACATTTAAGGGCAGCGAACAACTTGAGAGCGCGGATGTAACGAATAAGAATGTTCAGTTCCTTTACAGCGACGGCGTGTTTCATTTTATGGACGAAGACACCTATGAGCAGTTTGATGTTGCCGCTGAAGTAGTTGGCGACCTGGCAGGCTACATGAAAGAAGGGGATAAGGTCCAGGCGCAGCTTTTTAACGGACAGGTCATCACCATAGAACTGCCAAAAAATGTCCCGCTGGAAGTAACATATGCGGAAGATGTCGTTAAGGGTGATACCACCAGTTCGGTGACCAAGGATGCTACATTGGAAACCGGTATCACGGTCAAGGTGCCGGCGTTTATTAAAAAAGGCGACGTCATACGCGTAGACACCAGGACAGGAGACTACATTGAGCGGGTCAAAGACTAGTGATTTTGTCCTGGTCCATATGCTCGAACCGTTAGCATTGCAAGCGCCATTCCGGTTTTGGCCGCTGCACATCACGCTTGTGCCCTGGTTCAAGGCGGGTAACGCTGAATCGGTAGCCGCTGCCATTGCACCGGTGGTGGCCGCGGTCACGCCATTTACGGTAACGGCGGGCGAGCGGGCAATGTTCGGGCCGCGGCAGAATGTGCCTGTCAGGCGGATCAAGGCCAGCGCGGCATTGCAATCGCTTCACGGGCTGCTTTTGGATGCCGTCGAGGAGCAGGGCTGGGAAGTCGCAGGACGCTACACCGGCAAGCACTACACGCCCCATGTGACGCAAAAGGCCGGCCGGGACGCAGAAGAGCAGATATTTATAAGCAATATCCATATTGTTGAAGCCATGCCGCAGAGTTACCGGCAAGCCGTGGCAAAACTGGAGCTCGGCCGTGAATAAAAAACGGCTTGACCAGGCGCTACAGGATGCTGGGCTAACCGAGACCCGCAGCCAGGCTGAAAACTATATAAAACTGGGGTATGTGAGCGTGGACGGGCAAGCAGTCACCAAGCCTGGCCACATGGTTTACGCTGACGCGAAACTAAAACTTAATCTGAAAGAGCGGTATGTTTCGCGCGCGGCATACAAGCTGGCTTCGGTGGCAAAAGCGCTCAAGCTTTCGTTTAAGGGCAAGATAGTGCTTGACGTGGGTTCAAGCACGGGCGGATTTACCGATTATGCATTGCAGCATGGCGCTAAAAAAGTCATCGCGGTGGATGTCGGTACCGACCAACTGCACCCCCGGCTGCGCAGTGATAAAAGGGTGGTGCTTTATGAGCAGACAGATGTCAGGGACCTTCGTGGAATGAGCGAGGGCGATGTGCCGCTTGCCATACCAGTGCCGGATATTGTTGTCGTAGACGTTTCTTTTATCAGCCTAAAAGGGGTGTTGCCGCATGTCGCGCTGCTCTCTGGCCAAGGTACTGAAATAGTCGCTATGGTTAAGCCGCAGTTCGAAGCGAGCGCGGGCGATCAAAAGCACAAAGGCGTAATAAAGAACGAGCGGCTGCGCCGCGATGTATTAAAGGATTTTGAATCGTGGGCAGCCAGCCGTTTCGTTATCGCCGGCAAGGCCGACTCGGCAATAAAGGGTGCAAAGGGCAATACCGAGCGCTTCTACACGCTGCGGCTAAAGCCCGGTGCAGGCCTCCGCACTTAACCTGTCTAGTCGCGCCTCGGTGAAATTGCTACACTTAAGGGCATGTACTTCAATGACCGCATTGAAGCGGGCAAAAAGCTGGCTGAGCAGCTGAGTAAATACCGCTACGACAACTGCGCGGTCGTAGCCTTAAGCGATGGCGGGGTGCTCGTTGGGGCGCAGATTGCCATTGAGCTGCACTGTGTGCTCACGATGCTGCTAACCGAACAGATCAAGCTTCCCGGCGAACTGGAGCCGATCGCGGCGGTGAACCAAGACGGCGGGTTTACCTACAACAACATGTTCTCTACCGGGCAAATCGAGGAATTTACCGCCGAGTTCCACCACTACATCGAGCAGCAGAAATTGGAAAAGCTGCATGAGATGAACCGGTTGCTGGGGCAAGGGGGAATTATAAAGCGGGAATTGCTGCGCGGCCATACGGTCATACTGGTCTCTGACGGGTTAAGCAGCGGTTATTCGCTTGATGCCGCGGCAAGTTTTTTAAAATCTATTAAGATAGAGAAGCTGGTTATCGCGACGCCGATCGCGAGCGTGCCGGCGGTTGACCGCATGCATATCATCGCGGACGAAATCTGCTGCCTGAGTGTCATCGACAATTACATGAATACCAACCACTACTATGAGGACAATAAGCTGCCGGACCATGAGGCGATCGTGAAAACAATTGAGACGATTGTATACAAATGGCGATGAACTTTACGAACAGCTATATTCCTACGCCGCCTCCTCGTACCAAAGCTTTGCGCTTTAAGCGGCTGAGGTTGCTGGTTACGGCAATAATGATTATTGGCTTGGGGACGGCGGCATTCTTTATGTTGCGGGATGAGCAGCCAGCTGACAACCAAGCGGTGGAAAATACTTCCCACCAACCACAGGCGCCTGAACCGGCGCCAGAAGCCGAACCGGTACTGCCTGACATGCAGCCGACTATTGACCAGTGGGCGGCAAGCCATCCTGGCACGTATTCAATAACAATCATGGACCGCTCAGGGCAGGTAAAGGCCGAAATCAACAGCCAGGAACAATATTTTGCCGCAAGCATCTACAAGCTCTACGTCGCTTACATTGGGTACCAAAGGGTGGATGATGGCACCTACAGCTTGAGTGAGCCATACTGGAACGGGTGGACACGCGGCAAGTGCCTGGACGAAATGATCCGGACGTCGCACAGCCCTTGTGCTGAAAAGATGTGGGTTGAGCTTGGCAAAGAAAACATAACGGCCCAGCTCAAAGGGTATGGCCTGACCAACACCTCAATGACCGGCCTTGTTACGTCCTCGCATGACGCTGCCGTCATCCTCTCGCGGCTGGAGCGCGGGCTGGACCTCAGCGAAGCCTCCCGCAGCAAAATGCTTGATTCGATGCTCAACCAGATCTACCGGGACGCGTTGCCCGCAGGGTTTGCCAGTTCACAAGTGTTCGATAAGGTGGGCTTTCGTGAGACAGTTGAGTACCATGACACCGCTATCGTACGCTTTACTAATGGCCAAAGCCTGATAGTCTCGGTACTGACAAAAAGTGCCGGATCAAGGAACATTGCCGGGCTTGCCGCTGAAATAGAGGCACTGATGGCCCAAACCGCGCTATAGCAGCGATTTGAGCTTGTCTACGTCGAGCAGGGTTATGTACAGTTGGTGGTTCTTTAGCAGTCCCTTTTGCTCCAGATGGGACATCTCACGGGATGCTGTCTCGCGGCTGGCGTTAATCGAGCTGCCAATGTCCTGGTGACGGAGCGGAACGTTGATGAGCATGCCGTCTTTGGTCTTCACCCCGAAACGGTGGCACATGGTGAGCAGGAACGATACCAGCCGTTCGCGTACGGTACGGTACTCGAGGTTTAAAATCCGTTCCGAATGGATACGGTACATTTCCGTGACCATATCAAGCAGCGGCGGCAGGGCATCCGGGTGCTCATGCAAAAACTCCAAAAATGCTTCGCGCGATATACGCCATAGGGTAGAGGGCACGAGCGCCTGGTAAATAATTTCCCGCTCCTGGCCTGTGATGGCCCAAATGAGCGGGAATATTTCATGGCTTTTTCGGATTATCAGTAAATTTTCTTCCCCGTATTTGCTGATGTTGTAGGCTTTAACCTGGCCTTCGTCAATATAAAACACACTGTTAGGCACCTCGCCGGGCCGGATGATGTACTCTCCCTTCTTGTACGTCAGTTTTGAACCCTGGCGAAATAGATTTACTAAGGTTGCAACTTGCTGTTCACTGGCAAGCATACCTCTATTATTTCATAATCTCGGCCAAATCAGGCGGGGTGTGATAAAAATCTCACAAGAAAAGTGAAGTAAATTACGGTGCCTTACCGGTTAACAGGGGATAATGGTGGTACAAGGGAGGAGGATGGCGGTATGGTAAGCATGAAAGAAGTAGAAGCCCAGCTCAAACGGATCGGGGTGCAGGTCCGGTTCTGGGGCGCGGCTGAAGTCCGGGAACTGCAGCATATCCTGATGTCGAACGAGCAAATCGTCAGCTGTTTAAACGGGCGCTATGAGGGCGGTTTCGCGACACTGGTCGCCACCGACCATCGTCTGCTGCTCATCGATAAGAAACCACTGTACCTGACCATCGGTGATATCCGGTACGATATGATTGCTGAAGTTGATTACAACGCGCGGCTGCTGGATGCAACGGTATGCGTCATGACCTTTAACAAGACGCTCCGATTTACCAGTATCCGGCAAAAGCGGCTCAGGGAGCTGACGAAATATGTCCAGCGGCGGGTCATGGAGGTGCGTCAGCAGCACTTGCAGCAGAACCACGAGCAAACCTCGCCAATTCCGGCTATGTTCCAGCCGCAGACCGCCGCCCAGCCAAGTGCCCATCCATATATAAAGCCGATTACGAAGTTCAATCCAATCAACCCATACACCCGTGCAGCACTGACAATGCGCCGGCACTATTTGCCAACGAGCAGAAAATTCTAATTACACGTTGAACTTAAACTCGACGACGTCATCAGGTTGCATGACGTAGTTTTTGCCTTCGGTACGGACCTTGCCGGCTGCCCGGGCGGCAGCCATAGAACCGGCTGCGATTAAATCCTGGTAGCTCACAACATCAGCGGCAATGAATCCGCGTTCAAAATCGGTGTGGATGACGCCGGCGGCTTCCGGAGCAGTCGCGCCTTTTTTGACTGTCCAGGCCCGGACTTCCTTTTCGCCGGCGGTCAAAAAGCTCTGCAGGCCGAGTATGTCATAGGCGGTATGGATAAGTTGGACCAAACCGGACTCTTTTTGGCCGTAACTTTCCAGCAGCTCTTGCCGGTCGGCTTCATCCAGGCCTTTTAATTCCGCTTCAAGTTTAGCGCAGACAAACAGGACACGAGCGTTTCCAGTCAGGCTTTTCAACTCATTCTTCCTTGAGTCGTCGGATAAGGTCTCCTCATCGACGTTAAATAGGTAGATTACCGGCTTGGCGGTCAGCAGCTGCAGGTCAGCGATATGCTCGTGATTGATGCCCTCCGCCGAGGAGAGTGGGGTGCCTTCGTCGAGCAGCTGTTTGACCCTCTGCAGGGTGTCCGCTACCGGCCTGAGCTTTGGGTTTGCCCGGGCTTCCTTTTCCAGCTTAGGTAGGCGTTTTTCAACTGACTGCAGGTCGGCCAGGACAAGCTCGGTATTGATTACGTCCATATCTTTCTTGGGATCATGCTTTTCGTCGACATGCTGGACATTACTATCAGAAAAGGCACGCACTACATGACAGATGGCGTTTGTGGTCCGGATATTAGCCAAAAATTGGTTGCCAAGGCCCTCACCTTGGCTGGCGCCTGCCACCAGTCCCGCGATATCAATGAAAGAAACCGTTGCTGGTATTACCTTGCTGGTATTGTATAGCTTGGCTAACTCCTGTAAGCGCCCATCGGGGATAGGGACGATACCGGTATTTGGCTCTATTGTGGCAAACGGATAGTTAGCCGCCAGGACGCTGTTGTCCGTCAGGGCGTTGAACAAGGTTGATTTACCGACATTCGGCAGCCCAACTATGCCTATG
>CAZUIL010000001.1:0-90646 GCA_964620175.1 uncultured Candidatus Saccharibacteria bacterium | reverse complement strand
GATGCCGGTATTATAACTTTTAAAGGGGTTCGAATCCAGGGATTCGAGTCACCTCTGGCGACCCCGCAACTTCACGATTGGCAAACCAGTTGCCATCGGAAGATTCCCCTGCGACATGCCACTGGCATGACTCACCCCAATCACGGGACCAAAACCCGTTGCCTTACCACTTGGCCAATCCCCATCGTTCGGAGGCATTATACAAAACTTAACCCCTTAGGTACAGGGTAAGGTGCGGATATTGCTTATGGCAGGTATACTACAAGGGTATGCGTGCCTGGGAAGTCCGTAAGCCCCCACCAAAGAAAAAAAAGACCAGACTATTGCCCCTGCTGGCAGTCGTGGTTATTGCCGGCGTTGCATTTTGGCTCTTTACCAAGGGCGATAAGGCATTCGCGCCTGAACAGGAGGCTGTGGAACAAAGCCCTTCCCAAAATACGGCGGTAGAGCCGGAAGTACCGAAAGTGAGGGCACTAAAGGCATTTACTGCAGAGGAGTTTCGCCAATTGTATGAAACGAGCGTATACCCGAATCTCCAGGCGCTTGATAGCAGCTTTTCCATCAGCGGCAATCCTGATGCGGACAAACGCATCCGCCGACTTGCAGAAGCAAGGGGCTACGAAAAACGCGGTATCCCCGTCGCGCCGATTTATAAGATTGGTGAAGAAGGCTTAACAGATGATGATTTGCTGCAGGAAAAAGCGCTGGTTGCCTGGCAGGAGTTGAAGAAGAGCGCCCATGGCGACGGTATACCGCTCACCATTATTTCCGGCTACCGCTCGCCTGAGTACCAGCGTGACTTATTTATGGAGCGACTACGGGCACGCGGCGTTACCCCGGCACAAGTTGCAGCCGGACAGGCGGACGCTGCGGTCAATGATATCCTGCGGTTTGCGGCGATTCCTGGTTACTCGCGGCACCACACCGGCTATGCGATTGACCTTGCCTGCAAGGGTAATACTGTCTTTGAGAACTCCGAATGTTTCCAGTGGATCAGCAAGGACAATTATCAGAAGGCAAAAGAAGCCGGCTGGGTTCCAAGCTATCCGGAAGGCCTGACGAGCGTCGGGCCGGAGCCGGAGCCGTGGGAATATGTCTGGGTCGGTAAGGAGGCTCTATATGAATGACTCATCTGACGAGTCACGGCCGTTCAAGGTGCACCAGTTCCCTACTCCGACACCTGAAAGTGCGCCGATTGCTGAAGAAGTGCCAGAGAAACCAAAGAAAAAGCACCGGCTTATTATCAGCATTATAGTAGCTATTTTGCTAGCCGGGAGCGGAGCCGCAGCTTACTTCTTCTACTTCCGCGGTGATGATTCGGCTCCTGCCCAATCACCCAATCAGGCTACAGAAGAAGAGCCAACAGCCAATCACGATCCGACCAAACTGCGTATTATCGCGACCGGCGACATGATTGCCCATGACGCCATTAACGCGCAGGCCAAACAGACAGATGGCAGCTATGATTACTACCAGTTCATGGACAATATGAAGGTATATTTTGATGCTGCTGACGTACGGTTTTGCAATCAGGCGGTCCTTGGCGCGGGAACTGCATTTGGCATCAGCGGTTACCCGGTATTCAACTCTCCAGTGGAGCTAGCACGAGACATGCAAAAGCTTGGTTGCAATGTTATCAACACCGGCACTAACCATACGAATGATAAGAGCCAAAGCGCAATTAATGCCTCAGTCGCTGTCTGGGATACGCTGGATGATATCTTGGCTGTTGCCGGTGCTAACCGCTCTGCTGAAGAACGGCAACAGGTGCGTTATTTTGAATCGCGAGGCGTTACATTTGCATTCCTGTCGTACACGACCTATACCAACGCGCCTGGCGAAACCAGCTACGGCCTAACGATGTGGGATGAAACACTTGCCCAAGCGCAGCTTGCTGAAGCGCGGGAAAGCGCTGATATCGTGCTTGTGAGTATGCGCTGGGGCACAGAATATTCCCCCGGCATCAATGCTCAGCAAGACCATATCAGCAATCAGCTCGCGGAAATGGGCGTGGACATCATCTTTGGCCATGGTCCGCATGTCCTTGAACCAGTTAATAAAATTACCAGCGAAGACGGTCGTGAAACCTACGTCTGGTACAGCTTGGGCAATTTCTTAAATTCGCAGCTTGAAACTGAAGCCCTCGTAAACGGCATCGCTGCCATTGACATAGATCTCACCACAAAGAAAGTGGCCTCCATAGGTTACCTGCCGGTTTATATGCACTATGATTGGACTGCGGAACAAAAAGCTCGGGAAGACCTGCTGGCGCGGAAAGGCTTTGAGCTTTACTTGCTTGAGGAAGCAGCCGAGCCGCTATCACGCTCGCAGCTCGGGACAACGATCGAGGAGCAGCTGGAGCGTATCCGCGCTACACTGAACCAATATATTGAGGTACCGATTCTCACTAAAGACGAGTACTTAGGAAACTAATCGCTGTAATCAGGTGCTGATCCCAGCTCAAAAAACTCTTCAAGGGTAAGCCCAGTCCTGTGCAATTCGCCAGCAAGCTCCTTACCGACGTAGCGGATGTGCCATGGCTCATAGTCATAGCCGGTAATTGTCTCTTTGCCGTTTTCATACCTGATGATGAATCCATAAAGATGGGCGTTTTGCTTTAGCCACTGGCCTTGCGGCAGGTCTTCAAAGCACTTTTCAAGATGGCAAGCACCGGATGGCGAAGTAATATCAACTGCGAGTCCCGTCTGGTGCTCGCTATGCCCTGGCCGGGCACTGGTGCGGTCTGCCTCATTGCGTCCCATTGAAGCGACGTACCCGTTATAAAACGTGCTTTGCAACGCAGCTGACCGGTAGCCGCTGCCAAACACCAATTCCACGCCGTCCCTGCGGGCGGCAGCAAACAGTTCTTCAATTGCCGCTACAGCACTGGTGCTTACCCTCATTTGCTCATGCGATGCCGCCAGGCGCAGGCGGACCGGCGGAACGGTTACATCAGGCATAAAGCTCGTTGGGATGGGCCGGCGCTTGTTGACGACTATCCAAATGCTGGCAGGGTCTTCGAGCGAATACTGCGTTGTATCAAAAGTTCCGGTACCAGCTGCCTTTTGTGGCTCAGCCGGTGTCTGTTCGTCAGTACCAATCCTGTCTGCTTGCGGCGACTGGCTGGCCATCTCGTTTTTACGAAACACATACCACCCGGCGGCTACCATGATAAGCAGCACCAATGCCAAAAGCAGTACCATTCTTTTCATAATGATCCGTTTTTTCAAACCTGTCGCCAATTAATTTTACTGCGCCGTAAAAAACTTGCGCACCAGTCAATTGTATCGTACATTTCATTTTACGTATGTCTGGAAAAATCAAAAATCTCGGCGATTACATAGTGCCCCTCAACATGAACCGATTGCGCGGCCGCATGCTCAAGGCGCCTGCAACCGGCAAACATAAAAACGAGATCCTTTTTATTTATGGGCATCATGCTTCAATCGAACGCGTATTCGGGTTCGTCGAGGAGCTGCAAAAGTATGGGACGGTTACCGTTCCGGATCTCCCTGGCTTTGGCGGAATGGATAGTTTTTATAAGATTGGGCAGCTGCCGACAATTGACAACTTTGCGGACTACTTAGCCGCTTTCATTAAACTCCGTTACCGCCGGAAGCGGGTTGTCATCGTTGCAATGTCGTTCGGATTTGTCGTGGTGACGAGGATGCTGCAACGCTATCCCGAACTTGCCAAGAAAATCGATGTGCTTGTTAGCATGGTTGGGTTCAGCCATCATGAGGATTTCGTATTTAAGCGACCGAGGATGCTTGCTTACCGCTACGGTGCACGGTTGTTCGCCAAGCGCCTGCCGGCAATGATGTTTAGAGGTATGTTGTTACGACCGACAGTACTACGGGCTGCTTACGCTCACACTTACAATGCTCGGGAAAAGTTCAGAAACCTGAACAAGGATGAACGGCGACAATCTATGGATTTCGAGATTACACTATGGCGCATCAATGACATTCGGACGCATATGCGGGTTGCCGCTGAATTTTTACGGCTTGACAATTGCCGCCAACGCATTCCCTTGCCGTTACTGCATATAAATGTTGACGCCGACCGCTATCTCAAAGATGCAGTGGTTGAGCAGAATTTGCACCGGGTTTTTGAAAAGGTCAAGGTGTATAAGGTAAAGACCAAGGGACATATGCCTTCGGTAGTAGCGACGGCTAAGGAGGCTAAGCCATATTTTCCCACTGGAGTGCGGCGTGCGTTGGTGCGCGGTTAACGCCATGGTAAAGTATAGCTAAATGTTTATCAAGGACGACCGTATTAGGACGTATGCCTATCGCGGTTTAAAGGGCAGGTATATATTTCAGCGTGCAAATGGCCGCTCGGCGAAGCGTGTGTTTTTGGTAGTGTATGGACAGCACGCGACGATAGAGCGCTGTATGCCGATCGTTGACGCACTTTCGGAATTCGGAGACGTTTACTTAGTCGACACTCCCGGCTTTGGCGGCATGGAGCCAGCGTATAGCATAGGCGAGTACCCTAGCCTGGATTTCTATAGCGGGCACTTGAGCCATGTCTTTGACACGGTGCTACCGAAGGACAAAAAGATTACTTTGTTCGCTGTGTCTTACGGGTTTGAAATAACTACCTGTTTCTTAGCGACCCATCCGCGTTATCATAAACGCATACAAGACGTCATTGGCTTTGTCGGTCTTGTGTCCCATAAGGAATTCCGCATTTCCAAAGGGCTGTTATGGATAATCAAAAATATTGCCTGCCGTCCAGCGAGAACAGCCGCCGGTGGCTGGTTTTACAAACATTTTGTGTTCCGGGACTGGACACTAAGAGTTTTTTACTACTTCTACAGCCGCATTTCGCCACGTTTTCATGACCTGCCCCGCTCTGAGGTGTGGAAGCATTCAAAGGAGCAATCGTGGCTCTGGCGGGTCAACGACACTCGCACTCATGCGGCGACAGCTTGGGATTTTTTGTTTGTGAACGATCTTACGAACCTGCGCGTTGATTTGCCGGTCATCCATATTGGCGTGCCTGACGATCATTACCTTGACCATAAGCGTGTTGCCGAAGATCTAAAGAAAATATACAAGGACGTGAAGGAATATGAGCTGACACTCACCAGCCATGCGCCGGTTTCGTTTGATACATCCGACAAACTGCTCGAAATCATCCCTGATGAACTACATGGCTATTTGCTGAAGAATTAACTGTTTTATGAGATACTATAGCTATGAAGATCGGCCTGGTCTGCCCCTATAACATCTACCTGGGCGGCGGCGTACAAGAAATTGTGCTGGCCACGCAGTCAGAACTGACAAAGCGTGGTCACACGGTTAAAATTATCACCCCCCGGCCACGTGTGGTTCCTGACGCAAAAGTTGAAGGGGTGATTTTCCTGGGCCAGTCCACAAGAGTCAAAACGCCGCAACATACTTCGGTTGATATCTCGGTAAGCGTTGATATCGACAGTATTGACGCTATGTTTGAGGCCGAGCAATTTGACCTCGTACACGTTCATGAGCCGCTCGTGCCATTGCTGGCAAGACAAGTGCTGTCGCGTGTAACCTGCCCGGCGATCGGCACGTTCCATGCTGCCATTCCTGATAACGGGCTTGGCAAATCATTCGCTAGTTCCGTCCGTCCATTTGTCCGCTCTATCCTCAAGCACCTTGACTTTATAACCGCCCCGTCGCTTGCTGCCACCGGCTACATCCAGGATTATGTGCCGGCTGAGGACATAAAGATTATTCCAAACGGTATTGACCTCAAAAAGTACCGCGCCAAAACGCCCAAGCTGACAGAGAAATCCAAGACTATCTTCTATGTCGGCCGGCTAGAGAAGCGTAAGGGAGTTATTTACCTGCTCGAAGCGTTCGGTTTGCTCCGGCAGCGGCGTGATGACGTGCGGCTGGTTATCGCCGGGGACGGTCCTGACAGAGAAAAGCTTGAAAATTACGTCGCGACAAACCGCATACCTGCGATATCGTTCAAAGGCTTTGTGACAGACAAGGAAAAAATTGAGCTTATGCAAGCTGCCGCCCTGTTTTGCTCTCCAGCTATTTATGGCGAGAGCTTTGGCATCGTGTTGCTCGAGGCCATGGCAACGGGAACTGTAGTTGTAGCAGGCGACAATCCGGGCTATGACGCAGTCATGCAGGGACGCGGTAAATGGTCGCTTGTTAACCCGAAGGATAGCATCGAGTTCTCCCGCCGGCTTGAGCTGATGCTGTTCGATGATGATATGCGGAGGCTGTGGCGTGAATGGGCGGCGGCATATGTGCGCCAATTTGCCTACCCTAAGATCGTTGACCAATACGAACGGCTCTACAATGAGGCAGTCGCTAAGCACAAGCGGGTGGCCGCATGAAAATCGGTTTTGTCCTCGACGATAGTCTGGATAAGCCCGATGGCGTACAGCAGTACATAATGACTCTTGGGGCATGGCTGGTTTCACGCGGACATGAGGTGCATTACCTGGCCGGCGAATCTAACCGGGCAGACCTTAAGTCTGTGCATAGCCTGAGCCGTAATGTCGGTGTCCGATTTAACCAGAACAGGATGTCGATACCCTTGCCTGCCAGCACCACCAAGATCAAGGAGCTGCTCGGTAAGCTTAAACTTGACGTACTGCATGTGCAAATGCCGTACAGTCCCATGCTAGGCGCCAAGGTAATCAAGCAAGCATCCCCCGCTACCGCAGTAGTCGGTACGTTCCATATTGTGCCATATTCGGATTTTGAACGTTACGCGACGCGTCTGCTGCGGCTGTGGCTGCACCGGACGCTGGCTAGGTTTGACGGTGTCATAAGCGTCTCACCGGCTGCCAAGCTTTTTGCCAAGGAAAGCCTGGGCCTCAGTTCCGAGGTGCTGCCTAATGTGGTCAACGTGGCCTCCCTGTCAAAAGGCAAGGCGCTAGAATCTTTGAAAGACGACAAAACCAACATCGTATTTTTGGGCCGTTTGGTAGAGCGAAAAGGCAGTCTGCAACTACTCGAGGCTGCAGACATACTCAACCAACAAGGAAAGCTGGAGAAGTTGCGGATTTTGATTTGCGGTACCGGACCGCTTGAACGGCGATTAAGACGCTTTATTGCTGCCAAGGGGCTCGCATCAAACGTGCAGTTCTTAGGCTTTGTTGACGAGCAGGAGAAGGCCGACTATCTTGCAAGCGCTGACATTGCCATCTTTCCCAGCCTGGGTGGCGAGAGCTTCGGCATTGTGCTCATTGAAGCCATTGCCGCCGGTGCTGGAATGGTGCTCGGCGGAGACAACCCCGGCTACCAAAATGTGCTGGAGGAAGCGTCGGTATTGTTTAATGCCGCACAACCGCGTGAAATCGCAGCCAAACTATCAGAGTATGCCGAGAGCCGCAGCAAACGCCAAGCGGTGCACCATAAGCAGCAGGAAATCCTAAAGCGGTATGACGTGCAGACGGTCGGGCCGAGAATCGAGGCGTTTTACCAGGATGCGATTGCAAAAAGGAAAGGTTATTAGCATAATACAGCTATGGGTATGTTTTCCAAGCCAACGGTAACGGTGACCGTGAGTAATAGAACGGTGCTGCGTGTCATCGCGCTTACCATCGCGTCATTCTTGTTCCTGAAGCTGCTTGGCGAGTTAACGCATGTGTTAACACTGCTCTTCGTTGCCTTCTTTTTGGCATTGGCGCTGAACCCGGCTGTAAGCTGGATTGCCCACCGCTTAAAGAGCAAAAGCCGCGTCATGGCGACAGGCGTGGCGTATGTTATTGTTTTGACACTTTTAATCGCCTTCTTCTCTTTAGTCGTGCCGCCGCTTGTCCGCCAAACGGTAGAGTTCATCAATGATATTCCTGAGACACTCAACAGTTTCCAAACGCAGGATTCAGCGATAGCACGACTGGTCCGCCGTTACGATTTTGATGAGCAGTTGGGTGAAATTGGCCGGGACTTCCGCGGCAGGATTGGTGACCTGAGACAGCCGGTGCTGTCAACGGCCGGTAGGCTCGGCAGCGGGCTTATATCGACCATTACCGTGCTTGTGCTGACTTTTATGATGCTTGTTGAAGGCCCGTATTGGATGAACCGCCTTTTGCAACTGTTACCGAAAGAACGGCGGCAGCACCATGAGTTACTAATCCGGAAGATGTACAGAGTGGTCACCGGGTATGTAAACGGCCAGGTGTTAATAGCTGCGATCGCCGCGGCCTTTGCGATGATTGCCCTGTTGATTGCGAGCACCGTGTTTAATGTGTCAATTAACGCGGTAGCCCTTGCTGGTATTGTGTTCTTATTTGGCTTGATACCGATGATCGGTAATACGCTGGCGGCCGTGATCGTCGTACTCGTAAGCCTGTTCTCTTCAGTCGGCCTTGCACTAACAATGGCGGTTTTCTTCCTTATTTACCAGCAAGTCGAGAACGTGACTTTGCAGCCATATATACAATCAAAGACGAATGAGCTAACGCCGCTGCTGGTATTTATTGCAGCACTTTTAGGCGCTGGCTTTGGCGGTTTGCTCGGAGCCCTCGTGGCTATACCAACGGCGGGCTGCCTGAAGATCCTTGCTGACGATTACTTTAGCCGCAAGAAGGCTGCCTCATAGGCTAAATTCGATACCAGATTTGCCTGTTTGACAGATCCTGTATCCCAATGCCCTCATTGTGTAACTGTTCTCGGATAGCATCAGACTGCTTCCAGGATTTTTTGTCACGGGCATGCGCGCGCTCGGTAAGCAGTTGACGCTGTTTCGCGGTAATATCTGCCCGTTGGCTCAGTCCAAGGCCAAGGGCATCATCAATGAATTCCAGAAAAACCACAAAACCCTGGCAGTCATCCGGGTGCAGGCCGTAGCTGTGCGTTTCAAAATGTTGGACCATTTCGCCGAGCAGTTTTAGCACTTCGGGAGTGTTGAGATCATGTTCAAGTGCTGTTAGCACTTTTTGGCGTAGATCTTGAAAGTACGGTCTTCCTAATACAGCGGCACTCTTGTCAAGCTGATAGCGGAGGTCCGCAGTTGACTGCAGCGACAGGAGCCGGTTATGCGCCGCTTCCAGCGTTTCCCAGCTAAACTTTGACTGTGTCCGATAGTTTGATTCTATAATGAGCATCCTCAGGTCAATCGGTGAAAATCCCTTGGCAGTGACGTCTTCAAGCGTGATACTGTTGCCTGCAGATTTGGCAATTTTCTCATCATTCACAGTGATGTGGTTGGAGTGGAACCAGTAACGGACGAACTGCTTGCCAGTCGCTGCTTCGCTCTGTGCGATTTCATTTGTGTGGTGTACAGGAATGTGGTCGATGCCACCGCCGTGGATGTCAATCGTCGCTCCAAGATACTTCATGCTCATTGCTGAACATTCGATGTGCCAGCCAGGAAAACCCTTGCCCCAGGGACTATCCCATTCCATGTCCCGCCTTTTGCCCGCTGGCGAAAATTTCCATAGCGCAAAATCAGAAGGATTTCTCTTTTGCTGGTTGGCTGCGATTCTCGCGCCTTCCTTCTGTGCCTCTAAGTGCAAGCCGGCGAAATCCCCATAGTGTGGGAATTTTGAGGTATCAAAATACACGCCGTCATCAATTGTGTAGGTAAAGCCCTTTTCTTCCAAACGCTTGATGAGATCGATTTGCTCTGGTATGTGGTCAGTGGCGCGCGGCAATTCGTCTGGCCTTGTCATATTTAAGCGATCCATACCTTCAATGAAATAATCGGAATAAAATGCAGCGACTTCCCAGGCCGTCTTTCCTTCCCTCCGGGCGCCCTTCTCTAATTTATCCTCACCTTCGTCAGCATCACTCACCAAATGGCCGACGTCGGTAATATTCATCACCCACTTCGGGTTATACCCAAGGACCCTCAAGCTCCGTACCAGAAGGTCATACCGGACAAAAGAGAACCAGTTGCCAATGTGTGGGTAGTCATACACGGTCGGACCGCAGGTATACACCGTCACGACATCAGGGTTTAAGGGCCTAAATTCCTGGAGTGATTTCTGTGGGGTGTTGTAGACTTTCACCGGAGCCATTCTCCTCTAGTTTAGCAATAAGTTCAGTAGCAACCTTGATGCATTCCGTTTCAAGCTCGCCGGGCGGCCGCTTGTCAGCAACCTTAAAGCCGCTGGCGTACGGATGGCCGCCGCCGCCAAAGTGCTCTGCCAGTTGTGCACCGATAGTATAACCGGGATTACAGCGGATGGCAGCAGTTACTTTGCCGTCGTCGTAACGCTTAAAGACTATCGCGACGCCGACTCCTTCGACCTGGAGCATATCAGTTTGAATTAACGGCGCAGGATTGTACAGCGGGCTGAATTCATTAATTTCTTCTTGTGGTATGCTCACCGTAGCAATCTTTCCCTCTGCGTGTAATACCGTACGGTCAATTAACCTTGCCTTGTACAGGAAGATGGGGGGCGGCATCTTAGTGAATTCACGGCGTCTTTCTTCAAGCGCTGGCCTATCTACGCCGGCTTCTACGAGTTCTGCCATGACTCGGTATGTCTCTGCACCTGCCAGGCTGTTAGCTAACCCTTGCGTGTCACCCAGTATCGAAGTCATTATAAACTCTTTGCTGGGCAGTGGCAGCGGCCATCCAAGCTGCTTGGCAATGAAATATATAAGCTCTCCCGTCGAGGCGCGGCCCGGGTCGTTGATAGTTACACTAGCAAATGGTATCTCATTTTGCAGCACGTCATGGTGGTCGAGTACGATACACGGCTTCGAGGCAACCCAGCCCTGGTACTGCTGTTTAACCAGCTTTTCAAACAGCGTCATAGTCGAAGCGTCAATGATAATGCTCGCGTCAAAAGCATGCGGCAACTCTTTGCTTACCCTGTCCCAGCCGGGTAAATAACGCAGGTATGTCGGAACGTCTACGCCACAGTAAAGCAATGGGTCTTTGCCAAGTTCATGCAGGATTTGCTCGAGTGCCAGCGCACTCGCCAAGCTGTCGCCGTCTGGGTTATCGGCTTGCAGGATAACGATTTTTTGGGCGTTGCCAACTATCTCTTGTACCTTGGTTGCTTGGGGATACTGCATTTACAACAAGTATACCTTAGTTTAAGGTTTGGCGGCCTTCCAGTGCCCGTCCGAGCGTAATCTGGTCGGCGTATTCCAGGTCAACCCCAATCGGCAAACCGCGTGCCAGGCGCGTGACCTTCACCTTGCTGCCGGAGAGGCGCTTTTGGATGTATAGCGCAGTTGATTCCCCCTCCACACCGGCATTAGTTGCTAGGATAATCTCTTTTACCTTGTCATCCTCCACCCGTTTGAGCAGCTCAGCGATATGCAGCTGCTCTGGCGTTATGCCGTCAATTGGTGATATGAGCCCGCCAAGGACATGATAGGTGCCTTTATATAGGCTCGTTTTCTCAAGTGCAACGATATCGAACGGATCAGCGACAACCGCGACGAGTGTCTTATCGCGTGACGGGTCGGTGTACAAGTCGGAGTATTCCTTCCCCTTTTCTACCAAGGCGAATGTCTTCTTGCAGAAACCCACGTTGCCGTGCAGCTCGGAAACGGCCCTTGAAAGCTGGGCTGCCTTCGCCGGATCGGCCCTAAGCAGGTAATTAGCGTACCGTTCAGCACTGCGCGGCCCTACGCCTGGCAGCATGCCGAGCGCATCTATAACCTTAACGAGCGATGGAGGCAAAATTTGCAAGGTACCTATCCTTGATTCTCTAGAGGCCGAGATCGCCGAGCGCGCCCATCATTGGCTGCATTTTCTCTGCAGCAATGCGCTGGCTCTCCCGTATTGCTTCCTTAACAGCGTCTTCTATCCAGCGTTCCAACTGCCCGATGTCCTCAAGGTCGACGTATTCGGGATCGATGTGGATTTTTTTGATCTTCTGGTCACCGGTTATTTCTACCTTTACCGCCCCGTCGCCTTTCTCAATACTGACCACTTGCTTCTGCAATTCCTTCTGGATCTTCTTTACCTTTAAAAGCATCTTTGCTTGGTCAAAACGGCTCATATCTGCATTCCTTTCACGTATATCTTATATCTTATCAGACTCAAAGACTGTCTGACGAGAGGAAAATCTCTTTGGTTTCCGGCGCGTTCGGCCAGGCAATAAAGTAGTGGTTAAGGTGGTAGAATGCCGTCAGCAGTACGGCGATAGAGATCACGGATGTCCCGAGACTCCTGGCCAGCGGATTACGTGGAAAGACGGTGAACCACTGCTGCAGCATGAGGGTTATGCCAGCGGCAACGACGATATAAACAATTGGCATTATAAGCGTGATGTTGACAGGACCGGCAAATGCAATGACTACAGAACCAATAACCAGCATAGCGAGCAGTAACCTGGTGCGATCGAGCCGTAAGCGGAAGTAGTAGGCGTAGAGCCCAAGTACAAACATTACAGCGGTAAAAATATCCAGGAGCGGCAGCCTTCCCAGCCAACGCGCACTGTCAGCCGGGCCGCGCACAAAGAGTTCGGTTGGAACACTGATAAGGTTATTCATGGCTTCCGGCAAGGTCGGTAAACGTTCAGGCAGACCGGCCAATGTAATGAGCATCGAAATGTCATTGACAGCCCCATATACAAGCGGCACTAAGAGGACAATAGCCAGCAGGATAGACAGGATGACGGTTGCTATGTGCAGCCGCTTGAGTTCTGCCAGCAAAATATTACGGCGCCAAACAAAGGCGGCTGCTATAAACCACACCAGGCCAGGTATGTACACGGCGAGGCAGCTGGCAACCACTGAGGCAACAAACGCCAAGTTCCGCCGCTTGCTGTCTTTTATCCAGAGCCCAACAACGATTAGCGCCAGTATGCCAAACAGCATAACGTCAGGGGTGCCAAAACGGCTAACGTGCAAGAACCAGCTCGACGTAGCAAACAGCATGGTTCCCAGGACGGCAATCCTTGTGGTGTGCCATGCGTTCAGCACGCAAAAGAAGAGCACCACGGCAATAAGTCCAAACAGTGTACTTGCAAGCCTGACTGCGGAAACTGTGTTACCGAGCCATTGGGACAAACCGTAGGCCACCAACTTGTATGGCGCATTAATGGGATTCTCAGCAATGCTGCCTAGAGAAGCGGAATTGCTGATGATCTGCTGCTCCTCCGGATGAATGCCACTGACCAGGGTGTCCAGTCGAAACAGCAAGAGTGCGCATGTCAGCAAGAGGCCGATACCTGCCCATACTACCAGTACCCAATGGTGGGCAAGAAATCGCTGTGTACTTTTCATAAGCTTCTACTGATTATACACCAGCCTTCCGACCGTTATGTCTCAAACGGCTGGGCATGCTTGGTATCCAACGAGCGAAACCGCTGTTTCTCCTTATCAAAGTACAGCTCAATGCCACCCGTCGGCCCGTTACGGTGCTTCTTTATCAAAATATCTGTAATGTGCTTGCGGTCAGTTTCTGGATTGTAGTACTCCTCACGGTATATGAACGCCACGACATCGGCGTCCTGCTCAATCGAACCGGACTCCCGAAGGTCGGATAGTTGTGGGATCTGCGGGCTACGGCTCTCAACTGAACGGCTTAGCTGGCTCAGTGCCAAGAGCGGTACGTTGAGTTCCCTGGCGATGCCCTTGAGCCCTCTTGAGATTTCAGAAATCTCCTGTACCCTATTCCCCTCTCCACCGTACCGGCTGCCGCCGCTCATCAGTTGCAGGTAATCCACCACGATTAGGCCAAGCTCCCGGCGATGGGCTTCCCGCCGGGCCTTGGTCCTGAGGTCACTGACAGTAATGCCGGGCGTATCGTCAATGAAAATCTGTGCCTCGCTGAGCGTTCCCATAGCCTGGCCAATTTTTTCAAAGTCGGCATCAGTTAGGTTGCCGGTCCGCAGCGCCCATGCGTCCACACCGGATTCCATTGACAGCATACGGTCAACCAGCTGCTCTTTACTCATCTCTAGCGAAAATACCAACACCGGCTGCTCTGCCTTGACGGCAATGTTGTGGGCAAGGTTTAGTGAAAACGCCGTCTTACCCATCGAAGGCCTGGCTGCCAGGATAATGAGATCTGAGCGCTGCAAGCCGGCAAGCGTGTTGTCGAGGTCTTTAAAACCGGTGGGCACGCCGCGAATTTTGCCTTTGTCCTTGTGTAGCTCGTCGAGCCTGTCAAAGCTCTCGGTCAGGATGTTCTCGAGGCTGACGATATCTTGTTTGATATGCCGTTGGCTCACCTCGAACAACCTGGACTCCGCTTCCTCAATCAACTCCTGGATTGATTTTGACTCGTCAAAGCCAATGCCGACTATCTCCTGCGAAGCCTTGATAAGACGCCTGCGTATCCCCTTTTGGGCGACAATCTCGGCGTACTGTTCGGCATGAGCGGCCGTGGGAACATAATTGGTTAGTTCGGCTAAATACGCAGCACCGCCGACCATGTCAAGAAAACCGGTCGACTTAAGCTGGTCAGACAGTGTCAGCACATCAATTGGCTGGTGCTTTTCGTAAAGCTGGATCACCGCTTCATAAATCCGCCTGTGCCGCTCGTCATAGAAGTCATCCGCCTGCAACATGTCAGCCACTTTGACAACGGCGTCGCTGTCAATCAGTATCGCGCCGAGAAGGCTGGCTTCGGCGTCGATGTTCTGCGGCGGTAATTTGGCGCCCTCAGGTTCCATACGTACTATGATTCTAACAATTCCGCACTGCCAAAGATATTGCTTATGGCTGTGAGACTGTCAGTTGCCGCGATGTCGGGGGCCTGGGTATCTGCTTTGGGCAAAGCACTAGCGGTCGCCTTATCGACGACGCATTCGATAGTGAGTTGCCGGCCGCCTATAGTGGATAATATGCTGGTTACTGTTTGCCGGTTCTTTTCCTCCTTGAGCTGCTTTTGGTAGAAGCTGTAACCGAACCGTAACGTTACCACATCACCGTTTATCTCCGGACGGGCTGTCTTTATAATGCTGTAGAGTGTGTTGTGTCGCCGCTTAATGGTTGCCAATGCCTCGTCCCACACCGCCTGGAACGAATCGGATGGCATGTCGTTCGGTAGTTTGGGATTCGCTGCTGGCTTTGGCTTCGCAGTGCTGCTGTCAAGCTGCTTCGTGCCCTTGGCCATGCTACGCTTCACCGGTCTAGCAAGCGTTGCCTGTGGCTCAACGCGTAGCGCAGCTTTGCCCTTTGGCGGTGGCTGCAGTTTAAGTTGTGTTTCGAACAAGAGAAGCTCCAGTAATCCGTCAGGATCGGAGGCAGCGGGCACTTCGAGCAGCTTTTGCATGAGCGTAATCACGGTCCCTGCCGGGATCGCCTCCAGCTTGTTGCCAAGCAGTTTTTCTCGCAACGAGCGGATAAGCTGACGGCTGACACTGGCCGCATGGTAGCCGCGTTCACGTATGGCGGTCAGCTCCTCTGTTAGCTGCGTAAAGCTTCCGGTGGCTATGGCCTGGACAAGGCGTTCGATTGCGCTTGCGGGGGCTATGCCCAGCATTTGTTCTACGGCGCCACGGTCAACTTTCGCACCGCTGCTGTGGATTTGGTCGAGCAGGCTAATGCTGTCCCTGAAGCTTCCCTCCCCATGCTCGGCTATAAGCTCCAGCGCTTCGCTGCTAATATCAATTTTCTCTTGTTTAGCAATGGTAGCCAGATGCTTCACGATTGCCGCCGGCTTGACCGGCTTGAATGAGAAACGCTGGGTACGGCTGACGATAGTCTCAGGTAGCTTATGGGCTTCAGTAGTCGCCAGAATGAATATGGCATGGGGTGGTGGCTCTTCAAGCGTTTTGAGGAGGGCATTGAATGCCTCCTTTGTCAGCATATGCACCTCGTCAATAATATAGACCTTATACTTGGCGCTTGCGGGTGCGGTATGGACTTTATCGCGTATGTCTCTCACCTCGTCAATGCGCCGGTTACTGGCGGCATCAATTTCAATGATATCAAGGTGCGGATTTTCATCATCGTACGGCAGCCTGTTGACTTCATGCGCCAAAATACGCGCGATGCTGGTTTTTCCTACTCCACGCGGGCCCGTAAAAAGGTAAGCATGGCTGATCTTCCCTTGCTTCAGGGCATTGCTGAGCACTTGTGTAATGTGCTCCTGGCCGACAATTTCAGCCAAACTCCTCGACCGGTACTTTCTATAAAAGACTTGTCCCATTCCACACCATTATAGCTGACTGAAATGGTTATGGTTGTTGTTGAATTGCCTATGCTAGAGTGCCGCTTCCAATGCTGCCCACTCAGCATTGGCGTCGTCTTCAGGAATGTTGACGCTTACCTGATCACCCGGCTTGGCCTTGAAATAAGTGACGCTTGCGAGTAGTACGCGGTAGAGCTTGCCATTGACATCAACGTAGTAGTGGCCGTTTTCCAGCTTAAGCGTGCCGACGACTTGCTTTCTAGGAATAGGGCCAATTTGTTTGTATAAAAAGGAACCGTCTTCAGCGATGGTAAGCTTCAGTATGTCTCCCTGTACCAATTTCGACTTTGATGCATAATTGGCTGGAACCGGATAGGTCTTACTGTCCGACCCGACCATGTTTTGCCCATCAAACACACCTTCGATTACCTTGCCAAGTGACTCTTCTTTGGCACCTGTTGTGACAACTTCGTCATCACCGACCAGACTTACCAGCAGTTCCTTAGCTGCCGCTAAGCTCGTCTCAGCTTCCTGAATAAGCGTCCTCAGCCGTTTGATTTGCTTTTCCGGTACGTCTGCCATGTCCTCATGTCTCTCTTAACAGTAAAGTGTTTGTTTAAGTACACTTACGCCTAAAACTATCATGTTTCAAAAGTCAAGTCAAAGCAACAATAAAAAACTGTGGATAAAAATACCCGCCGGATTCGGCGGGTATAAAAGTATCCTGTTACCAGGGGAGCTGGTAGATGTATGCCTACGCCAGCTCTACCGTCGCTCCAGCCTCTTCGAGCGATTTCTTGGCATTTTCAGCATCTTCCTTCTTGGCCTTTTCAAGCACTGGCTTTGGAGCGCCGTCAACGATTGCCTTTGCTTCACCAAGGCCAAGGCCGGTTATATCCTTTACGGCCTTGATAACTGCAACCTTCTGAGCCCCGGCATCCTTAAGGATAACGTCGTACTCGCTTTTCTCCTCTTCAGCTGGCGCAGCTTCACTTCCACCGGCTGGCATAGCGACTGCCATTGCTGGCGCGGCAGCGCTCACGCCCCAGTACTCTTCAAGGAACTTGACGAACTTACTGATCTCTAGCGCTGACATTTTATCAAGCTCAGCTACGAGCTTTTCAAACTCTTTTGGAACTTCTACTTTACTTGCTTCTTCAGACATACTATTCTCCCTATTTAATTGCTTCTGCACGTGCATTTAGTACATTTAATACGCTACGCACATTACCACCCAGCACATTGACGAAACCGCTTAGCGGTGCCGCGATGGTGCCTACCAACATGCCGCGCAATTGTTCTTTGCTCGGCAAGTCAGCTAGTGCTTTGACATCCTCTGGACCAATGAATTTGCCTTCTGATGTGATCGCACCGACAAATTCAATATTTGGATTGGTCTTGGCAAAAGTAGCGAGCGCCTGTGCTGGCGCAACTTCGTCATCACTGTTAAACGCGTACATCAACATGCCGTCTAGCATACTGGTGTCCACCTCGCTTAATGTGTCGACTTGCTCCACTGCCTTCTTAAGCAAGCGGTTTTTCACTACTTTGACATTTGTCCCGTTCTGTCGGGCCTCACGGCGCAGGGTTTGCATTGCTCCCACCGTTGTACCCTGATATTTTGCTACTACCGTTAGTTTTGAGGCAGACAGCAGGTCCGCTACCTCACGAACTATTTCATGCTTCTTGTCTTTCGATAAAGCCATTTGAAACCTCTGTTAGTTTACTGATCGACCTTGTTTGTTAACGAGCCATAAAAAAAGCCTTTGGGCTACCAAAGACGTTTACAACTCTACGACTATACGTACTTGCTTGTTGAACCTCGGTAGCCTTCTTAATTCGCTCGTAGGCAAACGCTACTGTCTTTGGTAATCTGCTACATTCTAAATTATTTGGGCCCTAGTGTCAATACTCACTCTGGTCAGCATTAGGTTCCTTGTTGCTTCGAAATGGAATAAAGATTGTATTGCCTACTTTGAGCCGGCGGCCGTTGCCGTATTCAACCATTTCGCTTGTTTGTCCTGCTTCGTGGGCTTGCAGCTGACGAAGCGCCCGAGACCCCAGTAACTCAGCTGCGGTCGGGCCATCAACAGTTACTATTTCATTTGACTTGTCGAGCGGTGGCTGGTTTTCCATAATCTCTCCCTTTAAATAAAATCACCCCTTGCGGGGTTTTTAGCGTCTGTTTTGGCAACTACTATCAACACCGCACAAATCGGTGCGCTGTAATAGTCATGCCTGTATTGCGGCGTGCCATAGCTCTAATACTGTGCCTACCGCTGAAATTTGTCAACACACTGCAGGAACATGCTTGACAATAGGCGCCGTGCGCGTTAAGTTGATATTCGTGATAACAAAACTTCAAACACTATTCGCACAGCACATGCCATGCCGCAAGTATGGTCTCGTGCTCATTATGGCGAAATAAGTGGTTGGAGTAGTTATACGCTAAAAAGCAGAACGAAAATCAATAACCGGCTCCAACCAAAAGAGCCGGTTTTTTTAACAGCTGCGCTTCCGTGCCTGGACTTATTGCGAGTCTAGCCATGGGAACTCAGTTTCCCAGGTCCCAATGGGGGGACAGCACATTAGCAATTGGAGAGGAAGAGACCAATGGTTGCCGACGCGTCTTGGAACCCTGATGTAAAGGTAATGCGACGTATGGAAAACTTGCGTGGCCTGGAAAAGCAGATTTGCAGGTACAGGACACTGTTGCAGTCACAACTGGCTGTCGAACGGCCGGAATTGGTGCCGGATTGGCAAAACCGGTTGCAGCGAAGGGAGCGTGAATTCGCTCGACTTTGTAGGAAGTAGCCGATGCACAAGCTGTCAGGTAGGGCTATCGGACAACGATGTTCCGTAGCGGGCGGCAGGGTAATTCATTGACCCTGATTAGCGTACATAGCGCTGTTCGCCTCTCTGAGAATGGTTGCGCAACTTTTCTTGCGTCTCTCAGGGCCTACCGTCTCTTATAGGAACTTTGCTTGAGCTTTTATAAGCTCGCATTTCCTAATTCTCTCCAATTGCCATTCCAAGCAGACAGTTGATTTTAGTGTGTAAAAGCGTATAAATAACGTTCGGAGTTACAAAATGTCAGTTTTTGAGAGACAACACACAATTGGTAGTAAAAAAGAACCTGAAGCAGAATCCCGACTGACTGGTGGTGAGTTTATTAATTACATTCGTGAAAATAACGGTCTGGAAATTGAACTGAATGGCCAGACGCCGCACTGGCATCTGCGAGACATTGTGGAACAATTGGACAGCCACTTGAATCAAGTAGATATTGAAGTTAAATCTATTGAAACAAGTCTCGGACAGCAAGCAATCATGGCCTTCATAAGAATGAGAGAGGACGGTATTTAAGTTAGTTGCTTTAACTTGAACTGTGTGTAGCGCTCCGCCGCCAAGCGGGTCAGTTCAGGATCCTCATCGCGGTTAACGAACTTCATAGCGTCAGCCAGCAACGGGTGTACTTCGGCTAGCTTTTCATGCATTTCCGATACCAATTTACGGTAGCCGGGGTGTCCCTGCGGACTGGTGCGTAACTCATGGAGATGGAACGCCTCACGGGCGTTGTAGGTAACTTTCCAGCGCATCTTATGGCCGAGGAGCGTCGCGTACTGGGCTTCAAGCTCATACCCTTCAGATTGTAAGTAGCTATAAAGCTCCAGGCTAATGTCAAAACATTCCTGAAACTCCTCAGTTAAGTTTGCCTCTTCGACTAGTGTCGGGACATTATAGCCGTAGCGGGGAGTCAGCATTTGCCAGGCGAGGTCGTCAACCATCCGGTGCCGCTGGAGGTCACGGAAAATCCCGTAGTCGCAGACCAGATCCCAACTATAGTGGGCCTTTTCCAGCGCACGGCCAGGCCGGTGGCGCCGATTGAGCCGTTCGCCGATATAGGCATTGAATACCCTGACCTTTTTATCATAATCCCATCCCTGGGCTTGGCTAATGATCTCGCTGAGCGGCAAGCTGCTATGCTCATAGAGCATATCGGGCACTAGGTCGAGTTCATTCCGCGGCCAGGCACTTAACAGCTGGACCGGTTCAACAGACGAACCATAAGTCTCTTTTAGGAGCCCATTCGCCAGCTGCTTCACGGCTGAGCGGGTATTGCTCCGGTAGGCAATGGCTGCACCGCCCCGGTCCGGCTTGTCGGCCCGCTCCAAGAAGGTAGGTATAACTTTCCGGGCCTCACGCAGCATCTTCTCACCGGTATCCCTTGCTTCCTGCAGTTCGTCGCTTAGCAGGTGCATTATCAGGCTCTCCAGCGCCTGGCCAGATGCGTAGATGCCGACTGTTGATTTAGTTGCCACCGGCAGCACTGGCCGTATAGCGTCACAAGCTTGGGCACGAGTAGCTCCCTTCCAGGCAATATCGCGCTCAGACTCCGGAACCGTGGATTTGTCCTGCACGTATTTAGTCAGTTCGCGCACCATCTTTGAATACAGCTCAAATATCCGATCCATCTGCTGGTTGTAGTGCCTTGCAGCCTTACCAACGAGGGTGTTCGGCGTGTAGTAACGGTAATTACCGGAACTGTCCTTTTGGTCAAAATAAATATAACGGGTGGACTGCTCAAGATAAGCCGCAAGCCTGCCCCACTCCAGCTTCTTCGTCAGTAAATTGCTCGCCCCTTCTACTACGACATGCTGGCCGACGAGTTGCTGCACAGAGTCGTCGCCATATGCCGTGATGACCCGCTGCAGCAGCTGTTCGTCCTTGCCAAGCGATGCGGCGAACTCGTCAAGAATGGTGATACGCATGTCATCCCCCCGGCGGCTTAGTCTTGCCATTGCTGCCGCAATCGTGACAGGACTTAACGTTTCGCTAAAGGCATACACATCGCCGTCCACATCGGTGACTGCTTCGCCCAGGAACTGCTTGCCTTGCTCAGTAACCTGGTAGCCATCAGCAGTCTTTTTTACGAATGGATTATCTGAAATCACTTCTTTTGGTTTATTTTTTTTTCGATCCGTCCCATCGGGCTTTGGCGGCATCATAGGCTGTACTTTCTCCCACAGTAGTTTACTAATAGTTGTGACATCGAGAAGCTCATCATTGCGGACGCAATCGATGCGTGAAAAGTCACGCGGAAAGAGTTGGCAGAGGTCATCATACACCTCCACCGCCATGGTGAGGTGATTGATATCAGCTTCATGGATGTCACGTTTCTTGTCAGTATAGCTTCGCTTCTCCTTTTGGTCGACGAGCTTTTGTGCCGTATCGGCGGGTACTCGCAGCACAAAGCTCTTGTCCGGGCGCGGTATGCCAAGCATCTGGTACTCAAGGTTATCAAGCCAGATAAAATAGCCGCGGCGCTCTTCGGCATTATGGAACTTGGTGCCCTGGTGCGCCATGCTGGAGCCGGTGAAACGGTTCGCAACTACTACTTTGCCATCATCAAGCGCGCGCTGGATATCAGGTGCCGCTTGGTAACGGTCAAGTGCATAGAACATCGAGGCGGTGTACGGGCCGACCTCTTCGGCTGTACCATAGTTGCCGTTTAGATACTCACGGACAAAATAGCTAGAAGGCTCGTCATAGCGCGGGAAATCAAAGCCTGCGACGTCATACCCCTCATCTTTCAGCTTGTCGACAAGCAGCTTGAACTGCGTGCCCTTGCCTGACCCATCGGTACCTTCTATAACGATAAATGTGCCCTGTGTCGTGCCCATTACAGCATCAACTCCTGTCTGGTTATGTCGGATGCTTTGCAGATAGCCCCCACTATGTCTGCGGTACTAATAAGGATTTCGTCGACATGCGCGATCTTATCTCTGACAGACTCAAGGGTGCGAAGATTGTGGGCCACAACCCAATAACCCATGGTCAGTGCCTTTTTACGTTCGGTGTCTGTTAAGCCGTCTTCATCACCGAGTAGCCAGGCACGGACACCGCTTTCGTAGTAGCCTAAGACCTCGCTGGCTTCCCAGAAGTCAGCTTTAAACCCTCCGTCACCATGCATGAATAATACTGCCATACTGATAAACTCTGCAGTTTTAGCTTCACCATGTATTTCGGTGATAATCCTCTTCCATTCTACAAACTCGGCATGCTCCATTTCAATTGTCCGGTCGAGTTTGTCTGTATCGCCGGTTATCCCCTCGTGGTCGTCATGTACGACATGCAAGGCTACAAAATGAGCTTCCTCAAACGCTGACAGTTGCGGCAGGTTGTCTGCCTGGCGCTGTGCTTCAATCATAGGGATGGCGATAGTACGGGCTTGGTAGGGGCCATGCTGCACTGGGTCAACATCTGGACCAAACTTCTCTTTAAACTTCTCAACGTCATCCCAAACATAGCGGAAGAAGCGGGGCGGATTTGCCGCCAACTTTTCCGCATAGTGAGTTTGTAAGAACGGCTGGCGCAGCGAATCAATGCTATGGATATCCTGCAGAACCGGCAATTTCGTTTCGTACTCATGCTGTGCTGGCAGGTTCTCTAAGCTGCGCACCATACGGCTTCCTCCGTTAGATCCCAAAGGGTGCTTACAGTAGTCATAGCGCTTTAAGGCCCTTGATTGTCTCAGGCAAGCTGCGGGTATCCTTGTAGGCGCGCGGCAGCATTTGATCGGGCGTCCAGTTCTTTATTAACACATCTAGGTTGGTGCCGGATTGATACTTACCGCTAAAGCCCTTGTCGCGTCCCTCTCCATAATTACCATCAACCGGACCGGTCTCATAAAACACCGCCTGAGCTATGCGTTCGCCCACCGGTAGCAGTACAGTTTCGTGTTCATTAAGGTTGTAAATCTCAAGTGTTAAGCGGTTAATGTAGCCCGGATCAACCCAACCTGCATCAAAACAAACCGCAATGCCGTTGCGTCCCCAGCTTGAACGGCTCTTGATCTCATATGCTCCCGGCGGTTTAATGCCAAAGAACTCATGCGTATGCGCGAGTATCCGCTCGCCTGGCTTTAGGGGGATGACCGGGTGGTCTGCCGGGATACCGGCTAATAGCTTTACGCCATTCGCATCACACCATGTCTTGTGCTTTACTGCCTCGTGCACGTCGCTGAAGTAGCGCAGTACATCTGATTTATCGAATGGATTATACACATAGCCCTTCTGAGCCTGGCCGGTTCGATAATAGTAGTGGCCGAGCGTCACATCAAGGCTGGCATGGCTGACGTGCTTGGGATTAAACGGCCGGCAAACGATGTGCCCCTCCTCAAGTGCTTGCCGTATCTGAGTGTTGCTGTACACCCCCATCAGTTACCCTCTCCAATCATTCAATAATAGTGTACGAGATGTCAAACACCGGTTGCAAGCCCTGCCTCAAAATTACAACTATGCCGACGGGCTTGGTTGTCCGGCTGGCAATGGCTTGTCACGGAAATCCAACGTCTGGTACACCGACCTCAGCTCATTTCGCTTGGCGTCCTCCAGCACGATGACGGCGCATTTGTTCAGGTCTTCGATGGTGCCGTTGCTCACTATCGTACTGTCGACCTGTATGTTGTCACGTTCGCGTTCGGTTGGGTCCAGTATGTCGTTTTGTAAGTGTCCCGGCCGGTAGACTTTAAAGATAAAACCGCCGGCTTGCCGAATGAGCTGTGCGTCGGTAGGATAGCGCAAGCCGCCGACAATACATAATTTGCAGCCACGGGACTCTGCTTCATACGCCCGCCTGATGATCTCTTCGTACCAGAGGCGTGGGTTAATCTTGGCGACCAGGTAACCGCCAAGCCACTGTAAAAACGGCCGGTAGGCTTCTTTGTTTTCAGGTGTTATTTCCTGCTGGGCAAGCACAGGGTTCCGAATGATGTTCTTTACATGGAGGAAAAGCTTCTCGTATTCTACCGGGTGCTCCTGAACTGCCTGTGGGTCAATCCTAATTTGCTCGTAACTGGTCTGGGTATGGACAGCCTGGTTTAAAATCGGCGGCAAGGACTTCAGCCAGTCGTTAATGAAATCGAGGTTGCCTTCAACGGGCACGCTTCGCAATGCCGTGTGCATGGCATTCGCTACTTCCGCGATCACCATGCTGGATTCAAGATGTACGGTAGAGGGCTCAATCTTCTTGAGTGCCTTAGCCAACGTACTCTTGCCGTGGCCGATCGGCCCGGTCATACCTATTAGCAGCATAAGCTCTATTAAACATTAGTTGCCTGAGGCAGGCAACAGGAGCTGGGCTGCTAGAGGGCGGCGGTAGCGACTTTGACGCTTGGTCCCATGCTTGTTGTCACGAAAGCCGAGCGGACGTACGTTCCCTTTACAGAGGCTGGCTTGGCAGCCTTGATACTGGCGATGACAGCGTTGGCATTCTCAAGCAGTTTGTCAGCCCCAAAGCTTACTTTCCCGATGCCGACGTGTACGATCCCGGTACTGTCTACGCGGTAATCAACTTTGCCGGCCTTAGCGTCCTTGACAGCCTTCGCGACGTCACCGGTTACCGTGCCGCTCTTAGGGTTCGGCATCAGGCCCTTTGGCCCAAGCAGGCGGGCAAACTTGCCAAGCCGGGCCATGACGGCAGGCGTGGCGATGAGTGTGTCAAATTCAATGATTCCTTTTTCAAGCTTGCCGGTGATAGTATCGGTGCCCGCCAGGTCAGCGCCGGCCGCCTTGGCTTTCGCGGCGTCATCATCCTCGGCAAAGACAGCTACGCGCACCACTTTGCCCGTACCGGCCGGAAGGATGAGCGAATCCCGTACATTCTGGTCGGAATGCCTTGGGTCGACACTTAGCCGCACGTGCAGCTCAACGGTGGCGTCAAACTTAGTAGTACTGGTTTTTGCTGCCAGCTCCACTGCTTGTTCAAGCGGGTATTCTTTGCCCTTCTCAATAAGCTTGGCTGCCTCGCGGAATTTTTTGCCGCGGCGTTCCAGCTTTGAACGGGCTGGTTTCTGCGCCTGTTTAGGCTTTTCGTCCTTCTCGTCTTGACCAGCTTCCTTGCGCTCTTTCTTGGCAGCCAATGTTTCGGCTTCTTTGATTGCCTTGGCACTGCGCTTTCCCGACTTTGCCAATGGCTTCTTTGCTGGGCTGTCGCCAGTTTCCGCTGTTTTTACTTCTTCGGCTGGTTTTTGAGCTGCTTCAGCCGCAGCTTGATTGCCTTCTTTAGTATTCCCATCAGTTACCTCCCCCTTAATTGCCTCTACGGCTTCTTCTGCCTGTTGTTTTGCCTTCGGCATAATTGCTCCTTTGTGGTACAAGCCCCTGGCATCCAGTTGTCAGGGTCCCACGGTTAGTTGTTACTCGACTTCGACTCCCATGCTGCGGGCAGTACCGGCTACCATCTTCATGACGGATTCGATGCTGTCAGCATTCATGTCCTTGGCCTTTGCTTCGGCGATTTCCCGAAGCTGGTTTTGGCTGAGCTTCTTGGCAATCTTCTCACTGTTTGGCTTGCCGGAACCCTTATCGATTTTCAACGCGTTGCGGATTAAGTCGTCGGTTGGCGTGCCCACGACCCGCCACGTCATGGTGCGGTCATCATAAATGGTAATGTGCACCGTAACGTTTTGCCCCATCATGTCCTTGGTTTGTTCGTTGAACGGGTTGATGAAATCCATCATGTTTACGCCGTACTGGCCAAGGGTGCTACCGACCGGTGGCGCTGCACTGGCCTGGCCGCCGCGGATTTTCATCTTCAAATTAGCTTTTACTTGCTTTGCGTCTGCCACGGTATACTCCGTTATCTTAAGTAGTTAGCAGCATGGAAACAGGAATTAGCGTTAAAGAAGCTGTATGCTGGTTTCCCAATCCCAAGCTGATGGTGCGTAACCGGTTAATTTTACTATACATCACCCCTGTTGTCCAGTGTTGCCCGCTCAGTCTGGTTGCCGGCGCTTGCGTGTACCGCGACAATCCCGCTGCCAAACAGTATGGAGCCGACACCAGTAGCAATAATTGTAGCCGGGTTGACATAGCCGCACTCAATCAGCGCTAATGCTCCCCCTAGTGTTGCGACGCCAGCAGTGACAGCAACTGCAGCCTTTCGTTCCAGCGTAGTGTAGCTAGCGCTGCTATCAGCCTGTTCCCGTACGGCCTCTTTATTTAGGCTTCCCTGCTCATACACGCTTTACCTGCAAGCTATCAAGCTCTACTGGAGTTTCCCGGCCAAACATGTTAACCAGAACCTTCAGTTTGCCCTTCTGTACGTCAATTTCACTTATGGTGCCGTCAAAGCCCTTAAACGGCCCGTCGGTGATATTGACGACCTCACCGATGTTGTAATCAATCTTGTGCTTCGGCTCTTCACGGCCCATGCGCTTCATGATCTTTTCCATCTCATCCTGTGCGATAGGCGTCGGCTCTGAACCGCTCCCCACGAAGCCGGTAACCGATGGCGTGTTGCGCACGATATACCAGGCATCTTCGCTCAGCTTCATTTGCACGAGCACGTAGCCTTGGAAAATGCGCTTTTCCACTACCTTTCGCTTGCCGTTCTTTACCTCTATCATCTTTTCCTTAGGCACCAGTACCTGGAATATCTTGTCTTTCATGTCCAGGCTTTCGGCGCGCTGGCGAATGCTTTCGGCTACCTTCTCTTCGTAGCCGCTGTAAGTATGTATCGCGTACCAGTGTTTGGTACTGTCGTAACGTTTGCTCATGATCGTAGCAGGACCTTTCTAAATAGTTTGTCTAAGCCGTAATCTGTCAGAGAGATCGCAACACCGAACACAATGGCGAAAATGAAAACCGCAAGCGTCAGCTTGAGTGTTTCCTTCCGGCCAGGCCACGTAACGCGGCGAAGCTCTTGCCAACTTTCCCTGAAGTAGCTGGGCAGGAGTTTACGGCGCTTGTTTAAGAAGCGGCCGAGGCGGTTATCGGGCAGTGGCAAGTAGTATTCCTTCTTGCCGGCGGCCGATAGGACGCGGAGCGGTTTGCCTACCTTGCCTGCTGATTTCCTGATGCGGCGCGGGCGCTGTGTATCGGACCGTGCCTGCTCAGTCTTTTCACGTACCGTTGGCTGCTTGCGGATCCTCGGTTTACGCTTTTGGCCTTCCTGTGCCATTTGGGTGTCTCTCCCTGCCATTCATAGGCAATTAAAAAACCTACATTCCTGTAGGTCCGTCAAGTCAATACTACACCAGTGGCAACAATTGTGCAACAGGTTGCGTTGCACAGCCGTTTCATTGCTTTTGCTGGCTTTCCCGGCTTAGGTTGGGCACCGCCAAGGTGAATGTCGACCCTTTGTTCAGCTCGCTCTCCATCCGTATCTGGGCGCCTATTATCTTAGCAAGCTTAATCGTGATATACAGGCCGATGCCGGTACCGCTGTTCTTGCGGGTCCGGTAGTCCTCAGAGCGAAAGAACTTGTCAAATACCTTTGCCTGGTCGCCCTTGCTGATGCCTATACCCGTATCCCTGACAAAGAATTCCACGCCGTTATGCTGTGCCTTTGCGCCAACAGTCACGCTTCCATGCTCGGTGTACTTTATGGCGTTGGTGATGAAGTTCTGCAAAATCTCACGCACGTACAGTTCGCTCGAGTACAGGGTTTCCAGGTGCGGGTCGAGCTCACTTTTAATCTCAAGGCCTTTTGTCGTTGCCTGCGGTTCATATTCGGACACCAGCGCAGTTAACAGGTTGTGGGCGTTGATTTCGCTTATTTCCAATGTCAGCTTACCGCGCTCTGCCCGGGCAAGCGTCGAGAGGTCGTTGATGAGGCCGGCCAGAAAAGTAACCTGGTCATGCGCCGCCTTGAGCGCTGATTCCACCTGCGTCAAATCGCCGTGCCTTTCAAAGATGTACCGGGCGTTGCCAATATTGCCCTCGGCGATGGTAACAGGGGTGCGCAGTTCGTGGCTGACAACGCTGATGAACTCGTCACGCTCTTCCTCAAGTGACTTTTCGCGCGTGATGTCGCGCAGCAGCACCACGTAGCCGCGTTTTCCGTTTTGGCCGTAGCCCAAGCGCACCGGCGCGATACTTAAATACAGGTTGACAGCGCTCTTATCCGCATATTCAAGCCGGTAATCCCGTGACACGAGCGGCGTCCTGATCTTGGTAATGAGCTCCTGTACATTAACAAGCTGTCCCTCGGCGTCAATCAGCCGCATGTGGCTTGCGAGCGGCCGGCCGGTAATGTCACGGTTGCTGTCCAATATGTTCAGTGCCGCTCCGTTGTACAGGACGATATTCGCTTGTTCGTCGGTAGCAATTACGCCGTCAGCCATGCTATTGATCAGGCTGGTGAGACGCTCGTGCTCGAGCGCTGCGGCTTTGCCGTCAAGGGGAGCTTCTGTAAGCATAATGCTATTATGCCATACTGGTTACGTTTTGCGCTTGCAGTGATGGCTGGTACTTCTTGATTTCTGTCCGCAGCCGTCTGGAATTAGGCAAGACTGATTCAAGTGCATCCCAGAATTCCTTGCCATGGTGCAATACTTCCGTATGGACCAATTCGTGCAGGATTACGTAATCTATAAGTTCCCAGGGCAGTTGCATCAGGAACAGGTTCAATGCTATGTCGCCCTCACTGTTGCAGCTGCCCCACCGGCGCCTGAGTTGTTTGATAGAAATCGAGCGGTAGGTAAAGCCGTGCTGCACGGCCAGTTCGGCAAGACGCTGCGTTAGCAGCTGCTCGGACTGGCTACGAAGCGCACGTATAGAGGCGGTTTTGATCGCGGCTTGGATATCGGGGTGTTCGCTCGGCAGGCTCATAGGCACGTTGACCCTGATGCTGCTGCCGCTTATGCGCGTACTGATTCTTGCCGCGCCATTTTGCGAAAGTACCAGGGTATGGGCTTTGCCGATCCTGTCTCCGTGCCCGAAGACAGCCTGGGTTTGGGTAAGGTGTTCCCGTATCCATGCCTGCTTTGATTTGGCAAACTCAACGCCGGCCATGTAGGGCAGCCAGGGCGGCATGGTAACTCGGACCTGGCCGTCCGAGGCGATGGAGAGACGTATGGATTTTGAGCGGCGCCGCTTGTAGAGTTTGACCGGCCCGATGCCCGGTATATCGAGCAGTTTTGCTGCCATGTCAACGGATAACTATGTTTCTCCGGCTAATGTCAACGCGCCCGCCCATTGGGTTCGGCACCAGGTTTACCAGCCCTGGTTTTACGACGTGCGACGACGCGGTATCCGAGGTAATTATGCCTTGGTCATACAGCCGCTTGAGTACGGCGCTCTTTTGGGTATTGAACGTATGCTTGCCACTGATTACCATGTAGTCCTCATTTTTAGGGTTCTGCATATAGCTGGCAACCCGCTCAAAGGTGTCCTTGTCGAGCGGCGCGGCGTGTTTGTCGTCACTCCGGCGCCGGTCACGGCTCGTTGACCGCAGCAGTGCAGATTCGGGATCGATTTGCTGCCATATCAGCAGGTGGCTGGCATGTGCCTTCCGGGCGATATCCCGTAGCACCCGCCGTTGGGCAAGACGCATGGCGTTCAGGTCGTAGACTACGCTTACGCCGGCCTTGAGGAATTCCTCGGCCATATACTCCATCAAGTGCGTTACGATATCATTTTCCTGCTTGTCGTATCTCGGGTTTTCAAAGAGTTCGCTGCGGATCCTATCACCTTCCAAATGGGCGGCGCTCACTGCCTCGCAGAATTGGCGGGCGAAATAGGTCTTACCTGACCCGGGAAATCCGTACATCATTATCAATAACGGTTTGGTAACGGTGATCTTGCTCATAGGTACCCATATTGTATAACAGATTAACTGGTATCTGAAAAGGACATACGGATGACATTTGGCTTCCTATCAGGTATGATTGTCGTAAGAGGACGCGTAGCCAGACGGCTACGCTGCAAGCACCTTTTAAGTGTGTACCCCTGTGTTTCTGATAGGAGTGTAGCTCAGGTGGCTAGAGCACCGGTCTCCAAAACCGGGTGTCGGGGGTTCGAGTCCCTCCACTCCTGCCACAAGCAGCAGGGACACGCTACATATAGCGTGCTTGCTACTACATATGGTGTACCTGCACTATATGTAGCGCCCACCCGACTTACCTTATTTCTTAGGTTTTACTTCGTTTCGGCCAAGGTTTTTCTTGGTCTCGACGTAGAGCGTATGCTTGCGCAGGATAGGATTATACTTACGCAGCTGCAGTTTCTCTGGGCTGTTCTGGGTATTCTTGGTCGTGTAATAATGGCGGTGTCCGGACTCCTCGCACACCAAACCAATCACTTTTCGTTTATCGCCTTTTTTGGCCATTTAAAACCTAACCTCTATAACTTATTACCTGGTATTGTAACAGATTATGCTCAGTTTTCAACACCTATGGCCTCAGCGCTGGCCGTTGGCGTATTTTTCGACCTCATTGATCCAATCGGTTTCGATTACCACGTTTTCCCACAGCTCTTCTTCGTCACAGCAGTCCTCAGGATCATCGACCAAGGCGGTGTTTCTTCCATTCTCATGGTATTCTGACGAATCTTTCATGGCCATACAAATACCAACACCTGCCAGGACTGCACCACCGACCCCGGTAGTTATTGCTGCGAGATCGCGCTCCGCGGTATAGCGTTCTGTGTAGCTTATCCCAACAGCACCCAGCGCCATCATAAACCCGCCGATCGCTGCCATTACCCGTAAACTGCGCCTATGCTGATAGTATGCTGGCCCGTATTCTTGATTATTCCTACGCATAAATAAAAATGGAGCCCAAGACGAGGATTGAACTCGTGACCTCATCCTTACCATGGATGCGCTCTACCACTGAGCTACTTGGGCAACACGGCTAAAGCCGTTCTCCCGCTAACAGATTAAAATACTACCAGCTTTTTCAGCTATGTGGAAGGGGTTCTTGGCCTGAGCGGCCAGCCGCAGCCCGGCTGCACGCCCGATCCAGTGGCAAAACTCCCCTTATTATGGTAAACTTCATCCTTGGAATTTTGGAAAATGCCGGCATAGCTCAGTGGCCAGAGCAGCTGTTTTGTAAACAGCGGGTCGTGGGTTCGAATCCCTCTGCCGGCTCCACTATATATTTAGCATTGTGCGAGGATGCTAAATGTCGGGTGTAGTTAACAAGAGGTGTTACAATTTGTCGGAGAAGCCACGCGCTTCTCCGCAATGCAGAGGTAGTGAAGCGGTCAAACACGGCAGACTGTAAATCTGCTGGCATTCGCCTTCGGGGGTTCGAATCCCTCCCTCTGCACCATCCTCCGTCGCTCCCTTTTTGGGAGCTATGGAGGATTCTTGATAGATGATGATTTGAACGCACGAGGGAAGCCTTCGGGGCAAAAATACCCAGTGGGTGTTTTTGTAGCCTCGAGCGAAGCGTCGTATATATAAGCTGTGCATACCTTATGCGCCAGCCAATTCCACTTGAATCCCTCCCTCTGCACCATAAAAAGACGAGCCATTCCAGGCTTGTTTTTTCTTGCCGGTACAGTTGCCATATTGAGGCGATGAGAGAGCGTCACAAACTGAATTGCAACCGAGCCGAAGGAATAATAAATGCTTATATTACGACACGCTTGGGGCGGAGGATGCGCTTGGACTTCCCAGACGGCACGATGAGTTTCTTGAGCTTTTCGCGGACTTCGTCGGCTTCGGCTTCCATTCCCCGCGCCTCATAGGCCTTGAGGAGCAATCCGTAGGTCTCTTGGTTCGGCTCGAGCTCAACAGCGCGGTCTAGTTCCTGGAACATCAATTTGTCATTACCGAGCTTTTCCTGGACTTTAGCATAGGCCACATGCCGGGCAGCCAGACCGTCTTCGAGCTTCAGTGCCTGCTCAAACGCCACTGCCGCCTTCTGGTAATTCTCTGTCTCGTAATAAATGAGACCGAGGTTATGGAGGCTGGAGGGAGTGGCTTCGATACTGGAAGCTATCTCAAAGCAGTCTATAGCGTCTTTGTATTCCTTTTGCTTTGCGTACAGAATCCCTAGGCGGTTGTAGGCGGCAGCGTTTTTCTCATCGATTTTCAGTATGGTCAAGAGCGCCTTCTCAGCGCGGAGAAAGCGGTTTTCACGCATTCCCTGGTGCGCAATGTCCCACAGCTTGCCAAGCTTGTCGCTAATACGCCGTGGGAGCGCAGAAAGTTCTTCATCACGTATAGTCGTATTGCGGTAGGCAAAGTACCCAAAGGCAGCTACGATAGTGAGCTCGAGCATACGATTGATTATATCAAATGTTGAGGAACAGCTGGGATAGTACCAGCTTTGGCACGGCGTTGGCGGCCAGTGCGGCTTCGGCAGCGTTCAGTTGCCTGCTCATGGTGATCCACCGTGCTGTCTCGGAATTTTTACCGTTAGCTGCTGATTGTAGCATGGCTGCCCGGGCAATCTTCTTTAGCGCGTACAGCAGCTCAATGAGCTGCCCGCGGTCCTTACCTAACTGCTCAATGCCTGCGACCCGTTCGAACCGGCTTGCTGCCAGCAGCCGCTTGGCGCGGTCGATATTTTGGAGCAGCGTGTGATCCTGTTGGTTCTCTACTAGCATTGTAAAGAGCCCCATGGCGCCGGCGCTGATGAGGTAAGCGCGGTCTACAGCGTCCTTCGGTGCTGAAGAAAACGCCGTGGCTACCGCCGTTTTGGGCGGACTCTTAATGGCCAGGCGCTGCGTCCGCGATGCGATGGTTGGCAGCAACAGCCTGGCGTTTGTGGCAGTGAGCAATATGACAGTGTCAGCCGGCGGCTCTTCCAAAAGCTTTAACACGGCGTTCTGGGCCTCGGCCGTCATGCTCTCGGCGTTTTCAATTATCACGACGCGCCTGATCGAACCGTTGCCCACGGTCTTTAGCTTCAAAAACGAACGCAGACTGCGGACCGCATCGATTGGAATGGTCCCGCCGTTTGGCGACAACTGCAGAAAATATCCGTAACTGTCGAGCTTGCCCTCTATGTTTAAAATTCCTTCGGCAATGTGGCGAGCAAGCGTCAGCTTGCCGCTGCCGGGCACGCCTTCAATAATGAGAGCGTGGGCTGGCTTTGCCAGGAACCGCCCCACCGCCGCGGCAACCTGGCCATGGAGGACGAGTGCCGTCACGCCTGTCCCCCTAACTTGCTAAACTCATCCGGCAGTGGCGCGGTGAAGGTCATTCGCCGTCCGTCCGGCAGGCGTATGTCCAGCTTGGAGGCATGCAGGTACAGCCGGTCAGCCGGTTTGCCGCCATAAAGCCTGTCACCTACGATGGGGTGCTTAAGGTAAGCGAGATGCACCCGAAGCTGATGGGTGCGGCCGGTCCTGGGCGCAAGCTGGACGACGCTGTAACCGTTTTTCTCCTCAAGTACGGTGTACGTGGTTTGGGCCGGCTTGCCATTGCTGCCTGCCCGAAAAGTTTGCGGCCGCTTGGGGTTGCGCTCTATCGGCACGTCAATCACCGCCTGTTTCGGGTCAAGATTCCCCTCTACCACCGCGATGTACTCCTTCTCCACGGTGCGGACCGAAAACTGCTTCTGCAGGATGGCCATGGTTGCTTGGTCCTTTGCACATATCATAACGCCTGAGGTGTCCCGGTCGAGCCGGTGGACGATGCCGGCACGTTCCCCCTTCAAGCCCTGCAGCTTCGGGGCGATAAAGGTTGCTACAGTTGCCTCTGGGTTGAAGCTGCCCTTGCTGTGTGTTAGCACGCCGGCCGGCTTATCAATAACAACGACGTGTTCATCTTCGTAAATCACCGGCAGGCTGACTGCCGGTTGGGCGGCCTTGCTCTTAAGGTCAGCTTCGAGCGTTATTGAGTCATTAGGCCGCAGTTTATATGACGGCTTTTTAGCCTTGCCATTGACCGTTACGCTGCCGCTATCGATAAGCTGCTGCGCGTAGCTGCGGTTTAGCTCCGAAATATTCTCGGTTATAAAGCTGTCGAGCCGTTGCTGCGCGTCGCTGTCGTCAACAATGATTGTCCGGCGCATATTATGGCCGCAAACCTACAGCCTTCTGGACTTTCGCAAGGGTGGCGTCGGCTACTTGCGACATAGCCGCCTCCGATGCCTCCAGCTTACTGAGGAGCGCCGCTTCGTCAATGTGCTGGTAGGCTTGCTGGAAGTTAGTCAAAAACCGCTCCACCTGCTCGGCTACCGCCCGCTTTAGGTCGGCGTAGCTCGACTGGCCATGGTACTGCTTGCTGACTGCCTCGAGCGGGGTGTCGGTAAGCAGCGCTAAGATCTGGAGCAAGTTACTGATGCCCGGCTGGTTCTCCGGATCATAGTTTACGCTGCCGACGCTGTCGGTCGTAGCGGCAAGCACCTTTTTGGCCGCGTCCGCTGGCTTATCCATCAGGAATACGATGCCTTTGTCCGAAGCTTCTGACTTACTCATCTTCTTTGTGGGATCAGCTAAATCTTTGATCCTCAGCCCCTGGTCTTTACCGAAGAATTCGTGCTGCTGCTTGACTGGTTTCGGAACTGCAAAAAGCTCGCCGAACTGGCGGTTGAGGCGCGTGGCGATATCACGCGTAAATTCAATGTGCTGCGTTTGGTCGTCGCCAACCGGTATCAACTCCGCGTGATATAACAATATGTCCGCTGCCATAAGAACCGGGTAATCAAACAAGCCGACGCTGATCCGTTCTGCGGCAAGTTTGCTCGACTTATCCTTGAACTGGGTCATACGGCTCATCTCGCCGAAGCCGGTAAAACTGTTGAGAATGACGGTGAGTTCGCTATGAGCAGGAATGTAGCTTTGGCGGTAAATGTATACGTCTGGATTATCCAAGGGCAGTCCAGCAGCAGCAAAAATCTTGAGATTATTCATCGTTTGCTGATAAAGCTTACTGTGATCAATCGGCGTTGTGAAGCTGTGCAAATCAGGCACGAAAAGGTTTATTTGGTATTCTCCGGCGTGTTTTTTTGCCATGTCGATAGTAGGCAGGAGCGCACCAAAATAGTTGCCGATATGCAAATCGTTATTTGCCCTCAGTCCGGTGAGTATTGTCGTCTTACCCATAGTTAACCTGTATTATACGGCTTCGCCGTTATCTCACAAACCACTACCTTGCTGTGGTCGGACGAAGAGGGCGTCACGCAGCCCCCGCATTACCATCAAAACATCATTCTGTGCCTGCTCGTTGAGTGTAATAATTTCTCTCCCTGGATCATAGCCCAGTACGGTACGCGCACATTCGCCTATCCGTTGGGAAATTTCAAGGCTGTTGGCGTTTACCAGCCGTTCGTCATTAGCCAGACTTTCGACAAGTTTCTCCAATTCTTGTTTTCGTTGTTGGTCGTGCATGGTTTATCTCCTTTGCAGATTAAAAAAGCCGCCTCTCGGGCGGCATATTATTCGTTTTGTTAGGTTGTATATACGCTATGAACCGGGCCGCCCGTTGGCTAGGGTGCTAAACCAAAAGTAAAACCCGTAAACACGTAAGCTGTTCATAACGATACTGACAATACTGGTAATCATAGCGCTTGTCAAGGGAACCACTACAAATCTAACGCTTTGTGAACTGGCGTTGCTTGCGCGCGCCCTTAAGTCCGAACTTCTTGCGCTCTTTCTCGCGTGGGTCGCGGCCAAGCAGCTCAGCTCGCCTTAAGGTGCCACGCAGGTCTTCGTTCATTGCCGCCAGCGCCTTTGCAATGCCAAGCTGAATTGCCTCTACCTGCCCGCTATGGCCGCCACCACTCACAACAGCGCTGATGTCGTACTTGTTCTCCTGCTCGAGCACAGCAAACGGCTTCATCATCTTGCCGGACAAGTTGCGGCTGCCGGCTAGGTACTCTTCGGCAGGTTTCCCGTTAATTGTCACCTTGCCGCTGCCGGCAGTCAGCCTGACCCTTGCGGTAGAGCTTTTTCGCCGTCCGAGTGCGTAGAAATAGTTGTTTGCTTTCGTTGCCATATTATTTACTGTCCTTCACTGCTATCTTTTCTGGTTGCTGTGCCATGTGGGAATGCTCTTCGCCGGCGTAGACCTTGAGGCGCTTGAGTTGCTGCGGCCGAAGTTTATTGGCCGGCAGCATTCCCCTGACGGCATGCATTACTGCCGCGGCTGGGTCCTTTTCCAGCTGCTGTTTGAGCGTTGTTTGCTTCAACCCGCCAGGGTATCCGCTGTGGCGGTAGTATCGCTTTGCGTCAAGCTTGTCACCGGTCACTACCAGGTTTGCGGCATTGATTACCACGACATAGTCGCCGCAGTCGATATGCCGGGTAAACATCGGCTTGTGCTTGCCTGTGAGCAGTGTAGCCACCCTTGTTGCAACCCGACCGAGCGGCGCCTCACTGGCATCAAGCAGGTACCATTTGCGTGTTACTTCACTTGGTTTAGCGCTGTATGTCTTCATTACTTACTTTCCTTTTTACCAGCTGCCTTGGTGCGGGAAGTGGCTGCGGGCTTCGCCTTTCTCGGCGCCGGCTGCTTCTCAGCCGCCTGCGCGGCAGGAGCCTTCGCCGTCTTCAAATCATCAACGAAGCTGACCTTAGCAAGCTCGGCGTTGTCACCACGGCGCAGCTTGGTTTTCTCTATACGTAAGTGGCCGCTGGTGCGCGTCTTTAGCTTCGGCGCAATATCGTCCACCAGCTTATGCGCGCTCTCAACAGTCTGCAATGCGCTTATGACCTGTCGGCGGCTGTGCAAGTCACCTTTCTTGGCTTTGGTGATAAGCTTTTCGACATAGGGCACAATCTCTTTGGCCTTCGGCAGCGTCGTCTCAATTGACTCATGTAAGATGAGCGAATCTGCCAGGCCCTTAATAAGCGCCCGGCGCTGGTCGCGCTCGCGTCCGAATTTTCTCCCTTTGTATCCGTGGCGATGCATGGCTACAGTTCCAACTCCGCAAGCTTTTCTTTTACTTCATCCAGTGCCTTGCTGCCAAAGCCCTTCAGGTCCCTGAGTTCTGCGTCACTAAGGCTGAAGAGATCCTTGAGTGTGTGGATGTCATTGTTGATGAGGGCGTTGGTGGTCCGGGCTGAAAGGTTAAGGTCCTCAATTGGCGTCATCAGCTCGGGTGCGTCCTCGGATCCTTCACCGTCACTTGCCTCGTCAATAGTATTGCCAATTGGCGCGGCGGCCTCTACGCGGGTTTGGCCGGCGAGGGCGGTGTACTGGTTTACGAGTATGGCTGCCGCCTCTTCGAACGCCTCACGCGGTGTAATTGACCCGTCAGTATCAATCGTGATAATCAGCTTGTCGAGGTCAGTCACCTGGCCGACACGGGTATTCTCCACCTTGTAGCGAACACGGAGTACCGGGCTGAAGACCGCGTCAAGTGCGATCATATCGCTTGCTTTCCGAGTGGCTCCTTCCTCAACCGTGCGGTAGCCGCGGCCAGTCTCAACCACGAGGTCCATAACGACACTGGCTTTATCATCATCAATGGTAGCAATAACATGATCGGGATTTACTATCTCAACGTCAGCGTTGGTCGCAATGTCCTTGGCCGTTACCTTGCCCTTGCCCTTCTTAGTGAGGCGCAGCGATTGCAACTCGCCGCCGAACACACGGAAACGGATACCCTTAAGGTTGAGCATAATTTCAACGATATCTTCCTTGACGCCTTTGAGTGTGGTGAATTCGTGTGTTGCGCCTTCAACTTTAAAAGCGGTAACAGCGGCCCCGGCAATGCTTGAAAGCAACACCCGTCGCAACGAATTGCCGAGTGTCATTCCATAGCCGGTGTGGAGCGGCTCGACTGAAAACGTCGCGCTGTTGGCGCCGTGATCATCGACATTTACGACTCCTGGTGTGTGAATTAGTTTTGACATAGCTTTTAATTTGCCTCCCTTAGCGTGAGTAGTATTCCACGATTAGTTGCTCATTAATGTCAGGCTCCACCTCTTCTCTGGTTGGTAAGCCGGTAACTTGCACTTCGAACTTCTTGCGGTTGATCTTGAGCCAGGCTGGTGTCTCAGACGGTGCCGGGCTGGTGTCGTCAATTTTCTTAAAGTACTCAGTTTGCTTGCTGTGGTCCCTGAGCGTAATGACGTTACCGGGTTGTAAGCGAATAGACGGGATATCGACCCGCCGGCCGTTCAGCAAGAAGTGGCCGTGGGTAACGAGCTGACGGGCGGCACGGCGGCTTGGCGCAAAACCGGCACGGTACACAGCGTTGTCCAAACGCCGCTCAAGGTACTGCAATAGGATTTCACCCGATTCGCCCTCTTTGCGCGACGCTTCGTTCATCAGATTGCTGAACTGCCGCTCCAGCAGGCCGTACAGTCGCTTTACCTTCTGCTTCTCACGAAGTTGCAAGGCATACTGGCTGCTCTTGCTCCTCATGCCACGGCGTGATTGCTGCCCTGGCGGACTGGAACGCTTGACGAGCGCCTTATGAGCCTTTGGGTGCAGCGCGTAGCCTTCGCGCCGGCTCATCTTAACTATCGAGCCTCTGTCTCGTGCCATACCTATACTCTCCTTGCCTTCCTTGGACGGACACCACCGTGCGGTATGCCAGTCACGTCCCGTATGCTCTCTACTTGTATGCCAAGTGATTGCAGTGTCCTAATGGCTGCTTCCCTGCCAAGACCGATGCCCCGTACAAATACGTCAACTTTCGAGAGGCCGTGCTGTTGCCGGGCAGCCTGGCCGGCCTTTTCGGTCGCTACCTGCGCGGCATAGGCCGTGCCCTTCTTGGAGCCACGGAACCCGAGGGCGCCGGCGCTGGCGGTGGTCAAGGCGCCGCCTTTGCTGTCGGTAAAAGTCACTATCGTGTTGTTAAACGTAGCGAGGATGTGCAGCTGCCCGTAGGGAACAGAGCGCTTTACCTTCTTTTTTCTGGCTGGTGTTGTTGTTGTGGTGGTGGTTGATGGTGCTTCTGCCATGAGTTACTCCTGAAACTACGTCTTGGACGCTACTTTTTTAGCAGTACCGCCAACGGTTACCTTCTTGCCACGGCGTGTCCGGGCGTTGGTCTTAGTCCGTTGCCCCCGCGATGGCAGACCGGCAGCGTGCCGTATGCCGCGGTATGCGTTAATGTCCTTCAGCCGCTTAATGTTTCCGGTCACGATCCGCTGCAACTCACCTTCAACAGTGTGACTTTCGTTAATAACATCTTGGATCCGCGAAATTTCGGCGTCGGTTAAATCCTTGACTCGTATCGTCGGATCAACCTTGGCTTTGGCCACGATCGTACGGCTGGTACGCGGACCAATGCCGTAAACGTAAGTCAGTGCCACTTGCACTTGTTTTTCGGAAGGGATAGTTACGCCTGAGATTCTGGCCATTAGCAGTCACCTCCGGACTTAGAATTCTGAGTTGTGAAGAATATAGCACCCATCACTACCCCTGCCTCTGCTTGTGCTTTGGCTTCATTTTATTAATAACGTACACCCGTCCCTTGCGGCGGACGATGATGTCGTCGGAGCTGATTTTCTTTACGCTAGCACGCACTTTCATCCCGCTGGAATTCCTTTCTTCTTTGGGTGCCCTATGCAACATCGTTGCTGCACTGGGCCTATGCGGATCCGGTTTTTCACCGAACACACTGCTTAATTATGACTTGCGATAGGTGATTCTGCCCTTCGTAAGGTCGTAAGGGGTCAACTCAACCGTAACGCTGTCGCCTGGTACGATCCTGATAAAATGCTTGCGCATTTTGCCGGCGACATGAGCTATTATTTGATGGCCGTTCTGAAGCTCTACCCGAAACTGAGTCCCCGGTAAGGTCTCTACCACAGTCCCAGTCAGCTCGATGACTTCCTTATTTTTGGCCATAAATTATAACAAGGGTGAATTATATCAGTTGCTACCGGTGTTTGTAAAGTGTTTTTACTACTTTTGTATTTTTTCTTTATGTCTGCGGAGGCCGAAGCGGCGTTTGACGCCGGTTGGTTCAGGTGCGCCAGCGATGGTGGGCTCGCCGAAGAAGTCCGGACGGGTGTAATCGTCATAGGTGACCATAAGCGCGCGTGATTCGAGCTGACGGAGCGTCTCGAGCGCTACGGATACCAAGATGAGGATGCTCGTGCCGCCGATGGCAATGCTCGTTTGCAGGAATACCTGACCGATAATCGGCATGAGCGCCAGTAATCCCAGGCTCAACGCGCCGAACAAAGTAAGCCGGTTGACAAGTTTTGCAAGGTACTGCTCGGTTTGGCTGCCGGAGCGGATTCCGGGAATAAAGCCGCCTTGCTTCTGCAGGTTCTCGGCGATCTCTTTTGAGTTGAAGGTAATGCTCGTATAGAAAAAGGTAAACATAAAGACGAGCAGGAAGTAGACAACCGGGTAAACATACGGCTCAAACCCGCCGGCCGCAAAGGATTGCGGGCTTGGGTTCTGGAACCACAGAATCAGCGTGTTGCCGATTTCCTGCAGCCGTCCGCTGCTCATGCCGGCCAATAGCTGGCCAACAAAGCTGGGCACGCTTAAGAACGCCACAGCAAAGATAATTGGGATAACACCGGCAGTGATAAGCTTCACCGGCAGGGTGGTTGTAACGCCACCGTAGGTGCGGTTGCCCTGTACCCGCTTAGCATAGTTGACCGTAATATTGCGTGAGGCCTCATTGAGCTTGACGATAATAATCGTGGTGATGACCGTTATGGCGAGCAATATCAGCGCGAATATCAAGCCAGAGGTATCAATAGGCAGCTGCAAGCCAAACACATTCCAGCGTGCGCTTTGGTCGATCACCGAGTTCATTATCTGTGACACGGTAGCCGGCAGGCTGCTGATAATACCGACTGTTATAAGCAATGAAATGCCATTGCCGATGCCTTGTTCAGTAATCAGTTCACCCAGCCACATCATCAACATCGAGCCGCCGGTAAGGGCAGCCACCATGAGCACCCATTGTATCAGCGACGTTCCAGCGGTTATATCACCAAGTCCGGCGATACTAGCCGCGGACTGGCGGACAAGGTAAATGGCACCGATTGACTGGATAACTGCGAGTGGAAACGTCAGCGTTCGGGTGTACTGGTTGATCTTCTTGCGCCCGTACTCACCCTCTTTATTCAGCGCTTCAAGCTTTGGTATGGCTTTAGTGAGCAGCTGCATGACCAAAGAGGCGGTAATGTATGGCCCGAGGCCGGCCAGCACGATGGAAAAGTTAGCCAGCGCGCCGCCGGACAACACATTAATAAAGCTCAGCAGTTGTGTGGTTTGCGTCGAGGTAAAGAGACTTTCCAGCAACTGCTTCAGCGTTTCCGGATTGCCAAGGGGAATTGGTATATGCGCCAACACGCGGAAGGCAAGCAACATGCCAAGCACCGCGATGATGCGTTTGCGCATATCAGGGTTTTTAAGCGAGCGCCAAATTACTTTCCAGCTCATTACTGTTTATACATCCCTCTACCTGTCGAATTACGGCTATTATGACACAGATTATAGTGTCATAAAACCGTTGCCGCTATTTATCTGACTTCTTGCTTTTTTGGCGGGGGAGCTGTGCGGTCTTTTCGAACGTGCCGCCAGCCTTTTCAATGGCTGCAACAGCCCCTTTGGAAGCAGCCTGCAGCTTAACGGTCAGCTTTTTAGTAACGTCTCCCTTAAGCACCAGCTTGGCCTTAACATGCGGTGAAGAAACCAATCCAGCTTTAGCAGCGGCGGTATTGTCAACCACCGTTTCCTTAATCTCGTCCAGCTGACCCGTATACACCACCTCGGCCTTTGGCCGTGGCGAACGGAAGCCGCGTAGTTTTGGCAAGCGTGCATACAGCGGATTTTGGCCGCCCTCAAACCCAGGACGGACACCACCACCGGCTCGGGATCCCTGTCCTTTGGTGCCGCGTCCGGCAGTCTTGCCTTGTCCGGCGGCTATGCCGCGCCCTACACGTCGCTTAGCTTTTGTAGACCGTACTTCCAGTTCATTGTACTTCATTACTTATCCTCTTTCGCTTTGCCAGCTGCTTGCCGTTTTGGCTTGCTCATCGCTGCAGCACGGGTAGTAATCCAGTTCTCGGCGGGGACAACATTCTTCAAGGCTTCGATAGCTGCGTAGGCAGTGTTAGTCTTGTTAGTCGAGCCAAGCGATTTGCTGAGGGCGTTGCTGACGCCAGCGACTTCCAGTACTGTCCGTACTACGCCACCGGCAATGAGGCCGGTACCAGCGCTGGCCGGCTTAATCAGGATGTTTGCGCCACCAACTTTCGCCTGTGTGTCATGCGGAATCGTACCGTTCTTGAGCGAAATGGTAACCATGTTTTTCTTGGCGACGTCCACCGCCTTGGCAACCGCTGCACTGACGTCTGCGCCCTTTGCGCTGCCGACTCCAACACGGTTTTTATGATCGCCAATGACAACGAGCGCGCGGAATCGGAACCGGCGGCCACCTTTTACGACACGGGCCACACGGTCAATGTGCACTACCCGCTCGTCAAACTGCTTTTCTTCGCCCAGCCCTATGTTGTCCCTAGGGGTGCGGCTTCTATACGGTGCGGCCATCAGAATCCTTCTCCCGTTACTTCTTTTTTTGCTGCTACTGCTAAGTATGCCATTAGAACTCCAATCCGCCTTTCCGCGCGGCGTCAGCCAAAGCGCTGACCCGCCCATGGTACAATCGTCCGTTTCGGTCAAACACCACCTGCCTTACCTTCTTGGTGCGTGCTTTTTTAGCAATTTCATCGCCCACCCACTGCGCTCGTTCGGTCATCGTGCCCTTCAGTGCCTTCTGGCCGGCAGTCGTGACATAAGCAATCGTGGCGTGCTTGGTATCGTCAATGAGTTGCGCCAAAATGTGGCGATTGCTCACATGGACGCTCAGCCTCGGCCGCTCGGCGGTACCGGAGACCACGGCACGCACCCGTGCCCGGCGCATTTTCAGATTGTGTAATTTATTCGCTAACCGTTTCATATGCAACCTATTTTTCCTTACCAGATTTACCGCTCTTACGGATAATGCGCTCACCCTGGTACTTAATGCCCTTGCCTTTGTACGGCTCTGGCTTCCGAAGCGCCCGGATATCCGCAGCGACCTGTCCAACCTGCTGCTTGTCGATACCGCTGATGGTAATGGTGTTTTGTTCGACAGTGGCTGTAACACCCTGCGGTACTTTATATATGATGTCATGGGAATAACCAAGGTTAAACTTTAGGTCAGACCCCTGCATCGCGACGCGGAAACCGACGCCGTTAATCTCAAGCTTTTTGCTGAATCCGGTGCTGACACCGACCACCATGTTATTTACCAGTGAACGCATCAGGCCATGGCGGGCGCGGTTTACTGGTTCGTCATTAGCCCTTGCGACTATGGCCTGGTCGCCTTCCTGGACCACAGTGATACCCCCTAGAATCGGTTGCTTCAGCGTACCCTTGGGTCCGCTGACGCTAATCTCGCTGGGGTCGACAGTGATTGTCACGCCGCTTGGTATCGCAACCGGCAGTTTTCCTACTCGACTCATTATAGTAACTCCACTTAGTACACCTTACAAATTAATTCGCCGCCGAGCCGCTTTTGGCGCGCTTCGCGGTCACTCATCATACCTTGGGATGTCGACACAATTACTATCCCGCGGCCGCGTTTCACAAACGGGATGTCATCGGCGCGGGCATACTGCCGTCTCCCCGGCTTGCTCATTCGGACAATTTCGGTAATGCGTGCATTGTCATCAGGGGCATTGATCATAACTTTCATAATCTTGCCGACATCTGCGTCAATAACCTTAACGTCATCGATGAACTGGTTTTCTTTGAGCAGACGCGCAACTGACTCCTTGACCTTTGAATGTGGCAAGGATACCTCATGCTTCCGAACCGCAATCGCGTTCCGGACTCTTGTCAACATGTCTGCTATTGGATCAGTTGTTACCATATATATCCTTCCCTACCAGCTCGATTTTGTTACGCCAGGGATCTCACCTTTGCTCGCGTGTTCACGGAATGAGATACGGCTTAGGCCGAACGTCCGCATATATCCGTGCGGGCGACCTGTCTCAATACATCGGTTCTTCCAGCGTGTAGGAGATGAGTTGCGCGGCAGTCTGTGCAAACCCTCATAATCGCCCATTGCCTTCAGTTCCGCACGCTTGGCGGCGTAGCGCTTAATCATTTTCTGTCGCTTTAGGTCACGTGCGACAATTGACTTCTTTGCCATTACTTTTGCTCCTTTCTCTCAAACGGCATGCCAAACTTCTCGAGCAATGCCTTAGAGTGTGCTGGTTCTTTGCTATTGATTACTATTACGGCCTGCAGCCCGTGGGTAGTCGTTGTCTCATCAAACGTTAGCTCCGGGAACACCGACTGGTCCGTGAAGCCAAGGCTGTAGTTACCTGACTTGTCAAACGCCTTTTGCGGCACGCCGTGGAAGTCGCGTAACCGCGGCAACACGACGGTAATGATCCTGTCCAGGAATTCATACATCCGTTCGTCGCGGAGCGTCACCTTGAGCCCAATCTTATTGCCCTCGCGCAGTTTAAAGCTGGCGATAGACTTTCGGGCAACGGTTTCGACCGGTTGCTGGCCGGTAATTTTACGGAGAGTATTGGCAGCCACCTCTATAAGCTTCTTATCGTCTTTGGCACGGCCGAGGCCAATATTGACCACGATCTTTTCAATGCGCGGCACTTCATGCGGGTTCTGCAGGCCGAGTTCCCCCTGCAGCTCTTTGACAAGTTGCTTATGATACAGGTCTTTTAGCCTGGCGGCTGCCTGCTTTGATTGAGTTGCGGTAGCCATTACTTGATCTCCTTGCCGGTTTTCTTATAGATGCGGACTCGTTTTCCGTCCTTGGAAAGCGTGTAGCCGATTTTGCTTGGCTGCTTACTACTTGGCTCAACGATGCCGACCTTCGAAACCCAGATAGGTTTGGTAATCTCAATGATGCCACCTTGTGGGTGGCTGCGGTTTGGTTTGACGTGCTTCTTCACCACGTTAATGCCTTCCACGGTAACTTTGTTTTCCCGCGGATGCGTCGCGATTACTTTGCCGGTCTTGCCTTTGTGCTTTCCGGACCGTACTACGACTGTATCGCCCTTCTTGAGCCGGATCTTATAGACAACAGCATTCATTACAGGACCTCCGGTGCAAGGGAAATTATCTTACTATAGCCAAGCTCACGCAATTCCCGTGGGACCGGCCCAAATATACGTGTCGCACGCGGTTGCTTGTCATCGCCGATTATCACCGCGGCGTTATCATCGAACTTGATAGTGGAGCCGTCCTTGCGGCGAATTGGCGCTTGCGTGCGCACAACGACTGCCCTGACAACTGACTTTTTCTTGACGTTGCCGGTCGGGTTAGCCTCTTTGACACTGGCGACGATTGTATCACCAATGCGTGCATAGCGACGCTTGGTTCCGCCAAGAACACGGATGCAAAGTATTTTCTTGGCTCCGCTGTTGTCGCACACGTTAAGAATTGATTCTTGCTGTAACATTATTGCTCCTCGGCCTCATCAGCCGGCGCTTTATCGGCCACTGCCTGGTCCTCTTGACGGATTGCAGGCCGTTCGATGACACGCTGCAAGGTGTATCGCTTGCGTGCGCTGATCGGCCTCGTTTCTACGATTGCGACTTTGTCGCCTATTTCAGCCTCGTTCTTTTCATCATGTACCATAAACCGCTTGGATTCGCTGTACTGCTTCTTATAGAGTGGGTGTGTTTTACGAGTGAGCACTGAAACGACAATGCTTTTGTCAGCCTTGTTCGATGCAACCGTGCCGATTAATACACGTGCCATTACATTTTCTCCTTTGCTAGCTGCTCGCCGAGAACAGTCAGCATGCGAGCGAGATCTTTCCTTTTGTTCCTGATTACCTTAACATTCTGCACTTCACCCATATGCAGCCGGCGTCGAAGCTCGGCTATTTCTTCGCGTAGCTTGGTGCTTTCCGTTGTCAGCTGGGCAGTAGACAGTTTGCGTATTTCCACGATTTTCATGTTACGCTTCCTCCTTGACCAGGAACTTTGTCTTGACCGGCAGCTTGTGACTCGCCAATCGCATTGCCTCCCGGGCAACTTCTTCAGATACGCCTTGCATCTCGAACAGTATGGTACCGGGCTTAACCTTGGCTGCGAAGAACTCCGGGTTGCCCTTACCGCTTCCCATCTTCACGTCCTGCGGTTTGCGGGACACCGGCGTATGCGGGAAAATCCGGATCCATATCTTGCCGCCGCGTTTAACGTAACGGGTCATCGCTTGTCGGGCAGCCTCAATCTGTCGACTGGTAATGCGCATGCCTTCCATAGACTGCAGCGCAAAGTCACCAAACGCGATATAGTTGCCAGACGTTGCCGGCCCGCGGATCTTTCCCTTGCGTACCTTGCGGTACTTGGTTCTGTTAGGAAGCAACATTACTGAGCCTCCCCCTTATAGATCCAAACCTTGACACCAATAATGCCATCGGGCGTCTTAGCATCAACATGTGCATAATCAATATCCGCCCTGAGGGTGTGCAAAGGAACACTGCCCACTACATCCTTTTCGCGCCGTGACATCTCCGCGCCATTTAACCTGCCAGAGACTTCAATCCTGACGCCTTTGGCCCCAGCGCGCATGCTGGCGGCTGAAGATGATTTGATTGCACGTCTAAATGCAATGCGCCGCTCCAGCTGGTGGGCAATATTTTCAGCCACAAGCTTGGCATACAGTTCCGGCTTCTTAACTTCTTCGATATTGACCCGTACTGGAACACCGTAAATTTTTTCAATTGCAGCCTTGAGCTCCTGGGCGCCGGTCCCACCACGGCCAATGACAACACCAGCCTTTGCGGTGCTGATTGTTACGGATACGAGGTTAGGCGAGCGTTCGATATCTACCTTATTGATAGCTGCCCGTGAACCAAGCTTGTCCTTGATAAGGCGCCGTACAGCCAGGTCGTCTTTTAGATAGTTGGCGTACTCGCGCTTATTGGCAAACCATTTGCTGCGCCAATCCTTGTTGAGTTGGAGCCGCATGCTTATCGGATTAACTTTCTGTCCCATTACGCCTTCTCCTTCTTCGGTTGTGCCGTTTTGGCGGGCTGCTTCTTCGGCTGGCGTTTATCGCCGTCAACGACTACCTTTATATGGCTCGTCTTACGTTGGAATGGCAAGGCGCGGCCGTGTGCTGCCGGACGATAACGCTTGTAGCGGACACCTGGCGTCACGCTTATTTCAGTAATCCTCAGCGATTCGGGTTTAAGGTTGTGATTGTTGTCAGCATTCGCCTTTGCAGCTTGCAAAGTCTTTAGGACCGGCAGGGCTGCACGCCGTGGGGTATGCGACAATATAGCCTCGGCTTCAGCGACGCTTCTACCGCGCACCAGGCTGACTACCACGCTTACTTTACGTGGTGACAGCTTGACGCTCCGTGCTATTGCTTGGACTGGCATACTTCTATCCTCTAACCTTTCGCCAACTTACCGCCATGTGTGCGGAATTTACGTGTAGGCGCAAATTCGCCTAACTTATGTCCCACCATGTTTTCAGTCACAAATACCGGTACATGCACCTTACCGTTGTGGACGGCGATTGTACGGCCTACGAACTCAGGTGGAATAACCGATGCCCGGGCCCAGGTTTTGATAATTGTACGGTCCTCAGTGCCCAGAGCCGCAACCTTCTTTGCGAGCTTCGGATCAACAAACGGTCCCTTCTTCAGTGAACGGCTCATAATCGGTTACCCTTTCTTCCGTTTCGCCGCATGACGGCTCCTTACGATATATTTGTTGGTACTCTTTCGCCGGCGGGTCTTGTAGCCAAGGGTCTTTTGCCCCCATGGCGTGCGTGGGGCAGCACCATGGTTTTTACCACCACCGATGCCATGCCGGCCACCGTCACCACCGCCATGAGGGTGATCTACTGCATTCATAACAACTCCGCGGACAGTGGGCCTGATGCCCCGCCTGCGGGAACGCCCGGCCTTGCCAATCTTTATATTCTGGTGTTGGACGTTGCCAACCATACCAATACTTGCCGTGCATTCATGGTGCACTATGCGCACTTCGCCGCTTGGTAGCCGTACTTGAGCGTATTCGCCATCCTTGGCCATCAGCTGGGCACTGTTGCCAGCACTCCGCACCAGCTTGGCACCTTGTCCAGGCTGGAGCTCAATTGCGTGGATAACGCTCCCAACCGGTATGTCTTTCAGTTGCAGACGATTGCCGGTTTCTATCGCGCTTCCTTTGCCGCTCGCCAGTTTCTGCCCGACGCGCATACCCTGGGCCGCGATGACATAGTGGTACTTGCCGTCGCTATCTTTGATCCTGGCAATATGCGCTGAGCGGTTCGGATCGTATTCGATCTGCTCAACTGTCGCAGTGCTACCAGGGTCTAGCTGGAAGTTTACCAGCCGGTAGAACTTGCGCGCACCGCCGCCACGATGACGGACAGTAATCCGCCCCTGGTTGTTTCGCCCGCTCGATTTCTTACGGACTGCCAGCAGCGACTTAAGCGGCTTCTTAGCAGTAACAGCACTGGTGTCTTGCGTGGTCATGCCCCGCTGTCCTGGTGTAACTGGCCGGTAGGACTTAATAGCCATTACTTACCTCCTCCAGACTTAGCGGCTTCTTTTTCGGCCTCTTCGACAGCAGCAAACACAGGAATACTGTCACCCTGCTTAAGGGTTACATAGGCCCGTTTGGTATCAGGCCGCTTTCCCATGACTTGACGGCCGCTTTTGCGGACGCTTCGCTTACGCTTGCCCTTGCTGTTGTATATATTCACTTTATTGACCGTTACCGAGAATTGCTTCGCTACCGCCTCAGCGACTGATTGCTTATTGGTTTCAGACGGTACTTCAAATACATACACGTTGGCTGATTGGCTCAGCGCGTATGCCTTTTCACTAATCCGGGGCTTGAGTACCAATGTCTTACTCATATTATTTTTCCCCTCCGAGCCAGTCATGCACTGACTGCAGGGCGCTGCTTGTTATAACGATGGCGTCAGCATTCAGCACATCAAACACGTTGATGTAGGTCGCTTGGACTACTATTACAGCTGGCAGGTTGCGTACTGCCCGTACGACCTCGTCGGTCTTATCCTCTACCACTAGCAATACGTTACCTGTGGCGTTGATCTTTTGCAGGAAGCCGGCTGCTTCAGCAGTTTTGCCAGAAAAGTTTAACGCTTCGACGACAATTACTTGGCTTTCCTTTGCCTTCAGTGAAAGTGCCTGCCGCAGCGCGGCTCGTTTAGCCTTTAACGGCAGCCTGTGGGTATAGTTCTCTTCACCGGTAGGGCCGAAGGTGATACCACCGCCACGCCAAATCGGTACCCGTGAAGAGCCAAAGCGTGCCCGGCCGGTACCCTTTTGTCGCCACGGTTTTTTGCCGCCGCCCCTGACCTCGCCACGCGTCTTTGTATTCGCGAGATTGACCCTGCCGTTCGCGAGGTACGCGGTATAGGCTTGCTTCAGGAGCTCATGGCTAACGGTGTCGACGCCAAATACCTTCTTATCCAATTTGGCGCTGTTCGTAGCCTTGTTGCCGGCCTTGGTATAGGTGCTTGCAACTGCCATTAGTTTGCCCCCCGTAATATAACGATACCCTTGCGAGGGCCTGGTATCGCCCCGGCTACGCCGATTACGCCATGCTCTTTGTCTACCAAAGCGATGGTTAGGTTGCGAACGGTCACCTGCTCATTGCCCATTTGTCCAGCCATTTTCTTGCCCTTAAAAATCTTCTGTGGGTACATCGAGCCGATAGAGCCGACCCTTCGGTATGAGCGGCCGCCGTGCGTTTTGCGACCCCGATGGAAATTATGACGCTTGATAGTACCAGCCCATCCTTTACCTTTGCTTGTTCCGGTAGCGTGCACGATGTCACCAACTTCGAATGCTTCAGCGGTGATGGTGGCGCCAACCTGCATGGCCTCTGTAATTTCGCTCACCCTGAATTCCTTGATTACCTTTGGTGTGCTCTTGGAAGGCTTAAGGTGGCCGATGAGCGACTTTGACAGACGCTTGCCCGTACCAATGCCAACCTGGACCGCGGTGTAGCCGTCGGACTCATCCGACTTAACCTGGGTTACCACACCTGGCTCAGCAGAAAGCAAGGTAATAGCCTGCACGGTACCGTCATCGTTGATGGTACTGGTCATGCCTAGCTTGCGCGTTATCAATCCCTTCATAACTTCCTTCGGTTTTTAGTACTGAGCAATAAAATGCTTGGTGCCTAGCGGTTTCTATCTCTGTTAGACCTGCTAAATCACCAAGTGCTGCCGTACAAAGTCTTGATATACCGCAATAGATTATCAGATTTTCACCACCTCTGTCAATATGTAGACTATTCTACAATATTAAGCATGTTTGCGATCAGTTCGCCTCTGGAAACCTTTTGTCATAAATATAACGACAAATAGCAAGCCTGCCAGCGGCACAGCTATCAGCCAAGCGAGAAAATAGTTTTGTTTGGAGGAGTATAGCCTGGCTTCATCAGAGTCTTCTAGAACTGCGATCTCAATCCCGGAGCCGACTTGAAAATTGCCGTCAACCTGCAATCTATATTGTGTCCTGTCAAATACCGGTTCAGGTAACTGTACAGTGTAAATGTAGCCCGCTGTATCCCTAATTGGCCTATGGATTCCCGATCTAACATCCCGTTCCTTGGTTATGATGGTACCGATGACACGAGTACTCTTAAACACATACTGGTACTGGTAATAGAAAGCGGTTCCTATAAACAGGAAGGCAATGATGCCCAATAGTAGCAGTATGCGTGCATGCAGCAGGAGTTTAAGCCATTTTCTCGTCATTTCACACCAACGCCACAAAAATGCCATATGGCAGCCAAAATCCGACCAGCATCGAAACGAGCAGGATGGCAAATTGAATTTTACGGTCAATGGCAAAACGCTCGTGAGAAGCTGCGAGCAGGCCAATTAAAAAGCCTGCCGGTATCGGCAGCTGGGCCGCTTCTCCACGGGTAATCTTAATCCAGAATGAACCGACTACTAAAAGTAAAGCTAACTTCAGGAGGTAGACGGTATCAGCCGCCGAGCCAGTTGATTTGTCATTTTTATTTTTCCTTGTTTTAGCCATAACAATTATTCGCTTCATACTAGCATACCCGCAAGCCCCTCTTCAATTACATTACACGGGACAGATGAGCTGTATTGTTGCTGCAGCGCGGTCAAGCTCACGCTTCACTAAAATAGGTGTCAAACGCCTCATGTGCTTGTGCAACCAGTTTTGTGTTTTCTGTGATAACTGCTAGCTCCTTGGTTCCCAGCAATACTCCCGCGCCAGTAAAGTTATGAGAACTAACGACAAGCTTATCATCTGCGATTAAGAGCTTAGCGTGCAGGGGGCCGTACTGCTCAACACTCATGTCAGATTGGGGCCGTGCAGGCAGACGACGGCTTTGGAGAATACCTAAGCGGCCGAGACCTTTGTACAGCCAGCTGATATCCTTTTGCCGCAAATAGACACAGTTAATTTCGGCGCCATTTGCCTGCGCCTGCTCCAATGAACGCTTGAGCGTACCGGTCGGGGCAAACCGGGTTACTAACTTTACCTCTTCTGCCGCTTGAGCAACAAGGCTGTTTACTGTCTCATATATAAGCGAGCGGTTCCGCTTGCCGGAATCAAAGTAAATATGGCCTATGTTCCTGCTGTGCAGTACAAAATCTGACCTTTCAATGTCCTCTTGTTCAAACAACACCAGCTCTAGGATATCCGCCAATTCTGGGCTCTCGACCCGCACCATAAAATCGATAGATTCGCTAAGATCTTTACCGGTAATGTTCGCCCCACCGAGATACACGGTATCATCTAGAATTGTGGCTTTAATATGGTTGGTGTTCAGAAAGAACAGTGTCTTCTTAAGGTTAGATGGTGTATCCAACCACTTGAACTGGCCACCGCTCTCCTCAAGTCTGGTAATGAGGCGTTTAGTCCTTTGCCATTGCCCATCGCTCGCCTCACGCATCTTGCCCATGAGCATCCATCTAGGCAGATGGTTGTACATTAACCGCGAAAAGCTATCGGCCGCTAAGCTGACGTTTGCGTCAGTGTTGGCGGCGCAATCTGCCAATGATTCGATTAACGGTTCGGTAGCGCCGTCGGCCCAAAAAGCCATAGCCATCATATGAGCACGTTCACGTACATGTGGGATGCGCTGCATTAACTCCTGGTAGTAGTCCCTCGAATCAAGTAACTCAACATCGGTGGCACCACCGTGTAACGGAGCCGCTTCAATACTTGATTGCAATTGTGCCATGGTGGCCTCTTCTAGCTGTCAATGCCCTATGCGTTTGCCTCTCCGGCTTTAGCAGAGACGGTCGCAGTAGGTCAATTACATTTTAATTTCAGCATCACAGCCTGCCGGTAATGAAAGATTCATCAGGCTGTCAATCGTCTTCGGCGTTGGCTCGAGTACATCAATAAGCCGTTTGTGGATACGCATTTCAAACTGTTCACGGCCTTTCTTATATACGTGCGGGCTTTTGATAACAGTGTAGGTTGTCCGTTTGGTTGGCAGCGGGATTGGTCCGGCTATAGTTGCGCCGGTACGCAGCGCCGTATCAACAATCTGCTTGGCAGACTGGTCAATAACCTTATGGTCGTATGCCTTGAGACGAATACGAATCCGTTGATTGGTACTTGCTTCGGCCTTTTTACTTTCAGCCATTTTTTGACTCCTTTCGAGTCCAAAAGGTTTTAGGTATTAGGTGTTAGGTTTTGCGGTTTCTTCTATAACCTAGAACCTAGAAACTATAACCTCTGGTGTGGTGTAACATCTCCGGCGCACTATAGAGAGAGCGGACAGCGACTTTTAATCACCACAATTAAGTTTGTAGCAATATTGTATAACAAAATGCTGATAAATAAAAGCACTTTGCAAGGGCTTACTTGCTTTGAGAGGAACTTTACCTTCACCAAGATATTAATTTTTGCTTACCAAAATCCGATTTGGGAAACGTATGCCCTAACCGGGTTATTAATAGCAATAGTATTCTCGCTCGGAATTTCCGAGACCAGAACAGAGAGCGATTAGGCAAATTGCATGCACGAGCCGGCGGGGGTTCACAACAACTACATCAATTACTCTGAACCCCTGCCTAGCACACTTGTCCTCCTTTTCTAACTCCGTATTTCGCCAATTGAAAGAGCCTCGGAATTCCGAGGCTCTCTTTGTTAGATTAACTCAGTATACTTACTTATTAATCTTCGTGACGACTCCGGCGCCGACGGTGCGGCCACCCTCACGGATAGCGAAGCGCAGGCCCTGTTCCATAGCGATTGGAGCAAGCAGCTTCACCTTAAAGGTTACTGTGTCGCCCGGCATAACCATTTCCTTATCGGCTGGTAATTCTACCTCACCGGTCACGTCCGTGGTTCGGAAGTAAAACTGCGGCTTGTAGCCCTTAAAGAATGGCGTGTGACGACCACCTTCCTCCTTGGTCAGGATATATACTTCGGACTCAAATTCGGTATGCGGGGTGATAGAGCCTGGCTTGGCAAGCACTTGCCCACGCTCAATGTCTTCGCGCTCAATACCGCGGAGAAGGATACCAACGTTATCGCCCGCCTGTCCCTGCTCAAGGTTCTTCTTGAACATTTCAACACCGGTAACAACGCTTTTACGAGTGTCGCGGATACCAACGATTTCAACTTCATCGTTAATCTTGACTATACCCGTCTCAACACGTCCGGTCGCAACCGTGCCCCGACCCTTAATGGAAAAGACGTCCTCGATTGCCATCATGAATGGCTTGTCAAGGTCGCGCTTTGGCTCTGGGATGTAGTCATCCATCGCCTTAACCAGTTCCATAATGGCGTCTTCGTTGGCACTGTCGCCTTCAAGCGCTTTGGTTGCGGAGCCCTTAATAATCGGGCAGTTTTCGTCGAATTCGTACTTGGCAAGCAGTTCACGAATATCCATTTCCACCAGCTCTACCAGTTCAGGATCGGCGAGGTCCATCTTGTTCATGAAAACGAGGATCTTCGGTACACCAACCTGCCGAGCGAGCAATACGTGCTCACGTGTCTGTGGCATTGGACCGTCAGCTGCAGAAACTACCAGGATAGCACCGTCAATCTGTGCTGCACCGGTAATCATGTTCTTGACATAGTCGGCATGTCCGGGCATGTCAACGTGCGCGTAGTGGCGCTTTTCTGACTCATATTCCTGGTGCGAAGTCGCAATGGTAATACCACGCGCCTTTTCCTCTGGCGCCTTATCAATCTCGTCGTATTTGATTGGCTTGTTAACGTCGCTTGGAAGCTTTTTAGCCAGTACGTGTGTAATAGCTGCCGTAAGCGTAGTCTTGCCGTGGTCAACGTGTCCCATGGTACCTACGTTTACGTGCGGCTTGCTTCTGTCAAACTCTGCCATCTGATGTAACTCCTCGTTAGTTGATTAAATTGTTTTGCATGAGAATATAGCACCCATGCGAGATACCCGGTAATTGTACAGAAGTTCTTCCCTGTTGTAAATAGTCGGGCATTATTTTGCTTGACGCCTGGATAGCCGATACTTTAGTGCGCCTGCCCCCAAAAACGCTGCCACAACAACAGCCCGTCCGAAATGCAGCGCTTTAGCAGTAGGCGCCTGTGGGTATTCCACGTCTACTTCATACTCCCAATGTCTTATCATCGGCTCGACGGCAAAGGGAGCAGATGGCTGAGCCAACCGATACCTGATCATCGCCAGGCATATCTCGGTTTCCTCACGCATTCTTTGTTCACCGCCTTCGTCAAGCGGCATGATACGGTCGAGGGAGATTACCGGCTCTTCTCCGGAGCGCACCAAATCAGTCACTGCCAACCTTGTTACTTCGTACTCTTTGCAATAATAGCCTCGGCAACATTGCCCGGAACATCCGCGTAATGGTCGAGCTCCATGCTTGAGCTGGCCCGTCCTTGTGTCATACTGCGCAAGTTTGTCGTATAGCCAAACATCTCGCCAAGCGGCACGAAGGCAGTTATTTCCTTAACGCCAGCCTGTAGGTCCTCCATGGATTCAATCCGGCCGCGTTTGCTGTTTAGATCGCCGATAACGTCACCCATAAACTCTTCTGGGGTGACGACCACAACCTTCATGACTGGCTCAAGCAGTACCGGCGCTGCCTTCTTTACGCCTTCCTGGAGTGCCATTGAGCCGGCGATTTTAAATGCCATTTCTGAAGAGTCAACTTCATGGTAGCTTCCGTCATAGAGCTCAGCCTTGATGTCGACGACCGGGTAGCCTGCCAGCACACCGTTGGCCATTGCTTCCTTGATGCCTTCCTCAACCGGCTTAATATATTCGCTCGGGACGACACCCCCTTTGATGGAGTTGATAAACTCAAAGCCCTTACCAGCCTCGTTTTGACTAAGGCGTAGCCAGACGTGGCCGTATTGGCCGCGGCCGCCGGATTGGCGCACAAACTTACCTTCCACTTCCACACTATCTTTGCGAATGGTTTCACGGTAAGCAACCTGCGGCTGGCCAACGTTAGCTTCAACGTTAAATTCTCGTTTCATGCGGTCAACTATAATTTCGAGGTGTAATTCCCCCATGCCGCTGATGATGGTCTGGCCAGTTTCATCGTCTACGTTAACTCGGAATGTCGGGTCTTCTTCAGCCAGGCGCTGCAATGCAATTGACATCTTTTCCTGGTCGGCTTTAGTCTTTGGTTCGATGGCAATTGACACAGGAGGTTCTGGGAAGGTAATGCTTTCAAGCACCACTGGATTGCCTTGGTCGCAGAGCGTGTTACCAGTTGTCGTGCCTTTGAGCCCAACTACCGCAGCAATATCACCTGCTGTTATCTCATTGATATCTTCACGCTTATCCGCTTGCATACGGACAAGCCGGCCGATGCGTTCCTTCTCGCCCGTGGAACTGTTATAGACATATGAGCCTGCAGTTAGCTTCCCGGAGTAGACGCGGATAAAGCAGAGTTTCCCAACAAATGGGTCAGTAGCTACCTTAAAGGCCAGGGCGCTCATTGGCTGGGCATCTTCAGGCTTGCGCTCAATTTTTTCGCCGTTCTTTGGGTTGGTTCCCCAAACAGAGCCGCGGTCAAGCGGCGTCGGCAAGAAGTCAGTGATCGCATCGAGCAGCTTTTCGACTATGACGCCACGTCCATCGCCGCCGGTCACAGCAAAGAAGTTTCCGGTGAGCACCGCATTACGTATGGCATGACGGATATCCATCTCGCTGAGGCCTTCTTCGCCGACTTCAAAGTACTTCTCCAGCATCTTTTCGTCCTCAGCCACGGCGTTCTCGATGAGCAATGAACGGTAGCGCTTCGCCTGCTCCAGCATATCTTCGGGGATTTCACCTTCAATAAGATTTTTGTCGGTAAAATCTTTGTAGGTGTACGACTTCATGGTAATAAGGTCAACAACGCCTGAGATGCTCTGCTCAAAGCCGATGGGAAGGTGAATCGGGAAAGCCCGCTTGCTAAGGCGGTTGTGGATGCTCTCGAGCGATTTATAAAAATCGCCGCCGGTTTGGTTGATTTTATTGATAAAGCAAATGCGCGGCACACCGTATTTGTCAGCTTGGCGCCAAACAGTTTCGGACTGTGATTCCACACCCATTTTGCCGTCAAAGACAGTTACGGCGCCATCAAGCACACGGAGGGAACGCTCCACCTCAGCGGTAAAGTCAATGTGGCCGGGAGTGTCGATGATGTTAATCTTGTGATCTTTCCAGAAGCAGGTAACCGCGGCAGAGGTAATGGTAATGCCGCGCTCGCGCTCCTGCTCCATCCAGTCAGTGGTTGTTTCACCCTCGTGTACGGCACCGATTTTGTGCTTCAAACCGGTACGGTAAAGAATTCCCTCAGTAGTCGTAGTCTTGCCGGCGTCAATATGGGCAATAATGCCGATGTTCCTGTATTTTCCTAGTTCGTATTTCTTCTCAGCCATGCCTATCCTTATTTTTTATTGAGGACGCCAGATGTGAACAGCGCCTTCTTTATTGACAACCTCCCAACCAAAAGGCGCTATCTCTTTGCTTGCACCTGTTTCCCAAAGCTCAACTAAAACCCCTAGACGACCATTCAGTCTTTCAGCTTCAGGATGAGCAGATTCTGAAAGCACTCCGGCTACTTCTTCAAAAAAATTGTCCAGTATACGCATCTCCCAAGGAGCTACTAGATCCAGCTCTGCAACTCTTGAAAATGTACGCGCGGCAACTGCATCGAATGCCTTTGTATGGTTGCCATCATACTGCTCTAGGATTTCTTCTGCAGAACCCACTTCAATTATATCTAGAGGCTGGATTTCTTTGTCCATGACTAATTCTAGTACCTCGCGAAATGGGCAAAGGCCCGGTTGGCTTCAGCCATCTTATGGGTATCTTCTTTCTTCTTTACCGCGGCACCGGCACCGTTGTACGCGTCAATCAGTTCAAGCGCGATACGGTCTGCCATGCTCATGCCTTTGCGTGCCCGTGCAGCTTGAACAAACCACATGGTCGTCAGATGGTTTTGCCTTTGGCCACGGACTTCAAAGGGGATTTGGTAGTTAGCGCCGCCGACGCGACGTGAGCGTGTCTCGAAATGCGGCTGGACATTCTTCATGGCCTGTTCGAATACTTCGAGCGGATTTTTGACCTTCAGTTTGTCTGCTGCCTTTTGCATGCCCTCGTACACCAGCCGTTCTGCCAGCTGCTTTTTGCCATCCAGCATGACACGATTTATAACCCGCTGTACCTGTACGCTATTGTAAATGCGGTCAGGCTCAACCGGACGGACAAGCGCTTTGGTTTTCTTCCTCGGCATTACTTGCTCTCCTTCTTTGAACCATATTTGGAGCGGCCCTGCTTGCGGTTCTGTACACCCTGCAGGTCAAGGCTGCCGCGGACAATGTGGTAGCGGACACCAGGAAGGTCCTTTACACGGCCGCCGCGGACCAATACTACCGCATGCTCCTGCAGGTTATGGCCCTCACCGCCAATGTACGCCCACACTTCATAGCCATTGTTCAAACGTACACGGGCAACCTTGCGAAGCGCCGAGTTCGGCTTCTTCGGGGTTTTGGTCGTCACTTTAACGCATACGCCGCGCTTGAACGGCGATGGCTTTTCGTAGTGTCTTGTCTTTAAGTTGTTCGTAACCCGCATCAAAGCCGGCGACTTTGATTTCTCAGACGCCTTGGCACGGGGTTTTCGAACAAGCTGATTGATTGTTGGCAAACTAATGCTCCTTTAACTAGCGGCAGTCCATTTTAGTAAAGCGGGCTCAGCACACCCCTAAACCTCAGTTTTAACTGCCTTAGTTGCTTCCTTGTGAAACTCAGGTGTAAATTTTACCAGAGTTACTATCCTGTTGCAATCTCTTCTTCCTCTTCAATGGGATTATACCCAGTACCGACCGGTATTGGCCGGCCAAGTATGACATTCTCCTTGAGACCGTAGAGGTGATCGACCTTGCCGCTCGTAGCAGCCGCAATAAGCACACGGGTCGTATCCTGGAAGCTAGCCGCACTGAGGAATGAGTCGGTAGAAAGGCTGGCTTTCGTAATCCCCAGAAGCAGTTGGTTGTACTTGGCAGGCTGCTTGCCCTGCTTCATCAGGTGCTCGTTAGCCTCAACGACCGCCAACTTGCTTACAACGTCACCCGTTACAAATTCGCTGTCACCAGCTTCTTCGATTTGGACACGGCTGAACATCTGTCGTACGATAATCTCCAGGTGCTTGTCGGCAATGTTTTGCCCTTGGGTAGCAAATATGCGCAATATCTCGTTCATGATATAGCGCTGCGTGGCTTCAACGCCCTGCAACCGCATCAACTCATGTAGGTTAATCGAACCGTTTGTCAGCCGCTGGCCGGCAACAACCTTATCATTGTTTTTTACCACGAGCTGCTTGAAACCAGGTATCTCATAGCGGACAACGCTCTGTTTCGTCGGGGTAATCGTGACTGTTTTCTTCGTTAAGTGGACCTTCCCGGCTATCGGAGCCACGAGCGGACTCGCGCCTTCGTCATGGGAAGCGACTACGTCTCCGATGCCTACTTCCGTGCCGTTTGCTACTTGTGGAGTCCTCTCCTCTAGCTGCAGCTGTACCTTGTCCTCGCCCTCAGCGGCAACTTGCACTATATAGTGGTCGCCTTCTTCCCACGCGGTTACTGTCCCGGCAATTTCAGACAAATATGCCTGGCCTTTTGGCGTACGGACTTCAAACAGTTCTTCGACGCGAGGCAGACCTTGGGTAATATCGTCACCTGCGACACCACCGCCATGGAAGGTGCGCAGGGTAAGCTGGGTACCTGGCTCGCCAATGCTTTGCGCGGCGATGACGCCGACAGGGTAACGTTCGGCTACCAGTTCGCCAGTTGCTGGATCAAGGCCGTAAGACTTCCTCGGTACGCCGCGTACGCTCGTGCAGCTAAGCACGCTCATTATCTTGACACCGTCAAGTGATTCCTCTGCCTCGATTGCTTCGGCAATCTCTCGGGTAATGAGCTGGCCCTTCTTGACGTGCTTGCCGATTGTCTCTGCGGCAAACCGTCCCTCGAGCCGAGAGGCGTAGGTAACACCAATCTCGTTAGCATCTGCGCGGTAGATTGCGAAACCAGGATCTAATTCGCCGTCGTCTTCAATTGTGAACACGTCTTGGCTTACGTCAACAAGTCGACGAGTCAGATAGCCGGAGTCCGCCGTCTTTAGCGCCGTGTCAATCATACCCTTCCGGGCACCACGGGTCGCGGTAAAATACTCGAGCGGCGACAAGCCTACCTTATAGTTGGACCGAATCGGCAGCTCAATGTCACGGCCAGTGGCGTCGGTGACGATGCCGAGCAACCCGACAGCGGTCATAACCTGTCCGATATTTCCGCGGGCACCGGAAATAACAGCGATAGACATAGCAGAGTCTTCTTTGCTGAACTGCTCGCTCAGCTGCTCCTGCATGTTGTCCTTGACTGCCATCCAGTTCTCAATAGTTAACCGGTACCGCTCTTCGTCAGTGATGAATCCCTGGTCGTACTGATCGCTAATTTCTGCGGCCCGCTTTTCACCCTCGCCGATGATGCCTTCATAGCCAACAACATCACTGAAGTCACTCATGCCCATTGAGATACCGGACTTCGTCGCGTACTCAAAACCGAGGTCTTTGAGGTGGTCAGCGATTATTGCCGTATGTTCTTGCCCGTACCGCTCGAATACGAGCGCCATAACCCTTTGAAGCCGCTTCTTGGTCATCGGTTCGTTCTGGAAGGGGAAGTCTTTGGGGAATACTTCGTTAAACAGTACTCTTCCGACAGTCGTTTCCCTTACCTCACCGCGAAATGTCACACGAATAGGCGACTGCAGCGTAATTACACCGCTGTCGAGCGCCATCAACGCCTCGCCGGCATTTGAGTAGGTGCGTACATTCGTATTACTGCCTGGCCGGTCATAGGTCAGATAGTAACAGCCGAGTACGATGTCTTGTTCGATATGGAGGATTGGCGAGCCATCCGCCGGCTTAAGCAGGTTCTTAGCGGCGCTCATTATTTCCCGTGCCTCCCACTGGGCTTCGTCAGACAGCGGCAAGTGGACAGCCATTTGGTCGCCGTCAAAGTCCGCATTAAAGCCTTTACAGACCAGCGGGTGCAGCTGGATTGCCTTACCCTCAATCAGTACCGGCTGGAACGCCTGGATACTCAAGCGGTGCAGAGACGGAGCCCGGTTGAGCAATACATACTTGCCCTTGATTACTTCATCCAGTGCGTCCCATACTGCCGTTTCGCCGGTCTCGATCATGCGTGATGCGCTCCTGATATTGTGGGCTTGTTCACGCGCTATCAGTTCGCCGATGACGAAGGGCTTAAAGAGTTCAAGCGCCATCATTTTCGGCAGGCCGCATTGGTTAATCTTGAGTTCCGGACCGGCAACGATTACTGAACGACCGGAATAGTCAACACGCTTACCGAGTAAGTTTTGCCTAAAGCGGCCTTGCTTACCCTTTAGCATGTCACTTAAGCTCTTGAGACGGCGCCGTTGCCCGGTCGCGGCAACTGCACGGCCAGAGCGGGCATTATTGTTGTCGATGAGCGCGTCAACCGCTTCTTGCAGCATGCGTTGCTCGTTGCGCCGAATGACTTCTGGTGCGTTAAGCTCAATCAGCTTCTTCAGTCGGTTGTTGCGGTTGATGACCCGGCGGTAGAGGTCATTCAGGTCGCTCGTCGCGAAACGGCCGCCTGTCAGCTGGACCATTGGTCTCAGATCAGGGGGAATTACCGGCAAAACGGAAACACACAGGCTGCTCGGTTTAATGCCAGCCCGGTGCATGCTCTCAAGCAAGCGCAGACGCTTCATCAGCTTCTTCTTGCGCTGTCCTTTGGCTTCTTCGGCCTCAGCGGTTAAGTCAGCAATCAGTTGCTCGAGATCCACTTCGCTCAGCAGGTCTTTAAGAGCAGCGCCACCCATTCCCACTTGAATCATCTTCTGGAGCTCGTCAGGCAGGCTACGGTACTCGGTTTCACTGATGAGCCGCAGTTTTTCCAGGCTTCCCAACTGTTCGCTCAACTGCTCGAATTCGGCGCTCACCTCGTCAAGCTCTTTTGATTGCAATTCGGCAAGTGCCTTAAGATTAGCCTCTTCCTTCTCAGCCTCTTTTTCATAGCGCGCCTTGATCGCTTCTTTAGCAGCGGCAAACTCAGCCTCTTTGTCAGCCAGCATCTTGTCACGTGCCTCAGTGTCGACACTTTTGATGACATAGCTGGCAAAGTAAGCGATACGCTCAAGGTTTTTGACCGTCAAGCCAAGCACCAGGCCAATCGCTGAAGGCGTGCCGCGAAGGAACCAAATGTGCGCAACGGGGACAGCCAAGTTAATATGGCCCATGCGCTCGCGGCGAACGATGCTTTTTGTTACCAGCTCGCCATTTTTATCGACGGCAGCTTCACGCGAACGTACCCCTTTGTATTTTGCATCATGGGGATTGATATCTTTGACAGGCCCAAATATACGCTCGCAGAACAAACCATCCCGTTCCGGCTTCTGCGTGCGGTAGTTGATAGTTTCTGGCTTTGTAACCTCACCGTAGGACCAATCAAGTATGTCCTCGGGGCTGGCCACAGCCAAACGTACCGCGTCAAAGTCAGCTATATCCGTGCCGTATGAAAACCTTCGCATTACGCTGCCTCCTTATCGTCCTCTTCATTGCCATTCTCGTCGTCATCATCTTGTGTTGCGGCGACCCCGGCAGGCAGCTCGTCTTCCAGCTCCAGCACGGTAAACTCATCAGTCGTTGCATCATCGGTAACGTCTACTTCTGACACTTCGTCTTGCGGCACTTCTATCTCGGCCTGATTGGCCGCTTCATCCTTGATATTGGTCGCAAGGACGTCTTCAGCATCCACTATCTTATTGGAAGAAATCAAATCCACCTTAAGTCCGAGGCCCTGAAGCTCTTTAACAAGCACATTGAAGCTCTCAGGCACCTTTGGCCCGACTATTTCTGTCCGCTTAATGATTGATTCGTAAGCCTTGCTGCGGCCGTATACGTCGTCAGATTTAATCGTCAGCATTTCCTGGAGCGTATTGGCAGCGCCATAGGCTTCGAGCGCCCAGACTTCCATCTCACCAAACCGCTGACCGCCGTTTTGTGCCTTACCGCCAAGCGGCTGTTGTGTCACCATGGTGTACGGCCCTGTTGAGCGGGCGTGTATCTTATCCGCAATCATGTGGTTCAGTTTGATGATGTACATGCTGCCTACTGTTGTCCGCTCTTTGAACGCTTCGCCGGTACGGCCATCATAGAGCTGCTGCTTGCCGTCTTCCGGCAGGCCGGCTTCACCCAGCAAGTCCCGGATCTTTTCGCTTGAGACCCCGTCAAATGAAGGGCTAGCTACTTTCATGCCAAGCGCCCGTGCTGCCATGCCAAGATGTGTCTCAAACAGCTGGCCGATATTCATACGCGATGGAACACCCAGCGGATTTAGCAAAATATCAACCGGCGTGCCGTCTTCCATGAACGGCATATCCTCAACTGGCAAAATCCGGGCTATAACGCCCTTGTTGCCATGACGGCCGCCCAGCTTATCACCAACAGCTATCTTTCGCATCTGGGCGACGAATACCTGGATTTGCATGATGACGCCGGCCTTGAGTTCATGGCCGTGCGCACGGGAGAACACCTTGACCCCTACGACCTTGCCGTGCTTGCCGTTGCTCATCCGTTGTGACGTATCACGAACTTCTTTGGCCTTTTCGCCAAAGATTGCCCGAAGCAACCGCTCTTCGCTTGACAGCTCCTGCTCACCCTTCGGCGTAATCTTACCGACAAGTATGTCCCCTGGGTGCACCTCGGCACCGATCCTGACTATCCCGTCTTCATCGAGGTGACGAAGGGCGTCTTCTGAAACGTTAGGGATATCACGGGTTACAATTTCCGGACCCAGCTTTGTTTCGCGGACTTCGGTCATGAAGTCAACGATGTGGATAGACGTCAGCGTGTCGTCCTCAACCAGCTTGCGGGAAATAACGATTGCGTCCTCAAAGTTATAACCGCTCCACGGCATAAACGCGACAACAAGGTCCTTTCCGAGGGCCAGTTCGCCGTCGGCGATTGACATGCCTTCAATTAATACGTCACCAGCTTTTACCTTATCGCCGGTATTAACTACTACCCGTTGGTTTATACAGGTTCCTTCGTTGCTCCTTACAAAATGTTGGGGCTCATATGTAACGGTACCGTCTTTATATTTCACCACCACTTCTTGGGCGCTCGCCTTTAGGACTTCGCCGTTGCCCTCGGCAGCAATTACTTGGCCGGTGTTGCGGGCAGCAGCCGTTTCCAGGCCCGTACCCACGATAGGCGAAGAAGGGGAGATAAGCGGCACAGCCTGACGCTGCTGGTTGCTTCCCATCAATGAGCGGTACACGTAATTTTTTTCAATAAACGGTATCAGTCCAGCGCTCGAACCAATCACCTGCTTGCGGGCCGCGTCCATGTGCGTAATATCATTGGCGTCAACTTCGCCGAATACCAACCGGTTGCGGGCGCTGACGCGCTCGTTGACAAAATGGCCGTTTTGGTCAGTTTCCTCAGCGGCGCTTGCAATAACCGCTGCCTCCTCTTCGGCAGCGTCAAGAAACTCCACTTTATTGGTAACTACAGCTTGGACCGGCCAAGTCTTTTGGCTCTTAACAGCGGCCAGTTTCTTGGCATCAGCTGCTGTAATTGTTTTGCCAGCCTTAACGATAACCTTACCGCTTTCATCCTCCAGGTCAACGCTGGCGGTATAACCGGCAGCTTCCGCTGGGGTAACCGCATTGATCACCTTGCGATACGGGGTTTCTATAAAGCCGTATTCATTAATCCGTGCGTACATTGCCAGGTTAAGCACCAAGCCGATGTTAGCGCCTTCCGGGGTTTCTACAGGACAAATGCGTCCGTAGTGGGTTGCATGGGCATCGCGGACCTCAAATCCAGCACGTTCACGGCTCAAGCCTCCCGGTCCCATCGAACTGAGGCGACGCTTATGCGCCAGTTCTGACAGTGGGTTAATTTGGTCCATGAACTGCGAAAGCTGGCTCGATGCGAAGAATTCGCGTACAGCAGCAACGATTGGCCGCGCGTTAATAAGCTGGCCTGGTGTTACCGTTTCGATTTCCGACATGCTCATGCGGTCTTTTGTATTGCGTTCCATACGGAGCAAGCCAATACGGAACTGCCGCTGCACAAGCTCGCCCACCAGCTTTACACGCCGGTTCGCAAGCGAGTCGATATCATCAGCTGGTTCCTGCGTATTGTTGAGCCGGATTATTTCGGAAACGATTGCCAGCAGGTCATCGAGTCGCATAACGCGGTTCTCGATAGTATTCGGTACATCCAGATTGAGTCGTTTGTTAATCTTGTACCGGCCAACCCGGCTGAAATCAAAACGCTTGAAGTTATAGAACATGTTCTCGAGCAAACTCCGGGCATTGTCGACCGTAGCCAGGTCGCCGGGGCGGAGCCGACGGTACACTTCAATGAGCGCTTCATTGGTCCCCCGAGCCGGGTCTTTGTCAAGCGTGGCGTCAAGGTAGTTCAGTTTGCCCTGGTCAACGTGTGCGAAGACTTCGCGCATCTTTGCCTCTGAAACACCCAGCGCGCGCAGCAGAGTGGTCACAGGAATCTTGCGTTTGCGGTCAATTTTTACGTAAATGGCACCGTTGGCGGCAGTCTCAAACTCAAGCCAGGCACCGCGCCCAGGAATAACTTTAGCGCCATATAAATTTGACGTTCCGTGCGTGTCAGCCGTGAAGAATACGCCCGCCGACCGGATCAGCTGGCTCACCACCACTCGCTCAGCACCGTTAATGACAAACGTGCCTCGCTTGGTCATCCATGGGTAATCACCAAGGTATATCTCTTGCTCTTTTACCTCGCCGGTTACCTTATTCGTAAGCTCTACCGTCGCCTTCAGGGGCGCTTCGTAGCTAACATTGTTCTCCCGGGCATCGGCCTCGCCCATTTTGGGGTCTTCAAAGCGGTACCCCTTAAAACGCAAGCTAAGCTTGGTTCCCGTGTAATCATCAATCGGACTTATTTCGGCTAAAAGTTCGCCTAGCCCCTCTTCTACGAACCATTGGAATGAACGGTTCTGATGGTCGACAAGGTTCGGCATGTCAAGGATATCTTGCGTCTCAGTGAAGAAGATCCTTTTTCCCTTAGTTGCCTGCTTTGCCGCTGGTTTCGCTGCAGTCTTTGCCATGCGTAATAACACCTCCCCTATTACTTAGTGCTGTTTTGGACGGTTTGTGTATTGTTTTACCTTTAGCGCGCGAAGGAAACTAAGCGGGTGTTTTGGGTGTCGTGTTGTCATAAATGCGAGCACTGCCCAGCTTACACTACTTCTTAGATATGAGCTTACCGTGTTTATTCAGCGGCGTCAACTATTTTACCGACGCTACAGTCTCGATGACATGATCGACGATGCCGTATTTCTTGGATTCCTTAGCATCCATCCATTTGTCGCGCTCCATATCCTCATGGATGCGCTCCAACGGCTGGCCGGTGTTGCGTGCCATTATTGACTCAAGCAGCCGCTTAACCCGCAATGACTCCCTTAAATCAATTTCTTGGTCAGTCACCTTGCCGCGTGTACCGCTGGACGGTTGGTGGATCATCACCGTCGAGTGCGGCAGCAAGTAACGCTTGCCCTTGGTACCCGAACTCAGCAGAAAAGCAGCGGCTGAAGCTTGCACGCCAATACCGACTGTCTGTACGTCATTGGTAACGTATTGTATGGTGTCATAAATAGCCAGCGCATCATAAACGCTGCCGCCCGGGCTGTTGATGTAGAGGTAAATATCCTTCTTGTCATCCTCGGCCTGCAAAAAAAGCAGCTGGGCGACTATTAAGTTCGCAGTGTGTTGGTTGACATCTTCCCCTAAAAACACTATCCGGTCTTTGAGCAGCCGGGAGTATATGTCATACGCCCGCTCAATACGGCCGTCGCTTTCGATAACGGTTGGGATCAAAAAACTTGTCGGTTTCATGCTTGTATCATTCACGCTTATCATACCCTTACCCATACAAGCATACTGTAATTAGCACTCGTTGGTCAAGAGTGCTAATTATCTTCTTTACTTCTTGTTGGTTTCTGCGAACTGTACCAGCAGGTCCATCGTTTTTTCAGTTGTCATTCGGGATGCTATCTCACGCCGGGCCTCAGGCTTTTGGAGTTCCGCCTGCATGGCCTTATCCTGGTACTGCCCGCTTAATAGCTGCATCCGCACTTCAAGTTCTTCAGGTGTAACCGTAACGCTTTCCCGCTCAGCGATTTCACTTAGGGCAAGTCCGCCTTTCAGCCGTTCTATTGCCTGAGGCAGTAGGGAGTCATTGCGGAACTGTTGTTCGGTTTTCCCTTCGTTCTCTAAATATTCCTTCAGTGTAAGTCCCTGGTACGTTAGGTTTTGACGTACTTCCTGCATCAGTCTGTCCACTTGTTCGTCTATAAGCCGTTTGGGCAACTCTACTTTCGTCTTACTGATGATGTCGGCTAAGATCGCGTTTTCCAAATCTGTACGTGCCTGATTCTCACGCTCAGCTATAACTTGTCGCTTAATGTCCGCCCTCAACTCGCCGAGGGTTTTAAATGGGCTGACCTTCATAGCGAATGCATCGTCAACCTTCGGCTCGGTCACTTCAAGTACCTTGTTGACGGTAACCGTAAACATTACTTTTTTACCTTGCAGTATCCTGGCACCGTAATCCTTCGGGAAAGTTAAGGTGAAGGATTTGTCCTCTCCGGCCTTCATCCCGATGAGGTGCTTCTCAAAACCAGGTATAAACGCGTCGCTGCCAAGCAGCAATGGATAGTCCTTTCCTTCTGCGCCTTGGACAGGCTGGCCTTCGGTATCCTTGCCGGAGAAATCTATCACTACCTGGTCACCTTCTTTTGCAGACCGGTCCACCTCTCGCCTATCAGCGGCTCGGTTGCGCAGGCTTTCAATCACCTTGTCAACATCTGATTCGGTGACCTTTACTGTCTGCCGCTGCTTCTTTATCTTTTTATAGTCCGGTAGCTTGATATCGCTGACGGTTTCAACGGCGGCCTCGAATTCAAGCACGCTGTATGGAACGAACTTTTTGAGTGAAACTTCCGGACGGTCTACCGGCCGCAACCCCTGGTCTTGGGCAGCCTTAGCGTATAGCTGGCCCAGCGCTTCCTCGAGGAATTCGCCCTGCAGTACATTTTGGTCAATGTGCTTCTCGACGACGGCATGGGGTGCTTTGCCTTGCCGGAAACCCGGCACCTTCAGGTTCTTACTGAGCCGGCGAAGTGCTATGTCCTTATATTTTGACAACTCCTCCGAGCTCCCTTTAATAGTAAGCCGAACTTTAGTCGGCGCGTCTTTTGTAATCTCAACATGCATAGAGGTTTACTCTACCATATTACCCAGGTCCTATCCAGACTAACTCAGGCGGAAAGCGTGAGGAAAACGTAAACACCGAGGACAAAAGCAGCGACCTCAATGAGTGCTCCCCAGGGACGCTCGCTCCATTGGATGCTACTATGCAATTTGGAAAGCCCGCGAAGCGGCCTGTTCTCCCGGGAACGCAATTCATTAATCCAGCGCGGCAGCCACATCAGATCTGGACTGGCGCTGACAACAGCCGCCAGTAGAAAGTATTGCCAGCCCTGTGGCTGAAGCAAAGCCAGTGCCAACAAAAAGCTCGTGGCTACAGCAAAATCAAGGCTTAATATATACACAAACTTTGGTGTCGTATGGTCCTTAATGCCGTAGTGTGGCAGTGCATCGAGCAAGAAGTGCGACATGAACGCGAGCGGCAACGCGACAACCGGGTTTTTGAACGCCGTTGCGATCACAGCCCCGGCTACAACATGGTTAGCGGCTGTCATCCCGGTAGTCTTTCACTATACTAACAATCCGCTGCAAGCTATGCCTCTCCTCCTTACCGGTTTCAAGGTTCTTCAGCATGTACTGGTCTGAACTCAATTCATTTTCACCAATAAACAGTACGTAATGCACACCTTTTTTCACTGCCGTTTTAATTTGCTTGTCTGGCTTCTTGCCGGAAAGGTCTACCACCACCCTCAGTCCCATCTCACGTAACTCAGAAACTGGCTTGACGGCCTGCTCGTATATGTCACCGATGAGCACGACGTAAAGTTCAATTTCTGTCTTCAGGGTTGGCAGCAGGTTATGCATTTCTAAAAAGTTCTGCAATGTTACGTCGCCCATGCCAAAACCGACTGTCGGTACCGGTTCGACACCGAACAGGGCGACCAGGCCATCATAACGGCCGCCGCCAAACATTGAGCGGTTATTTTCCGGATGCACGTCGAAAATTTCGAACACAATGCCGGTATAGTAATCAAACCCCCGGACAAGCGTAAGATCAAACACCGCATTTGCAACACCGGAGTCCGCCAGGAGCTTGAGCAGGCGTTTGAGCTCTGTCACGGAATGATGAGCAGCCAGCTCAGCCGGCAGCTCCTCAAACGAACTGACATCTAGCAGGTCGAAAAGCCGCCCGGCTGTACCGGCTTCGCGCTGCGTCGGTGTTAGCAGTGCGTCTGCCTCAGCAGTAAATTCAGCCTTGTCCATTTTCTGGCGCCGGTCCAGCAGTTTTGACAACGTATGGGCCTGAACTTGGCTTAGGCCAAGATAACCATGCAAAGCCTCGTTCAGCAGCTGGCGATTGTTGATCCGGATTTTATAAGTTTCCGGCTTCGCGCCGAAGGTGCGCATTATGGTTGCAGCGAGACTGATAAGCTCGTGCTCGGCCTCGAGGCCCTCAACGCCAAAGAGATCAACATTTAACTGCCAGTGTTCGCGCATCCTGCCCCGTTGGGGACGCTCATATCGCCAAAGGTTAGGTATGCTGTACCACCGGAGGGGATAGCTGAGCTCCTGCCGTTTGGCGGCAACCATTCTTGATACGGAGGGGGTCATCTCTGGCCGCAACACGACCTCACGGCCGCCGCGGTCGGTAAACGCATACGTTTGCTCATTGACGATTTCGTCACTGGTTTTTGCCTGATAAATCGCCAAGGGCTCTATGATCGGTGCATCGTACTCTTCATAGCCGAACTTCTCGACGGCTGCGCGCATTACACTAAAGAGGTATTTTTGCAGTCGCTTGTCATCTGGATAAAAATCACGTGCGCCTTTATAGGCCTGGGTCGGAAGTGACATATTGCTGTTATTATACGAGTTCACGGCACACTTGGAAACTACGCGGTATATAAAATGTGCTGTTTGGTCTTCCGTCGGCATCGAACGTCAGGTATAGTAGTGGGACAGTTCATAAACATAAACGGTGATTTTGTATGTCTCCTCTTGATTTCGCAGCTCTCATTGGCGCCGTTGTCGGCGCTGTTGGGTCTGTTGTCGTCGCTTCGCTGCTTCGGAGCAAAACTACGGATTTCTAACGTAGCTGCGCCTTAAATAATAAAACCCTCTGTCTGCTTGAGGATTTTATTGGAATGGTGCCGGAGAAAGGACTTGAACCTTCACGCCCGAAGGCACATGCTCCTAAGGCATGCGTGTCTACCAATTCCACCACTCCGGCAATTCAACACGTATTTTAAACGAATTTATCCCAAAACTCTACCTCGGATGCTATTTTGCACCCCGGTGTTTATACACTACCAGCTGAGCATCGCCATAGTCTTTGGATGCTGCCGGCAAGAGTCCTGACAGCTCTGGTGCATCTCGGTCGGCCGGCAGCGAAAGCACGTACGTACCGCTTTCCACTACATGCCGGGAGAGTTTGTTAAGCAATCCGACGTTATCGATATCGAAGGGCGGATCACACAGTACCAGGTCAAACGTACGCTCAGGGTTGTTGTCCGACCAGCTGGAAATATTAGCTTGGGTAACCTTTACCTGCCCGACTACGCCAAGGGAAATGACATTTCCCCGGGCAGTTTCCACGGCGTTTTTGTCACGCTCTACGGCAATGGCGTGCTTCGCCCCGCGGCTTACCGCCTCTATGCTCAGGGCACCGCTGCCGGCAAAGGCGTCTAAAACAGTCAGCCCAGAGATGTCGCCGAGCATATTAAACAGCGCACCGCGTATCTTGTCACTCATCGGATGGGTCCGATGTCCCTTTGGTGCGGCAAATTCCCGGCCGCCGAGCCTGCCGGCAATGACTCTCACTCCCTATACTCCTTTACCCTTCATCAATCCTGCATCGAGCATCGCTGAATACCAAGCCAAAGTAACGGTGCGGATGATAATCGGCCCAAGGCGGTGGCGTACCTGCCATGCCAGCCGCGGCGTCCAACCCTTCCTTTGGTAGTTGCCGTACATGTCCATGATGCCTATCTCGCGGGCACTGCGCTTAAAGATTTCAATCACGCCGAGCGCACCGGCCAGTTCGACTTCTTTCGGCGTCGGTACTGCGTCGTTAAATGATAGCGGCTTTATAATGCTGGCTACCCCGAATTCAAATAACCCGTGGGAGGTAATCAAGCCACGCGGGCCCCACATGTGCCAATTGTTCTTCACCTTCTCGCGGCGGTTGCTGCCGGGCATAACAAGTTTTTGCTTCAGACTGTTACGGCTTTCGTTGCCCTGGCCGCCACGCAGCTCAGCAAGCCTTTGTTCGTAGGGATAATGATGGGCGGGCGTCAGGCCATCGACTATGGCATGTGCCAACCAGGCTGCCTCAAAGGCGGAACGTTCCATGTTAGCAGACTTCAGTTCTTGCACTAGTCTGGTGTAATGCTCTTCTATATTTTGAAAGAGATCCGAATCGGTATCCGTAAAGGGGTTAAAAAAATGCCACGGCTCATCCTTTGCCGGGCTCTTCCGTTTAATACCGTCAGGGCCGTTCCGCCCTTCAAATGCCAGTATGGTCTTAATGCCGGGGAACCGACTGTCATCAGTTACCAGCCGCGCCAAGTGCCGCCGCGCTATCCGATCTATCTTCTGGTGTGCGCCAAACAATCGTCCTGAATACTTCGTAAGCGTCGTTCCTGCGTACATGTGTAATCCGACTGAAGGGGTTTCAGCGCTCCTGTCATTAGGTTTATAACTTGGTTCAAGCACTACGGGCGCAATGGCTCTAGTGCAGCTGCTAGTTGAGGTTAGTAACAGAACGAAGCTGTTTTACGCGGTCATGCAGATAAGGGTATTTTAACAGATTTTCGCCGCGCTTAACGAACTCCTTAGCTGACAACCGGGCAGCCGCAATCAGCTTGGTGTCTGCTAAATTCGCCACCCGCAGATCAAGCTGGCCGTGTTGGAGGGTTCCATAGATTGCGCCAGGTCCACGGATATCAAGATCCAGTTCTGCCAGCTTAAAACCGTCAGTTGATTGCTCGAGCGCACGGAGCCGCTTGGATGGAGCTGAGGAATCACTCGTCACCAGGTAGCAGTAACCTTGATGACTGCCTCTGCCAACGCGGCCACGCAGCTGATGCATTTGTGCCAGGCCGAACTTGTCAGCTTCTTCAATTATCATCACGCTAGCGTTTGGCACATCAACTCCAACCTCTATGACGGTTGTCGCTACTAAAATATCAAGCTCGTGCTGCGAAAATTGTTCCATCACGGAACTTTTTTCCGAAGGGTTCATGCGCCCGTGCAGCAATCCGACGCGCCGGTGCTTAAACGGGCCCTTTCTAAGCTGTTCGTAAACTGCCTCGGCAGATCTCCCTCCGGACGACGAGCTGCTGGAAATCTGTGGACACACCACAAACATCTGGCGGCCGGCCACAAGCTCCCTTTCAACCGTTTCATAGAGCTGCTGTCTTGAGTTCGGAGAACATATCTTTGTCACTATCGGCTTTCTGCCGTGCGGTTTTGTCTCGATGATAGTTACATCCAGCTCACCGTACAACGTTAACGCCAGACTCCGCGGTATCGGCGTCGCGGTCATATTAAGCACGTGCGGCATATGACCGGCCTTGGCTTGGAGTTTCTTGCGCTGCTCAACGCCAAATCGGTGCTGTTCATCAACAATCACGAGGCCAAGCTTATGCATGTCAACCTTTTCCTGTATTAAAGCGTGGGTGCCAATGAGGAACTGAACGCTGCCGTTTGCTATTTGCTCGTACGCCAGCCGTTTTTGGCTGGCCGGCATGCCCCCGATAAGCAACCCGACCGAACCGGCTAGGCCTAGAGGTTGGAGCAGCCTGTGAACCGTCTCAGCATGCTGGCGGGCAAGGATTTCCGTCGGCGCCATAAATGCAATTTGAAAACCCTGGTTGATCGCCATAACCGCCGCCATTGTACCGACCACAGTCTTACCTGACCCCACATCACCTTCGAGTAGCCGATTCATCGGCTGGGTCTTTTGCATGTCCAAGTATATTTGCCAGACGGCACGGCGCTGCGCGTCGGTTAGCTTGAACGGTAAATGGGCCACAAACTGCTTGGCCAGCCGTTCATCGAAGGGTATGCTGACTGCTTGCTCCAGCAACAACTCATGCTTATTGAGCTGGCTGGCCAAACTAAGCTGGAATACTTCTTCAAACCCGAGCCGCCGTTTTGCGTCGGCCAGTTCGGCTGATGACGCTGGAAAGTGCATTGTTACGACAGCGTTGGACAAGGATAGCAGCTGGTTCTGTTTCACTATCCAGGCTGGCAATGACTCAGGCAAGGCCCGCATCGTAGGCACCAGCTGCTTCAGGTGACGCCGGACCATTTGCGATTTCAAGCCCTTCGTCTCCCGGTATATCGGCACAATGCGCGCTGTGTTTAGAGGAAAATCACTGACCAGTTCAGCCGATGGATTCATAATTGCCAGCCGCTGCCGGCTGAGTTCGAACTGCCCTGAGATAAAATATTCGGCGTTACGCTTTATGCCTGATTCGCGGTACGGCTGGTTGAACCACACCAGGCGAACGCTGCCGCTGTCGTCACTGGCAACTGCTTCAGTAATATGCAGTCCCCGGCGGACATACCTGCCTTTCACCTGCTTAACGTACGCCCGTATGGTCACCATTCCGGGTTTAATGCCGGCAATCGGTTCAATGCTGGAGTAATCATCGTAACGCCTCGGATAGTAGGCGATGAGTTCTTCAACACTGCCAATCCCAAGCTGCCTGTACTTCTTGGCAATTTCCTCGCCTACACCTTTAATTGCTGATACCGGTTGGTCTAGCTCCACAGGATAAAGTATAGACGAACTACCGGGCTTTGGTGACTTTCATAAATACGCTCGGGCCAAAGTATGTCCTTGCGAGCGTTGGCTGCAGTATCTTTTCTATAGATAGCATGACAGTGCGGGGTACAACTTTCTTGAGTGTAGGAGAGCGGAGGTTCGACACTGAAAGTACGCGCTCCACCCTCAGGCCGGCATGTGCCAGCTGCCTGATTACCGTCTTCGGATTGTGGTTGACGAACGGGATTTCGTCGTCGTGGCGGTTTGCCTTGGAGCGAATATCAATTGGCTCTTCAGGCAAGGGCTTGCTTCGTAGAAAGTGCCTGAGCCTATTCCTGGCGTGGGCGTAGTTTGCGACTTCAAGTATGAACACCCCATCATCAGCCAGGACACGAGCTACCTCGGCAAACTCAGCACTCGGATCAGGCAAGTGGTGCATGACACGAATCATGGTAACCAAATCAACCGAGCCATCAGCAAACTGTAAATCATCAGCCTGCATAAGCAACTGCTCTACTTCTGGATGGTCCTTTAAAAACACCTTGGCTATATCAAGCTGCTGTTTAGAAGGCTCAGCCAGCGTGACACGGTCGGCATACCGCTTAAGGAACACACACAGCCTCCCGTAACCGCCACCAATATCAACGGCATGGCGGAAGTGCTGGCCCTTAAGTAGGCGGCGAAGCGCAGCCTCTTCGGCAGCATGCTCGTATTCCCGCCCCTGCCAATAGTGCAAGTAGTTGTGGCTTGGGTCATTGTACTGATCGGCCCGCTTATTCGGTTTCTTGGCCTCGGTTCGGCTTGCCTGTTTTCTTTGTGTTTGCTTGCTTGTGGCTCGTGGCATGACTTTGTGCAGTATACACTACTTACCTATCCGTACCAGGGCTACTGAATTTCTACCGCGCCGAATGATTGTAAAGCCGTTAATGACGTCATCCTCTGCGAGCGTTTCCTTACCCTCGGGTAGTTGCGTGCCGTTGACGTACACTGATTTTTCTTGCAAGTAGCGTCTCGCCTCAGAATTGGATTTCGCTAGACCGGCACTGACTAGTACCGCGACAAAATCAGTGCCGGCAGGGCAGTGTATGGTCGGTACCTCATTAGCCAGCATCGCGAAGTCTTCAGCCTTAAGGTCAGTGTAATCACCCGCGCCAAACAACGCGTCACTGGCACGTTTGGCTGAGTCGGCCCGATCCTGTCCATGCACCAGCTTAGTCACTTCGTAAGCAAGCGTCTTTTGTGCGGTTCGTTGTCCACGGTCCGCGTTAAACTCAGCCATTACCCGTTCAACCGTACCCTTGTCAAGTTCCGTGAAGATCTTCAGGTAGCCCTCAACGCCCGCATCATCAGCGTTCAACCAGAATTGGAAGAACTTATAGACACTGGTCATCGTAGCGTCCAGCCAGATAGCACCTTCTTCACTTTTACCAAATTTCTTGCCGGTAGCCTTATTGATGACAAGGTTCAGTGTGATAGCATCCGCCTGGGCACCTCTTGCTTTACGGATAAGCTCCACACCGGACAAACAGTTGCCCCATTGGTCGGAACCGCCGAGCTGCAGCGTCACGCCCTCCGTATCGTAAAGATGAAGATAGTCCATGCCTTGCAGTATCGTATAACTGAACTCGGCATAACTTATGCCGCTGCCGCTTTCGCCGAGCCGCTTGGCAATATAGTCACGCTGGATAAGCGGCGTCATCGAAAAGTGTTTACCGATATCACGCAAAAAAGGGATAACCCGCATGTCACGGGTCCAATCGAGGTTATTAACCATTTTAAATTCATAACCGCTCATGATTCGCTTGATCTGCTCGGCTGCGTTCGACACGTTGCGGGCAATCGTCGCTTCATCCTGCAACGGCCTCTCAGCATCCTTACCGCCAGGGTCACCGATGAGGCTGGTTGAGCCGCCGGCCAAGAGTACGCCCTTCCAGCCATGGCGGAGAAAGGCCTTGGCAAACATCATGGCTGCCAGGTTACCAACCGTCTGGGACGGAGCGGAGGCGTCAAAACCCATGTAGAACGCCTTATTTTCTTCATCAAGCAGCTTTAGACTGCCTAAAGTAGTTTGGCTAACGAAGCCCCGCCATTGTATTTCTTCGGATAATGTCATTATGCTGCCCAATGTATCATTTGCTGTTTTGCGTTCTTAATAAACCTTACCTCATTTTACTTCTTCTATAAAGTAGCTAATTAGCTGCCCGGGGCATTAGCACAAGTATATTTCTGCATTGATTTGGGCTATGATTTGATATAATTACCCTATCACTTATATGGAGTTGTATCTGTAAATGAAACCCCTTAAAAAAGGATCGGGTGGGCGCCGTCGGTCCAGTAAAAACGTCTTTACGACCAAAAGCGGCAAGACCTTTAAGGTCCATAGGAGCATTACAGATCGGCTGAAAGCACGTCGTGATGCCCGTGCCAAGCGTAAGGCCGCTTACTTGAGCACCTTGCCGAAAAACCGGATCAAACGAATACTGTACCGCCTGCATCCGAAACGCATGGCGAAGTACTGGTTCAGCCGCGAAGGCGGCATTATGGCGCTCAAGCTGCTTGGAATCGGTATTGTGGCCGGTTTTCTGCTGCTGGTGGGGGTATTCGCCTATTTCCGTAAGGATCTACCGAACCTAAAGGACATCTCCGGCAATAACATTGGCGGCAGTATCCGGTACTATGACAAGACCGGCGAGACGCTGCTGTGGGAAGACTATGACGCTGCCAAACGCATCCCGGTGAGGGATGAGGAAATTTCGCAGGATATGAAGGATGCCACCATAGCGATTGAGGATAAGGATTTCTTCAAGCATGGCGGCTTCGACGTCAGGGGCATTACCCGCGCTGCCTTTAATAATGTGTTTGGCGGCGGTGATTCCCAGCAGGGCGGTTCAACCATTACCCAACAGCTTGTTAAGCTGACCCAGGATTGGACAAAAGACGTTACCTACACCCGGAAAATCAAAGAGCTGATACTGGCTATCGAACTGGAACGCAGCTATTCGAAACAAGAGATACTCACCGGTTACCTGAATACCGCGCCGTACGGCGGCATAGAATACGGCGTGGAGGCTGCGGCGCGTGATTACTTCCAAAAATCGGCCAAGGACTTAACGCTTGCCGAATCTGCCCTGCTTGCCGCCATTCCAAAGTCTCCGCGTTACTATTCACCGTACAGTGGCGATTTCGACAAAGAGGCGACAATCGGCCGCCAACACTACATTCTCGACCAAATGGTGGAGCAAGGAATGGTTAGCCGTGAAGAGGCCGAGGAAGCGAAGAAGGTGGACATCGTTGCTACCGTTAAGCCGCGCCTGCCGAAATATGACGGCATCAAGGCGCCATGGTTTGTGCTGGCAGCCAAGGAGCAGCTGGAGGAAAGGTTCGGGGCGGAGACGGTACAGCGTGGCGGCTGGAAGGTTATTACGACGCTGGACATGAACATGCAGCAAATTGCTGAGGAGGAAGTTAGCGAAGGCCTCTCACAAGTACGGCGACAGGGCGGGGACTCCGCAGCTTTTGTCGCGGAGGACGTCAAGACTGGTCAGGTCGTGGCACTCGTCGGTGGTGCAGACTTCACAAATCCGGAATTCGGCCAAAACAACTATGCCCGTTTGCGCTTGCCGCCCGGGTCCAGTTTTAAGCCATACGATTACACTGCATTAATGGAGCACACCGAGAACTTTGGCGCCGGTTCGGTGTTGTATGACACCCAGGGACCGCTAGAGGGTTACCCTTGCACGAACAAAGCGCAGCCAAAAAACGGTGGGAACTGCTTGCACAACTATGACTTCCGCTATCCCGGGCCGATTACTCTGCGTTACGCGCTTGGCGGTTCACGCAACGTTCCGGCGGTAAAGGCAATGCTGATCGCCGGGGTCGATAAAACGATTGAAACAGCAGAAAAGCTGGGGCTCGAGAGCGGCTATAAATGCTACGAGGATGAACAGCTCACGAAAGAATCCCAGTGCTACGCATCGTCGGCCATAGGTGACGGCGCCTATCTAAAGCTTGATGAGCATGTCCATGGCTATGCCACCCTGTCACGCAACGGCCTTAACATACCGCGCACCTATATTTTGAAGATTGAGGACGCCAACGGCAAGACAGTCGATGAGTGGAAACCGAGCAAGGGCGAGCAAGCCGTCCGACCTGAAACGGCGTATATCGTCGCCGACATGATGTCTGACCCGCGGGCAAGCTATTTCAGCCAAAAAATACATAGCTATAAGGGCCACAAGTACTCCATCAAAACCGGAACTACCAACGATGCCAAGGACGGCCTGCTTATGGGCTTCTCTACCCATTACGCCGCCGGCGTATGGGTCGGTTACCACAACCGGCAGGTTGAAATGCGCGGCTTTATGGAAACCATGACCCGGCCGATTTGGAAGGGATGGATGGACAGGGTACACGATAACCTTCAACCCGAAGAGCGCCAACGGCCCTCAGGGATACAATCACTGCCGGCCTTTGTGGTCAGGAACCACGTAGGGACAGGCTCGATCGAGCCGAGTCCAAGCACCGACCTCTACCCCTCGTGGTATAAGCAAAAGTCCAGCAAACCAGGGCAAAAGCAGATCATTGACATTATTTCCAACAAGCTGGCTACCGACTGTACACCTGAGCGCGCGAAGAAAGAGGTTGATAATGCAGATGCCACCAACTTCTCCGGTGACATATTCGTTACCGGCCAAGGCGCAAACACCAGTGAGCGCGATGATGTGCACAACTGTAGCGACCAAAAACCCGGTATCAGTTTGAGTGCACCGGCTTCGTGCAACGGCAGCTGTACCTTTACTGCTACTGTCAGCCAGGGAACGCACCCGCTTGGCGGCAACGGGGATAAAGGCGGCGGCAAGGTCAACTTTAAGATCGACGGGCAAATTGTCCAATCCTACGACATTGCAGGTCCGGGAAGTGTGAGCCTAACATACAAACCCGACTTCTCAGGCAGCAGGCAGGTTACAGCGGAAGTGGTCGACAGTGTGCTCTACGATGCTTCTGATTCAGCAACCGTAGCTTTTACCGCAAGCTCATCCGGGCTTAATGCGGTGTCACCGGCTGACGGGGCCGTCGTCGCCAACCGTAGTGCGGTGGAGTTCGAATGGAACAGCCTTGGCTTTGGCATTACCTACACTGTCACTTGGTCATGTCCTGGCAAAAATGAATCCGCCAATGTCAGCACTACTTCCTATAACCCGAATAACAGCGACTTGGCGACAGGTAACTGCAGCTGGAGCGTCAAGGCCTCAAACGGTGCAGCGAGCGGCACCAACTTCTTCACGATTAGCAATCCTTAGCGATATCACCGCATCTATCACTTTGTCAGGTACCGGTTGAGCGCATCACGCAGGTCACTCGCAACTGTCACCCCAACTGGCGCCTTACCTGACTTTATTTGTGGCGCGAGTATGGTCTTGAAGCCCATTTTCTTGGCTTCAGCTATCCGCTTGTCAGCTTGCGGGACGTGGCGGATTTCACCGGAAAGCCCAACCTCGCCAAAGACAACCGCGTCATCCTTGAGCCGTAATCCCGCCGCAGCCGAAGCCACCGCCATGGCAACTGCTAAGTCTGCGCCGGGGTCCTTAAGTGCAATGCCGCCGACAACATTCACGTAGACGTCGCTGCCGCTAAGATCAAGCTTGGTGCGCCGGTTGAGTACCGCGATGAGCACATTGAGCCGGTTCAGGTCAAAGCCGCTTGCAGTACGTTTGGGATAGCCGAACACCGTCTTATTTACAAGCGCCTGTATTTCCACCAGCAACGGGCGGCTGCCTTCGATAGTAGCCAGCACTACCGAACCGTCTACCTTGAGCCGTTCGGAGAGCAGCGCTTCCGATGGATTGCGTACCTCTTTAAGGCCACTGTCAGTCATCTCGAGTATGCTCGCCTCATTAGTCGGCCCAAAGCGGTTTTTAGCGCACCTCACCACCTTAAATCCGCCGTAGCGGTCGCCTTCTACGGTCGCTACGACATCTACCAGGTGTTCGAGCAGCTTTGGCCCGGCAATAGAACCTTCCTTTGTGATATGGCCAACGAGAATTAACGTCGTACCAGTGGAACGAGATGAGCGGATCAGCGCGTGCGCACTGTTGGTGACTTGCGATATCGAACCGGGCGTAGAAGGAATGCCGCCGAGTGAAATCGTCTGCATCGAATCCACAATGACAAATTGGAATTGCCGGCTGTCAATGGTAGCCGTTATGTCGTCAGTGCTTGTGCCGCTGGCGATTTTCAAGTTGCTGCCGCCCTTGCCGAGCCGCTCCGCCCGTTGGGCCACTTGTTCAGCCGATTCTTCGGCGCTTACATAAAGTACAGGGGAGTGGCTGGAAAGCGTAATCGCCAGCTGGGTAAGCAATGTTGATTTTCCTATGCCTGGCTCGCCGCTGATAAGCACAACGCTGCCGTTTACCAAGCCGCCGCCAAATACAATATCGAGGTCACTGAAACCGGTTGGAGTTCTCTGCCGACGTTTTGCCGTGCCAGGCGCCGCGTCTAACACTTCAAGCCGGCGGCCGGTGCCGCCCGTTCCAGTGCCCGATGGCACGGCGGTTTCGACAAGGCTGTTCCAGGCGCCGCACGCGTCGCACTTGCCTGCCCACTTGGCATGGCTGGCACCGCATTCCTGGCATACAAACTGGGCCGCTAGTTTAGCCATACGCTACTCCTAACCTGTGCATGCCTATAGTTTCTCATACTTACTGTCCAGGCTCTTCACCAAATCGTTACGTTCGTAGGCCAGATCATTCCGAGTTTCTACCGTACGGTTAAATTCTTCAACCAGTGCCTTATAGTGGCCGACGTTAGTATTGTAGGCGTTGATCTTTTGATTATAAGCTGGAACGCCGGCATTGTACTCCCCATAATTCCCATCAGCTGCCAGGCGGTCAAGCCGGGAGGCTTCTGCTTCAATGCTGCCTTGCTGCAGCCGTAAATCAGCCTCCAGCCCTTCGATCTGTTGACGCAATGAAGCCAGCTGGCTATCGTAGCGTTCTATCTGCTGTTTGAGAGTTTCAAAAAGCGATTCATATTGCTGGCTTAATGCCACCACCTTGCCCCTATCAGAGAAGTAACGCCCATAGTATTCTTCCAATTCCTGCGTCAGGTTCTCTACTTCAGTCCCCAATATCGAATGCAGCTCGTTCGGCACGACGTCCGGGTCCCTCGCCTGATAAGCTGCGATGTTGTTTTTGATCCGCTGGCTTTGCAGTTGAGTTTCAACAAAGTCTGCCAGCCTGGCATCAAGCCATTGCCGCTCAGAGTCACCCAGCCGCTCGTACGCCGCATGCAACATCTCATGAGCGGCTGTAACCTCATGGATGCCAGCCAGCCGCTCATCTTTAACGTCGTAGACATATATCCTATCGCCGCTAACATAACAGCCGATAACAATGGTGTGCTCGTGGTCAGAGCATGAACTGTTGAACTGTCCCGCATCCTGAATTTGCGGGTGGTATACGTAAAACAGCTTCCGCCCGTAATCATTCATGCCGCTGCCGGCGGCAAGCTCGGCCACCCTTGCAGGCGGCGTGTAGCCACGAAGGCGCAGCCAGTCGGCTATCGCCTGCCTTTGCAGGTAAGCCACTGAGCCAGCGCTGATGAGCAGGAATGCAAACAGCAGGCCTGCGGATCTTCGCAGCAACGTCTTCATACTCCAATTATACGCGAGATTACTCGACCGGTTGGGTTTCGACCAACGTGGAGTACTGCAATCTGCCGCCCTTAGTGCTTACTTTGACAATATCGCCCTTGTGGTAACTGTTGTCGAGCAAGCTGAGGGCTATATGGTCTTCAAGCGTGTCCTGCAGCAGGCGGCGCAGCGGCCGTACGCCGTTTTTGGAGTCATAGCCGTTGTCAAGCAGGTACTGCTTGGCAGCCGCAGTTACCTCCAGGCCAATCCCCTTCTTCAGCAGCCGTGTGCGCAGTTCATCAACTTGCAGGTCAATGATCCGGAAGATATCCTTTTGCGTCAGCGCACGGAACACAATAACCTTGTCGATGCGGTTGAGCAGCTCAGGCCGCATCATCTTTTTAAGTTCATCAAGCACCTTGTCCTTGTTTGCCGCATGCAGGGCGTCCAGATCCTTTTGATCCGTCCGGCTCACCACATGGAAACCTAGCGATGCTTCTTTTTGCAGCTTCTCAGCGCCGATGTTGCTGGTCATAATCACGATTGTGTTCGTGAAGTCAATCTTACGCCCCTTGGCGTCAGTGAGGTTGCCATCCTCAAGGATTTGCAGCAGCATGTTGAACACTTCCGGGTGCGCCTTTTCTATCTCATCGAACAACACGAGACTGTAAGGTTGCCGGCGGATTTTCTCTGTCAGCTGGCCGGAATCATCATACCCCACGTATCCTGCAGGTGCACCGACCAGGCGGGACACGTTGTGACGTTCACTAAATTCACTCATATCGATTTTCACGAGCGCATCATCGCTGCCAAAGAATTCGCGGGCCAACACCCGTGCCAGCTCAGTTTTACCAACACCGGTTGGGCCAAGAAATATAAACGAGCCGATCGGGCGCTTGCCGCTGCTGATACCGGAACGGTTGCGGCGTACCGCCCGGGCGACCGCTTCGACAGCTTCGCTTTGTCCGACCACATGCTTGCTGATCGATTTCTCGAGGTTAAGCAGATATTTGGCTTCAGAGCGGATAACCTTCTGGACAGGCACACCGGTAATCCGGGCAACTACCTGTGCAACGTCATCGCTGCCCATCACCAGCTTCTTCGCTTGCTTATCATCGGCTTCTAATTTAGCAAGTTCCTCTGCAATGCGGCTGGCTTTGGTCTTATACTCAGCCGCTCTTTCGTAGTCCTCGGCCTCTGCCGCTTCTTCGCGGCGGGTATTCACTAGTTTCAATTCTTTCTGCAGCTGTCTTACCTCCGGTGACGTCTTGCCTTTGTCTACCCGTATATGGGCTGCTGTCTCATCCAGTAGGTCTATTGCCTTATCAGGCATAAACCGGTCGTTTATGTAACGCTTTGCGAGGTGGGCGGTATCTTCCAGCACTTCGTCACTTACCTTAACGCCATGGAATGCTTCATAGTGCTTCCTCAGCCCCTTAAGTATGGCGATCGATTCGGGCATGGTAGCCTCAGGTACCTGCACTGGCTGGAAACGGCGTTCCAAGGCAGCGTCCTTCTCTATGTGTTTGGTGTATTCCGCCGTCGTGGTCGCGCCAATCATTTGTATTTTAGCGCGGGCAAGGGCCGGCTTGAGGATATTGCCGGCATCCATAGCGCCTTCGGCGGCGCCAGCACCGACGATAAGGTGCAGCTCGTCAATGAAAACGATGGTCTTCTTATCATTTTCGAGCTCGGTCATAATCTTTTTCAACCGCTCTTCGAACTCACCCCTATATTTGGTGCCGGCTATCATGCCAGCGAGGTCAAGCATTACGATTCTTTTGTCAAGCAGGCTGTCGGGTACGTCTTCTGCAATGATCCGCTGCGCCAACCCTTCTACTATGGCAGTCTTGCCAACTCCCGGCTCGCCGATGAGCACTGGATTGTTCTTGGTCCGGCGGTTAAGGATTGTCACTACGCGCTTGATCTGCGCTTCGCGGCCGACAACCGGGTCAAGCTTGCCGGACCGGGCCATAGCGGTCATGTCCGTACCGAAGAAATCGAGCGCCGTTTTTCGTTGCTTCTTCGCCTTTCGGCCTTCACCGGCAGATGTACCACCGCTCTCCTCGTACTGCTGGCGGTTAAGGAACTGTTCCAGCTCGCTCGTTAATGCATCGACGTCAATATTCATGTCTCTTAGCAGAATCGTTGCACGGGCATTCTTTTGGCTCAGGATACTGTAGAGGATATGCTCAGTACCGCAGTATTCTTGATTAAAATCCTGTGCTACGTCATAGGCCATCTTAAGCGTGTGCTTGGCCGTTTCGCTCAGCCCCTTGGCCCCCATATTGATAACCAGCGTCTTTGGCGTCAGGTTAAGCGCTAACCGTGCGCGGTCGAGCGTTACCCCGGCACCTTCCAGCAATTTGGCTCCCATACTTGAGTCTTGGGCCAGTACGCCCAAAAGCAAGTGTTCTGTTCCCACGTAGGCGCTGCCAAAGCTTCGAGCGATTGCATCAGCATGCTTTAAGCTCTGGAGAGCATTGTCCGTAAGATGGTTTAAAAAATCTTGGAATTCAGATCCGTTTGGCATCATGTTGTTCTATCCCACATTCCTAGCGATCCTATTAAGTTAATCGCTAAGTACTATGATACCAGTTAGCACTCGTTGGTCAAGAGTGCTAATCACTCGTTGCGCTTGTTCCATGAGAAGAGGTGAACCACTTCTCATCACGCAAGGAAAATGAAATATTTTCTCCGGCTACTTATCTCCCACAGCTGAAATGAAAAAAACTGGAATGAATCCCGCCTATTTCATCTCTTCTCTGAATAGTTATTCAGGCAACTGAAGCTAAACGAGTCTTCGGCAATTTCGTCATTACACGTTAGGCATAGCTCAGTAATGGTATATATTCGTCATAGTAAAAAATTCGCCGGTCGCCCAGTGGGCACTTTTCGCTCATTGGTCTTCTTTCTGGTCGGTACCGTGTTCCTCTATGGCGTTGAGCAGTGAAGATTCAAGCTCAGTCTTTTTCTTCAGTTTCTGGACCGGTTTGCTGTTCTTTTCTGTTGTTTCGCTTACCTCCGCTTCAGACTTCTCGGCTTCGATATCAAGCTCGTAGCCGGTGAGCTTGCTCGCCAGACGGACGTTTTGACCATTCTTGCCGATCGCAATACTCAACTGGTCCTCGGGCACGTACACGCTGGCCTTCTTGTCTTTTTCACTCAGTACTACCTTGCTGACTTTTGTCGGGCTTAAGGCGTTTTGTATGTACGAATCGGGGTTTTCGTCCCAGACAACGATATCAATTTTTTCTTGCTCGCCGATTTCACTCATCACCGCGTTGACACGGGTGCCATGTCCGCCGACAAAGGTGCCGACAGGATCAACGCCGGGTACCGTGCTGTGAACGGCAATTTTACTGCGCACTCCAGCCTCACGAGCAATGCCTTTAATCTCTACCGCGCCGCTTTCCATCTCCGGTACTTCGGCTCCAAACAGCAGCTCAAGGAACTGCGTATTGCCCCGTGACACCACCAGTTGTGGACCGCGGAAACCGCGTTCTACGTCCTTAAGGTACACCTTAAGCCGTTGGCCGGGAAAATAGCGCTCGCCTTGGATCTGTTCGCTGCGGGGCATGATACCTTGTGCCTTGCCAAGGTCTATCCGCACGATTGCACCCTCTATCCGTGAGACAATGCCATTAATAATCGTGCCGATCTTGTCTTCATATTCATTCATGATAATTTCACGTTCAGCTTCGCGTAAGCGTTGGAGAATTACCTGCTTCGCTGTTTGGGCGGCAACGCGGCCAAACGTCTCTACCTTTTGGTGCAGCTCCACCGTCTCGCCCAGCTTTGCGTCTTTGCGGATAGACTGAGCTTCACTGAGGCTAATCTGTATGGCTGGATCCTCAACCGAATCAACTACCTCCTTAGAGACGTACGCGTCCACCTCACCGGTGTTGAGGTTCATCGTAACGCGGACCTCTTGTTCCCGGTCACCGTAGTCGCGCCGGAACGCTGCGGCCAATGCCTGTTCAACTACCTCCTGGACAGTTTCTTCCGGCAGATTTTTTTCTTCGGCGATAGTCCGTATCGCTAGGGCTAATTGCTTGATATCGAAGTCCATGATATTCCTCTCTCGATTAAAAAAGCCGACCTGCCGGCCGACTAGTACACCTAAATTATACCTAATAAATATCAGGATTTCAACCAGGTTCCCTTGAGCGCCGCTGTGGCTATTTCGACAGCCTCGTACACCCGGCCTTCGCTAAACTGCGCCAGGTCACACGACATATCTATGAGCCGGTCTTCCTCCTCTGGTGCCAACGTACCGTCCAGCGTGAAGACAGCGGCCGTACCGTCAACTACTACGTTCCGTTTCATCGCAAAAGGTATGAGCCGCTCGGTCGTAAGGCCCCTTTCAGCGATAAACAGGAATTCCCGGTTGATCGCGAAGCTGCCTGGCTCCGGCTTGTGTGAGTAAAGGCAATGTTGAATCAGGAAATACTTGTCCTGAGCCCCCTTCCTGGTTCGGCTGATAAACAATTTTACCTGTTCGTCCAAACTTTTGTACTCACGGCGGCGGTTCGGGATTTCCCGCTCTAAACACAGCCAGCCGCGCATCGCCAAGGCTCCCATTTCACGCTCGGCAAGTGGCCGGCCGTTAAACCAAGCGTGTGTCTCGAGCCTTTTAAGCAGAGCGGCCATAAGTGTAAGCGTACCTTCCCTGGGCAGCACATTATCCGGCATACAGCTGCTATCAGCTCGATATTCCTGCAGGCGTTCCTCAGCTCGTTTCTCTATCATGTTAGAATTGACCGTATGGCAAAAAATGTGAAGCGGTTACTTGAGCAGTTTAAACCAGAACATTATGATTTGGAACTGTCTCTCGATAAAAAGTCATTGCTGTTTGACGGGACGGTCACGGTCCGTGGCAAAAAAGTGGGCCGGCCAAGCCGCCGCATCATTCTGCACCAAAAGGACTTGAAGATTACCAGTGCCACGATAACCCGGCACGATAAAAGTGGCGACCAGGAAGTTCCGGTGCAACGCATAAACACCCATGCCTCATTCAATGAGGTGCGGCTGCATGCCAAGGAAATGGCATATCCGGGCAGCTACACGCTTGTCCTAACGTTTTCCGGCAAGATCACCCGTCCGATGAGCGGTATTTACCCGTCGTTTTTTAAGCTGAACGGCAAAGAGGAAAAGATCCTGTCGACCCAATTCGAGAGCCACCACGCCCGCGAGGCATTTCCCTGCATTGACGAACCGGAGGCCAAGGCCACTTTCGATCTCACCCTTCATACGGCGCCAAACGAAACAGTGCTCAGCAATACCCCTGTAAAGACGCAAACTCGCGGCAAGGGAACCGTCACCACCACTTTTGAAACTACCCCCCTCATGTCAACGTACCTGCTGGCATTCGCTGTCGGTCAATTGCAGTACAAAGAGGCAAAGACGAAAGGCGGGGTGGTAATCCGCACCTATGCCACGCCAGAAAACGTCAAGCACACCGATTTTGCACTCGACTTTGCCGTCCGGTGCCTGGAGTTTTATGATGATTACTTTGGCATCAAATATCCCTTGCCCAAATGTGATCTCATTGCCCTTCCTGACTTTGCCGCCGGCGCCATGGAAAACTGGGGATGCATTACCTTCAGGGAGCAATGCCTGATCGTTGATCCTAAAAACACCAGCCTCCATGTAAAGCAGTACGTCGCGATGGTCATAGCACACGAGCTTGCACACCAATGGTTTGGCAACCTGGTAACCATGAGATGGTGGACAGATTTGTGGCTCAATGAAGGGTTCGCCAGCTGGATTGAATTTTTAGCCGTCGATCACATTTTTCCGGAGTGGAATATGTGGACGCAGTTCATCGTCGATGAGCAGTTGCCGGCATTTAAGCTTGATGCCTTAGAGCACACCCACCCGGTAGAAGTTCCAGTGAAGCACCCGGACGAGATAAGGACTATTTTTGATACCATCAGCTATTCAAAAGGGGCAAGCGTCATCCATATGCTCCATGATTACTTGGGTGCCGGGGATTTTAAGGACGGGTTGCGGCACTATCTCGAAAAACACGCCTACGGCAACACCGACACGGTTGATTTGTGGTCGGCGCTTGAAGAGGTCTCGCAAAAACCTGTCATGGCCTTTATGCAGACCTGGACAGGGCAAAGCGGATTCCCAATTGTTGAGACAGCGACGACCAAGGATACCGTGGCACTCAGCCAACAGCGATTCTACCTTAACCCCGGCGCACGCAAAACTGCTACGCAAGCCCTATGGCCTATCCCATTACTGGCAAACCGCAACGATTTGCCAGGAACACTCGACCAAGAAACAATGACTGTACAATCCAAAGGCACTGATGCGCTGCTGCTCAACAAGTCGCAAAGCGGCTTTTACCGGGTCATTTACAGCCCAAGCCACCGGCAGCAACTCGGACGCCAAGTCCGTGACGGCACGCTGCCGCCGCTTGACCGGTTAAGGTTACTGAGCGACAGCTTCGAGGCGTCTAAGGCAGGTTACACCAACACCGTAGAGGCATTCGCCCTGATGGAAAATTACACGGACGAAGACAATGCCGCCGTGTGGGAAGTCATTGCCGGTAACCTGCACGCCGTACGGGCGGTCATGGATGACGAACAACTGCGTAACGCCATGAAGCCGTATATAAGAAAGCTCGCCAGCAGGCAGGTAGAACGCCTGGGGTGGAAAACTAAGGTAAAGGAGCCGCATTTTGACAGGTTGCTTCGCCCAACCGTACTTGGCCTGGCATCGATTGGCGAGGATACGTCAGTGGTAGATGAAGCCTTGCGCCAATTCAAGGACATGAAGCGGCCGGAAGATGTGGAGCCTGACTTGAGAGGCGTCGTATACGGCACAGCGGTCAGGCATGGCAGTGAGGACGAATTCAACAAACTGTTGGCGATGCATAACGCAACCACAAACAGCGAAGAAAGGACAACCATCGCCGCTGCGCTTACCGGCTTTAAGCAACCAAAATTGGCAAAACGGGCCCTTGCCCTCATTACAACAGATACGGTGCGGTTGCAGGACGCCGGATACTGGATCGCATACAGTTTTATGAACCGGCACAGCAAGTTGCTGACATGGCAATGGCTGAAGGATAACTGGGACTGGCTGAGCGAAAACCTGAGCTCCGATATGTCATATTCGCGCTATCCGCTTTACGCCGCCCGGCCGTTCAGCGATCTGGAGTTTTTAAAGGAATACCGCAAGTTTTTCCAGGGCGTCACGACGCCATCGCTAGAGCGCTCTATACGGCAGGGGATCGAGACGGTCGAGTGGCAAGCCGATTGGCGACGGCGCGACGCTTCGGACCTTAAGCAATACTTTAGCTCTAGACAATAGACGGCACATGCTGGGTAACGGAAAAACCGGGTCCGGATACCTCCAGGGCAGAAAGGGCGTAGTCACCATGCCATTCGTGATAGCCCACCCAATGCTCAGCTGCGAAGCGCATCTGGCGCAGCTTGTCCCTGGTAATGTACTCAACCCCTGTACCGGCAGTAGCCGTTCTCCTATATTTGACCTCAACAAAGTAGATACAACCTCCTTTGCGGGCAACAATATCTATTTCACACTGCGGCAATTTCCAATTTCGTTCAATCACTTCATATCCCTTGTTCTCAAGGTAGATGGCTGCAGCGTCCTCGGCCTGCCTGCCGGAGTTCATAACGCTATCCGTGCTTCCATCGCCTGACGGACAGGCCGAAACGATTGCCGGTGCAACTTGCTGGGCCCAAACGCAGTAAGCTGGCGGCGATGATAAGCTGTCCCGTAACCGACATGTTTATCAAAACCGTACGAGGGTAAGCGGCGATGTGCGGCTGCCATGTAAGCGTCACGCTTCACCTTGGCATACACGCTTGCGGCACTCACTACAGGATGCAGATAGTCTGCACGAATCACCGCCTTGGCAAGCGGGAACTGGTCTGGTGCGCAGTAGTTAACCGGCCCGTCAATTATCACTTCATCGCTGGCTAAAGCATTAAGCTGGGCGAGCGCCCGACTGACGCCAGTGCGCATTGCCTGCCCAAGGCCAAGGCTGTCAATTTCATCCGGCCATACCCATCCCTCCCCAAACTTACAAACATTTGCAAGCTGCATAGCAAGCTGCTCCCGCTTGGCGCGCCGGAGCTTCTTTGAGTCAGTCAAGCCATTGGGGAGAAGACCAACCGGCAGAGCGGCTACCACCAGCAGCGGGCCGGCCCAGCTTCCCCGCCCCACTTCGTCAATGCCAATCAGTGCCATAGACGTATACTAGCAAATTTAGCATGGCATATTAAAAACCGCCCTGGCGGGCGGTTGGCTACTTCTCGGACGGTTGTTCCTCCGCCTGCTTTTTATCATCTGCCTTGGTTGCTTCGGTGTCTTCGGCGGCCTCTGCTTCATGCGCCGCTTCCGCGGCTTCCTGCAATTTAGCTTCTTCAGCCTCAGCCTTCTCGTCGCGGACTGCGTTCACTGCCTCCTTATCGAAGCCAATGCCTGTCAGACGGGCCGATTTGCCGGTCAATCCCCGCATGTAGCTCAGGTAGTTGCGGCGCACTTTACTGCGCTTAGTAACTTCAATCTTCAGGATAAGTGGGGAGTGCAGCAAATATGTCTTCTCAACGCCAACGCCGCTTGCGATGCGCCGTACAGTAATGGTAGCGGTGTGGCTTCCTTTCCGGCCGGTCCGGATTACGAGGCCTTCAAATACCTGGACACGCTCCTTGCTGCCTTCGCGGATTTTTTGGTGCACACGAACAGTGTCGCCAGACCGCACGTCTACGACTGCCGCTTTTTTGTATTTGTCCTCAATTTTCCGTACCACAGATTGCATAACCCATAAACCTTACACTATTTTTTGCATAAATTCAACCATACACTTAGGGGAAATTGGGAGAAGCTACACCTGTCTCCTGGCCACAACCACCCCTACCCCACCACTGGCGATAATTAACACGGCTATGGTGATGAGTATCGGGGTGTTCGTCCCCGTATCAGCAAGTCCTCCACTAACACTCACCCCACCAGTGCCGCTTAGTCCACTGACTAACCAGTAGCTGGTTCCATTGACGTCTACTATCGATACATTGTCATCAGCCTCAGTGTAGGTTTGTCCATTACTGCAGTCAGTGGTGACTTGTTCGAGGGTCTGGGCATCAGGACAAATGTGGACTGCAGTGTCAGTGTCTTTCTTTGGCACGTAGAGACTGTGGGTACCAGTGACTCCTGGAGCAGTAGACAGGCCAGACACTACAGACTGGTAGCTGGTAGTGTCACTAGACCCGGTAATACCAGACCAGTCTCTATCAGTCGTCATGTCTGCCGTGAAGTCAGCCAGTGGTATGCCAGTGTCAGTGGACAGGCGGAGTGGTACGTTGCTGCCCCGCTCAATGCCTTCATCGTCCTTGCTGGCGTCTGAGCCCGTGGAAACCTGGGTGACCTTTACTCCACTACTTAGTATGCTGTGTTGGTAGTGAGTGGCAGTGAGTTTGGTGAGGAACATATCGCCATTACCGCTGAGCGTTCTTACATCTTCACTGGCATATGGATTGAGATCCAAGTTGGCGCTGCATGTCGCACCAAGCACGTACAGATTGTTATTGCTGTCTAACACTAATGAGTTTAGTTCTTCATAGTTATCTCCATCCCACACCATGGCATTTTTAAAGTTGCCATCACTGTCTAAGATGGAAACTGCGATCGCGTCACTGTCAGCTTCAACAATGGCCTCACCGTCACCTGGGTCAAAGTCAACTGAAGCGCTCGAGACATTAGTGCCTACAGCGATCTCGCCGGTGCTATTAATTGTGAAGTTATGATCGTACAGCCATTCATTTCCCGTACCGCCCCAGGTTTTAGTCCAGGCGTAGGAGCCGTCAGCGTTGAGTTTGGTGAGG